>NZ_MOMC01000043.1 GCF_001983105.1 Pseudofrankia asymbiotica | reverse complement strand
GGCGCGCCCTACGACCACTTTCTCGGACGGTACCGAGTACCCAGCGAGAAGGCGATCCGCGCAGTTCTCCAGGTCATCGACATAGCGGCTCTGGACGCCCGCATCGGTTGCTGGCTGTTCACGCAGACCGCCCGGGAGCACGGGGAGCAGATCGCCATCGCGGTCGATGGCAAGGTCATGCGTGGCGCATGGGTAGATGAGAAGACACAGGTCAAGCTACTTGCCGCGATGATCCACGGCAGAGGCCTCGTCGTCGGACAGATCCGCGTCCCCGACGACACCAACGAGATCACCCAGGTCGAGAATCTACTCGACCAGCTTCCGGAAATGCCAGGCCGTCYGACTGTGACCCTCGACGCGGCGCATACGCAGGACGACACCGCAAAGGACATCGTCAAGCACGGGATGGACTACGTGATGACGGTGAAGGGGAATCGCCCGACCCTCAAAAGGCAGACGTTCGAGCGGGTCCTTCCACTTCTCCAGGAACCAGCCCACCACGAGGTCGAGGAGCGCGGGCACGGCCGGATCAAAAAATGGCAGACGTGGGCCACGGAAGCCGAAGGTATCGAGTTCCCACATGTCAACAATGCGGCCATCATCCGGCGAGACGAGTTCGACCTCGCCGGAGTTCGCCTTACTCGCGAATATGCTCTCGCCCTCACCAGCGCTACGGGCACGCACGCCACAGCGTCCTACTTCCACTCCCACGTCCGCGGCCAATGGGGGATCGAAAACGAGATCCACTACATTCGCGACACGGCCTGGCGCGAAGACGACGATCCGACCTATACCGGGAACACCAACCACGCCTTCGCGAGCCTCCGGAACCTGACCATCGGAATCCTCCGCCTCAACGGCAGGAGGAAAATCAAGGAAACCCTGGAGGAGGCCRCCGCCGATCGCAACGCGGCACTCGGCCTGCTCGTCGCAGCCTGTAGCCGATCAAAGCGGTGAGTTACCTCGCCGGAGCCCTGGCTTCGACCCCGCCCGTTTCCAGACGAAGCCGCCAGCCTGCTACCGGGCCTCCTGGCAGCTATCCGTACCGGACTCACACCGGCAAGCGACGACGAGCTTACGACAGGTAGATCGACCGCCTACACGGCGTCACCTCCAGTCTGCTGGGCACACGGGAAAGGCTCATTGAGGTAAGCCGACACCCGAACGGGGTAGCCCGTTCGCGCGGCCGGTCTGGCCGGGAGCCGGGTTCGCGGTCGCGTACGTGCCCAATCTTTCCAGGCGGGTGTCGCCACGKGGCGCGCCGAGCTGGCGGGAGATCCCTTGCGCGGCGACCTGGAGGGCGGCGGTGAGCCGGCCGCGATCGCGCCTGAGCGTGGGTACGACGATGCCGATCGCGGCGACGACCTGCTCCCGGTACTGGACCGGCACGGCGACGGAGCACGCGCCCAGCGTCATCTCCTCGACCGTCGTGGCACAGCCGGTGCGCCGGACCTGCTCCAGCTGCTCGTTCAGCCGGCCCGGTTGCGTGATCGTGTACGGCGTGATCCGGGTGAGCGACGCCAGGACATCTCGGCGGACGTTCTCGGGCGCGTGCGCGAGCAGCACCTTGCCGACGCCGGTGGCGTGCATCGGCAGGGTGCTGCCCACGGAGCTGACGACCGGCACCGAGGCTCGACCGGCCATCCGCTCGAGGTAGAGCACCTCGTGGCCGTCGCGGACCGCCAGGTGGACGGTGGCGCGGGTGGTGGCGTAGATGTCGTGCAGGAACGGCGCGGCGGTCTCGCGCAGGGTGGACTCGATCGGGGCGAGCAGCCCGATCTCCCAGATACGCCGACCGATGACGTAGTGGTCGCCGGCGCGGGCCAGCGCGCCGTGCCGCACGAGCTCGCCGACCAGGCGATGGGTCGTGGCCAGTGGAAGGCCGGCGCGGCGCGCGATGTCCGACAGCGGCAGCCGCGGGTGCTGCTCCTGGAACGCGCCGAGGATCATCATGATCCGTTCCGTCACGGTCGAGCCGGGGGTGCCGGTGTTTCCCGCCATACGGCCCATCCTTCCACTGAGCGGAAAAGTGTGCCTTCGCGCTCGCCCCCGTCGCTCCTACGCTGCCCCCCATGAGCAGCACCGCCGCGCCGGCGCCCGACCTGGAGCCACAGTCCGTGATCAGCTCCGAGATCGCGGCCATCGAGGCTGGCTACCGGCAGGCCGGCGCCGAGGAGACCCAGCCGCGGCTGGACTACCCGCCATACCGCAGCAGCCTGCTGCGTCACCCCACCAGCGACCCGCTCGAGGTCGACCCCGAGGCGATCGAGCTCTGGGCTCCCTGCTTCGGCGACCGCGATGTCGACCCGCTGGAGGCCGACCTGACGACCGGTCACCCGGGTGAGCCGATCGGCGAGCGCGTCCTCGTGGCCGGTCGGCTGGTCGACGGCGGCGGCCGGCCGGTCCGTGGGCAGCTCGTCGAGATCTGGCAGGCCAACGCCGCCGGGCGGTACTCCCACCAGTGCGACCAGCATCCGGCGCCGCTGGACCCGAACTTCACCGGCGCGGGACGCTGCCTGACCGACGAGGACGGCTGGTACCGGTTCCAGACGATCAAACCGGGTCCCTACCCGTGGCGCAATCACCTCAACGCGTGGCGCCCGGCGCACATCCACTTCTCGGTGTTCGGCGCCTGCTTCACCCAGCGCCTCGTCACGCAGCTGTACTTCCCGGGAGATCCGCTGCTCGCGCTCGACCCGATCCACCAGTCGATCGTCGACCAGCGGGCCCGCGACCGGCTGGTCGCGGCCTACGACCACGATCTGACCAGCCCGGAGTGGGCGACCGGCTACCGCTGGGACATCGTGCTGGCCGGCGGCCGGTCGACTCCGCTCGAGCCGGCGGGCGCCGCATGACGCTGAGGGCGACCCCGGGCCAGACCGTCGGGCCGTTCTTTCACTTCGGCCTCCCCTACGACGGCGACGGTGACCTCGTGCCCCCGGGCAGCCCGGGGGCGGTGGTCCTGCGGGGACGCGTGCTCGACGGCGCGGGCGGGGCGGTGCCCGACGCGCTCGTCGAGATCTGGCAGACCTGTCCCGACGGGACCGTTCCGCGCGGTCCCGGCTCGTTGCGCCGCGACGGTCGGACGTTCACCGGCTTTGGGCGGGCAGCCACCGGCGGGGACGGGCAGTACGCGTTCAGCACCCTCGTGCCCGGTCCGGCCGGACCTGGCAGGCCGGCGTTCTTCGCCGTCACCGTCTTCGCCCGCGGCCTGCTGGACCGGCTCTTCACCCGGGCCTATGTGCCCGGCGACACCGTGGCGCTGGCCGCCGACCCGCTGCTGTCCTCGCTGCCCGCCGAGCGCCGGCGAACCCTGCTCGCCGCACGGGACGAACGGGGCTTCGTMTTCGACATCCACCTCCAGGGCGCGGCCGAGACCGTCTTCGTCCGCTACCCGGGGCAATGATCACCGTTCATGACTGATCTGTTCTGGCCCGGTGACGAGCGCGCCGGGGACCTCGGCAGCGAGCTGTCGTGGCTGGCGGCGATGGCGCGGGTCGAGCAGGCGTGGCTCGACGCGCTCGCGCGGGCGGGGATCGCGCCCGGCACGGCCGAGCTGGCCGGCCTCGTCGGGCCCGATGACCTGGTCGAGATCGCCCACGCGGCCGAGTGGGCCGGCAACCCGGTGCCGGCGCTCGTGGCGCTGTGGCGGGAGCGGGCCAGCGGGCCGGGCGCCGCCTGGGTGCACCGTGGCCTGACGAGCCAGGATGTGCTCGACACGAGCCTCGTCCTGCTGCTGCGTGACGTGGTGGAACGGGTGCGCCGGGAGCTGCGCGACCAGGTCGGCTCGCTCGCCGTCCTGGCCGACGCCCACCGCGGCACCGTGATCGCCGGGCGCACGCTGACGCAGCACGCCGTCCCGACGACCTTCGGGGCGAAGGCCGCCGGCTGGCTGGCGGGGCTGCTCGACGCGGCCGACGCCCTCGCGCGGGTGCCCTTGCCGGCCCAGTTCGGGGGCGCCGCCGGGACGCTGTCGGCCGCCGTCGAGCTGGCCAGGCTGCGCGGCGCCGCGGACCCCGTCGGGGCCGTGACCGGTGCCGCGGCGCAGGCCGCGGCCGCCCTCGGCCTGCGGCCCGTGCCGCCGTGGCACACGACCCGCACGACGTTCACCGCGATCGGCGACGCGCTGGTCACCGGTACCGACGCCTGGGGGCATCTCGCCACCGACGTGGCCACGCTGTCCCGCTCGGAGATCGGTGAGCTGGTGGAGCCGGCCCCGGCCGGGCGCGGGGGCTCGTCGACCATGCCGCAGAAGCGCAACCCGGTGCTGTCGGTGCTCATCCGGCGGGCGGCGCTCACGGCGCCGGCGCTGGCCTCGACGCTGCACCTGGCGGCGGCCCTCGCCGGGGACGAGCGGCCGGACGGCGCCTGGCACGCCGAGTGGCCCACGGTGCGCGACCTCGCGCGCCGCGCCGTCGTGGCGGCGAGCCACACCAGCGAGCTGCTGCGCGGGCTGCGGGTCGAGGGCGCCCGGATGCGGGTCACGGCCACGGCCGCCTGGCCCGACCTGACAGCGGAACGCCGCTCGGTCGCCGCCTTCGCCGGGGGCGACCCGGCCGACGACGAGTACCTCGGCGCCGCCGACGCGGTGGTCACCACCGTGCTCGCGCGAGCGCACGCCTACCTGGAGGCCACGCGATGACCGTCCCTCGGCTCACGGGCGTCGAGCTCGCCGGTCACCCCGGCCTGCCGTTGCTGGTCGTGGGCCCGTCGCTGGGCACCTCGTCGACGGCGCTGTGGTCGCGGGCGGCCGGCCTGCTCGGTGACAGCTTCCACGTGGTCGGCTGGGACCTGCCCGGCCACGGCGGCACGCCCGTCCGCGGGCCGTTCACGGTCGCCGAGCTGGCCACGGGTGTTCTCGACTACGCGGCGGAGGTGACGACGGCCCGCGGCGACGGCGCGGCGCGGTTCGCCTACGCGGGTGTCTCGCTCGGCGGCGCCGTCGGCCTGCGCCTGCTGCTGGACGCCCCGGACCGGGTGCGCCACGCGGCGCTGCTGTGTACCGGTGCGAAGATCGGCGAGGCGGAGGGGTGGCGGGAACGCGCCGCGACCGTCCGCGCGTCCGGCTGCGCCACCATGGTCACCGGCTCGGCGCGGCGCTGGTTCGGTCCCGGTTTCCTGGACCGCCAGCCGGACGCCGCCGCCGGGCTGCTGCGGGCTCTGGTCGAGGTCGACCCGGAGGGATACGCGCAGGCCTGCGCGGCACTCGCCGACTTCGACGTCCGGGACCGGCTCGCCGACATCGACGGGCCCGTGCTCGCGGTGGCGGGTGCCCACGACGCCGTGACACCGCCGGCCGCGCTCGAGCGGATCGCCTCCGGGGTGCGGGACGGGAGCCTGGCCGTGCTCGACGACGTCGCGCACCTCGCCCCCGCGGAGGCTCCCCAGCGGGTCGCCGACCTCCTGCGCGGTGCGCTGTCCGCGGCCGGGCGCGCGGCGGCGCCCACTGCCACGACGGCGCCCACTGCCACGACGGGGCCCACTGTCGGGGACGTCTACCGCGCCGGCCTGGCCGTCCGCCGGCAGGTGCTCGGCGACGCCCACGTCGAGGCCGCGACCGCGGCGGCGACCAGCTTCACGGCGGACTTCCAGGAGCTCATCACCCGGTATGCCTGGGGCACGATCTGGACCCGGCCCGGCCTCGCCCGCCGGGACCGTTCGATGATCACGCTCACCGCGCTCATCGCCCGCGGCCACCACGAGGAGCTCGCGATGCAYGTGCGCGCGGCGCTGCGTGGTGGCCTGACGACCGACGAGATCAAGGAGGTCATCCTGCAGAGCGCGATCTACTGCGGCGTTCCGGACGCCAACACCGCGTTCCGGATCGCCCAGCGGGTGCTCACCGAGGAGGCCGACGCAGAGGCCCGCCGATGAGCCGGGCTCCGGTGCTGGGCACCGCCGGAGCGGCGGTCGCCGGCTCCGGTGTCCCCGGTGTCCCCGTCGACCGGGTCGACCGGGTCGTGGCAGTCCAAGCCCGTCACTACACCGTCAAGGGAGCCCGATGATGGCATCGCGCGACATAGTGATCGAGCCGTCCGTGACGGTCGAGCACACCGACCGCGGCCCGCTCGCCCCCGACGAGCTGGCCGCGCTGATCGCCGGGGACATCCCGGCGGGGTCCTACGTGAACCTCGGCATCGGCCAGCCCACCAGGGTCGCCGACCATCTGGATCCCGCCAGCGGCATCGTCCTGCACACCGAGAACGGCATGCTCGGCATGGGTCCGGCCGCCCTCGGCGACCAGGTCGACCCCGATCTCACCAACGCCGGCAAGATCCCGGTCACCGAGCTGCCCGGCGCGGCCTACTTCCACCACGCCGACTCCTTCGCGATGATGCGCGGCGGCCACCTCGACGTCTGCGTCCTCGGCGCCTACCAGGTCTCCGTCACCGGGGACCTCGCCAACTGGCACACCGGCGAGCCGGACGACATCCCCGCCGTCGGCGGCGCGATGGACCTGGCCATCGGCGCCAGAAGCGTCTACGTGATGATGACGCTGTTCACCAGGAACGGCGCCCCGAAGCTCGTCCAGGCCTGCACCTACCCCCTCACCGCCGCCGGCTGTGTCACCCGTCTGTACACGGACCTCGCCGTCCTGGACGTCACGCCGCGCGGCGTGGTCGCGCGGCAGACCTTCGGCGCCACGGTCGCCGAGCTGCGCGCTCGGCTCGGCGTCGCGGTGGGGACATCATGACCGCGGCCAGTAGCCGCACCCGGACCCGGGTCGCCATCGTCGGCGGCGGCCCGGCCGGGCTGATGGTCGCCCACCTGCTGCACCTGGCCGGGATCGACAGCGTCGTGCTCGACAACCGGGACGCGCACACGATCTCCACGACCCACCGCGCCGGCATCCTGGAACGCGACAGCGTGCGCCTGCTCGTCGACTCCGGGCTCGACCGGGTCCTGCGCGACGGCCACCGGCACGAGGGCATCTCGCTGCGCTTCGACGGGACCAGCCACCGGATCGACTTCGAGGACCTGGCGGGCGCCTCGTGCTGGCTGTATCCCCAGACCGACGTCTTCGCCGACCTGCACCGCGCCCGCACCGCGGCCGGCGCGGACCTGCGCTACGGCATCAGTGACACCGAGGTCGCCGACGTCCTGACCGCCCCGACGGTGCGGTACTCCGACGCGGACGGCCACCGGCACGAGGTCACGGCGGACCTGGTCGTCGGCGCGGACGGCTCCCGCAGCGTCTGCCGGGCGCTGGTCACCGGTGCCACGCAGTTCTTCCGCGAGTACCCGTACGCCTGGTTCGGCGTGCTCGTCGAGGCCCCCCGCAGTGCGCCCGAGCTGATCTACGCCCGGTCCCCGGCCGGGTTCGCGCTGATCAGCCAGCGGACCGAGGCGGTGCAGCGGATGTACGTCCAGTGCGACCCGGGCGAGAACCCGGACGACTGGTCCGACGACCGGATCTGGGACGAGCTGCAGACCCGGCTGGCCGGCGCGGACGGCTTCCGCCTGCGGGAGGGGCCGGTCATCGAGCGGACCGTGCTGCCCTTCCGCAGCTTCGTGCAGACCCCGCTGCGCCACGGGCGGCTGCTGCTCGCCGGCGACGCCGCGCACACCGTGGCGCCGACCGGCGCGAAGGGCCTCAACCTCGCGCTCGCCGACGCCCGCCTGCTCGCCGAGGGCATCGAGCGGGCGCTGCTGAAGAACGACGCCGCCGGGCTGGAGACGTATACCGACCGGGCCCTCGACCGGGTCTGGAGGGCCCAGCACTTCTCCTACTGGATGACGACCATGCTGCACCGGGCCGGCGGCGAGTCCGCCTTCGACGAGCGACGCCAGCTCGGCGAGCTGACCAGCCTCGTGTCCTCGCGCGCCGGCTCGGCCTACCTGGCCGAGGGTTACACCGGCTGGCCTGTGCGCTGACCCGGTCGCCCCGCGCCGTTGCGGGGCGACCGGGGGCTCAGCGCGCCCGCGCCGCGGTCACCGCGGACGGGTCATCGCACCGCGATCGGGTTGACGGGCGCGCCGACCGCGCCCGTCACCGGTAGCGGGCCGGCGGTCAGGAAGAACTCGTAGACGCCGTCGGCGGCGCAGGCGGTGGCAAGCGCGTCGAGGTCCCACATCTCGCCGAGGAACAGGCCGATGTGCGGGATCGCGACCTGGTGCAGGGGCTGGAACGCGTGGTCGAACTCGTTGGGCCGGACCTCGAAGCCCCAGGTGTCGGTCGCGATGGCGGCGATCTCGGTGCCGTGCAGCCAGTCGGCGGTCGTGAAGGACAGACCGGGCGCCGGGCCGCCGGCGTAGTCGCCCCAGCCGTCGCGGCGCGCGCGGGTCAGCTGGCCGGTGCGCACGAGCAGCAGGTCGCCGCGCCCGACCGCGGCCGAGGCGCCCTGGCGCTCGATGGTCCGCGCGAGGTGCTCGGTGGTGATCGCGAACCCGTCGGGCAGCTCCCCGTCGGTGCCGATCGCCCGGCCGACGTCGAGCAGCACGCCGCGCCCGGCGATGACGTCGGCGACGGTCTCGATGCCGGTGACGAGGTCGCCGAGGCTGGTGACGACCTTGTCGGCTGGCCGGCCGTTCCACGCCACGCCGTGGTCGAAGATGTGCCCGAGGCCGTCCCACTGGGTCGAGCACTGCAGCGGCATCGCGATGACGTCGTCGGCGCCGCCGATGCCGTGCGGGAAGCCCTGGTCGCCGTGGACGGCGTCGACCCCGGTGTCGAGCATGGTGTGGACCGGGTTGGTGCGCCGCCGCCAGCCCTTCTGCGGGCCGTCCATGTCGAAGCGCTGCGCGAGCGAGTACGACTCGCCGGTGCGCACGAGGGCCGCCGCCGCGCGGCGCCTGTCCGCGTCGAGGAAGTTCATCGTGCCCCGGACGTCGTCCGCGCCCCACCGGCCCCAGTTGGAGACCCGCTTGGCCGCCGCGGCGACGGCTCCCGCCGGGTCGGTGCGGTCGAGGTCGCCGGGGTTCATCGCCCGGCGTCCAGCTCGGCGAAGGTTGCCTCGATCCAGTCGGCGATGAAGCTGCCGACGTGGGGGAGGTGGTCGAGGCCGATGTGCTCGCTCGCGCCCTCCGCGGTGGTGAAGATCCGCAGCTCGCGCTTCGGGCTGTGCACGGCCTGGTCGTAGGACCGGTGCGCGTAGGCGACCGGGATCTGGCGGTCGGTCTCGCCGTGGGCGATGAGGAACGGCACGGTGATCTGCTGGACGACGCCGTCGAGGTGGACGTCCGCGGCCTTGGTGATGAACGTGTCCAGGTCGGTCTCGCCCCAGACCCACAGCACGTGCTCCCAGTAGTGCGGGACGGGGTTCTCGCCCTCGCGCTCGAGCCGGCGCTTCTGGACCGCGCCCCAGTTGTGGTTCGCCCCCCAGGCGACGCACAGCGCCAGCCGCTTCTCGAAGGCGGCGGCGCGGGGGGCGTAGTAGCCGCCCAGCGACCAGCCGACGATGCCGATCCGGTCGGCGCGGACGTCGTCGCGGCCCTCCAGGTAGTCCACGCAGGCTTTCGCCCAGTCCTCGGAGGTCACCCGGGCGCTCAGGCCGCGCAGCCGCAGCGCCTCGCCGCTGCCGGGGCAGTCGACCATCAGCGTCGAGATGCCGCGGGCGGCCAGCTCGCCGGCGAAGCCGGAGGCGTACATGTGCTCCTTGGTCGAGTCGAGCCCGTTCCACATGACCATCACGGGTGGCCGGGGCCGGTCCGGTGTCGCCGCGCTGGTGAAGTACGCCGGCAGCGCGCTGTCCTCGAACGGCACCTCGACCCGGGTCGTCGCCGGGTCGATCAGCTCGATGCCCTTGGCGAGCAGGTCCATCAGGCGCTGGTAGACGGCCGGCCGGTCGGGGCTCGTCGCGCTCTGCATCCGCTCGGCCTGGCTCAGGTAGTTCGACGCGCGCAGGTACTTCTGGCCGGCGCTGCGCCGGTGGCCGGCCTTCTCGGCCTCGGCCGCCTGCGCTTCGAGCTGGTCGGCGACGGCGGCCCACGCGGCCATCAGCTCGCGGGTGCCGAGGTCCGCCCCCTGGGCGGCCAGCTCGCGCAGCGGCCGGCACGCGCGGTCGACCTCGTCGATCAGGCCGCCGCTGTTGAGCGTCGCGACGACGCTCATGTTCCAGATGTAGTTGCCGGGAAAGTACTCGAACATCGTGACCTCTTCGGTGCCTGTCGACCGGGCGGTGTCAGGCCGCGCTGACCGGCGTGGGTGGGACGTAGGACGCTCGTAGCGCGTCGGAGACCGCCTTGGCGCCGCCGTGGGAGCTCGCGCCGCCGTCGACGGGGATCTCGGCGCCCGTGACAAACGAGGCGCCGTCACCCAGGAGGAACAGGACGACGGACGCGACCTCCTCGGGGGCCCCAGCGCGCCCGAGCGGCGTCTGCGCAAGGGAGGCGTCACGGAACGTCTGGGGCGCTGTCGCGGTCATCGCGGTGTCGATGAAGCCGGGATGGACGGCGTTCACGCGTATTCCTCGGCCGGCGAGCTCGAGCGCGGCGGCGTGGCTGAGGCCGCGGACCGCCCACTTGCTCGTCGTGTACGCGACCGGGTAATGGCCCTGCAGCGCCGCGAGGGATCCGATGGTGACGATCGAGGCGCCGGCGGGCATGAGCGGGGCCAGCGCCCGGATCGCGAGCAGTGGGCCGAGAACATTGACCGCCTGCGTGTTCCAGAACGCCTCGGGCTCGACGTCGCCCAGGCGTGCCCGCCAGGTGATGCCGGCGCAGGTGACGAGCCCGTGCACCGGCCGACCGTCGAGCTGGGCGGCGAAGGCGGCCCACTGCGCCTGTTCGCGGACGTCGAGTGACCGCACCCGCGCGGACGGCTGTTGATCCAGGCCGATCGGCGTGCCGCCGGCCGCCTCCACGGCCGACGCGACCGCGGCGCCGATTCCTGAGGCGGCGCCGGTGACGACGATGGTGCGGCCGGCGAGGGCGGTCACGAGGACGCCGCCTTGCGGGCCAGTGCCGGGTCGCGCAGGCGTGCGGCGGGCAGGTCGGGGGCCGGTTCGGCGACGGCGACGACGTTGCTGATCGCGCCGATGCCCTCGACGGTGAGCGTGACGACGTCGCCGGGTGCGAGCGGGGGCGGGTCCTGCGTGCCGCGCCGGCCCCACAGCTCGCCCAGGCAGCCGCCGTTGCCGACGGTGCCCGAACCGAGCACGTCGCCGGCCTCGACCCGGCTGTCCCGGGACGCGTACGCGATCAGCGCCTCGAACGTCCAGCCCATGTTGGACAGCAGGTCACGGCCGATCTCGGCGCCGTTGACGCTGACCGTGCACCACAGCCGCAGGAACCCGTCCTCGTCGCGGTGGGGTTCGAGCTCGTCCGCGGTGACGATCCACGGGCCCAGGGTCGTGGCGAAGTCCTTGCCCTTGGCGGGTCCGAGGCCGACCTGCATCTCGCGGCCCTGCAGGTCGCGCGCCGACCAGTCGTTCATGATCGTGTAGCCGAACACGTGGTCGCGCGCCTGCTCGACGCTCAGCGAGCGGCCCGCGGTGGCGACGACGACGGCGACCTCCAGCTCGAGGTCGCGCGCCGCGCAGGCGGCGGGGAAGGGCACCGGCTCCTCTGGCCCGAGGATCGCGTGCGGGTTGGTGAAGTAGAAGGTGGGCCCGTCGTACCAGGCGTCGGGCACGCCCGCGACGCCCGTGACGGCCTGGCGGATGCCCTGCACGTGCTCCTCGAAAGCGACGAAGTCGCGGACGGACGCGGGCGCCAGCGGGGCCAGCAGCCGGACGTCGGCCAGCGGGTGGCCGCCGGTGGTGAGCGCCTCGCCGGCAAGCTGCCGTACCTCCTCCAGACCGCGCTCGACGAGGTCGCGCATGGTCAGCCCCGGCGGAAAGGGGTGCACCCGCTCGCCCGAGACGACGCCCGCTCGGGGCCGGTCCGCGCCGGCGGTCGTGGTGAAGGTGGCGAGCCTCATCGGAGACTCTCCGCTGCGGCACGCGCGAGCGGCGGCGATGGCCAGGTCATGCCCACGACTCTTCCCCCGGCTGCCATCCAGGGAAAGCGGGTTCTGGGGATACCACGTATTCGCGCTCCTTATGTGGTGGCGCCCCGCTCGGCGCGGAAGGCGGGCGAGCTGTGTGCCAGAAGCCGCCGGCGACGAGGGCTGTCGCCCCCTGCGCCGGCGGTTCTCGGCAGGGTGGGTTGATTGAGCATGGTTCCGTATCGGGCATGCGCTGGCCGCAAAGCCGGTGTCAGCAGGATTCCCGTGGGTCCTGCTCGCGGTGGTCGCCGTCAGTCGACGATGAGTGCGAGCTGCTGGCTGATCATTTTCGGGTTGGCGTCGCCGGCGACCTTCTGGAGGAAGGGCGTGTGGTCGAAGACGAGGTCGCGCAGCGGGCGCAGCGGCGCGGGCAGGTGGTGGAAGATCTTGCCGAGCCGCCACGCCTGCTGGACCTGGTAGCGGGTGTGCGGCTTGCGCCGGTCCTCGTAGGACTGCAGTGCCGCGCGCACCGCGGCGAGGTCGGTCAGGTCGAGCCCGCGCAGCGTGCGGCCGATGAAGTAGCCGTCCTCGATCGACATGCCGGCGCCGTAGGCGGCGTACGGCGAGGTCGGGTGCGCGGCGTCGCCGGCCAGGGTGATCCGGCCCTTCGACCACTGCCCGAGCGGCTCGCGGTCGCGCAGCACCCAGCGCTGCATGTTCTGTGGTTCGGTCACCGCGATGAGCCCGGGCAGCGGCTCCGGGAATCCCGTCGCCAGCCGCGTCGCGACCGCCTTGAGGTCGGGCGGCGCCGGGGCGTCGGGGTCGGTCGCGTTCAGGACCCACCACTGGTTGCCGTCGCGGCCCTTGTGCCGGATCGACGTCCAGCTGCCCTGGATGGTGCGGTTGTGGCCGATCACGCTCGTGTTCGGCGTCGTGCCGTCGACCTTGTCAAGGGTGAATCCGCCTAAGGCCTGCAGCCGGTGCTCGCGTTTGGGCGCGTCGCCCCACAGCGTGCGGCGCACCAGCGAGTCGATGCCGTCCGCCCCGACGAGCACGTCATGCTCGGCGGTGGTGCCGTCGGAGAAATGCAGCGTGACAGCTCGCTCGTCCTGCTCGATCCGGTCCACCTGCTGACCGAACTCGATCACTCCCAGCGGGATCGCGGCCAGCATCCGCTCGTAGAGCTCGGGCCGTAACAGGCCGATGAACCCGCCACCATAGGCGGCCCGGACGTCCGCGTCCTGCTTGACGTCGACCCGGACCTTCCCGCGGGCGTTGCGGAACTGCGAGTCCGTGGGCGCGCCCAGGTCCGCGGTGTCGACGCCCAGCAGCCCGAGCGCCTTCAGCGGCGGCGGCCAGAGGTTGAGGATGTTCCCGGCCGGCCGGGCCTCGCGGTAGCGCTCGTAGACGGTCACGGCGTGCCCGGCCTTGATCGCGCCCAGCGCGGTCGCCATGCCGGCCGGGCCGGCGCCTAAGACCGCGATACGGCCGGGGGGAGGGGTGGGGCTGGTGGCACTGCTCATCAGGGGGCACCTCGGAGGGGGATAAACAGTAGCGTGCACTAATATTTGGGCAGATTGCAGTGCGCCAGCCGTGGCGTCAAGCCCTGCGGGAGAATTGCCTGATGGACGAGCTCGGTCGCGGTCCGGTCGCGGATCTGGAGCTGYGCCCCCCGAAGCAGGCGCGCAGCCGCGAGGCGTGGCAACGAGCGCTTGACGCGGGCGTGGCCCTTCTCGAAGATGGCGGCTACAGCGCCTTCACCATTGCCGCCCTGTGCGAGCGGGCCCGGGTCGCGCCGCCTTTCCTCTATGYGCGGGCCGCCAACAAGGACACGCTTTTCCTGGCCGTGTACGAGCACGGCGTGAGCCGGCTGAGCCGCGAGCAGGAAGTCTTCGCCGACGCCGCGCACTGGGCCGGGCTGGCGCCGCAGGAGCTGGTCCGGGCGGCGGTCGCCGAGATGCTGCACATCGCGCTGCGTCACCAGCGGTTCCTGGGTGCGGTCGTCCTCATCTCCTCGACCCATCCGGAGGTGCGACGGCGCGGCTCGCGGTACAGCCAGGCACTGGGCGAGGCGTTCACGCGGGTCCTGCTGCCGGTCGCCCCGGCCATGACCCACGACGATCCGGCGGCCGCGATCCGGTCGTGCTTCACGACCGTCTTCGCGGCCGCGATGATCCGCATCGCGTACGGTCCCGACTTCGCGACCCCGGACGCCGTCGACGACGAGGTGTTCGCGCACGACCTCGGGGAGACCGCGACGCGCTACCTGCTGGGCGAGGTCGCCCGCTGAGGGCACCGCGGCCGGCCGGGTGCCCCCGGTCGGCCGCGGGTGCACCGGCCGGCGCGTCCCCGGCCTGCCCCGGCGACAGACATCAACGGCGCGGATTACCGGTATTCAGAACGAGAGTTTCCGCCGGGCGCCGCCGTGGGCCGATTCTGGCCCGGGGACCCGCTCGAACCGGACGGAAGCAGCCATGACCGATCGCCTGATCACGCACCTGCGGCACGTCGACCTGGCGGTGCCCGACTACGACAGACAGCGCGACTTCTACACCGCGCTGTGGGGCCTCACCCCGGTCGCCGAGGACGACGGCATCGTCTTCCTCGCCGCCGAGGGATCGCCCGAGCAGTACGTCGTGCGGCTACGAAAAGACGCGGAAAAGCGTCTCGACCTCATCGCCTACGGGGCGGCGACGCCCGCCGACGTCGACACACTGGCCGGACGGCTCGCCACTGCCGGCGTGCGGCTGGTGAACGAGCCCGGTACCTTGCAGACCGCCGGCGGCGGCTACGGTTTCCGCTTCTTCGACGTGGACGGCCGGACCATCGAGGTCTCCGCCGACGTCGCGACCCGCCAGCACCGCGCGATCGAGGAACGTGAGTCGATCCCGGTCCGGCTCTCGCACGTGGTCCTCAACTCGCCGGACATCCCGCGCACGCAGGCGTTCTACGAACAGCACCTCGGCTTCGCGCTGTCCGACACGCTGGTGCACCCCTACGCCGGCGAGCTGATGAAGTTCCTGCGCTGCAACGCGCAGCACCACAGCCTGGCCATCGCCAAGGGCCCGCACGTCTCGCTGCACCACGTCTCCTTCGAGCTGCGCGGCGTGGACGAGTACCTGCGCGGGACCGGCCGGCTGCTGCGTGCCGGCACCCGCCTGATCTGGGGACCGGGCCGCCACCTGGCCGGCGACAACACCTTCAGCTACTTCCTCGACCCGCACGGCAACACGGTCGAGTACACCACCGAGCTGGCGCTGGTCGACGAGGACACCTGGCAGCCCAGTGACCACGACGTCTCCCAGATCTCGGTCCAGGACCAGTGGGGGACGGCGAACCCGTTCGACGACCAGCTCGTCAAGGAGAGCTTCAACGACGTCGACCGCGGCCTGTTCGTCGCGCCGCCCGTCTGACCGCCCCTCGCGAGGTTGACCGCCCCTCGGCTAGGTTGACCCCTTGTCTGACAGTTCGTCCGCTCTCCGACAGTTCGTCCGCCTCTGATTTGTCCGGACAAGGGAGTCCACAGGTGCCCGCCATAGGCGGCGTGCTGGTCGTCGGCGGTGGGACTGCCGGCGCGGCCGCCGCGATTCTGCTCGCCGACGCGGGGGTCCACGTCGACCTGGTCGAGCTCAAGCCCGACGTGACCGCGCTCGGCTCCGGGATCACGCTGCAGGGCAACGCGCTGCGGGTGCTGCGCCAGCTCGGCGTCCTGGACGAGTGCCTGGCCCAGGGCTGGCCGTCCGAAGGGCTCGTCCTGCGTGCACCCGACCCCGCGGCCACCGTGCTCGCGGAGCTGGCCGAGCACCGGTCCGGCGGCCCGGACCTGCCGGCCGTGCACACCTGCCCGCCCACTCTCGCCCAGGGCGCCGCGCTGGCGCTCGAGGACGCGGCAGTCCTGACCGAGCTGCTCACAACGGCCGACAGCGTCGACGACGAGCTGCTGCGGGCGTTCGCCGACCGGCGCCTCGACCGCGTCCGGACGGTGGTGGAGGCCTCGCTGCAGCTCGCTCGCTGGCAACTGACCCACGAGCAGGGCGACGTCCCGGCGCTCATGGGTCGCATCGCCGCCCTCACCAGCCAGCCCGCGTGACACCGCGGCGGCCCGCGGGCTCACGGAAGTAGCGGGTGGGCCCGTCGCCGTACCAGTCGCGTCGGGTACGGCAACGGGCCCGGTGGCGGCCAGGCGGACGCCCCGCACGCGGGAGCCCCCCGGCGCAGGGTGTGGCCGGTCCGCCGCGCGGCGGACCGGCCGCCGCGAGCTGGGCGTCCGGCCTGCCGCGCGTCAGGCCGGTTGACTGACGAGGTCGGCGATCGTGCGGGTGAGGCCGGGTACGTCACCCTGGACGTGGTCGATGTTCCACTGGGCCACCTGCAGCGAGGCCTCGACGACCGTCTTCACCCGTGCGTACCGCCGCGTGGTGAACGCCGTCCACAGCTGGTCGTCGACCGCGGGCGAGGTGGTGAGGAGTTCGGCCAGCACGGCGGCGTCCTCCAGGCCGATGGCGGCGCCCTGCGCGATCGTCGGCGGGCAGGTGTGCACCGCGTCGCCGATGAGCACGACCCGGCCGCGGTTCCAGGGCGGGTCCAGGAGGTGGGCTTCGAAGCCGGTGTAATGCAGGTCGGCCGGGTCGGTGAAGGAGTCGCGCACCTCGTCCCAGGGGCCGTGGTAGGGGCGGGTGGCGTCGAGGAAGTCGGCCAGCCGCTCGGCCGGCGTCTGGGCCGTCCGGTCGCGTACCGGTTCCACCAGGAACCAGTACGCGCCGGTCTCCGAGGTGGGTGTCACGCCGGCGATGTAGCACGGGCCGCCGAAGATGGCCTGGGTCGAGACGAGGTCGGCCGGCCGCGGCCCGACCATCCGCCAGGCGCCCATGCCGAGGGGTCGGGTCTCCAGGTCGATCCCGACCAGCCGGCGCGTCGACGAGCGGACTCCGTCGGCGCCGACGACGACGTCGTAGCGCCCCGACGAGCCGTCCGCGAACCGGACATCGACGCCCGAGTCGTCCTGGGCGAGCGCTTCGACCGAGGTCGAGAAGCGGAAGCTGACGCCTGCCCGCTCGGCGCGGCTCACGAGGATCCGGGCGAGGTTCGGGCGGTACATGCCCATGGTCGAGGGCAGGTCGGGGCCGCCGAACGGCAGGTCGTCCATCTCGGCGACGACGGTGGCTCGCTGGTCGGGGATGCGCACCACGAATTTCGAGAAGGGGTATCCGGCGGCCGTGCACTCGTCGAGGACGCCGAGCTGGCGCAGCACCCGCAGCGCGTTGCCCTGCAGCGTGATACCGGATCCGAGGGCACTGACCGCGGGGTTGATCTCGGCGAGGTCCACGGCGACGCCGGCCTCGGCGAGCAGGATCGCCGCCGCGGTGCCGGATAAGCCGCCCCCGACGACAAGGACATTGCTGACAGCAGGCATGGGGGACTCCTTTGTCTGTTTCCGCTGACCTCAGGGCTGGTACGGGTGCACGGCCTCGTTGGGCTGGTACCGGAACTTGTGGCCCCACATCTCCGGGCGCTTGCCCTTGCGGAAGTTCAGGTTGTTGGGCGAGCGCCCCTCCGCCCGGTCGATCGCGACGCCGCCCCAGCCATATTCGATCATGAATCCGCCCGGGGTGTGCACGTAGTAGGAGATGACCTCGTCCGCGACGTGCCGGCCGAGGGCCATCTGCAGGTCGGGGTTCGCGTCGCCACCGAGGACCTCGAAATACGAGTAGCCGACGTCGTCGATGTGGGCCGACTCCAGGTAGACGTGGTGCAGCCCGACCGAGTTCGGCACCTCGATGAAAGCGACGCTGTGATGCCGGGGGTTGGCCCGCAGGAACCACATCTCTCCGACGGGTGGCATCAGGGTGATGATCTCGCTCGGGACGAAGCCCATCGCGTCGATGTAGAAGTCGACGGCCTGGCGCGCGTCGGGCACGGCGAACACGACATGGCCGAGCCCCTGCTCCTTGGTGACAAACCCGGCGTGCGGCCGCGGCGGGTACCAGTAGTGGTAGTTCGACTCCTGGTAGCAGAACAGCTCCAGTGGCTGGCCGAACGGGTCCTCGAACTGGACGAGCTGGTCGACGCCGCGGGCCCTCGCCACGTCCTTGCCGGCGAAGCGGGGCTTCGCGCCAGCCTCCTCCAGACGCCTGACCGCGGCGTCGAGATCGCGATGGTTGAGCACCTCCCAGCCGGCGAACAGCAGGCGGTAGTCCTCGCCCGGATGAAACGAGAGCCGGTAGTCCGCGTCATCGATTTTGAGCCGGACGGCGCCGTCCTCGCCGTCGGGCCCGAGCATGCAGCCCAGCACGTCAGGGCCCCAGGCCCGGAATTCCTCGTACTGGGGTGTCTGAACGCCCACGTAACCCAGCTTCGCAATCAGGCTGCCCATGGGGATCCTCCGGTGTGATGTGTGCCAGTGATGCCGCTGACGCTAGAAAGGGAACGCGGGCGGCGGGAGTGCGTCGTTGCTATTCCTCAAATCCACCGGACGCATGATTCACCAGAGAAGGCCGGCCGTGCGCAGATCGAGCGCAGGGCGCGCTCCGGCGGCGGACACGCACGACACGATCAGCCGCGTGGCGACGGGCGACCGCCGGGAGGGTCTCGTCGAGCTGTCGGCCGTGCGCTGGCGGTCGCGGTCCGGTTCGGTCACACGACCTCGGCGACGCAGCGGTTGCGCTGCGCACCCAGGCCGGCGATGGCTGCCTCCATGACGTCGCCTGGCCGCAGCCAGCGCCGCCAGTGGCCACCGTTGCCGGCCGKGCTGCCCGTGAGCAGCAGGTCGCCGGGCAGCAGCGTGTTGGACACCGACGCGGCGGCGATCAGGCTGGGAACGTCGAACAGCATGTTGGCCGGAAGGTCGTCCTGCAGGCGCTCGCCGTTGAGGTCGAGGGTGATCCGCAGCTGCCGGTGGTCGGGGACCCGGTCGGCCAGGACCAGGAAGGGCCCGGTGGGCAGGAACGTCGGGCGGTTCTTGGCCCGCAGCCAGTCACCGCCGAACACCTTGTTCTCGGGCGGGAACTGGAGGTCCCGGGCGCTGACGTCGTTGCACACCGTGTAGCCGGCGACGTGGTCCAGCGCTCGCTGTCTCGACACCCGGTGCGCGCGGGTGCCGATGACGACGGCCAGCTCCGCCTCCCAGTCGACCTGCGCCGACTCCGGCGGCAG
Source organism: Pseudofrankia asymbiotica (assembly GCF_001983105.1). Taxonomy (GTDB): domain Bacteria; phylum Actinomycetota; class Actinomycetes; order Frankiales; family Frankiaceae; genus Pseudofrankia; species Pseudofrankia asymbiotica. The sequence goes on along the minus strand of NZ_MOMC01000043.1, from coordinate 112,336 downwards.
GACGACGTCGTCGTCCGGGCCGGTCAGGGCGCTGGGCAGGCCGGCGAACAGGAACGGGAGGCCGTGACGGACCTTGTCGTCCATCTCCCGCTCGGCGGCCTGGCGCAGCTCGTCGTCCGACCGGGTGTCGTCGGGCGCCTTGCCGGACACGATCATCTGGGCCACGTGGGACCGGTAGTTCGCGCCCGCCTGGATGATCTGCCGTGGCTCGACCGGTGCCAGCACCCGCAGCGCCGCGAGGGGCACACCGTCGCCAGGGCTGGCCTCGCTGGCCAGCCGGGGCAGGGCCGCCGCCACCGTCGCCCATTCCTCGAGGAGGGCCAGGTAGGTGGGCGGTCCCTTCACCAGGCCGTCGTCCGGCAGCCGCAGGACCCGGTCGCCGAGCGCCAGGCCGGTGAACGGGCCGGCACCGTCATCGAACCGGCCGAGCGCGTAGCCGTCGATGGGCTGCGTCATGGCGTGCTCCTGACCTCGGGCTGGGAGTGGTGTGGGGGCCCGCTGTCCGGCAGTGCGGCTTGCGGCGGTGCGGCTTGCGGCGGTGAGGCTTGCGGGAGTGCGGCCCGGCCGGCGTACTCGGCGCGGTCGCCCAGCTCGGCCTCGAGGCGCAGCAGCCGGTTCCACTTCGCCGTGCGCTCCGAACGCATGGTGGAGCCCACCTTGATCTGGCCGGTGCGCCAGCCGACGGCGAGGTCGGCCAGCCAGTCGTCCTCGGTCTCGCCGGACCGGGCCGAGAGGACCGTGGCGTACCCGGCGGCGTGCGCCCGGCGGACGACGGTACGGGCGGTGCTCAGCGTGCCGGTCTGGTTGGGCTTGACGAGGACCGCGTTGGCGACCCGCTCGTCGACGCCGCGTGCCAGCCGGTCGGGGCTGGTGACGAACAGGTCGTCGCCGAGCAGCTGGCGGCCCGCGAGGCGCTCGGTGGCCGTCCGCCAGCCGGCCCAGTCGTCCTCCGCGAGCGGGTCCTCCAGCGAGACGATCGGATAGCGGGCGCACCAGTCGACCAGCTCGTCGACCAGCTCGCCGGCGGTCAGCTCGCGGGCTTCGGCGGCGAGCACGTAGCGCCCGTCCGCGCGCACGAACTGGCTGGCGGCGATGTCGATGGCGATCCCGACGTCCGCGCCGGGCCGCAGCCCGGCGCGCTCGGTCCCGGCGACGAGGATGTCCAGCGCCGAGCGGTTGGTCGGCAGGAGCGGGCCGAGCCCGCCCTCGTCGGCGACCAGGGCCACCGGCAGGCCCCGGGCGGCCAGCTCCTCGGCGGCGCCGGCGCGGACCCGGGCCGCCCATTCGATCGCCTCGCCGAACGAGGCCGCTCCCAGCGGGACCGCGAGGAAGTCCTGGACGTCGATCGAGCGGCCCGAGTGCGCGCCACCGGAGATGATGTTGACCATGGGCAGCGGCAGCAGCGGGGCGCCGGAGCCGTCGGCGACCGCCTCGAACAGCGGCACCGCGCGTTGCCGCGCGCCGGCCAGCGCCGCGGCGGCCGACACGGACAGCACGGCGTTCGCCCCGAGCCGGCGCAGGTCCGCGGTGCCGTCGAGGGCGCGCAGCCGTTCGTCGAGCGTGGCCTGGTCGGTGCTGTCGAGGCCACGGACGGCGTCGTTGATCTCCCCGGTGACGTGGGCGACCGCGCGGCGGACCCCCTGGCCGCCGTACCGCGGGCCACCGTCGCGCAGCTCGCGGGCCTCGTGCCGGCCGGTCGAGGCGCCGGCGGGCACCGTCGCCGACCCGGTCGCCCCGCCGTCGAGGCGGACCTCGCAGCCGACCGTGGGCCGGCCGCGGGAGTCGAGCGCCTCCCACGCGAACAGTCCGGTGATGGTGGTGTCGCTCATGTGAGCCGCTCCCAGGCGTCGGTCAACGTGGCGGGTGGGTCGGCGAGCAGGCCGCGACCGAGCGCGCGGGTGCGGGCCCGGCCGTTCGCGGTGAGGTACTCCGCGGGGCTTTTGCCGTCGACCCGGGCGAGCAGCAGGCAGCCGGCCTGCCGGACGAGCTGGGCCGCGTCGAGCGGTCCGCCGTTGAACGGTCCGCCGTTGAGCGGCGCGGTGCTGAGCGGCTTGGCTTCGAGCGGCTTGGCTTCGAGCCACCCGGCGGCGAGCCCGGCGAGGAAGGCGCGTGCCGCCGCCGCGTAGGCCGGTGCCGACGCCGGCCGGTGGATGGACTTCAGCAGCAGGTGGCCGACCGTCCAGGCCGGGTCGAAGGTCGGGTCGCCGAAGTGGGCGACCTCCCAGTCGATGACCCACAGGTCGGTCGCCGCCGGTCCGACCAGCACGTTCTTCGGGGTGTAGTCGCCGTGGACGAGGCAGCGGCGGTTCGCAGCCATGGTCTCGATCGTCTCGTGGATCGGGCCGGCCAGGCCGGGGTGCCGTCTCGCGACCGTGCGGTGGAACGGGTCGACCCGCAGCTGGTCGAAGGCCGTCACGTCGGCGAACTCGCCCGCGACGCCGGCCTCGCGGGCGGTGGCGGACTGCCAGCGGCCCAGCGCCCGGCCGAGCCGGTCGGCCACGGCGACCCGCGCCGTGCCGGCGAGCAGGTCCTGCTTCCAGGTCCGCCACGGGTCCGGGGCCCGTTCGATGACCAGGTAGCCGTCGGCCAGGTCGAGCACCGCGGGGACCGCCCCGGGCACGAGCCGGCCGGCCAGTCGCAGCGCCCGGCCCTCCGTGTCGATGCGGCCCGGGTCGGCGAGCCACTCCTCGGCGACCCGCAGCCGGCCCAGCGCCCGCTTGACTACCGCGTCGAGGCCGGGAGCCCGGACCGCGACGACGTCGTTCGACACCCCGCCGGCCAGCTCGCGGACCTCGACGTCGAGCGGGGACGTGGCGAGCCCCCGGCTGACCAGGTGGCGGGCCAGCGCGCCGGTATCCAGGATGGCGGCCGAGGTCACCGGGCCGCCAGCGGCGAGCGCAGGGCGGCGCTGGTCAGCACGTCCGGGTTGACGACGGTGCGCGGAATCCGGCCCTGGAGCACGTCGACGACGTTGCCGGCGGCCTTGCGCGCCAGCTCGGCGAGCGACCCGTCCGAGGAGAAGGCGACGTGCGGGGTCAGGACGACGTCGGCGCGGCCACGCAGCGGATGGTCGGCCGGCAGCGGCTCGGGATCGGTCACGTCCAGCGCGGCGCCCGCGATCACGCCCGCGTCGAGCGCGGCGAGCAGCGCGTCCGTGTCGACGAGGCCGCCGCGGGCGGTGTTCACCAGCCACGCCGTCGGCTTCATCGCGGCCAGCTGCCTGGGACCGATGAGGTGACGGGTCCCGTCGGTCAGGGGCACATGCAGGGAGACGACGTCGGCCTCGCGGAGCAGTTCCTCCAACGAGGCCGCGCGGCGAATCCCCGGGTCGACGCCGCCCGAGCGGGTGAACGCCACGACGTCGAGACCGATCGCCCGCGCGCGCGGCACGAGCGCGCGGCCGATCGCGCCCAGCCCGACGAGACCGAGCACCCGGCCGCGCAGCCGGACCGACGTGCCGGGCACGGAACGGCCCCAGCCGCCCGCCGCGACGTCCCGGGTGAACGGGACCAGCCTGCGGGCCAGCGCGAGGATGCCCAACAGCGCCGAGTCGGCGACCTCGTCGGTGCAGTAGGTCGGGACGTTGCTGACGACCATGCCGAGCCGGGTGGCGTGCTCGACGTCGATGTTGTCCACGCCGACGCCGTAGCGCGCGACGGTGCGGCAGCGCGGCGCCGCGTCCAGGACTTCGGCGGGAACCTTGGCGAAGCAGGTGAGGATGGCGTCGGCGTCGGCGGCGAGGGCTGCCAGCTCGGCGCTGTCGCCGGTCGGGGCCACCACGAGTGTGGCCCCGGCCTCGGCCAGCACCGCGCGCTCCACGTCCGCCGAGGGCCAGGCGATGTCGGTTGCCAACACTCTCGGGCGGGTGAGCTCTGGGCTGTTCCGCTTGCTGTGGACGCGGTCCATCGCATCGGCTCCTCGTAGTCGCGCAACGCGTTCGACGCTAGTGCGCGCAACGGCCGGGCGGAAATGCGAACAGCGGCTAACTGCGATTCACCACCGTGATACCGCCGCACGCCGCGCGTGCGGGCTGCCTGGTCACCGGTCTGGAAGCCGCCGGCAGAAAGCGGGGCTTCGGCAGGAATCAACGGCATGGATCGCCGGTATCCAGAGAAGGAGTTTCCGTCCGGCGTTGCCCGGACCGATCCTGTTCACCGCGTCTCCCGTCAAGTCCTGCTCACGGACGAAGGGGTCCTGAGATGACCGCGTGCACGTGCCAGCCCGGGTGACGCCGTGAGGGCGGGTGTCCTATCCGGCGGCGGCCGTCGCCATGACCGTGGCCGCGGTCTCCGGGAACTCCAGACGGGCGACCGCGAACAGTTGCTCGCGCAGCCAGACGTGGCCGGGGTCCCGGTTTCGCCGGCTGTGCCAGAACGCCGACTGGCACAGCGGCCGCAGGGGCATCTCGGGCTCCARCAGCCGGATCTCCGCCGCTATGGCCATCCGCTTGGCCAACCGCTCCGGCAGGACCGCCACGAGGTCCGTGCTCGCCAGGAGAAAGGCCATGGTCACCATGCTGGTGGAGGTGGCAGCCACCCGGCGCGTGCAGCCGGCGGCGTCCAGGTCCTCCTCCACGAGGGAGCGGTTCCCCTGGTTGACGTACCCGAGGTAGGGCGAGCGGCTCAGCAGGTCGGCGGTGAGGCGATCCTCGGCGTGGGGATGATCGCGCCACACCACCCCGACGAAGCGGTCCACGATCACCGGGATGCGCGAGCAGTCCGGGATCGAGGACGGGTCGACGATCCGGTCCGGCAGGATCGCGAGATCGACCTCGTCGCGGTGCAGCGCCTCCAGGTAGCGCGGACCGACCGGAGTGGCGTCCACCTGGAGGCCGGTGGCCAGTCCGACGAGACGTGCGATCAGTGGCCGCAGAAGGGTCGTGCAGACGTAGTCGCTGCCGATGACCGAGAAGTGGCGCGAGTCCCTGGTCGGGTCGAAGGTCGTCGGCCGGGCGATCGTCTGCTCGATCGTGGCCAGTACCTCCCGCACCGGCTCGACGAGCGACTCCGCGCGGGGGGTGAGCTCGAGGTAGCGGCCGTTCTTGTGCAGCAGCTCGTCGCCGAGTACGCGGCGGAGCCGGGCCAGCGCCGTACTCGTCGCGGGCTGGGACAGGTGCAGACTCTCCGCCGCCCGCGTGACGTTCTTCTCCCGTAACAGAGCATCAAGAACAACTAACAGGTTGAGATCGATCTGGCCGAGTTTCACAGGCCCGTCCGCCCCTTCGTCGATGGCGGTCACGACCCTGAAACGCGAAGTGCCACTGTGTCAAGGTTTGGTCCGGTTCCGGGCCCACCGAGCGTCGTCGACGTCCCGCAAGGAGTGATCGTCACGTGCCTGCCGTACCCGCCATCGACGTCCACGCCCACGTCGCGGTTCCCGAGGTCGACGCGCTCCTGGGGGGACAGCCGGGACTCGCGCGGCAGCGCGAGGTGGACGCGGCCACCCTCGGCCCCGCCTCGCTGCGGCTCAACCTTCAGCAGATGGGTGACATCGGGGCGAAGCTGACGGACCTCGACCTTCGGCTGGCCGCCATGGACGCAGCCCGGGTCGACGTCCAGGCGGTGAGCGCGGTGCCGCTGCCGCACGCCTGGGCCGACCGGGATCTCGCCGCCCGGATCGTCGCGGCGAGCAACGCCTCCGTCGCCGCCTTCTGCGCGAAGGACCCTGAGCGGCTGGTGCCCATCGGCACGGTCTCGCTCCAGCACCCCGACCTGGCCGTCCGGCAGCTGGAGTCCGCCGCCGCCGACCACGGCGTCCGCGGGGTGCAGATCTCGACGTCCGCCGGGCCGGGCCGGGAGCTCGACGACCCGGCGCTGGAGGACTTCTGGGCGGCCGCGGCGGCGCTCGACACCGCCGTCCTGATCCATCCGTGGGGCTGCACCCTCGGCGAGCGGTTGAACGCCTACTACCTGTTCAACAGCGTTGGCAACCCGACCGAGACGGCACTTGCCCTGTCCCGCGTCCTGTTCTCCGGGGTTCTGGAGCGCAACCCGCGGCTGCGGATATGGTCCGCGCATGGCGGCGGGTACCTGGCCAGCTATGTCGTCCGCGCCGACCATGCCTGGGCCGCCCGGGCCGACGCCCACACCACGGCCGAGCGGCCGTCGGCGCTGCTGCGCAGGACGTTCGTCGACTCGCTGGTCTACACGCCCGAGCAACTGCGGCACCTGGTCGGGGTCATGGGCGCCGGGCAGGTCACCCTCGGCAGCGACTACCCGTTCGACATGGGTGTCGAGGACCCGGTGGACCGGCTCGAAGCCGCCGGCCTTGACGCCGCCACCACCGAGGCGATCCGCGGTGGCAACGCCGCTCGCCTGCTCGGCCTCGCGACCCCTGGAGCGGACCAGTGAAGAACTACGACATCACCGCGGACTTCGGCCACGATCCCGAGGCGGCCATCGCGGCATCGGCGAAGCGGTTCAGCAACTGGAACCGGTGGGGCGCGGACGACGCGCGCGGCACGGTGAACTTCCTCGACGCGGCGAAGCGGTCCGCGGCCGCGGACCTGATCCGGCGCGGCGACTCGTTCAGCCTGTCCCTTCCCTTCGACGAGCACGGCCCGCAGTTCGGCTGGAAGCGCCGGGTGAACCCGGTGCACACCATGACCTCCACCGGGATGGACACGGCCGAGCAGATGGGGCTGCCGCACGGGCTGTCGGTCGCGGACGACGCGGTCTTCATGCCGCTGCAGTGCGCCACCCAGTGGGACGGCCTCGGCCACTGCTTCGACCACGGCATCGCCTGGAACGGCCGGCTCGCCCGCGAGACCGTCACCAGCGAGGGCGACCTGGTCACCGGCATCGAGCACGTCGCGGCGCCGGTGCTCGGCCGCGGGGTGCTGCTGGACGTCGGCCGGGCGCTCGGCGACGACGGCGAGCTCCCCGACGGCTGCCCGATCACCAGCGCCGACCTGGCGGAGACGATCCGGCGGCAGGGACCGACCTCGGCGGTGGGCCGTGGCGACATCCTCCTGGTCCGGACCGGGCAGCTGGGCCGGGCCCGCCGCGGGGTCCTCGCCGGGGACGGCTGGGGCGCCTACGCCGGCGGACCCGCGCCCGGCCTGTCGTTCGAGACGCTGGGCTGGCTGCACGGCACCGAGATCGCCGCGGTCGCCACCGACACCTGGGGGGTGGAGGTCCGGCCCAACGAGTGGCCCGAGGCGATGCAGCCCCTGCACCAGGTCGCGCTCCCGCACGTCGGGCTGCTGCTCGGCGAGATGTGGGATCTCGACGAGCTGGCCGCGGACTGCGCGCGCGACGGCGTCTACGAGTTCTTCCTCGCAGCCCAGCCACTGCCGTTCACCGGCGCGGTCGGATCCCCGGTCAACCCCGTGGCGGTGAAGTGACATGCGGCTGACGACGCTGCGCACGCCCGCCGGCCCGCGCGTCGGCGTCCTCGACGGCGAGGTCATCCGGCTGTTGGAGCCGGGACTCGACCTGGCGCGGGTCATCGAGGGCGGCGCCGAGGCACTGGGTGATGTCGCCCGCCGCGCCAGGGCCTGTGACGCCGTCCCGGTCGAGCAAGCCTCGTTCGGGCCGCTGCTCACGCCGCCCAGCGTGCGCGACTTCCTCACCTACGAGCGGCACCTGGCCGAGCTGGCCGGCGCGGTACCAGACGAGTGGTACGACGAGCCGCTGTTCTACTTCTCCAACCCGGCGGCGATCACCGCCCCCTACGACGACGTCCGGATCCCGCCGCGGGTCGAGCAGTTCGACTACGAGCTGGAGGTCGCCGCCGTCGTGGGCAGGGCCGGCTCCGACCTGACGCCGCGCCAGGCCGCCGACCACATCCTCGGCTACACGATCTTCAACGACTGGTCGGCGCGTGACCTGCAGGTCCGCGAGTTCAAGTTCCCGATGGGGCCGTCGAAGTCGAAGGACTCCGCGATCACCCTCGGGCCGTGGCTGGTGACCGCGGACGAGCTGGCGGAGCACGTCGTCGACGGGCAGTTGGCGCTGGCCACGCAGGTGGACGTCAACGGGGTGCGCGCCGGCGGCGACGTCACGTCGAACATGTCGTGGACGTTCGCCGACCTGGTGGCCTACGCATCCCGGGGCACGGTGGTCCGGCCCGGCGACGTGCTCGGCTCCGGCACCTGCGGCACCGGCTGTCTGGCGGAGATCAGGCGCACCAGACCTGACACGGCGCCGGGCTGGCTGCGGGAGGGTGATGTCGTGCGCATCGAGGTCGAGCAGCTCGGGTTCATCGAGAACCGCCTGGTGGCCGGTCCCACGGCCGTCGAGATCCCGGCGGGGCGGCGGCGTGTCCGGGTGGAGGGGTAAGCGATGGAACTGAAGGACGCTGTCACCGTCATCACCGGCGCGGGAAGCGGGATCGGCGCCGCGCTGGCCAGGCGGTTCGCCGCCCAGGGAGCCGCCGCGGTCGTGGTGAGCGACCGGGACGGGGCGTCGGCCGAGGCCGTGGCCGCCGAGATCGGCGGCGTGGCCGACACCACCGACGTGGCCGACGAGGACGCCGTCGCGCGCCTCGTCGACCGGACGCTGGACCGCTACGGCCGCATCGACCTGTTCTGCTCCAACGCCGGGATCTTCGCCGGCGGCGGGGTGGAGGTCGACACGGCGGACTGGCAGCGGATCTTCGCGGTCAACGTGCTGGCCCACGTGTACGCGGCCCGGGCCGTGCTGCCGTCCATGCTGGAACGCGGCAGCGGCTACCTGCTCAACGTCGCGTCGGCCGCTGGCCTGCTCACCACGCCCGGCGACGCGCCCTACACGGTGACGAAGCACGGCGCGGTCGCGCTGGCCGAGTGGCTGGCGGTCACCTACGGCGACCGCGGGATCAAGGTCTCGGCGGTGTGCCCGCTCGGGGTCGCGACCCCGCTGCTGCTCGACCCGCTGCAGGAGGGCCAGCCGGCGGCGGCCGTCGTCGCCGCGTCCGGTGAGGTCATCTCGGCCGACGACGTGGCACAGTCCGTGGTCGACGGCCTGGCGCAGGAACGGTTCCTCATCCTTCCGCATCCCGAGGTCGGCACCTACTGGGAGCGCAAGGCCGCCGACCCCGACCGATGGCTGGCCGGCGTCCGGCGCCTGGCCCGCGCGACGCCCGGCCTCTCGCCGGCCGCGCCGGGCTCCTAGCCGGCGGCCGTCGGCCACCTGGCCACCTGGCCGACGGCCCGACTACCCGTACAGCCGGACCCGCTCGGCGATGAGGCGCGCCACGGCCTCGGGCCGGCTCGCGGCCGGGCTGTGGCCGCACGGCCACTCCAGGCCGCGGGTCGCCCGCCGGGCCAGCGCCCGCTGCAGCTCGGGGTTGATCACCTCGTCCCTGGTGCAGACGACGTAGGTCGAGGGGATCTTCCGCCAGGCGATCTCGTCCGGGACGCCGCGGAAGACCATCCGCGAGACGGGCCGCAGCCGCGCGACCGCGGCCGCGGCGACGTCGTCCGGCACGTCGCCGTAGAGCAGGCCGCGTCCCGCGACCGGGTCGAGGGTGACCTCGCCGGTCTGCTCGTCCAGGCGCATCGCCTCCCCCAGGCGGGTGTCCGGCAGCCCCCGCCCCGGCCCGGTGCGRCTGACGGACTCTCCCGCGTCCAGCGCGAACGCCGCCAGGTAGAGCAGCTCCCGGACGGACGCGTGCAGCCCGGCGGCGGTGATGACCGCGCCGCCGTAGGAGTGCCCGACGAGCACGGCCGGACGGCCGAAGGCGCGCAGCGCGTCGCGCGTCGCCCGCGCGTCGGCGGCCAGGTCGGTGAGCGGCAGCTCGACGGCGACGCTGTCCACCTCGAGCTCGTCGAGGGCGGAGCGGACGGCGTCCCAGCACCACGCCCCGTGCCAGAGGCCGTGAACCAGCACGGCGCCGGGCGCGGTCACGTCCAGCGCGGCGCGCGCTTCTCGGCGAACGCGGCGCGCCCCTCAGGGTGGTCCGGGTGCGCGGCGGCCTCGCCCTGATGGCGGGCCTCCATCGCCAGCACCGCGTCGAAGGGAAGCTCCCCGACGGCGCGCAACTGCCGCTTGGTGCGGGCCAGGGCCAGCGCCGGACCGGCGGCGAGCACGCCCGCGAGCTCCTGAGCGTTGCCCAGCACCTGGTCCACGGGCAGCACCCGGTTCACCAGGCCGTAGTCCTTCGCCTCCGCGGCGGAGAAGGTCCGCCCCAGGGCTGCCAGCGCGAAGGCGCGCGCGTAGCCCAGCTCTCGGACGAGGTGCCAGGACACCCCGGTGTCGGGGACGAGGCCCACCTTGGCGAAGGCGCAGGAGAACGACGCCGTCTCGGCCGCCAGCCGCAGGTCGCACGCGAGGACTAGGCCGAGGCCAGCTCCGACGGCCGGGCCGTTGACCGCGGCCACGACGGGCTTCGGCAGGTCGGCGAGCGTGCGCGCGATCGGGTTGTACGACCCGGCGACCGTCTCGTCGGCGTGCTCCAGCTCCTCGACGGCGGCGAGGTCCTGGCCCACGCAGAAGGCCCGCCCCGCACCGGTCAGCACGACGGCTCGCACGCCGTCGTCCCCTGCCACGGCGCGCAGCGCGCCGATCAGCTGCCACCGGGTGTCGCGGTCCAGCGCATTGAGCTTGTCCGGACGGTTCAGCGTGACGGTGGCGACCGCGCCGTCCCGGGTGATCTGGACGTCGGTCATGCTGCTCCTTCGGGGCCGTGGTCCTCCGCGCGTGGGTGGATCGTGCTGCGCTCGTCGCCCTGCACCGAGTAGCCGCGATCGGCGTAGGGGAAGCCGTCGAGCTCGGACGTCTGCGGACGCATCTGGTAGTACGAGCGGATCTCCCGGATCAGCCCGTCCGCGCACGTGAACCACTCCGCGCCGCGGGTGGCGACGCGCTCGGTCGCGCCCTCGGGAAGCCACCACAGGGTCCACTCGATGACCGCCTGCTCCGGTGTGGCGCAGATGGCATCCACCACCCAGCGGGCCTGGAGCCTGCCCGTGACCTTGCGCCAGTACCGGGCCAGGTGCTCGCCACCCTGGACGGCCTTCGACCCGTTGTTCGGCGCCAGGAACCAGTGCACGACGTCTGGATGCAGGGTCTGGCGCATCAGCTCGACGTCGCCGGCACTGCAGCCGTCGTAGTAGCGGCTGATCAGCGCTGTCCACGCGGCGGTCGGGTCGGCCGCCGTCCAGGGGTCGGCCAGGTCGGTCATGCGCTGCCCTTTCCGGGATAGTCGTGGAAGCCGGCGCCGGTCTTGCGGCCGAGCCGGCCCGCCGCCATCAACGCGCGCAGGGTGTCGGCCGGGGAGATCCGCGGGTCGTCCGCCACCGCGGCCATCGACTCCAGAGCGGCGACGGTGACGTCGACGCCGATCAGGTCGATGAGCGCCAGCGGGCCCATCGGGTGGCCGGCGCCGGTGCGCAGCAGCTCGTCCACCTCGGTCGCCCGGACACCTGTCTCGTGCAGCCGGACCGCGTCGTTGAGGAACGGGATCAACAGCCGGTTGACGACGAAGCCGCGTGTGTCGGCACAGGTGACCGGGGTCTTGCGCAGGTCGCGTGCCCACGCGGCCGCGGCGCCGCGAAGGTCACCGGCGCCCGGCGTGCTGTCCGGCACCACGACCTCGATGAGCTTCATGACCGGGGCGGGGTTGAAGAAGTGCAGAGCCAGCACGGGCCGGCCGGAGGAGACGGACGGCAGCAGATCACCGACCCGGAACGACGAGGTGTTGGTGGCCAGCGGTGTCGAGGGCGTCAGCTCCCGGTCCAGGCGTGCGACGACCTCGGCCTTGACCGCGAGGTCCTCGGCGACGGCTTCGATCACCACATCCGTTCGCGCCAGACGAGACGGATCCTCGGTCACCTGGATGCGACCGAGGACCTCCGTCTTCGTGTCCTCGTCCATGCGTCCCCGGGCGATGGCCCGATCCAGACTGGCTGTGACGCGCTGGCGCAGCCCTTCGCTGGAGACGGCCGTGCGAGCCAGCACCCGCACCGGTCGCCCGCCGCGGGAGATCGCCTCCGCGATGCCACCGGCCATGTGGCCGGTGCCCACGACGCCGACCGGTCCCGTCCAGGAAACGTTCCCCGCCGCAGGTGGGGCCTGGATGTCCGTGGTCACCGGCAGGGTGATCCCCAGCGCGGCCAGATCCTGCCGCGGCAGGGCGGCGAGGAGCTCGAAGGGACCAGCCGGGTGACCGGCGCCCAGCCGCATGGCGGTGTCGATGTCCGCCGGCGTCGCTGTCCGCCGCTCAGCGAGAAGGACAGCATCCCGCAGCAGCCCGCTCAGGACGGGAAGGGCGTMCGCGGACGGCACTGGCAGAGTCACAGGATGCGTCATGAAGGCTCCTGACGATGAGCGTGCCGGGTCCGGTCATCGCCGCCACGCGACACCCAGTCTGCGCAGCGCGCGGCCGTGCCGGAAATCGCTGTTCTCCGGGAGCTGGCATCCGTCGTCTCAATGGTCGCATCGCGCATCGCGCATCGCGCATCGCGCATCGCGCATCGCGCATCGCGGCGGCGCGGCGGCGCGGCCCGGCCGCCGCGCCGGGGGCTGCCCCGCCTGGGCTCGTGACCGCCCGGCGCATCGCCTGAGTGGATAGCTGGCATCCCTGACGTGTGTTGGCGGGGAGCGGAGTGATGGGCCTACCTTCCGGTCGTGACCCACATCACCAGCGAGCCGCGACCATCCCCGGACAGCCGCTCGCCGGGGCCTGCCTCGGGATCCGAGGTCGTACGCATCGCGGGACTGACGAAGACCTTCGGCCGGACGACCGTGCTCCGCGACGCGCATGTCGACCTGGTCCCGGGAAAGATCCAGGCCCTGATCGGGCAGAACGGCTCCGGCAAGTCCACCATCGTCAAGGTTCTCTCGGGCTTCCATCGCCCGGATGCCGGCGCCACGCTGCACCGAGGCGGCAGGAGCTACGACCTCCCGCTGTCGGCCCACGAGCTCGACGAGCTCGGGATCGCGTTCGTCCACCAGGACCTGGGCCTCGTCGACGCCGCCTCGGTGGTGGACAACATCCGGGTCGGCCGGTTCAGCCGCGGGCGCCTCACCCGGCGGGTCGACATGCGCCAGGAGCGCGCCGCCGCCCGGCGCACCCTCGACCGGCTGGGCAGCTCGATCGACGTCGACGGGCCCGTCGGTGCGCTCAGCGCGGCGGACCGGGCCATCGTCGCGATCGCGCGGGCGGTGCAGAGCCTGCGCGCGGGCGACGGCGTCATCGTCTTCGACGAGTCCACCCAGTCGCTGCCGCCCGAGGTGCTGGCCGGCTTCTACGACACGATCCGTGACCTCGCCGCGGATGGCACCGCGATCCTGCTGGTGAGCCACCACCTGGACGAGGTCATGGCGCTGTCGGACTCGGTCACCGTCCTGCGCGACGGCCGGGTGGTCGCCTCGGCGGTGGCCACCGCGCAGACCAGCGTCCGGGAGCTGACCCGGCTGATGCTCGGCGTCGACCCGCAGGTGCACCCGCTGCGCGAGGAGGTCGAGACAACACCCGCGGACGTCGTCCTGACCGCCACCGGCCTGACCGGGCGGCGGCTGCGTGGGCTGGACCTCCAGCTGCGGGCCGGCGAGGTGCTCGGTGTCACCGGAGCGACCGACTCCGGCCACGAGGAGCTGCCGTATCTGCTTGCCGGCGCCCGTCCCGGCCGCGGCACCGTCGCGTGCGGCGGCACGACGGTCAGCCTCGCCGGCGCGGGCAGCAGGGCCCTGCTCGACCTCGGCATCGCCCTGATCCCGCAGGGCCGCACCACCGCGGGTCTCGCCCTCGGCCTGACCGCCTCCGACAACGTCTCGCTGCCGCGGATGCGGGCGCGCAACAGCCGCTACCGGCTGTCGTCGGGCTGGCAGGACGAGGAGGCACGGTCGGTCATCACCGAGTTCGGCATCACCCCGCCCCGCGCCGACCTGCTCATGGGCGCCTACAGCGGGGGAAACCAGCAGAAGTTCCTGATCGGGAAATGGATGGTAGCCCGGCCGCGGGTCCTGGTGCTGCACGAGCCCACCCAGGCCGTCGACGTCGGCGCGCGCCGCGACATTCTGCGCAACCTGCGCAGGGCGGCGGCCGCGGGAGCCGCCGTGGTCGTCATCTCCATCGACGAGGACGACCTCGCGGCGGTCTGCGACCGAGTGGTCGTGCTCGCCGAGGGCCGCCCGTCGCGTCAGCTGGCCGCACCTTTCACCGCCGAGGACGTTCTCGGCACTCGAGTCTCGGCGTTGGAGAAGCAGTCGTGAGCACCACCACCCCGGACACCGGCCACGCCCGGGCCGACGGGCCCCGCACCGAGGCGCCGGCCCTGGCGCCGCGCCCCTCCTGGTGGGCCCGGACCGGGCCGGCCGACCTGACCCGCCGCGGGGCGGTGGTGGTCGTCTGGGCCCTGATGGTGGTGGCCTTCGGGATCGCCTCGCCCCACGTCTTCCTGACCAGCGGCACCTTACAGATCATCCTGGGCAGCCACGGCGAGCTCATCTTCCTGTGCATGGCGCTGGTCTGCGTCTTCTCCGTCGGGGAGTTCGACTTCTCCGTCGCCTCGGTCATGGGACTGAGCGGAACGGCGACCTCGGTCATGTACGTCACCCACGGCTGGCCGATGGTGGCCGCGGCCGCGTTCGGCCTGGCGCTGGGAATCGCGGCCGGAGCGCTGAACGCCGTCATCATCGTCATTCTCGGCGTCGACCCGATCATCGCCACTCTCGGCATGGCGACGGCCCTCGTCGGCGTCGCGCTGTGGCTTTCCAACCTGACCACGGTCAACGGCCTGCCGTTCGGCTACTCGGACATCGCGACGACCCACCTCGCGGGACTGCCCCTGTTCTTCTACTACGGGGTGGTGCTGGTGGTCGTCGTGACCTACGTCCTGTTCGCCACGCCGCTGGGCAAGCACATGACGTTCGTGGGCGCGAACAGCGAGGTCGCCCGGCTGGCCGGCGTCAACGTGAACCGGATCCGCTTCGGCGCGTTCATGTTCTCCGGCCTGCTCTCCGGGCTCGGCGGCCTGCTGCTGGCCGCGAACATCGGCGGCTACGACCCGGTCAGCTCGACGGCGAGCCTGCTCCCGGCGCTCGCCGCCACCTTCCTCGGCACCGCGATCATCGTGCCCGGCCGCTTCAACCCGGTCGGCACGTGGATCGCCGTGTTCTTCCTCTACACCGGCATCGTCGGCCTCCAGCTCCTCGGCCTCTCGGGCTGGATCAGCGACTTCTTCTTCGGAGCCTCCCTCGTACTCGCGGTCACCGTCTCAACCCTGCTGCGGCGCCGGGTGGCCACCCGCTGAAAGGCGTCCAGCACCGACCAGAAAGCGAACCCATGCGCTCCAGCTCCTTACGCCTGCGAACATCGCTTTTCGCGGCCGTGGTTCCCCTTGCCCTGACGCTCGCCGCGACCGGATGCGGCTCCTCGTCCGCCCCGACCGCGGCCACGTCCGCGTCCTCGAACGACCCGGGCGTGGCGGCCGCCCAGAAGGTCGTCGACAGCCGTCTCGGCAGTCAGACCTTCAAGGCGGATCTGCCGGCCATCGACCAGATCGCGAAGGCCAAGGACAAGAAGGTCCTCTACACCGCGATCAGCCTCAAGATTCCCTACTTCCAGAACGTCCTGAAGACCATGCAGTCGGCCGCCGGCCTCGCCGGCGTCCAGGTGGACGGCTGCGACGGCAACGTCACGCCCGCCAACATCGCCGGGTGCGTCACGCAGGCCATCAGCCAGCACTATGACGCGATCGTGCTCGACAACATCCCGGTCGACCTCATCGGTCAGGGCGCTGACGCCCTCAAGGGCGCGGGCGTCCAGATCATCTCGGCCGAGGGCGAGAGTCTCCCCGCGGCGGACGGCGTCACGTATGCCGGCACCGGCGGGCCCGAGATGCTCCAGGCCGCGGCCAACTGGACGATCGCGGACTCCGGCGGCAAGGCGAACGTCCTGATCGTGCAGCAGAACGACACGCCGCTGCAGGTCAAGTACGTCAGCCAGTACATGCAGCCGACGTTCGCCAAGAACTGCCCGAACTGCAAGGTCCAGGTCATCAGCGTCACGGCCGCGCAGCTCGGCAACCTCGGCACGCAGGTCAGCGCCGCCCTGCTCAAGGACCCCAAGATCGACTACGTCGTCTCCGAGTTCGACGCCAACGTCCAGTACATCGTTACCGGGCTGCAGAGCTCGCCGCGCGGCAAGAGCGTCAAGCTCGTCGGCGCGATCGGCGACCTGGCGGCCCTGCAGCGGGTGAGAAGCGGTCAGTTCCAGCGGGCCGACGTTCTGGTCAGCCCGAGCTACGCCGGCTGGGCGATCACCGACCAGACCCTGCGGGTGCTGGTCGGCGCCAAGACCTGGGACCGCCTGGACACGCCCTTCCGCACCTTCGACACGTCCAACATCGGCGACGTGACCGTCGCGCAGGACGGCATCGACGGTGGCGCGATCGTCGGTGGTGACACCTGGAGCCACGTCTTCCGGGCGTCGTGGGGCCTGTCGTGACCGTGGGGGCCGCGGTCGGCCTCGCGCAGGTCGAGCGGTACCTGGCCGCGGCGGCGCGCGGCCGGGACTGACGGCGGCGGGACACGCTCGTCAACCGCCTGCCGGTTCCCGCGGGCGGTTGACGAGCACTCGAGCAGGAGCCCGAGCAGGAAAAGGAGGGACGCGGATGGCCGAGATCGTGGCGACGCCGCTCGACGCGGTGGCCGGGATAGCTGACGGGGCGACGGTGATGATCGGCGGGTTCGGCGACGCCGGCCAGCCGGTGGCCCTGATCGACGCGCTGATCGACTCCGGCGCGAGCGGGCTGGTCGTCGTGAACAACAACGCCGGCAGCGGCGAGCACGGCCTGGCCCGCCTCATCGCCGCGGGCCGGGTACGCCGCATCATCTGCTCGTTTCCGCGCCAGACCGACTCCTGGCATTTCGACGAGAAGTACCGCGCCGGCGAGATCGAGCTGGAGCTGGTACCGCAGGGCAACCTCGCCGAGCGGATCCGGGCCGCCGGTGCCGGCATCGGCGCCTTCTACACGCCCACCGGGTTTGGCACCCTTCTCGCCGAAGGCAAGGAGACCCGAGAGATCGACGGGCGCCACTACGTGCTGGAGTATCCGTTGCGAGCCGACTTCGCCCTCATCAGGGCCGACGTGGCCGACGAGCGCGGGAATCTCAGGTACCGCAAGACCGCCCGCAACTTTGGCCCGATCATGGCGCCGGCCGCCACCACCACCGTCGTCGAGGTCTCCCGCATCGTTCCCGTCGGTGGGCTGGACCCCGAGAACGTGGTCACGCCGGGCATCTACGTCGACCGCATCGTCGCGGTGGGACCGGCCGGCGGGGCCCCGGCCAGGTCGGCCGGCGAGCGGCGAACGCGAGGAGAACGACCATGACCTCTCCCGCGGCCACCCACGTCGAGCTGGTGGTGGCGGCCAAGAACACGGCGGCCGACGCGGTCGTCACGCTCGAGCTTCGGCACCCCGAGGACCGCAGGCTCCCGGACTGGGCGCCGGGCGCGCATATCGACCTGGTGCTGCCGAACGGCCAGACCCGGCAGTACTCGTTGTGCGGCGACCGCTGGGACGCCTACAGCTACCGGATCGGGGTGCTGCGCGAGCCGGCGGGCCGCGGCGGCTCGGCCTACGTGCACGACCACCTCCGGGCGGGTGACCCGGTGGCGATCGGTGGCCCGCGGAACAACTTCAGGCTGGTGCCCGCCGAGGACTACCTGTTCGTCGCGGGCGGCATCGGTATCACGCCGCTACTTCCCATGGTCCACCAGGCCGAGCTGCTCGGCGCCCGCTGGCGCCTGCTCTACGGCGGACGATCGCGGGCGACGATGGMGTTCCTGGACGAACTGGCCGTCTACGGCGACAAGGTCGCCGTCGTGCCGCAGGACGAGCGGGGCATGCTCCCGCTGCCGCAGTGGCTGCCACCGACGGGCAGCGTCACGAGGGTCTACTGCTGTGGCCCCGAGGGTTTGCTGGCCGCGGTGGAGCGTCAGTGTTCCGACTACCCGGCGGGACAGCTGCGCACGGAACGGTTCGTCCCCAAGGAGAACCATGCTCCCGCGCGAACGGAACCCTTTCAGCTGGAGCTGCGCCGCTCGGGCCGCACGG
Source organism: Pseudofrankia asymbiotica (assembly GCF_001983105.1). GTDB lineage: Bacteria > Actinomycetota > Actinomycetes > Frankiales > Frankiaceae > Pseudofrankia > Pseudofrankia asymbiotica. The sequence continues at coordinate 94,350 of NZ_MOMC01000043.1, read as the reverse complement.
CCGAGGTGCGGCCTGGCCGGTCCGTGCTGGATGCGCTTGCCGGCGTCGGGGTCAACGTCCTGTCCTCCTGCCGCAAGGGCGTCTGCGGCACCYGCGAGACCACGGTGCTCGCCGGCGAGCCGGACCACCGCGACTGTCTGCTCGACGACGACGAGCGCGCCGTGGGCGACTGCATGTTCGTCTGTGTGTCTGGCTCCTTGTCCGACCGGCTCGTCCTGGACCTGTGATCGGTCTCTTACGAAAGGCATGCCATGACCACCGTCACGCTGCCGCGTAGCTGTCCGACGTCCGATGCGGACCCGTTCTCGCACGATGTCCTCGAGAACCCCACCGAGTTCCAGGCGGAGCTGCGCGACGCGGGACCGGTCGTGTACCTGACCCGCTACGACGTCTACGCGATGGGCCGGTACGAGCAGGTGCGGGCCGCGTTGGTCGACTGGCAGGCGTTCCAGTCCGCGGCCGGGGTGGGACTTTCCAACTTCCGCTCCGAGAAGCCGTGGCGGCCGCCGAGCCTGCTGCTGGAGGCCGACCCGCCTCGCCACGATGCGCCGCGTGCGGTTCTGTCGAGGATCCTCGRCTCGCGCGCGGTGCGCAGACTCCGCGACGCCTGGTTCGCGGACGCCGAAGAGCTCGTCGACGACGTGCTCGTCGACCACGAGTTCGACGCCGCCCAGCGGCTGGCCGCCGCGTTCCCCCTGCGGGTCTTCCCGGACGCGGTCGGCATCCCGAAGGAGGGCCGCGAGAACCTGCTGCCCTACGGCGATCACCTTTTCAACGCGTTCGGCCCGCCCAACGACCTCGTCGAGAAGGGCGCGCCGCGGGTGCCCGAGCTGTCCGCCTGGGCGAACGCGCGGTGCGCGCGCGAGGTCCTCGACGGCAAGGGGTTCGGCGCGCAGATCTGGGCAGCCGCCGACCGCGGCGACATCACCCACGAGCAGGCCCCGCTCGTGGTGCGCAGCCTGCTGTCGGCCGGGGTGGACACCACCGTGCACGGTCTCGCCGCCGTGCTCTTCGCCTTCGCGACCCATCCCGAGCAGTGGCAGCGGCTGCGAGCAGAGCCCGCGCTCGCGCGGGTCGCCTTCGACGAGGCGGTGCGCTGGGAGTCGCCGGTTCAGACGTTCTTCCGCACCGCGACCACCGACGTCGAGATCGGTGGCGTCGTCATCCCGGACGGCAAGAAGATCCTCCTGTTCCTCGGCGCGGCCAACCGCGACCCCCGCCGGTGGGCCGATCCGGTCACCTTCGACCTCCTGCGCGACCCCTCCGGCCACGTCGGGTTCGGGATGGGGCTGCACCAGTGCGTCGGGCAGCACGTGGCCCGGCTGGAGGCGGAAGCACTGCTGACCGCACTCGCCAACCGGGTCAAGCGGATCGACGTGGCCGGGCCCGCCAGACGCCACCACAACAACACCCTGCGTGCATGGGAGTCACTTCCGGTGCGCGTCGAACGTGCCTAGCGGTGGTTTGTTGAACCCGGTTTGGGTAGGGCGTCGGTCGCTGGTTGTCTGTGGGAGGGGGCCGGTGATGGCCAAGCGTGTGGCCTGCCCATTGGCGCCGGGTCCGTTGGGGGACTACGCGGCCCGGTTCGATGATCTGTTCTCGGCGGTGGCGCAGCGGCGGGGGTTTCGGGAGTATCTGACCGGGTTGTTGGCGCCACGGGATCGGAACAAGACGTTGACCTGTCTGGCCGGGGCGGAGCCGGTGGTGGGTGCGCAGCATCCGGCGGTGCAGCGGTTGCAGTTCTTCCTGTCGGAGTCGGTGTGGGACCCGGAGAAGGTCAACGCGCGGAGGTTGGAGCTGTTGCGGGCTGATCCGGCCACCGCGCCGCATCCCGGTGGGGTGCTGGTCGTCGACGATTCCGGGGACCGCAAGGACGGCAGGGCCACCGCCCATGTGGGCCGTCAGTGAGCCATTCCCGGCAACGACTTGTGACGTTCGGTGACCGTTGCGGGGTGTGAATGTCCCTGGGGGCCGTGACGGCGAAGGCGCGGGGCCCGCTAGGAAGTTGTTCCGACCAAAGAGCAACTCCGAAGGAACCCCGCGCCTCGATGAGTTTCACATACACCGCCGAGCTGCCCCTTGGCGATCACACCGTCTTCCGCCTGGCGAGTCTTCTTGTCGCGGAGCGTCAACGTCGCGGGACTCGTAGCGGCACCCGAACACTGTCCACCCTGGAGCAGGCCGTGATGGTCCTGCGCTGGTTCTGTGACGGCCTCAAGGCCAGACAGCTCTTCAAGGATCATGGAGTGTCCCGGTCCGTGGGCTACCGCTACCTGCACGAGGGCGTCGCCGTGCTCGCCTGGCGGGCGCCTGACCTGCGCGAAGCGCTGATGCGGGCCAGGATCGCCGGCTACGACCATGTGATCATCGACGGTACGGTGATCGAGACCGACCGGCTGCGCGTGCCCGGCCCGACCGAAGGCGTGGACCTGTGGTGGTCCGGCAAGGCCGCCCACCACGGCGGCAACATCCAGGTCCTCTCGGCCCCCGACGACGGCTGGCCGCTGTGGATCTCCGACGTGCGGCCCGGCCGCGAGCACGACTCGACCGCCCTGAAAGCCTCCGGCGCGCTGGCGATCCTCGCCGAGTGGACCGCCGACCTGCACGAGGTCCTGTTCGACCTCGGCTACGAAGGGGTGGGTAGCCCGGCCGGGCCGCTCGCGATCGCGTACAAGAAGCCCAAGGGCGCCACCCTCACCGACGAACAGAAGGCGCACAACCGGATCCACAACGCGCTCCGCGCCGTCGGCGAACGCGCGAACGCCCTGCTCAAGGTCACCTTCCGACTGCTCCACAACATCACGATCGACCCCTGGAAGATCGGACTCGTCGTCAAAGCCGCCCTCGTCATCCTCCACACCGAGTACCGCAGGACCGCCTGACACCCAACACACCAACACGGCATTGTTAACACGCAACGTGACGAACCGTTACCGGGAAAGGCTCACTGCGACCCCGATGGGTCGCATGCTGCTCCAGATGCTCGCGATGTTCGCGCAGTTCGAGCGCGACACGATCATCGACCGGGTCATTGGCGGCATGGAACGCAAAGCCGCCAAGGGCCTGTGGATGGGCGGCAACCGGCCCTTCGGCTACCAGGTCGACCGCGCCCACTGGAAACTGCTCATCGACGACAAGGAAGCCGCCGTCGTCCGCCTGATCTTCAACCTCTACGTCAAGGAACGGCTCGGGACCCGCGCCATCGCCAAGACCCTCAACGAACGCGGCCACCGCACCACCACCGGCGGCCCCTGGTCCGGACATCAGGTCATCCGCGTCCTGGACAACCGCGTCTACCTCGGCGAACTGACCTTCCGCGAGATCACCGTCACCGACACCCACGAACCGATCATCGAATCGGCCCAGTTCGCCGAGGCCGAGAAGATCCTCACCATCCGCAGCGACGGACACAACCACCGCGCCGCCAGCGACTCCGACTACTACCTCACCGGCCGCATGCGCTGCCCGCAATGCGCCAAAGCGATGCTCGGCTCCAACGCACAGGGACGCAACCGGACCTACCGCTACTACACCTGTTTCACCCGCCTGCGCTACAGCCGCGAGCGCTGCGACGCCCCTCGCCTCGACGCCGACGCCGACGCCCTCGACCAAGCCATCCTCACCGCCCTCGCCGCCTTCTACCGCGACCATCAGCAGCTCATCGCCGACGCCGTCCACCTCGCCCGCCAGCGCCACCACGACGCCCACTCCGACCGCACCGGCGAACTCGCCACCGTCCAGACCGACCTCACCCAGACCGACCAGGCCATCGACCGCTACCTGTCCGCGTTCGAGCGCGGCACCCTCGACGAAGAGACCCTCGCCACCCGACTCGCCGCCCTGCGTACCAAGCAGAAGCAGCTCCGTCGCCGACAGACCGAACTCACCGCCCAGATCGACGACGAACCCGTCATGCCGCCACGCGCCACCCTCAGCAAGATCGCAAACCACATCGATACGATCATTGAGGTCGGCACCGACCTTCAGCGCAAGGCCCTCGTCGAAGCCCTCATCCACGAAGTCAAGATCCTCGGCCCCGGACGGTTCCAACCAGTCTTCCGAGTCCCCAGACTCGAGCCGACCGAGGCCACCGCAGCCGCCCTACCAGCAACAACGCCCCCGAAGGGAGCGGTTCGTACAATGCCAAACATGGTGGGGCGGGCGAGGCTCGAACCTGTGACCGGGGGATCGGGAAACCGCCGTTCAGTCGACAGCGTCCGTGACCCTTCGCCGCTCGCCGGGGGTCAGCGGACGCTCGGCCGCGGCGGCCGCGGCGGCGAGTTGGCCTGGGCGTGAGGCGCCGATGATGACCGCGTCGATCGCCGGGTGCCCCAGCGCCCAGGCGAGCGCGGTCTCGACCGGGTCGCGGCCGAGCTCGGCCGCGACGGCGCGCAGCTTCGCGCTCCTGGCCCGCACCGTGTCGTTCCAGTAGCGGCCCCGCACCGAGGCTCGGGACGCCCGGCTGCCGGCCCGCGGTTCCGCGGCGTCGTCGGGTGGGGCGGCCAGTACTCCGCCCGCGAGGACCTGGAAGGCGAGCGCGCCGACGGAGGTGGCCTCGCAGGCGGGTAGCAGCTCCTGCTCGCCGGCGCGGTCGGCGACGCTGTAGCGGACCTGGGTGGAGGCGAAGCGCTCGAGCCCATGCTCCCTGCTCGCCCCCAGGGCGAGGCACAGCTGCCAGGCGGCATATCCCGAGCAACCGAGGTAGCGGACCTTGCCCGACTGGACCAGCGCGTCGAGCGCCGAGAGCGTCTCGTCGAGCGGTGTGCTCGGGTCGAACCGGTGCACCTGGTAGAGGTCGATGTAGTCGATTCCCAGCCCGCGCAGGCTCGCCTCGACGGCGGACATGATGTGCTTGCGAGACAGGCCCTGATCCGTCGGCGCGATGCCCGCCCGCCAGCGGGCGGCCTGATCGTGGCCGGTCGCGCTGGCCCCGGCCGCGTGCGCGGCGTCGTCGTCGCCGACCCGCAGGCCGACCTTGGTGCACACGACGAGCTGGTCGCGCAGACCGGCGGGCAGCGCCCCGGCGAGCATGCCCTCGCTGCGGCCACCGGCGTAGACGTCGGCGGTGTCGAAGGTCGTGATCCCGAGGTCGAGGGCCTCGCGCACCAGGTCGCCGGCGACCGTGCCGTCCACGGACTCGCCGAACTGCGCCGCGCCGAGGATGACCGTGGAGATCTGGAGCCCGGTCCCGCCGAGACGTGAGTAGCGCACGTCCCCAGCTTGCCAGCCTTTACCAATCCTGGATACTGGATCCCTATCGCGATTCGAAGGAGGCTGGTCTCCTCGTGAACACTCCGATCTGCGAGCTGCTCGGCGTCGACGTCCCGCTGCTCGCGTTCAGCCACTGCCGCGACGTCGTCGCCGCGGTGACCAACGCCGGCGGTTTCGGCGTGCTCGGCGCCTCGTCGCACACRCCGGAGCAGCTCGAGCACGAGCTCRCCTGGATCGACGACCACGTCGACGGCCGGCCGTACGGCGCGGACATCGTGGTGCCTGAGAAGTTCGCCGGGAAGGGTGAGCATCTCGGCCTCGCCGACCTGGCGGCCCGAGTTCCCCAGCGGCACCGGGACTTCGTCCGGGAGCTGCTGGAGTCCAACGGGGTTCACCTGTCCGAGGCCGAGCTGACGCGGAGTGCCCCGGCGGGCGTCGGTGACGATCTCGGGGAGCGGCTGCTCGACGTCGCGCTCAAGCATCCGATCAGGCTCATAGCGAACGCCCTCGGCGTCCCCCCGCAGTACATGATCGACCGGGCGAAGGCCGCCGGGATTCCCGTCGCGGCGCTGGTGGGGGCCAAGGAGCACGCGGTCAGGCAGGTGCGCGCGGGCGTGGACGTCCTCGTCGCCCAGGGCACCGAGGCCGGCGGCCACTGCGGGGAGGTCACCACGCTGGTGCTCGTCCCCGAGGTGATCGAGGCGATCAGGCCGGTCCGGGAGGTGCCCGTGCTCGCCGCCGGCGGCATCGTGACCGGCCGCCAGATGGCGGCGGCGATCGCACTGGGCGCCGCGGGCGTGTGGACCGGGTCGGTGTGGCTCACGACGGAGGAGGCCGAGACCGCGCCGTACACGGTGCGCAGGATGCTCGCCGCGTCGAGCCGGGACACGGCGCGGTCCAAGGGCCGCACCGGCAAGCCGTCCCGGCAGCTGCGCTCGGCGTGGACCGACGCGTGGGACGCGCCGGGCAACCCGGGAGCCCTTCCGATGCCGCTGCAGTCCATGATCAGCGAGCCCGCGCTGCGCCGCCTGGACACTCTCGCCGAGAACGGCGACCCGGGTGCCCAGCAGCTTGTCACCTACTGGGTGGGGCAGGGCGTCGGGCTGATGAACAAGGTCAAGCCCGCGCGGCAGGTCGTGTTCGACATGGTCGAGGACTTCCTCGACGCGACCGAACGGCTCACCGCCGCCCTCGGCGACGGACCGGCCTCCTGACCCACGGCCGCGGCCCAGCGCTCGCCCGCCGGGCCGCGGCCGTGGGCGTGGGCGCCACCGTGAACGTCGCGGTCACGCGCGCAGCCCGGCGAAGGTGGCGGCGCGGGCGAGAAGCGCCGGTACCCGGCGCTCGAAGTTCCGGTGCCCCGGGTCGTCACTCGCACCCGCGCGGAACCGCGCCCAGCCGCCCTCCAGGATGCAGGCCAGCTTGAACAGCGCGAGCGCCTGGTAGAAAGCGATGTCGTCGACGGGCAGGCCGCTGGCGCGGGCGTAGCGCTCGACCAGCTCACGCCGGGTGAGGTTGCCGGGCAGCTGGCAGAACAGCGCGCGGGGGTCGCGGCCGCCCGCGTCCTCGCCCTGCTCGTACCACAGCCCGGTGAGCTGGCCGAGGTCGAGCAGCGGGTCGCCGACGGTCGACTGCTCCCAGTCGACGACGGCCGCCACCCGTCCCGGCCGGTCCGGGGCGAACATGACGTTCGACCAGGTGTAGTCACCGTGCAGCAGGCCGGTGACCGGGCGGGCTGGCTGGCGGGCGCGCAGCCAGCCGGAGAGCTCGTCCAGCCATGGCAGGTCCCTGGTCCGGTACCGGGCGAGCTGGCCGAGCCAGCGGTCGACCTGGCGGTCGAGGAATCCGTCCGGCCGGCCGAATCCGTCCAGCCCGGCTGGCCGCCAGTCGAACCGGGCGACCGCCGCGAGCGCGTCGACGAGGGCGCCCGCCATCTCCCGCTGGCCTGCCACGTCGCCGGTGAACGGCGCCGGCAGCGGCAGGGTCGGCGCGAAACCGGTGACGAACGAGAGCACCAGGAAGGGGGCGCCGACGACCTCCGGGTCCTCGCAGTGGACCAGCGCCTCGGGGTGGGGGACGCCGCTGCCGCGCAGCGCGCGCAGCACGCGGAACTCACGCGCCATGCTGTGCGCGCCTGGGGCGTTGGCGGTCCGCGGCGGCCGGCGCAGCAGCCAGACCTGCCCGGGCATCTCGAGCCTGAACATCTCGTTCGAGTGGCCGGTGCTGATCCGGGTGACGACGAGCTCCGGCCCGACCGGCAGATGCCCGCCGAGCCAGGCGAGCAGCGGTCGCCGGGGCAGCAGCGCCTCCGTCAGGCCGTCTGCCGGGGAGCCGGGCTGGGCGGCGGTCTGGCTCACCGCGTCGGGTCCGGCCGCGAGAGGGCCGCGGCGTGCCTGGTCGGGATGTGCTCCGTCGGCCACAGGCTGACGGTGGGGGAGTAGCCGCGCAGGACCTGGCGCGCGACCGTCACCCGGTGTACCTCGTCGGGCCCGTCGTAGACGCGGGCGGCCCGGGCCCATCGGTACATGTGCTCCAGCGGCAGGTCGGACGACACCCCGAGCGCCCCGTGGACCTGGATGGCGCGGTCGATGACGTCGTGCAGCACCTTCGCGCCGTGGTACTTGATCGCCGCGATGTCGGTCCGCGCGGCGGGGACGCCCTGGGTGTCGATGACCCACGCGGCGTGCAGCGTCATCAGGCGCAGGCCCTGCATCTCGGCGTAGGAGTCGGCGATCCAGTTCTGGACGGTCTGCTTGTCGGCGAGCGTGCCGTCGCGCATCCGCCGGCTCACCGCCCGCTCGCAGAGCATGTCGAAGGCGCGCCGGCACTGCCCCAGCCAGCGCATCACGTGGTGGATGCGCCCGGGGCCCAGCCGGCGTTGGGAGATGGCGAACGCGCCACCCCGCTCGCCCAGTACCGAGTCGGCCGGGACGCGCGCGCCCTCGAAGGCGATTTCGGCGTGCACGCCGTCGAGGCCCATCAGGGATGCCTCGCGCAGCACGGTCATGCCCGGCGTGCCTGCCGGTACGAGCAGCATCGTGAACTGCTGGTGGCGCCGGGCCTCCGGATCGGTCTTGGCGACGACCAGCACGAAGTCGGCGAACGCCGCGTTCGAGGCGAACCACTTGTGCCCGTCGATCACCCACTCGCCGCCGTCGAGCACGGCGCTCGTAGTGATCAGGGTCGGGTCGGAACCGGCGCCGGGCTCGGTCAGCGCGAACGACGAGAAGATCTCGCCGTCGAGCAGCGGCCGCAGGTACTTCTCCCGCTGCGCCTCGGTGCCGAACAGGGCGATGATCTCGGCGTTGCCGGAGTCGGGTGCCTGGTTGCCGAAGACGGGCGGCGCCAGCCGGCTGATCCCGATCACCTCGTGAAGCAGCGCCAGCTTCACCTGGCCGTATCCCTGGCCRCCCAGCTCCGGGCCGAGGTGGCAGGCCCACAGCCCGGCGTCCTTGACCTGCTGGCGCAGCGGGGCGGTGCGGGCGTGCAGGGTCTGCCGATCGAGGCTCAACGCCTCCAGGGGGAGGATCTCGGCGCGCACGAACTCGTCCGCCCAGGTGAGCTTCTCCTGGTACTCGGGTTCGGTGGCGAAGTTCCACATAGGTTGCTCCCGGTCGTGGTGAGGTGCCGTCCCGCTGACATGGCGTCACGGCGGCCGGACGACTGTTCAGGCGCCCGCTTCGGGAGCAGGCAGCGGGACCGCCGGCTTTGGCCGGCGGCGGTAGCGCTCGAAGTCGCAGATCAGGGCACCGCCGTCGACGTCGAGAACCTGGCCGGTGACCCAGCCGGCCTCGTCGCCGAGCAGGTAGACGGCGGCCGCGGCGATGTCCTCGGGGGTGCCGACGCGGCCCATCGGCGGCACCCGGACGTTGGGTCCGTTCCACAGCGCCTCGGCCATCTCGGTGGCGACGAGGCCTGGGGCGATCGCGTTCACCCGCACCGTCGGCGCGAGCTCCACGGCGAGGAAGCGGGTGAGGAAGTCCAGCCCGGCCTTGGTCATGGCATAGACGCCGTTGTCGCTGGTGTAGGCCTGGCCTCCGATGGAGGAGATGTTCAGAATCGAGCCGCCGTGGCGTCCCATGTGGGCCCGCCAGGCGGCCTGGCTCCACAGCAGCGGGCCGCGCAGGTTCACCTCGATCGTCTTGTCGAGCCGCGGGATGTCGACCTCGATGACCGGGCCGTGGTACGGGCTGGTCGCCGCGTTGTTGACCAGGATGTCGACCGAGCCGAACGCGCTCATCGTCGCGGCCATGCACGCCTCGGCGTCCTCGGGGCTGCCGGCGTGGCCGACCTGGAAGGCGACCTCGCCGCCGCCCAGCGCCCGCAGCCGCTCGGCCGTCCGCTCCAGCGGCTCGCGTTTCCGGGCAGTGATCATCACGGCTGTTCCCTGGCGGACGAGACGCTCGGCGATCGCGGCTCCGATGCCCTTGGATCCGCCGGTGACTATGGCTGCCTTCGTGCCCATCGCTTCTCCCACGCGCTCGGACCGGGTGCCGCGTACATGCGCCGGCAAGATCTCGCTTATGCATGACCATAGTCAATATAGTGAAACTATATCAAGATGTCATGTGGTGCGGACTGTATCGACGCGCCGACCGAATCTCGCTACCGTATCCTGGATCCAAGGAGGCAAAGTTGACTGAACCCGAGTTCGAGAAGATCGTCGTCTCCCAGGACGACAAGGGCGTCGCGTTGCTGGAGCTGAACCAGCCCGACCGGCTCAACCCCATCGACCCGCTCTCCACCGAGAGCGAGATCAGCGCGGCGCTGACCGCGTTCGACCGGGACCCCGAGGTGCGGGTGGTGGTCATCACCGGTCGTGGCCGCGCCTTCAGCGCCGGCGCCGACCTGCGCAACAAGCCCAAGCCGCGGACCGAGTATGACGCGAACGCCACGATGCCCCAGCGGCTCGCGTACGACTACTCGTACGGCCTGATGTGGAAGACGCTGATGGCGTTCAAGAAGCCGCTGATCGCCGCGGTCAACGGGTACGCGCTCGGCGGGGGCTGGGAGCTCGCGCACATGTGCGACCTGATCATCGCAGGCGAGAACGCGGTCTTCGGCGCCATCGAGGTCGAGCTGGGTGTCAACCCGTTCGCGACGACGACGAACTACCTGCCGAAGATGATCGGCAAGCACCTGGCGATGGAGCTGGCCCTGACCGGCAAGAAGATCGACGCGCAGGAGGCGCTCGCGCGCGGGCTCGTCAACCGGGTCGTGCCGGTCGAGTCGTGCCTCAAGGAGGCGCTGGCGCTGGCCGCGGACATCGCCGCCCGTCCGCCGCTGACGATGGCGCTCACCAAGCGCCTGGTCAACCGCGCCATGGACGTCGACGAGGACTACGAGCTCGAGCGGGCGTACGCGTACCTGCTGCGCAGCACCGAGGACACCAAGGCGGCCTGGGCCGCGGCGGCCGCGCGCCAGCCGACGCCGAGGTACCAGGGCCGGTAGCGGCCGCACCCAGCGCGCGCCGTGGCCCGTCGGGACCGGCGCCAGGGCCCGCGGCCCGTCCTCTCACCGAGGACGGGCCGCGGGCCTGCGTGCGTGTGGGCTAGGCCCCGGGGGTGGCGGGCGTGCTGATGATCCTGGTCTCCAGGTAGGCCTCCAGCCCGGGCACGCCGTACTCGTCGGAGACACCGCTCTGGCGGATCCCGCCGCGCGGCGTGTCGACGCTGTAGTAGGTGGCCCCGTTGACGTCGACCAGCGCGGTGCGCAGCCGGCGGGCGATCCGTACCGCCCGGTCCTGGTCGGCGGAGGCGACCGCGCCGGCCAGCCCGAAGACGGAGTTGTTCGCGATCGCGACCGCCTCGTCGTCGGTGTCGTAGGGGATCACCGCGAGGACCGGGCCGAAGACCTCCTCCTGGGCGAGCGACGCGTCGGGGTCCACGTCGGCGATCACCGTCGGCTCGACGAAGTAGCCGTGGTCGCCGATGGCGTGCCCGCCGGCCACCAGCCGCCCGCCCTCGGCGAGCCCGCGCTCGACGCGGGCGAGCACGCTCGCCCGCTGCGCGGCGCTGATCAGTGGCCCCATGTGGGTGCGCTCGTCGCGCGGGTCGCCCCAGGGGATCTGGAGCGCGGTGGCGGCGGCGATCTCAAGTCCCTCCTCGTAGCGGGACCGGGGGAGCAGCAGACGGGTCAGGTTGCTGCATCCCTGCCCGGAGTGCCGGGACACCCGCACGACGTTGGCCCGCACGGTCGCCTCGATGTCGGCGTCGTCGAGCACGACGTTGGCGGACTTGCCGCCGAGCTCGAGTACGAGGTTCTTCACCGTCGGCGCCGCCGCCGCCATGATCGCCCGCCCGACGGCGGTCGAGCCGGTGAAGGCGACAAGGTCGACCCGCGGGTCCGAGGTTATTGTCCTGCCGACCTCGTCGCCGGCCGAGGTGAGGATGTTCAGCACGCCCGGCGGCAGGTCGGTCTCGGTCGCCAGCGCCGCGACCAGGTTCGCCGTCCACGGCGTGAGCGGCGACGGCTTGAGCACCACGGTGTTGCCAGCGGCGAGCGCCGGTCCGAGCTTCAGCATGATCTGCTGGAACGGGTAGTTGTAGGCGACGATGGCGGCCACGACGCCGACCGCCTCGCGCAGCACCGTCCGGTTGTTCGTCCCGCCGGGGCTGGTGACCGGCGGCATGCTGGTCTCGAACGGGTAGTTCTCGGCCAGGCCGGCCCAGTACTCGATCTCGTCGATGGTCGCGTCCAGCTGGAGCTGGCGCGTCATGAAGACCGGGCAGCCGACCTCGTCGAGCAGAACCTCCCGGAGCCGTTCGGCGTTCGCTCGGAACACCGTCTGGAGCTGGCGGAGGCAGTGCGCGCGGAACGCGTGGTCGCGCGACCAGTCGGTGGCGTCGAACGCGCGGCGCGCGGCGGCGAGGGCCGCGTCCGTGTCGTCGGGGCCGGCGTCCGGCGCGCTGCCGAGCACGGCCTCCGTGTAGGGGTTGATGTTGTCGTAGGTCCGGCCGGTAGCCGCCGGCACCAGCTTTCCGTCCACGAGCAGGCGGGGCTCGACGTCCACCTGTGCTGCCTTTCTCGCTCGATGGGCGCGCCTGCGCACGCCGAGGCGTTCTCGGCGTGCGCAGGCGCCGTGTTGCCAGGTCAGGAGGACGTGGGCATCGGCATGAACAGACCGGCGGTCGCCCCGCCGTCGACCACGATCACCTGCCCGTTGACGAACGGCGCGGCGTCCGAGCAGAGCCACGCCACGGCGGCCGCGGTGTCGGACGGCTCGCAGAGCCGGCCGAGCGGCACCCGGCTGACGGCCCGGGCGCGGAAGTCCGGATTGGCGAGCATCCCGGCGATGCGCTCGGTCGGCGTCATGGAGGGCGCGACGGCGTTGCAGCGGACGTTGCGCGGGCCGAACTCCATCGCGAGCACGCGGATGATGGTCTCCATCGCCGCCTTGCTGGAGGCGTAGGGCGCGATGGCCGGCGCCGGCGTGTGGGTGGAGATGGAGGACGTGCAGACGACCGAGCCGCCGCCGCGCTCCGCCATCGCGGGCGCGATCGTGCGGATCAGCGACACCGGCGTGAACACGTTGAGGGTGTAGTGCAGATCCCACACCTCGTCCGGGGTGGCGGAGAACGGGATCGGCTTCTGGTCGGGCGCGGCGTTGTTGACGAGGATGTCGAGGTCCGTGTTGGCCGCGGCGAGGTCCGCGACCGCCGACCGGTCGGCGAGGTCGACGAAGACGGCCGACGCCGTGCCACCGGCCTCCTTCACCTGACGCACGACGCGTTCCATGCCCTCGGCGTCGTTCGAGGCGATCCGGACCTCCGCGCCGATCGAGGCGAGCGTCGTGACGATCTCGGCGCCGATGCCGCGGCTCCCGCCCGTCACGAGCGCGCGGCGCCCGGCCAGCGTGTCCGGCTGGAAGACCGTCCCCGGGGTGGCCATCAGGCGGCGACCTTCGCGGGCAGCGGGTGGCGGAACAACGCGGCCGCGTTCTCGTGGGTGATCTTGCGGACGACGTCGTCGGGCAGCCCGGTGACGATGCGCTCGACGTAGGCCTGCGAGTCGGGCCAGGTGCCGTCCGCGTGCGGGTAGTCGACCTCGATCGTGATGTGGTCGACGCCGATGTCGTCGAGGTACGGCATCGCCGACGGGTCCTCGAGGACGCAGTAGTAGAAGTTGCGGCGCAGCACGTCGATCGGCCGGATGGTCGTGTCCTTCCAGCCGTCGAGGAAGGCCACGCCGGAGTGGGTGTCGCACCAGCGCAGCCGGTCCAGCAGCTGTGGTACCCACCCGATGCCGCCCTCGGCGAGCGCGATCTTGATGTCGGGGTAGCGGCTGGGGATTCCGGACCACAGCCAGTCGACGGCGCAGACGAGCGAGTAGGCGGGGAACAGCGACACGGCGGCGTTCGCCGGCGCCTCCGGGTCCGTCAGGATCCGGCCGGCCGAGCCGGTGTGCAGCGCGATCACGGTCCCGGTCTCGGCGCAGGCCCGCATGATCGGGTCCCAGTGGTCGGAGTGCAGGCTCGGGTACCCCAGGTGGCGTGGGCTCTCCGGGAAGCTCAGGGCCTTGAAGCCGCGTTCGGCGTTGCGCCGGATGTCGGCCGCCGCGACCCGTGGGTCACGCAGCCAGGCGATCTGCAGCGGGATGATGCGGTCCGGGTAGGGCGCGGCCCACTCGTCGATGTGCCAGTCGTTCCAGGCGCGGACCAGTGCCAGGCCCAGGTCGGGGTCCTTCAGCTCGGCGAACCGGGCGCCGCCGAACCCGGCGATCTGCGACGGGAAGCAGAGCGAGGCGTAGACGCCGTTGATGTCCATGTCCCGGATGCGGGCGTGGATGTCATAGCAGCCGAGCCGGAAGTCGGTGAAGTTCTGCGGCTCGTAGTTCCACTCCTCCGGAGGGYGGCCCGCGACGGCGTTGAGGCCGACGTTCGGCAGGACCATGTCCTCGATCAGCCAGCTCTGGATGCCGTCACGCTCGATGAGCCGGGGAGCCCTGTCCGCCAGCGCGGCGGGGATCCGGCCGTCGAAAATGTCCGGTGGCTCGACGAGGTGGTCATCGGTCGAGATCAGCAGGTTCCTGACCTCGCGCGGCTCCGGATCCGGCAGGAACGTCGCGACGCGTTTCACCTCTGTCGTGGTCATGGGTCCTCCTCGCCCGCAACGCATGMTCGATACTGGATCCAGGATACCTCTGTTGAGTGACGTGGGCGATGGTCGGAAGAGTCGACGGGTGGGGCGATGTCCCGACCTGTGACGCCTGCCACGGTACTCTCCAGCATCGTGGATACGGGGTCCCGCCTTGCGGGCAGGCCTTCGTGCGGCACGCCCGATGCGCGGTGTCAGCGGGACTCGCCGTGGTCGCTGGCTGTGTGGCGGTGGCGGGGGGTGCGCCGGCTGGTGTCCGAGGGTCGATCGGTCCGTTGACGGGCGGCGCGGGGCGCTTCTAGGATCCTGAATCCAACATCCAAAAATGCTGTGGTGTCCGCCGGACGCCGGACGCCGGACGGGAGAACCGCATGGCCAAGCCGTTCCGGTTCGGTGTGATGTCGMGCGGCGGCGCCTCCGCCAAGGACATCCGCGAACGCGCGCGTGCCGCGGAGGACCTCGGCTACTACAGCCTCCTGTACAACGACCACTATCTCGGGCCCGGCCCGGCCATGACCGCGGCGAACCACCCCGTCCAGACCGTGGCGGCGATCCCCGCGGCGACGCTGGCGATCGTGTCGACGTCGTCGCTCGTGGTCGGCTTCCGGGTGCTGTGCGTCGACTACCACAACCCCGTGGTGCTCGCCAAGGAGCTCGCCACGATCGACCTGTTCGGCGAGGGCAGGCTGGAGGTCGGCCTGGGCGCCGKCTGGATCACCGCCGAGTACGAGGCGATGGGCATCCCGCTCGACCGCCCCGGTGTCCGCATCCGCCGGATGGCGGAGGTCATCGAGGTGCTGCGGGCATGCTTCGGCCCGGGCCAGGTCGACGTCCGCGGTGAGCACGGGGTGCACGCCAGCGGCTTCGAGGGGGTGCCCACGCCCGCGCGCCAGCCGGAGATCGCGGTGGGCGGGGGAGGGCGCGTCGTCCTGCAAACCGCGGCCCGCGCCGCCGACGTCGTCGCGATCAACCTCAACAACGCCACGGGCAAGCTCGGCTCCGAGGGCGTGCGCTCGGCCACCGCCGAGGCGACCGCGGAGAAGATCGGCTGGGTGCGCGAGGCCGCGGGGGAGCGGTTCGATCAGTTGACGCTGGAGGTTGGCGCCTTCTTCACGATCATCACCGACGACCCCGAGGGGGCGGTGGCGAACCTGGGGGCCGCCAGTCGCGGCATGTTCGACCTGTCGCCCCGGGACACCCTTGACCACCCGCACGTGCTGATCGGCTCGGTGGACGAGATCTGCGACCGGCTGGTCGAGCGGCGCGAGCGCTACGGCTTCTCCTACATCACGGTCCGTGAGGACAACCTGGAGGCGTTCGCCCCGGTCGTGGCGCGGCTGGCGGGCCGGTAGCCAGGCCCCGGCTTCCGGGCCCGGACGGGTAGGCGCGGCGCGTCCGTCGAACTAGAGTAAGAATCCAGGATCCAATCTGCTTGAGTGGATGGCCATGATCACAGCTGAAGATGTCTACCTTGACGGGCGTTGGGTCCGTCCCGACGACGCCGAATGGACCGATCTGGAGGACCCGGCCCGCGAGGAGGTGTTCGCCCGTGTGGCGCTCGCCGGCCCGGCCACGATGGACGCGGCCGTCACGGCCGCCCGCCGCGCGTTCGACGACGGCGCCTGGACCTCCCTCACCCACGCCGAACGCCTCTCCTATCTGAAGGCTATGGCGCAGTTCCTGACCGAGAACGCGGCCACCTACGGGGACCTGGTCGTCCAGGAGGTCGGCCTGCCCGTCGGCTTGTCGGTCGGCGGCGTCGCTTCGGTCGCCTACCACGTGGCCTACTGGGAGCAGGCGTACGAGGGTTACCCGTGGGCCGAGGAGCGCGTCGGCGTGTCCGGCGTGCACACCCGCATCACCCGGGAGCCGATCGGCGTCGTGGCCGGGATCGTGCCGTGGAACGCACCGGTCAGCCTCTCGGCCAGCAAGATCGTCCCGGCACTGCTCGCCGGGTGCACCATGGTCCTCAAGCCGTCGCCGCTCAACGCGCTGAGCTTGCGCTGCTTCGCCGACGCCGCCGAGCACGCCGGCCTGCCGCGTGGCGTTCTCAACGTGGTTCCGGCCGGCATCGCGGCGTCCGACGCGCTGGTCCGGCACCCGGGCGTCGACAAGGTCGCCTTCACCGGCAGCGACCACACCGGCAAGATCATCGCTGGCGCCGCGGCGGAGACGCTCAAGCGCGTCACCCTCGAGCTCGGCGGCAAGTCGGCCGGAATCGTCCTCGCGGACGCGCCGCTCGACCGGCTGGTGGAGACGGTGCCTCCCGGGTTCACCCTCAACAACGGCGAGGCCTGCGCCGCGATGACCCTGATGCTGGTCCCCCGCGACCGGCAGGAGGAAATCGTCGCGGCCGTGGCGGACGCGGTCGGCAAGCTGGTGGTCGGAGATCCCCGCGACCCGGGCACCGACATCGGCCCGCTGGCCTTCCGCGCGCACTACACCCGGGTGCAGAAGATCCTGGAGACCGCGCAGGCCGGCGGCGCCCGGGTGGTGGCGGGTGGCGGCCGGCCGGACGGCCTGGATCGGGGCTTCTACCTGGCACCGACGATCGTCTGCGACGTGGAGCCGGACGCCGAGATCGCGCAGCAGGAGATCTTCGCCCCGGTGCTGACGGTCCTGCCCTACGACTCCGTCGACGACGCCGTGCGGATCGCCAACGGGACGGCCTACGGCCTGTCCGGCGCGGTGTTCGGCGCCGACGACGCCGAGGTCGCGGCGGTCGCCGGCCGCATCCGCGCCGGATCGGTGCATCTGAACAACGCGCTCACCGTCGACATCGGCGTGCCGTTCGGCGGTTTCAAAGCGTCCGGCTACGGCCGGGAGTTCGGGCCCGAGGGGATGAACGCCTATGTCGAGCAGAAGGCGACGTTCCTGGACGGCCAGCCGTTCGGGAGTTAGTGATGATCCGCCGGGTGAGCCACGGGCCGTCACGGCCGTGACCGGCTGCGCTGTTCCACCACGAGGTCCCCGCCGACATCGCCAGTGGTGCGCGGGACTTCCGGACCACGCTCGCGGCCGGCTGACGGCCGTGCGCCCAAGCGACCACCACAGGAGGCGTCCGTGACTTCGCAGGCCAACCCCTTCCCGGCGCTGGGGATCCCTGGCGCCGGGAAGGGGGTCGACCAGATCTGCTTCGTCGTCCCCGACATCGAGGCGTCCATGCGGTACTGGGCGTCGGTGCTCGGCGTCGGCCCGTTCTTCCACCTGCGCCGGTCGGCGACGCGGAACCTCTTCTTCAAGGGGGAGCGCACCGCTGTCGTCAGCTCCACGGCACTGGCCCAGGCCGGCGGCGTCCAGGTCGAGTTCATCCAGCTGCTCAACGACGTCCCCTCGGCCTACCGGGACGTCCTGCCGCACGGCCTCGGCTCGCTGCACCACGTGGGCCGGTTCGTCGAGGACTACCAGGACACGAAGCGGCGGCTGATGGACGGCGGCCTGGAGCTCGTCCAGGAGGGCGACGCCGGCCCCACGATCAACTTCTGCTACCTGGGCCGCACCGGTGGCTCCGAGCCACTGCTCGAGCTCATCGAGATCCCAGGGCTGCGCTCGTTCTTCGACCTGATCAGCGCCGCGGCGCGTGACTGGGACGGCGTCGAGGCGATCCGCGAGGTCACCCCGAACCTCTGAGTTCTGAGTGTTCCGGCGTTGGCGATGACCCCGTGCCGGCGTCTGGCTCCCGAGAAGGAAGGAAGGTGCGCATGCCCGGATCCGACGGCGCGGCCGCCGGCCCGGTCGCGATCGTGGCGACCCTGACGGTGCTGCCCGGCACAGAGGACGAGGCGGCGGACATCCTGCGGCAGCTGGTGGCGGGCGCGGGCACGGAACCCGGGGCGCTGGCGTACACCGTGGTGCGGCTGGCGGCCGAGTCCCGACAGTTCCTCGTCTACGAGCAGTACGTCGACGAGCCGGCGCGGCTGGCGCATCGGGAGACCGAGGCGTTCCGGGCCTGGCAGCCGAAGCTGGCGGCGCTGCTGGACGGTCGGCCGCACGCGAGCCACGGCGAGGTGCTCGCCTCGACCGGCGACGCGCGTGCGGCGTCCGTCGCGCCGGAGTCCGCGTGAACGCTCCGCACGCCCTCGCCGAAGTACCTGGTGTCTGGGAGACCCGGCGCGCCAGCACCCGGGGCGATCGTGTTAGCCAGAACCAAGGCAGGGATCTCGCATGACGGATCGCCGAACGATTGACTTAGACCACCACAGCCAGGAGTACGCGGACTCCTATCATCAGGTCGCGGACGAGCTGCGCGGCAGCGGCTGCCCGGTCGCCTGGAGCGAGCACCACGGCGGGTTCTGGGTGACGCCGGGCCACGCCGACGTCGCCCGGGTCGCCCGGGACGACGACTACTTCACCCAGGATCACGAGCGCAGGGAGGACGGCGGCGGCCTCGGCCAGGGAGTGCAGCGCCCGCCCGGCCCGGTGCGCACCCTGCCGATCGAGTCGCACAGCCCGTTCACCCAGTTCATCCGCCAGCTGTGCGGGCCCGCGTTCTCGCCCGCCGGTGCGAAGCAGTTCGAGCCGCGGTTTCTCGAGATGGTCACCGAGTGCCTCGACGCGGTCATCGAGACCGGGCGGGTCGACTTCTCCGAGGACCTCGCCGCGATCACCACGGTGCGCGCCACGATGGAGCTCATCGGGCTGCCGGCCGACCGGCTCCCGCTCTACGCGAAGGTCTCGCACGAGTCCTCCTATCTCGCTCCCGGGCAGCCCGGCTTCGACGAGGCGATGGCGGGGATCGGTGAGATCCAGTCGGACGTGATCGGCCTGGTCAGCGAGCGAAAGAAGAACCCGGGCGAAGGCGGCCTGATCGACCGGCTGCTGGTGGGCGACGTCAGGGGACGCCAGCTCAGCGAGGACGAGGTCGTCGGCGTCCTCATGTCGCTCATCCTCGGCGGCGGCGACACCACGGCGACGCTGACCCTGCAGACGCTGCGCTGGCTGCACCACAACCCGGAGCACCGCGCGCGGCTGCTCACCGACGACGCCTACTTCGCCACGGCCACCGAGGAGTTCCTGCGGGTCTTCACGCCCAATGTGCAGATCTTCCGGGTGGCCACGCAGGACACCGAGCTGTCCGGGCAGCCCGTGCGGCGTGGCGAGTCCGTGATGATGTGGTGGGCCGCCGCGAACCGCGACCCCGCGGTCTTCGCCGACCCCTATGAGGTCCGGCTGGACCGCCGCGAGGCGAACCGGCACCTGTCCTTCGGGAACGGCACCCATCGCTGCCTCGGCCAGCACATCGCCCGGATGGAGTTCCGGACAATGGTGCGCGAGGTGCTGCGCCGCATGCCGGACTATCAGATCGACGAGTCCGCGGTGGACCGCTACCACACGGTCAAGACGATCGACGGCCTCATGCACCTGCCGGCCGTGTTCACGCCCGGGTCACGGGAGGGCGGGCGGCCGGCCGCGGCGGCCGCGGCGGCCGCGGCCGTGGCCTAGTCGGACGCCCCCGAGCCGGGGGCTCGCCGCCCGCCTCCGCGCGTTCCGCCTTCCTCATGCCCCGTGTGTGTTCCCCCGGCCCTGCGCCCGGTCCTGTCCCTGGGCGGCCCGTAACCGCGACGAGTTCTGCCTTCTGGAGCTGTTGATATGCCCCACGTCTCTGTGGACCTGGACGTCTGCGAGGACCACGCCCAGTGCGTGTTCGCGGCGCCGACCGTCTTCCGGATGAACGACGACGACCGGCTCGAGTACGACGCCGAGTACGACGAGGACCTGCGGTTCGACGTCCAGGCCGCGGCCGACTCGTGCCCGGTGCAGGCCATCAAGCTCCTGGACTGACCGGCCCCGGTGCGTCGACCGGATCTCCAATACCGACCACACCGCGCCCCGACGACGACGGCGGTGGCGCGGCCCGAAGGGATACTCATCATGAAGACGCGATCGGCTGTGTGCTGGGGGCCAGGAAAGCCCTGGGAAATCACCGAGCTCGAGATCGCCGAGCCGGTGGGCGAAGAGGTCCTCGTCAAGCTCGAGTACGCGGGCCTGTGCCACAGCGACGACCACAACATCACCGGTGACTTCCCGGTACCGCCCCCGGTCGTCGGCGGTCACGAGGGCGCCGGTGAGGTCGTCGCGGTTGGCCCCAGGGTTGACAGGGTGTCCGTGGGCGACGCCGTCCTGCTCGTCGCCACCCCGACCTGCGGGAAGTGCCGCTGGTGCGCGGACGGCCGCGGCTACATATGCGAGGCCAACGCCGATGTCATGGCCGGGGTACGCGGGGACGGGACCTACGCGTTCAGCACCCCTGACGGCCGGGGCGTCGGCGCCTACGCCCAGCTCGGCACCTTCTCCGAGTACACGCTCGTCAAGCAGCACCGTGTCGTCCCCTACGAGCGGGACATCCCCGCCAAGGTCGCCGCGATCACCAGCTGCGCCGTGGTCACCGGCTACGGCTCCGCCGTGCGGGTCGCCGCCGTGCGCGAGGGCGACACGGTCGTGGTCGTCGGTGCCGGCGGGGTCGGCATCAACGCGGTCCAGGGCGCGCGGATCGCCGGCGCGGCGAAAATCGTGGCGGTCGACCCGGTCGCGTTCAAGCGGGAGCAGGCGCTCAAGCTGGGCGCCACCCACGTCGCCGCCTCCGTCGAGGAGGCGGGGCCGCTGCTGGCCGGGCTGACCCGCAACGCCATGGCCGACTCGGCCATCATCACCGTCGGGGTCATGACCGGTGAGCTCATCGGCCAGGTCGCCGAGCTCGTCGGCAAGGGCGGTGCGGTGGTGCCAACGGCGGTCGCGCGGTACGACGACACCACCATCACGCTGYCGATCTCGCAGTTCTTCCTGTCGGCGAAGCGGCTGCTGGGCTGCGTCTTCGGGCAGACGCGCCCGCTCGCCGACGTGGATCGGATCTTCAGCCAGTACCGGGCGGGTCAGCTGCACCTTGACGAGATCATCACCAGGGAATACACGCTGGACCAGATCAACGAGGGCTACGCCGACATGCACGCCGGCGTGAACCTGCGCGGAGTCATCCGGTTCTGACCCGATCGGCGGGGCGGGCCCAGCAGCCCGGCACGCCGGCGCTGGCGGCTGTGCCGCGCTCCGACCACGACAGGCGCCCCGCTCGGAACGGCGGGGCGCCTGTCGCGTTGTCGGCTCGGTCACGAGCCCGACGGCTTGCGCTGCACCGTGCTTACATCCAGGATACTTGATGAAGGAGAATCGCGATGCGGCATGACGGTAAGGTGGTTCTCGTGACCGGGGCCAGCTCCGGGATGGGTGCGGCGATGTGCGAGCGGTTCGTCGCCGAGGGGGCGAGCGTCGTCGCGGTCGACCTGGGCGGCGCCGAGGACGTCACCCACAGCCTGTCCGGCGCGGCGTTAGCCGTGACCGCCGACGTCACCAGAGGTGAGGACGTCCGGCGCGCGGTCACGGCGGCGCTGGACGAGTTCGGCGCCCTCGACGTGGTCTGCAACAACGCGGGCATCACCCTGGCGCCGACGCCGCTCGCGGAGATCTCCGAGGACGACTACGACCGCGTGCAGGCGGTCAACGCCCGGGGCGTGTTCCTCGGGATGAAGTACGGCATCGCGGCGATCATCCGGACCCGCGGGCGTGGGTCCGTGGTGAACACCGCGTCGACCTCCAGCCTGCTCGCGCTGCCGGGCCGGGCCGCGTACGCCGGCTCGAAGGGCGCGGTCGCCATGCTGACCAGGTCGGCCGCGGTGGACTACGCGGCCGCCGGGGTGCGGGTGAACGCGATCTGCCCGGGCCCGACCCGGACCGGGATCTTCGGTAGTGCCATCCGCAACATCCCCGACGTCGAGGCCCGGATGCGGGCGACGGTCCCGCTGGGGCGGATCGCCGAGCCGGCGGAGATCGCCGCCGTCGCCTCCTTCCTGGCCAGCGACGAGGCCTCGTTCGTCACCGGCGCGGTCCTGCCGGTGGACGGTGGCATGTCGAGCGTGCATCCCCACTGACGGGCTGGCCCCGCCGTGGTCCTGACCCGCGGACCCGCCGGATAGGCAGCCGAAAAGCTGAATCCCGGATACACTCGTCGAGACAAGGGAGACGGGCGCCGGGCGCGGGTCGGGGACGGCTGCCAGGACGCGGAGCCGGTCATACCCGCAGGGTCGGAGGCGCTGAGGGTTGGCCCACCGCCGAGCGGATGGTGACCACGGCGCGGAGGAGYGAAGTAGATGGAAGCGGAGGACCTGGGCGCCTTCCGCCGGCKCGCGCGGGCCTGGCTCGCCGGGAACGCGCGGCTCCGGTCGAGCGGCACGGGTGTCGCCGAGGAGTACGACGAGGTGTCGGTGGTAGCGGCCCGCGGGTTCCAGCGCAGGCTGCACGGCGAGGGCTTCAGTGGCCTGACCTGGCCGGTGGACGTCGGTGGGCAGGGCCTCGACGCGCGCTACGAGGTCGTGTTCCAGCAGGAGTGCGCCGACTACGAGCTTCCGAACGCGCTGTTCAACGTCGGCATCGGCATGTGCGGGCCGACGATCCTGGCGCATGGCACGCCGGCCCAGCGTGAGCGGTGGGCACAGGCGATCCTGTGCGGCGATCAGGTCTGGTGCCAGCTGTTCTCCGAGCCGGACGCGGGCTCGGACCTGGCGGCCGTGCGCACGCGCGCGGACCGGGTGGACGGCGGCTGGGTGCTGCGCGGGCAGAAGATCTGGACCTCGCACGGCCGTTTCTCCGACCTGGGCCTCGCGCTGGTGCGCTGCCACCCGGACCGGCCCAAGCACAAGGGCCTGATGGTCGCCGTGGTCGACATGCGGGCGGCGGGGGTGCAGATCCGGCCGCTGAAGCAGATGACGGGGTTGTCCAAGTTCGACCAGGTCTACCTCGACGACGTCTTCGTGCCCGATGACCAGGTGCTCGGCGAGCCCGGCGACGGCTGGCGGGTGGCACGCACCACCCTGTCGAACGAGCGGGTCGCCGTCGGCGGCAACACGGCCCTGCGCGGGGGCACCGTCGAGCTGGTGATCGCGGAGGCGAACGCGTCGGGCATGATCGACGACCCGGTGGTGCGCCAGCGCCTCGCCGACGCCTGGTCCTGCGAGGCGGTGATCATGCTCATGCGGGAGCGGGTCCGCCGCGCGGTGCTGGACGGGCGTGCGCCGGGCCCGGAGGGTGCCCTGGCGAAGCTCGCGTCGTCGCGGTTCGTCCGGCAGGTCTCCGCGCTCGGGCTGTCCGCGGGCGGGCTTGACGCCCTGGCCTGGGACGATGGTGACGAGGCCGGCGGGCAGTGGGCCGCGAGGGTCTGCGCGGCGCCGGGCCTCGCGGTGGGCGGTGGGACCGACGAGATCGTGGCGACGATCCTCGCCGAGCGGATGCTCGGCCTGCCCCGGGAGCCGAAGCCCGCAAACCCGCCGTCCCGGTGGAATGGCTCCTCGGCGGCCGCGGCGCGGGCCGAGGCGACAGACGGGCAGGTCCCGCGGCCTGCCGTGGCGAACGAGGCGGTGGCGGGATGACGGCGCTCGACGTGGAACCGGCGGGGGGCCGGCTGTCCGTCCGCGACTTCGTCAGCGGTGGGTCGGCGCTCACCGCCGAGCACCTGGCGCTGCGGCAGGCCGTGCGGGACTTCCTCGCCGACCGGCTGCCGACCGAGGATCTGGTGACCAGGACCGAGTCCGGCGCGGCCTTCGACCGGGCGTTGTGGGCGGACCTGGCCGGCCAGCTGGGCGCGCACGGCATCACCGTGGCGGAGGAGCACGGCGGCTCCGGCTTCGGCTGGGTCGAGCAGGCACTGGTGTTCCACGAGCTGGGGCGGGTGCTCTACGCCGGTCCGTACCTGGCCGCCGTCGGTCTCGCGATCCCACTGCTGGCGGCCTGTGACGACCAGGAGGCGCGCGAGCGCTGGCTGCCCGGGCTCGCCGCCGGGGAGCTGATCGCGACCGTCGCCCTCGACACCCCGATGCGGGACCCGCTGCGCGTACGGCGAGAGGGAGGTGCCGCCCGCCTGACCGGGCGGCTGTCGCACGTGATGTTCGCCGCCCAGGCCGACGTGCTGTTCGTGCCGGTGACCGGCGAGGACGGCGCCGTCTCGCTGTTCGCCGTGCCGGCCGGGGCGGGGGTCTCCGCCCGGCCGCTGGCGTCGCTCGACATGACGCGGGAGTTCGCCACGGTCGACCTCGAGGACGCCGCCGCCGTGCCGGTGGGCGCGCCTGGCGAGGGGGACACCGTGCTGGACCTGGTCCGCGACCGCGCCGTGCTGGCGCTGTCGGCGGAGCAGGTCGGCGGCACCGAGGCCGTGCTGGAGATGGCCGTGGACTACGCCAAGGTGCGCGAGCAGTTCGACCGGCCGATCGGCTCCTTCCAGGCGATCAAGCACACCTGCTCGCGCATGATGCTGGAGCTGGAATCCGCTCGGGCGCTGACCGAGCACGCGGCATGGATCGCCGACGAGCGCCCCTCGATGCTCCCCGCCGCGGTGGCGGCGTGCGGGGCGCTGTGCTCGGAGGCGTATGCCCAGGCCGCGTACGACGCGCTGCACATCCACGGCGGCCTCGGCTTCACGTGGGAACACCGCGCGCACCTGTACTACCGCCGCGCCAAGTCGGACGAGCTGCTGTTCGGCAGCCCCGGTACGCACCGGGCCCGGCTCGCGCGGTGGATCTGTGACTCCTAGTCACGAGACGGCGGACGGGTGAGGCTTTGGCCGGTTGCGTTCGCGAAAGATCAAACGTATCCTGGATCCAGCCTTGCGGTTAGCTGCACTGCTGGCATCCATGGGCGACAGGTGAGCGGAAACGGCCTGGCGGCCCTGGCCGGTGCGGCTGGTCGCCGCCGGCCGCGGCCGGGGACGACCTGTCCGCCCGGCTGGACGCCCCCGGACCGGAACGAGGAGAACTGACCATGGCTGGTGCGACGTCCGAACCGTCGGCGGGGGGCGCCCGGTGAGCACGGCGACGAACGCCGTGCGGGCGCCGGCCGCGTTGTCCTTCTGGCAGYGCGCGGCCGGTCTCGGCACGAAGCCGGCGGTGATCGACCCCGACGGGACGGTGACGACGTTCGCCGCGCTCGGCGAGGCAAGCAACCGGGTCGCCAACGGCCTGCGGGCATTCGGCCTGGGAGACGCGGACCCGGTGGCGATCGTGCTGCCGAACTCGCGCGTCGTCTACGAGGTCTTCAGCGCGGTGCTGCAGTCGGGTCTCTACTTCACGCCCGTCAACTGGCATCTGACCGCGTCCGAGATCGCCTACGTTCTGGCGGACAGTGGCGCGACGGTCGTCGTCGCCGCGGCCGAGTTCGCGGACACCGTGCGTGCCGCGGCCGAGGAGGCGGGCATTCCGCCGGAGCGCCGGCTGCTGGTGGGCGGGGAGGCCGAGGGTTTCGCGTCCTACGAGTCGTTCAAGGCGGCGTCCTCGCCGTCGGCGCCGTCTGACCGTCGCCCCGGCCAGCGGCTCTACTACACCTCCGGCACGACCGGCCGGCCGAAGGCCGTCCTCAAGCCGCGCCCGGCCGGCGACGCGGACACGGCGGCGGCGCGGTTCTCCGCGAACCTGTTCGGGCACTCGGGCATGGGCACGTACCCGGATGGCGTTCACCTGGTCACCGGGCCGACCTACCACCCGTCGCCGCTCGGGTTCGGCATGGCGGCGCTGCACTTCGGCCAGACCGTCGTGCTCATGAACAAGTGGACCCCCGAAGGCACGCTGGCGGCGATCGAGCGATACGGCGTCACCGACGCGCACTTCGTCCCCACGATGTTCCAGCGCCTGCTACGCCTGGGGGAGGAGCAACGGCGCCAGGCCTCGGTGACGACACTGCGCAACGTCGTGCACGCCGCCGCGCCCTGCCCGCCCGACCTCAAGCGGGCGATGATGGACTGGTGGGGCCCGATCATCTGGGAGTACTACTCCTCCTCCGAGGTCGGCGGCACGATGGTCAGCCCGACCGAGTGGCTGGCGCGGCCGGGCACCGTCGGACGGGCCTACCCTGGCGCCCAGCTGCGGATCCTCGACGACGACGGCAACGAACAGCCCACCGGCGAGCCCGGCCTGGTCTACTTCAAGGTCAACGTCCCGTTCGAGTACAAGGACGACCCGGACAAGACCGCGAGCAGCCGCAGAGGAGACTGGGCGACCGTCGGCGACATCGGTTACGTCGATGCCGACGGCTACCTCTTCCTCTGTGACCGCAAGGCCGAGACGATCATCTCGGGCGGGGTGAACATCTACCCGGCCGAGATCGAGGCCGCGCTGATCACGCATCCGGCCGTGGTCGATGTCGCCGTCGTCGGCGCTCCAGACCCGGAATGGGGCGAGCAGGTCAGGGCCGTCGTCCAGCTCGCGGACGGCGCGGCGGCGAGCGACGCGCTGGCAGCGGAGCTGATCGACTTCGCGAGGGAGCGGGTCGCCCGGTTCAAGGTCCCGCGCGGCGTCGACTTCGTCGACGCGCTGCCGCGCGGGGACAACGGCAAGCTCATGCGGCGGAAGGTACGCGAGGCGTACTGGGCAGACGGCGCCAGGAAGATCTGACCCCAGTCCTCAAGGTCGCCTTGGCGGCGGACAGACACAGTCGAAGGGAGCCCGGCGAGGCGGGGCGCGGGGGGCCGCGTCTGCGGACCGGGCACGGGAGGTGCGTCATGCTCAGGGACTCGGTTCAACTCGTCTCGGTCGACGACCACGTCATCGAGCCGCCCACCATCTGGACCGACCGGCTACCGGCCAAGTACCGGGAGGCCGGCCCGCACATCGTCGAGGGCGAGGGCGGCGTCCTGGACTGGCAGTACGAGGACCGGCGGTACCCGCTGTCGATGCAGGGCAGCGTGCACACCCGGCGCTTCCACGGCCGTTCCTCGACCGCCGGGGCGGCCAGCTCGGACGCCGGGAGCGGCGCCGCGACCGGCACCCTGGCCGAGAAGCTGGCCGCGCAGGGCAGCGAGATCGTCGCCCGGCACTACGACGACATGATCCCCGGCTGCTACGACCCGAAGGCCCGCGTCGCCGACATGGACCGCGACGGCATCCAGGCGGCGACGGTCTTCGCGACCTTCCCGCGTTACTGCGGCCAGACCTTCAACGAGGCCAAGGACCGCGAGCTGGGCCTGCTGTGCGTCCAGGCCTACAACGACTGGATGATCGACGAGTGGTGCGGCGCCGCTCCCGAGCGGTTCATCCCGATGGTCCTGGTGCCGCTGTGGGACCCCGAGCTGGCCGCGGCCGAGGTCCGCCGGATGGCCGCGCGCGGCGCGAAGGCGGTCTCGTTCAGCGAGAACCCGTCGGCGCTGGGCCTACCGTCGTTCTGGACGAACTACTGGGACCCGTTCCTCGACGCCGCCGAGGAGACCGGCCTGCCGCTGTGCACCCACATCGGCTCGTCGTCGAAGATGGTCGTGCCCAGCCCCGAGTCCGCGCCCACCGTGCCGATCACCCTGTGCGGGCTGAACTCGATGAGCGCGAGCACCGACCTGATCTTCTCCGGCGCCCTCACCCGCCACCCCGACCTGAAGATCGCGCTGTCGGAGGGTGGCAGCGGCTGGGTGCCCTACCTCGTCGACCGGATGGACTACACCTGGGAGCGCACCCGGCTCGACGTCGACCGTTCGATCCCGCCGTCGGAGCTGTTCCGTCGCCACTTCTGGACCTGCTTCATCAGCGACCCGGTCGCCGTCCGGCTGCGCGACCTGATCGGCGTCGACCGGCTGATGTGGGAGTGCGACTACCCGCACAACGACTCCAACTGGCCGAACGCCCGGGAGGGCCTGGCCAAGGAGCTCGCGGACGTCGCCGACGATGACGCCGCCCGGATCGCGGAGATCAACGCGCGGGAGCTGTTCGACTTCTGGCCCGCCGGTCGCCGCGAGGAACTCGGGCTCGCCCAGTGATCCGGATCGGCTGCGGGAGCGCGTACGAGCGCGACCGCCTCGACTGGCCGGCGCGGCTGGCGAACTCGGGCGTCGTCGACCACATGGGCTTCGACTGTCTGGCGGAGCGCTCGATGGCGCTCAACCAGCTGCGCAAGCTCGAGGACGCCTCGGCCGGCTTCCTGCAGCGCCTCGACCGGCCGGTGCCCGGCTTCGACGCCCGCCTCCCGAAGATCGTCAGCTCGTTCGCCGGCTTCGTCGCCGGTGGCGGCACGCTGATCGGCAACTACGGCGCGGCCAACCCCGAGGCCGCCGGTGGCGTGGTCGTCGACGGGCTGCGGGCCGCGGGAGTGACGGGCGTCAAGGTCGCGGTGATCACCGGTGACGACGTGCTGGCCGCCGCGAACGACCGCGACCTGTACCTCCCCGAGCACGACTGCACGATCTCCCAGATCAAGGAACGCGTCGTGTCCGCCAACGCGTACATCGGTGCCGAACCCGTGGTCGAGGCCCTCGAACGCGGCTCGACGTTCGTGATCGGCGGCCGGCTGGYGGACCCGTCGCCCTACGTCGGGGCGATCTGCTTCCGCAACGGCTGGGCGCTCGACGACTGGCAGAAGCTCGGCGTCGCGACGATGGCGGGACACCTGCTCGAGTGCGGCCCGCACGTCTCCGGCGGCAACTTCACCGACCCGCCGTTCAACCCGGTCGCCGACATGCTCGAGATCGGCTTCCCGTGGGCGGAGGTCGAGGGCGACCGCGTGGTCCTGAGCAAGACCCCGGGCACCGGGGGACTGGTCAGCACCAAGACCGTGCGGGTCCAGATCGGCTACGAGGTCCACGACCCCACCTCGTACCTGACCCCGGACGTGACGGCCGACTTCAGCCACGCGTCCGTGCGCCAGCTCGGCCCCGACCAGGTCGAGGTCACCGGGATGACCGGCCGGGCCCGTCCAGAGCGGCTCAAGGTGCTCGTCGGTCTCGACCTCGGCTGGAAGGTGACCGCCGAGATCTCCTACGGCGGTCCCAGCTGCGTCGAGCGGGCCCGGTACGCCGCCGACCTGGTGCGTGCCCGCGTCGAGCGTGCCGTCGGCAGCGAGATCATCGAGTGGCACACCGACCTCGTAGGCATGACCTCGCTGTTCGGCACCGCCATCGAGCGCGGCTACCCGGCCGAGGTGCGGATGCGCGTCGCGGCGCGTACCGAGTCCAGGGCTGCCGCGCAGACCATCTTCGACGAGGCCGACTACCTGCCGATCTCGGGGCCCGCCGGTGGCGGCGGCCGTGGCGCCATGACCATCGGGCGCGCGATCGGCGTCACCCCGGCCTTCCTGGACCGGGCCGACGTCCCGCTGCACGTGGAGATCCTCGAGACATGAAGCCGCGTGACCATGAAGCGAGGTGACCATGAAGCTGCGTGACATCGCCTATGCCCGTCAGGGCGACAAGACCGACGTGGCCAACATCTGCGTCTTCCCACACGACGAGGCCGACTGGCCGGCCCTTCGGGAGCGGCTCACCGCCGAGGTCGTCGCGACGAAGTTCGCCCCACTGATCCACGGGACGGTGACCCGTTACGAGTTCCCGGTGCTRCACGGCCTGAACTTCGTGATGACCGCGGCACTGGCCGGCGGTATGTCCCGGTCACTGCGGGTCGACGGCACCGGCAAGAGCTACGCGTCGCTGATGCTCGACATCGACCTCTGACCGCGGCCGCCTGACCGCGACCCGCTGACCGCGGCCGCCCGGCCGAGTCCGTCGCCCCCGCCCCCGCGGCCGGAGCCAGCCGGCCGCGGCCGTCCCACGACCACTGTTTCCAGGGAGTTGACCGTGCCCACGATCCCCCAGCTGGTGCGCCGCGCCGTGGCCCGCCACGCCGACCGGACCGCGGTGGTGGACGGGGAGCGCAGCCTGACGTTCGCCGAGGCCGGCGAGCGCGTCTTCCGGCTGGCGAGCGGCCTGGCCGGCCTCGGGGCCAAGCCGGGCAGCCGGGTCGCCATCCTGATGCGCAACCGGCTGGAGTACGTCGAGACCGACCTGGCGCTCGCCGTCGCCGGCCTGGTCAAGGTCCCGATCAACCCGCGGCTGTCGGACGACGAGCGCGGCTACGTGCTCGAGGACTCCGACGCCGCGGTGCTGATCACCGAGGCCGCCGAGCTCGACCGCGTCGTCGACGTCTGCCGGGCCCGGGGCACCGTGGTCGTGTCGGTCGACGGCCCCGGCGCCGGGGTCGTCGACTACGCCGACCTGCTGCGGGACTCGGCGGTCACCGGTCCGGCGCTGCCCGCCGACCCCGAGCGGCTCAGCCAGTTCCTCTACACCTCCGGCACGACCGGCCGCCCGAAGGGCGCGATGCTGCTCGACCGCTGCCGGGTCTCGGCGACGATGATGACGCTCACCGACGAGTACCTCGTCACCCCCGCCGACGGCATGATCCACGCCGGTCCGCTGTCGCACGGCAGCGCGTCGAAGCTGCTGACGTTCTTCGTGCGCGGCGCGCGCAACATCGTGCTGCCGAAGTTCGAGCCCGAGCTGTTCCTGCGGGCGGTCGAGCAGTCGGGCGGCACGTCGTCCTTCGTCGTGCCGACCATGATCMAGATGCTTGTCGAGCACCTGCGCGGGAAGGAGGTCCCGGCCGGGCTGCGCAACCTCACCTACGGCGGCGCGTCCATCTCCCGGCAGACCCTCACCGACGCCCTCGACGTGCTGGGCCCGATCCTCACCCAGGTCTACGGCTCGTGCGAGGCGCCGCATCCGGTCCTCGCCCTGCGCCACCGCGACGAGGCCGACCCGTACGTCCCGTGCGAGCTCGGCGTCCCGGCGGGCTATCCGTCCGTCGGCGTCGAGGTCCGGGTGACGACCACCGACGGCAAGGACGCCGAGCCTGCCGCCGACGGCAGCCGCACCGGTGAGCTGCTCGTGCGCGGCCCCAACGTCATGGCCGGCTACTGGAACAAGCCGGAGGCGACGGCCGAGTCGATCGTCGACGGCTGGTACCACACCGGCGACGTCGTCACGGTCGACGCCCAGGCAAGGTACGTGATCGTCGACCGGTCGAAGGACATCGTGATCTCCGGCGGTCTCAACGTGTACCCCGCCGAGGTCGAGCGTGTCCTGCGCGAGATGCCCGGCGTCGGCGAGGCGAGTGTCGTCGGCATCCCCGACGCCCGCTGGGGGGAGCTGGTGACCGTCGCCGTCGTGCCGGCCGACGGAGCGACCGTCGAGCCGGCCGCGGTCGACGCCTGGTGCTCCGACCGCCTCGCCGGATACAAGAAGCCCCGCCATGTCGTGGTCGTCGACGAGCTGCCGAAGGGCTCGACCGGCAAGATCCTCAAGCGGGAGGTCCGGGAGCTGGTGTGGCGGCGGGTGACCCAGTGATCGTCGTCGTGGACGCCTCGGCGCGCGTCTTCGTGGACCAGGCCGACGACTGCGGCCGCCTGCACGTCGAGAGCGCGCTGCCGCGCGACGCGCTGGCGAGGGCTCTCGACCCGGTTGGTACCGTCACCGAAGATGATCACGCTGTGCTCGATGTGGACCACCTTCACGCGCTCGCCGCGGCCTCGACGGAGCTGTCAGCGGGCTGGGATGCGCGGTGGGACGGCATGCYCGGGTACGCGGCCAGCAAGGGCTGGCTGGTCGAGCGTGCCGTGCGTGCCCACATCGAGTACGGCCAGACCCGCGAGGCTCGGTGATCGTCGGGCCCGGGTGAGGCCTCGCCAGGCCCCGGGCGGGCTCACGTCGGGCCCGACGATCGATCAGTAGCCCGAGAGGTCGCCGTCGAGGTCCCCGGCCCGGCCACCGTCCCCGGCGGCGCCAGCCTCCGGCCGGGTCACTTCAGCGCCAGAGGGTTGAGGGGCGAGCCGACGGCGCCGGTGACCCGCAGCGGCGGCGCCACGAGCTGGAACTCGTAGACGCCGTCCTCGGCGCAGTCGGCGGCCAGGGCCTCCAGGTCCCACAGCTCGCCGAGCATCATGCCCATGTCGCGCAGGCACAGCCCGTGCAGCGGCAGGAACATGCCGTCGACCGCCTGCTCGGCCGCCTCCAGCGCTACGTTGTCGGYGGCGACCGCGGCGACCTCGTGGTCGTGCAGCCAGGTCCCGCAGGTCCAGGAAAGCCCGGGGGAGCCGGCGCGCCAGCGCGCGGGGTCGCCGACCTGGCCGAGCTGGGACCACCAGCCGGTGCGGACGAGCACGATGTCGCCGGAGCGCACCTCGACGCCCTGGCGGTCGGCCGTCTCGTCCAGCTCCCGGGGGGTGATGCCGTGGTTCGTGGGGACGTGCTCCTGGTTGTGCGCCCTTGCGACGTCGAGCAGGACCCCTCGCCCGGTGATGCCCTTGACGTGGACCTGGTCGATGCTGTTGCGCGTCGCGCCCATGCTGGTGATCGCGCTCGCCGGGACGCCGTTGTAGAGCAGGTCGTCGTACCAGGCGTGGGCGAGCGCGTCCCACTGGGTCCCGGACTGCAGCGGCATGATCACCATGTCGTCGGCGAAGCGGAACGGCGAGGCGTAGATCGGGAGCATCGACGCCTCGCAGGGGCCGCCGTACCCGGGCAGCCACTCGGCGAGCGCGTTGGCGTCCCCGCCGTCGACAGTCATGACATGGATGGGGTTGCGCCGGAAGTGGTTCGACGGCCAGATGCCGTCGGCACCGAACGCGATGCCGAGCGGGAAGACCGCGCCCTTGCGGACCAGTGCCGCCGCCTGGCGTACCCGGTCGGCCGTCAGCAGGTTCAGCGTCCCGAGCTGGTCGTCCGCGCCCCACCGTCCCCAGTTACGCAGCCTCTCGCCGACCTGGCGGTATTCCTCAAGGCTCGCCATCGCGCCCTTCCGTCCGCTCGCCACGCCGCGGGGCGTGGTTCCGTTTCGATGTGGTCGAAGGA
The DNA here is from genome assembly GCF_001983105.1 of Pseudofrankia asymbiotica. Taxonomy (GTDB): domain Bacteria; phylum Actinomycetota; class Actinomycetes; order Frankiales; family Frankiaceae; genus Pseudofrankia; species Pseudofrankia asymbiotica. The sequence goes on along the minus strand of NZ_MOMC01000043.1, from coordinate 61,413 downwards.
CTGGATTCCGAGTCCGGCGTCATGCGCTCTCCGGACGACCTTCAGGAATACGGCCTGGCGTGCAGCGGTCGCGTCTGGTCGGCGTGGACCCGGCCGKGCCGGGACTACGCCGGGGTGTAGGCATGCCCCACCCGGCGGCCGAACTCGGCGAGGTCGACGCCGAGGTCGCGCTCGAAGCAGCCGAAGTCGTAGTAGTCCCGCCAGAGCGCGATGCGCCCGTCCTGGACGTGGAAGACGGTCGCCACCCGCATCACGAAGACATCGCCCTTGGGAAACGTGCCGGGCGGGAACCGGAAGGAGTCGACCCGCTCGTGGAAGACCCACTCGCCCTGCTCGACCTGCCTGACGATGTCGAAACTCTCGGCCTTCGCCACCTGGTAGAGCGCGCCGAGCCGGGCCCTGACGACATCGGCGCCCCGCACGACCTGCGCGGGCGGTTCCATGGGCACGTTCTCGAAGACGATGTCGGAGGCCGCGAACTCGTTGAGCGCCCTGTCGAGGTCTCCCTCGGCCATCGCGGCGGCGAAGGCCCGAACCACGTCGCCAGGCGTCTGCGTCATCGCGCATCCCTTCTCTGTGACCTGTCGGTAAACAGGACTTGTCGGTAAACAGGAATCCTGCATCCAGGTAGTCCGTGGTGCAAGGGGTCCTTGGTGGCCGTCGACGCGCGGCTCGGGAGGACGTGACTGGCATGCTCGTGCCATGCCCGCACAGCCGCAGATGCCCGCCGAGTCAAGCCGGCGAGCAGGGGACGGCGCGCGACCCGCTCGGCGGCGGGACGCGGCCGCGACCCGGGAGGCGCTGCTCGCCGCGGCCAAAACCCTGTTCGCCGAGCGCGGCTACGAGGGCACCCGCCTGCGCGACGTCGCGGCCGAGGCGGGGGTGGACGTCGCCCTGGTCGCCCGGTACTTCGGCGGCAAGCACGGCCTGCACCGGGCGGCGCTGGCGAGCGAGGTCGTCGACGCGGTCAGCCCGGCCGGGGACGAGAGCGCGACAGAGCTGGTCGCCCGGATCTTCGAGATGTGGGACGACAGCGGGATCGGCAGCGGGGTGCCGGCCTTCGTCATCCCCGGCCTGGCGCCGGAGGTGCGCGCGCCAGCGCTGCGGCTGACCGAGCAGCGGCTCATCGGCCCGCTCGCGGCCAAGCTGTCCGCCCAGGGTGTCGGCACGCCGGTGCTGCGCGCCCAGGCGATGGTCGCGGCTCTCATCGGCATCGGCCTCGTCCGCGCGGTCGGCAGCATGCCGGAGCTGGCGCGGGCCGACCGCGACGACCTCGTGCGCCTGCTCGGCCCGGCGGCCGAGCTGATCACCGAAGGCCAGGTTCGGCGGCGGCCAGGGGCGTCTCCGTCCGCGCCGGAGCCGTTGTCGAGGTCGCCCGAACCTCGCGATCGCTGAGGCGGGTGACATCGGCGTCGTCATCGCGGAGCCGACGCCGACTTTGCCGCCTGCCTGAACCACCGGAAGCCAGGCGGGGACGCGCCGGCTGGAGGGGGTGGGGCGTCCCAGAGGGCGAGGCGGAGAACGGGCGGGCCGGCCGGCCTTATGTCAACATTGGTTGACAACGACGGTCGACTCGGGAGCCCTGTCGGTCCCGGCGGTCCCGCCCAGGCCCAGGTCCAGTCAGGTCGCGGCGAGACCTGGGCCTGGGCCTGGGCGGGACCGCTGAAGGCGGGCGTCAGCCGCGCAGGTGCCCGAGCATCAGCTCCGTCGTGCGGCCGGCCTCCTCCTCGGGCATGAAGTGGCCGCCCGCGACGGGGAACGCGGCGAGGTTCGTGAACAGCTCGGCGTGCGCGGCCAGGACCGGCAGGTGGGGCAGCTTGCCCTCCGGCGGCAGCTCGCCGGGGGCCAGACCGGCGAACGCGGCCGGCAGCAGTGCGCGGCTGTAGACGAACAGCGTCGGCGTCTCCAGCGGGCGGTGGCGGTAGTCGGGGTCGTACACCGGCATCCACCCGTGGTCGGGATGGCTCGACAGGCCGCCGGGATGCTCCCACATCTCGGTCGCGACGCGCGGGTCCGCGAACTCGTAACGCACGCCGTCCCGCTCGTCCGGGGCGGGACGCGCGCGGTGGAACGGCAGCGCGTCGCGGTAGTAGCTGATCGCGTGGCGCCAGGAGGCCTCGCGCGCGAACGACGCGACATAGTGATCGACGTCGGCCTCGGTGAGGAAGCTCGGCCGGCTCGCCCGGCCCGCGAGGGAGAGCGTCGTCGCCGAGCCGATCGCCGGCCACGCGCTCTCGGGCGGCCCGCCGTAGGTGYGTGCCCGGCCGCCCATCACGGTGCCGACGAACTCGGCGGCGTGCCGGGCCATGAAGACCTCGGGCCGCGGCCGGGCCTTGAACCACCAGCCGTGCACGGCGTAGTCGGGCCAGATCCCCACCGGGGCGTCGAGAACCGCGAGTGTGGTGAAGCGTTCCGGGTGGCGCAGCGCCGTCGCCGCGGCGATGATCCCGCCCCAGTCGTGCCCGGCGAGCGCCGCGGTCGCGAGGCCGAGGGCGTCCATCAGGTCGATCACGTCGCGGGCGAGCGCGTCGAGGGTGACCCTGGTGCCGGGCTTGCCGGACAGGCCGTAGCCGCGGCAGTCCGGCGCCAGGACGCGGTACCCGCCGTCGGCGAGCGCGCGCGTCTGGTGGCGCCACATGTGCGAGGTGAGCGGGAAGCCGTGCAGCAGGATGACCGGCCGGCCGGTGCCGAGTTCGCGGACGAACACGTCGAGGCCGCGGGTGCGCACCAGGCGGCCGGGAATGGGATCGGTGCCCTCCGCGGGCGCCGCGCCGGGGGCGCTCACGCGGGCACCGCCGCGAGCTCGTCGAGGCGGTCCGTGACGAGCTCGCCGTTCTTCAGGACCGCGAGCAGCGACAGTTCCGAGTCGGAAAGGATCGAGACGTCCTCGACGGGGTCGCCGTCGACGACCAGGAGATCCGCGAGCCGGCCCGGCGCGACCACGTCCAGGTCGTCGGGTGCTCCGTAGGCGGCCGCACCGTTCACGGTCGCCCAGCGGCGCGCCATCTCGCCGCCGCCGCGACCGACGCGGCGGCACCAGGCCCGCCTCACTTCACCAGGTATCCGGCGTCCACCGGCAGCGCGATGCCGGTGATGTAGCGTGCGTCGTCCGACGCGAGGAACAGCACGGCGTTGCTCACGTCCACGGGCTCGACCCAGGGGATCGGCAGCGCGTGGTGGCTGGCGAAGCCCGCGCGGGCGTCGTCGACCGTCGGCGCCTCGAGGTCGGGGCGGAAGAGACGGAACACGCCGTCGTTGAGGATCATGGGCGTGGCGGTCATCGCCGGGCATACGGCGTTCACCCGCACCGAGAACGGCCCGAGCTCGTTCGCCAGGGTCTTGACCAGGCCGATCACGCCGTGCTTGGCGGCGGCGTAGTGCACGGCCTGGCTGCCGGCCTTGAAGCCGGCCGTCGAGCTCGTCAGCACCATCGCCCCGCCGCGGCCCGAGTCGGCCAGGTGGGCCAGGGTGGCCTTGGTGGTGTTCCAGACGCCGGTGAGGTTGACGTCGATCATGTCCTGCCAGGAGCGCGCGGTCATCTCGCGGACGGTCTCGAAACCGCCGATGCCCGCGTTCGCGCAGACGATGTCGAGCCGGCCCATCGCGGCGACCGCTTCGTCGACACCGGCGGTCAGCGCTTCGAGGTCCCGGACGTCGATCTCGAGGGCGGTCACCTGGCGCCCGGTCGCCTTCACCAGGCGGACCGTCTCGTCGAGGTCCGTGCGGGTGGGCATCTCGACCGGGTTGGTCTCGATCTGGTCGCAGATGTCCACGAGGATGACGTCGGCGCCCTCCAGGGCGAGACGCAGCGCGTGGCTGCGCCCCATGCCCCGGGCGGCCCCGGTCACCAGCGCGACCTTGCCGTCGACCCGGCCTGCCATCTTCGATCCCTCCGCGGGTATGTGGTCTGCTGGACGTGTGCCGTGAGATCAGGTTCGGACCGCCGCCGCCGCCGGCGGCCGCGTCGCGTGGGGGAGGCGGCCGACGCCTCGGCGGCTCACGCCCGCACCCGAGCGAGCGGGCGGCGGTAGGCGGCCATCCGGGTGACGAGCCCGTCCGCGCGGACAGTGAAGATGTCGAGGACGCCCCACGGCTGGTCCTCGTCGACGGTCCCGCTGCTCAGCTCGACGACGCGGGTGTCGCCGGCCTCGTACAGATGTGTGATCTCGATCTTCGGGAGCCGTCGCCCGACCGACCTCTGGTAGTGCTCGCGCAGGGCCGCGCGGCCTCTGATCACCGGCTCGTAGGCCGGGTTGGGGGGCAACGCCTCGCCGTCCTCGGCATAGAGATCGACGGTCTCCGCCAGCCGGCCCTCGTTGACGAGGCGGACATAGGTTGGCGCGACCCCGACGGCAGAGGATGGCATCGCACCTCCTGGGTTGGCCTGGCTGTCTGGCCGCAAAGCTGAATCCTGAATCCAGAGYGGACGTTAGTCCGATGTGACCTGGACGACAAGTGGCGAGGTGGCCCGGCCGCGACGCGGGTGCCCGGGATCGGGTGCCCGCGGGTGGCCGCGGCCGCATGGATGGCGCCCCGCTTCGCTCCTGCCGGCGCGGCACAGGTTGGCTCGACTCGAGCCCTGTCGGGGCGCCTGTCGACCCTCGGCCCGTGGCCCGCTGGCGGTCGCGGTGGCGGCCGATGGAGGCTGGGGCGGTTCGGTTGACGACGTCGATCGACCCGCATAGCATCCTGCATCCAGAATCCCGAGCCTTTGCTGGCGTGAGGCTTCTGACGTCACGACTCATCGATGGCGGGGCTCTCCCGGCGGCGCCTCCGCGCGGCGGCGAGGGCCGCTCCATCCTCCTTGGCTCTTGGTGGTGGCTCTGCCTATGGACACGACACCCGGGGCCCTCACCGGACGGGCCGTCGTGGTGACCGGCGCGGGACGCGGCATCGGGGAGGCCTGCGCGCGCCATGCCGCCGAGCTCGGCGCCGCCGTCGTGGTCAACGACGTCGATGCCGACGTGGCCGTACGGGTCGCGGCTGGCATCGTGGCCGCGGGTGGCAGGGCGCTGGCCCAGCCCGGCGACGTCTCGGACTGGACGGCCGCCGAGGCGTTGGTCGCCCGCTGCGTCGCCGAGTTCGGCGCCATGGACGGGTTGCTCAACAACGCCGGCATCATGCGCCTGGCCCGGCCCGAAGAGCTGGACGAGGCGACCCTGCGCCGCGTCGTYGAGGTCAACCTGCTGGGCGCGGCGTTCCGCGGGGCGCGCGCGGCGCGAACCATGGTCACCCAGGGACCGACCACCTCCGCCTCCCTCGGGAAAAGGTAATCATGCTTGCCTTCCGACGATCAGCGCGTTCCGCCCCCGAGCCCCGGGCCTCGCGTACCGACGCGCCGGCGGTCCTGCCGGAGCTCCCGCCAGCCGTGGCCGGCCGGGTGCGGGTGGTCGCCGTCGTCGACCAGGGCGAGCGAGGAGCCAGGGCGTTCGCCTGGGCCTGCGGATACGTGGGCCGTACCCCCGGCGCGGCGCTGGTGGGCGTGGTGGTGGACACCGGGCCGGCGCGCTTCATGCCCACCTTCGAGATGTCCTGCGGACCCGTCGTGGTGGGCCAGATGGCGGAGTACCTCGGATTGGCCGAGCAGGTCGTCGCCCTGCGCGAGGAAGCCGACCATCGCGGCGTCGAGGCCCATCTGGCGTACAGCGACGACAGCGTCGGGGCGGTGCTCGACGCGGTCCTCGGCGAGGGCGCTGACCTGGTTGTCGTGGGATTCCGCGGCAGTGGGCGGAGCGGGCTGGGCTGGAACCCGTTGCGCCGGCTCATGCGGAGGGGCCTACCAGTCGTGACGATTCCCTAGCCACCCGGCGAGCTGGCGCCGGTGAGCGGCGCCGATCGCAGGGTCGACGAGGGTTGGATCCTGGATTCCTGAACGCCTCGTTGTTACGGTGAGAGCGGCCCCGGCGATGCGGCTGCCAGGGCTTCCGCCGGCGCGTCACCTGGAGGGGTCCATGAGCGAACCCGACGTCCCCGGCCTGTCGGTCACGCCCACGACCGGGCGCGGTGTGCACATCATCGACCCGGACGCGATGGAGTGGTCCGACCCCGCCCCGCGGGCCGGCCGGGACCCAGAGGAGACCCGTCGCTCCGGCGTGCGGGARAAGTGGTTCGTCAGGCCGGCGGCCGATGACGACCGGTTCCCCGTGTCGGCGGTGCGCTTCCGCCCGAACTTCGTGTTCGCCCGGCACTGGCACACCGAGGGTGAGTTCATGCTGATCCTCCGGGGCTCCGCGGCTGTCGGTGACCAGGAGGTCGGCGTCGGCGGCATGGCCTACAACGACGCCCGCACCATCTACGGCGCCGAGGCGGCGGGGCCCGAGGGCTGTGACTTCCTCATGATCCGGCGGGCCTGGGCGCGTAACACGGTCGTGGCGACCGACGAGGACGTCGCCCGCGCCGGGGCCCAGGGCGTCGTCAACTCGCTCGACCGGGTCGCCGGCAGCCTGGCGGACAGGGGCCTGCACACGTTCGACCTGGCGTCCGTCGACCCGGTCGTCGACCCGGCGACCGGGCTGAGCACGCGCTGGCTGATGCCGCCCGACCCGGCCGGCGACCGGCCGCCGGTCGCCGTGGTCGACCTCACCGACACCAGCCCGGTGACGTGGGCCCGGCCGGAGCATGGGTTGTTCCTGCAGGTGCTGCGCGGCACGGCGGTCATCGACGGGACGCCCGTCGCGGCCGGCACGATGATCTACGTCGACGCGGCGCACAGCGTCACCGTCGCGGCGGCCGCCGGGGCTGGCGGGGCTGACAGCGAGGCGGCCCAGCTGCTGAGCGTGCAGCCCATCGCGGCCCCCGTTCACCAGGCAGCGGCCTGACCATCCCCGACCCGGACACAGGAGCGCGCATGGACGACGTTGACCTGCTGCTGATCGATCGTGCCTGTACGCGGCTGAGCCACGACTACGCCCGGCTCGTCGACTTCGGCCGCGCCGCCGAGGTCGCCGACCTGTTCGCCGACGACGGCGTGTGCGAGCTGTCGGCCGGGCGTTTCGAGGGCGCCGAGGCCATCCGGGCGTTCTTCACCAAGCGGCAGGCCCAGACGAACGTCGTCTCGAGACACGTGAGCACCAACATCTCGGTCGACGTCGTCGACGCCGACCACGCGACCGGGCTGGTCTACCTCACCTTCTACCGAGTGGTGTGGGACGGCGAKGGGCCCGCCCCGCTGGGGACGCCGAACTACGTGGGCGCGTATCACGACTCCTACGTCCGGACGCCCCAGGGCTGGCGCTTCCAGAGCAGGATCTCCAGCGTCGCGCTGCGCGCCTGAGTGGACTGACGAGCCTGCGCGCCCGGCAGGGCCGGACGTCGATGGTGAACGGCCGTGCCGGCCGCTGGTCGGGGGGACCAGCGGCCGGCACGGGACTGTCCTGTCAGCCGTGACAGCCAGGCGTTCGTGCTCGGCTCCCGCCGGTCCACCAGCGGGCCGCGCACGGACGGCCGGGCTACGCGGCAGCCGCCAGGAGGCGCGTCGCAGATGACCGCCGACGAGCTCGAAGGCGTGGCCGAGTGGGGACTGGCTAGGACAGTTCCTCGTACCAGCCCCAGAGCACGTCGTGGTTACCCGTCGCCCACTTCGCCTCGTGTGAGCGGGTGGCGACCAGCCAACGCCCATCGGTGCGGACGTAGGTGTCGCGGTAGATTCCGCCGATCATCAGCAGGGAACCACCGGGGAGACCGCGTCGGACGTGCTGGGCGATCATGTTGAACTGGCCGCGGGCCGCGTCGCCGTCGATGTCGAACTCGTGGTTGGTGAAGAAGTGCTGTGTTCCGTCGAGCTGCTCGAGGCGCCGGGTGCCGGCGAGCCACGACTCCAGGGCGTGCTGCTCACCGTCGGCGTGGTTGTAGTCGAACGTGGCGGTCGGCGTGAACAACGTCGCTAGTGCGTCGTAGTCCTTGCTGTCGATGGCGCGGGCATACCGGTAGCTCAGCTCGGTCAGCGCCGCCGTGTCGTCGAGGTACCCCACGGATCGCTCCGATTCCCCGGCTGGCCGCCGGATGCCGTGACGGTCACCTGGCGCCGTCACATCCGGACCACATGGTCGACCTCGCGGGTCAGCAAGTCAACGGCCATTGACATTGGTGTCGGGTGACGCCGCCATCCGGTCCGGCGTCGAGGCGCGCCGGCGATGGAGGTGGGGCATGGCGGTCGTCGAGCGAGTAGCGCCGGATGGCCTGCCCTCCGCGCCCGACTCGTGGACCGTCGCAGTGACGGTGATTACTCTGGAATCCTGGATTCAAGATCTTCGATCCGAAGGCGTTCTGGCGACGCGGGGTCCCGCGCGGAACGAACGAGCCCGCGGACGAGGCCCTGGGCAGGGAGAACAGATGTCATCGCTCCTGGTCACCGGCGGCACGGTCGTCGACGGCACCGGCGCCGCGCCGCGGCTCGCCGACGTCGTCGTGGCGGGAAACCGGATCTCCGGAATCGTCCCGCCCGGGACGGCCGCGGCGCGGCCCGGCGTGCCCGTCATGGACGCCACCGGCCTGGTCGTCGCCCCCGGCTTCGTCGACATCCACACCCACCTCGACGCGCAGGTGTTCTGGGACAGCGCGCTGACCCCGCTCCCGCTGCACGGCATCACCACCGTCATCTCCGGCAACTGCGGGTTCTCCATCTCGCCGCTGTCCGACGGCGCGGCCGACTACCTCGTGCGGATGCTCGCCCGCGTCGAGGGGATGCCGCTCGCGGCCCTGCGGGCGGGGGTCCCGTGGAGCTGGCGCTCGTTCGACGAGTACCTGCGGCTGGTGGAGGCCCGCCGACCCGTGATCCACATGGGCTTCCTCGTCGGGCACTCCGCGCTGCGGCGGGTCGTCATGGGCGAGCACGCGCACGAGAAGGCCAGCCCGGCGCAGGTCGAGCGCATGTGCGAGCTGCTCGCCGCCGCCCTGGCGGCCGGTGGGCTCGGCCTGTCGACGTCCTGGTCACGCAACCACGTCGACGGCGACGGCGACCCGGTGCCGTCCCGGCTCGCCGAGCCGGCCGAGGTCCTCGCGCTCGCCGAGGTCGTCGGCCGGTTCCCCGGGACCCAGCTCCAGCTCTCGCCGACCCCTCGGTTCCCGGCCGAGGAGGGCGCCCTGATGCGGCGGATGTCGACGCGGGCGGGCCGCGCCGTCAACTGGAACGTCTACGTGCCGGACGCCGCGAGGCGCGAGGCGTGCGAGGCGGCGCTCGCGACCAGCGACGCGGCCGCCGCCGAGGGCGGCTCGGTGTGGGCGCTCGCCTACCCGGACGTGATCCGGGCGCGCTACACGCTCGACCGGCCGGCGGTCATGCTCGACGCGCTCGCCGGCTGGTCGAAGCTCTCGTCGGCCTCCGCCGCCGAGAAGACCGCCGCCCTGCGCTCGCCACAGACCCGCGCGGCGCTCGCGGCGGCCGCCGTCCCCGTCTACGGCGAGCACTACTGGGAGCGGACGGCCGTCCTCGAGGGGCACGGCGGCCCGGCCCGCGAGCTGGAGGGCCGCCGGCTCGGCGAGCTGGCGGCCGAGCGGGGCGGCTCGGCGTTCGACGTGCTCTGCGACGTCGCGCTCGCCGACGACCTGCGCACGGCCTTCGCCCCGCCCGCGCCGGGGGACGACGAGGAGACCTGGCGGATGCGGGCGAGGACGTGGACCGATCCCCGCGTCGTGCTGGGCGCCAGCGACGCCGGGGCGCACCTCGACCTGATCACGACCTACGACTGGGCGTCCGCCCTGTTCGCCGCCAACCGGGAGCGCGGCGTGCTGAGCCTGGCCGAGGCGGTCCGCAAGGTCACCTCCGTGCAGGCCGACGCGTACGGCCTCGTCGACCGCGGCCKGATCGCGGTCGGCGGGGTCGCGGACCTCGTTGTCCTCGACCCGGACCGGATCGCTCCCGGACGCGCCAGCTGGCGCGACGACCTGCCCGCCGGAGCGGGCCGGCTCTACCAGGAGCCGGTGGGCATCCACCACGTCGTGGCCGCCGGCACGACGGTCGTGCGCGACGGCCGGCTCACCGGCGACGCGGGCGGCCAGGTGCTGCGCCGTGGCGAGGCCACATCCGCCGCCGTGACCGTGGGTCTCCCGTCCGCATAGTTCCCCACCCGAGGAGGCAACCGTGGCGACCATCCCACTGATCGCGAGCGCGGACGACCACGTCGTCGAACCCCCCGACCTGTGGACGTCCCGCCTGGCCCGCCGCTGGCGCGACCGGTGCCCCCGGGTGGAACGCCGCCACCAGGGCCGGGCCTGGCGTGACCCGGTGACCGGCTTCCCCCGCGAGGAGCCGGGCGGCGAGGGCGCGCTGGTCGACTACTGGCACTACGAGGACGCGTGGACGTCCATCAAGGGGTTCCTGCACTCCGCCGGTGACCCCGATCTCGTCCGGCCGACCGGGATGCTGTTCGAGCAGATGCGCCCGGGCTGCTACGACCCGGCGCGGCGCCTGGCGGACATGGACGCCAACCACGTCGAGGCGTCGCTGTGCTTCCCGAACTTCCCGCGGTTCTGTGGGCAGGCGTTCAACGAGGCGTCGGACCGGGAGCTCGCCGAGCTGTGCGTGCGGGCCTACAACGACTTCATGGTCGAGCAGTGGAGCGCGGGCTCCGGGGGCCGGCTGATCCCGCTGTGCCTGGTGCCGCTGTGGGACGCCGGCCTGGCGGCGGCCGAGGTCCGCCGCAACGCCGCCCGCGGGGTGCGGGCCGTGACGTTCAGCGAGATTCCCCCGTGGCTCGGGCTGCCCAGCATCCACTCCGGCTACTGGGACCCGTTCTTCCAGGCGTGCGACGAGACCGGCACGGTGATCTTCTGCCACATCGGGTCGGGCACGAAGATCCTCAACACCTCGCCGGACGCGCCCCAGTCGGTGTCCGCTGTCGCGATCTTCGCGAACAGCTGCGCCTCGATGCTCGACTTCCTGATGTCGGGCGTGTTCGCCCGCTTCCCCAACCTGAAGGTCTGCTACGCCGAGAGCCAGATCGGCTGGATCCCCTACGTCCTGGAGCGGGCCGACGACCTGTACGCCCAGCAGGGGTGGACGTTCACCCCGCCGCTGGCCGACAAGCCCTCCGACTACTACCGAGACCACGTCTACTCGTGCTTCTACCGGGACCGGACCGGCATCCTCAACCTCGACGCGATCGGCGCGGACCAGGTCCTGTTCGAGGTCGACTACCCCCATGGCGACACGACCTACCCGGACTCCCTCAAGGCCGCCGAGGAACAGTTCGGCGACCTGGACCAGGAGACCGTCGACAAGATCGCCCGAGGGAACCTCATCCGCCTGCTCGGCCTGGAGCTGCCGCCCGTCCGGTGAGCACCATCTCGGGCGGGGTGACCCGCGACGCCATGGCGCTGCACCTCATGGTGGACGGCGTCCCGTTCGGCGGCGTCGGGCACAGCGGCATGGGCTACTACCACGGCAAGGCTGGTTTCGACACCTTCACCCACAACCGCGCCATCACCGCGAGCGCTCTCCCCTTCGCCGTGGCGTCGACCTTCGTTCCRCCGATGGTCGCGCCGCCCGCCTCGCCGGTGGACCGATGACCCCGCTCGGCGATGTGACGCATTCGCCGGGACGAGACGAGTCATCGCTGGAGACCTGAATCCAGGATTCATATACTGGCCTTATGGGGCCGGCCGGAGCGCGCGGCCGTGCGGCGGCAGTGACCGAGAGGATGACCATGGCTCGTGACGCGGTGATCGTGGCGGCGGTGCGGACACCACTCGGGAAGCGCGGCGGCGCGCTGTCCGGGGTGCACCCGGCCGACCTGTCCGCGCACGTGCTGCGCGCGCTGGTGGAGCGCGCCGGCGTCGCCCCGGGCCTGGTCGACGACGTCGTGTGGGGGTGCGTCAGCCAGGTCGGTGAGCAGACCTTCGACATCGCGCGGACCGCCGTCCTGTCGGCCGGCTGGCCGGAGCACGTGCCCGGCGTGACCGTGGACCGGCAGTGCGGCTCGTCGCAGCAGGCGGTCCACTTCGCCGCCGCGTCGGTCATCGCCGGGCACTACGACCTCGCGGTCGCCGGCGGCGTCGAGTCGATGTCACGCGTCCCGATGTTCTCCGCGATCACCGAGGGGACCTCGCCGCTGGGGGAGGGATACGCCGAGCGGTACGGCCCCGAGTTCCCGAACCAGGGAATCGGCGCCGAGGACGTCGCCGCGACGTGGCGCCTGACCCGGACGCAGCTCGACGAGTTCAGCCTGCGGTCCCACGCGCGAGCGGCCCACGCCATCGACGATGGGCGGTTCGACGCCGAGATCGTGCCGGTGACGCTGCCCGACGGCCAGGTCGTCGACACCGACGAGGGCGTCCGCCGCGGCGGGTCGCTGGAGCGGATGGGCCAGCTGCGGCTGGCCTTCCGGCAGGACGGCGTCATCACCGCGGGCAACGCCTCGCAGATCAGCGACGGCGCGGCCGCCGTCCTGGTGACGACCTCCGAGCGGGCGGCGGAGCTCGGCCTCACGCCGCTCGCCCGGGTGCACACCGCCGTCGTGCTGGGCGCGGCGCCGATGCCCATGCTGACGGCGCCGATCCCGGCGACCGAGCGGCTGCTCGCCCGCAGCGGCCTGTCCATCCACGACATCGGCGCGTTCGAGGTGAACGAGGCCTTCGCCTCGGTGCCGCTCGCCTGGCTCGCCGAGACCGGAGCCGACGAGAAGGCCCTGAACCCCAACGGCGGGTCGATCGCGCTCGGCCACCCGCTAGGGGCGAGCGGCGCCCGTCTGATGACGACGCTCGTCCATCACATGCGCCAGCAGGGCATCCGGTACGGGATGCAGACGATGTGCGAGGCCGGTGGGCAGGCCAACGCCACCCTGCTCGAACTGCTGTGACGTCCGCCCGCTTGCGGCCGGAGCCGCCGGCGGCCGGCGCCGCGGGCCCGGCCGGCTCGGAACCCACGCGGACGGCCACGGCGTCGAGCCGGCTCCTCCTGCCCGTCCTGGTGTCCGTGGGTGTGCTGATCTCGCTGATCAGCAGCCTCGGCGCGCCCCTGATCCCGACGATCGCCCGGACCTACCACGTCTCGGAGAGCGCCTCCCAGTGGTCGCTGACGATCACCCTGCTCGCGGGCGCGGTCATCACGCCCCTGCTGGCCCGGCTCGGGGATGGGCGCCACCGCCGGTCGGTCCTGATCGGCGCGCTCGCCCTGGCCACCGTCGGCGGGGTGCTGGCCGCGCTCCCGGCCGGCTTCGTCTGCCTGCTGGTCGGGCGAGCGTTGCAGGGCGCGGCGAGCGGCCTGGTTCCGATCGCCATGTCGATCGCGCGCGACAACCTGCCGCCCGACCGGGTCAGGCACGCGGTGGGCACGCTGTCGATCAGCTCCGCGGTCGGTGTCGGGCTCGGTTACCCCACGACCGGGCTCATCGCCAAGTATCTCGACTTCCGCGCGGGCTACTGGTTCGCGGCGATCTTCGGGGCGGCCGCCGTGGTGCTGACGGCCCTCGTCGTGCCGGCCGACGAGGGGCGCCCGGACAGCCGGGTCGACCCGAGGGGCGCGTTTCTGCTGGTCACCGGCTTCGGCGCCGTCCTGCTCGCCATGAGCGAGGGTGAGCCGTGGGGCTGGGGCTCGGGCCGCGTGCTCGGCCTGTTCGCCGGGGGGACCGTGCTGCTCGCCGGCTGGGCCTGGCRGGAACTGCGCTCGGCTTACCCGGTCGTCGACCTGCGGCTGATGGCGAACCGGGCCGCGCTCGCCGGGAACGTGACCGGGCTGCTCTCCGGCGTCGGGATGTACCTGCTGCTGGCGCTGATCGTACGGTTCGTGCAGACACCCCAGGCGGCCGGCTACGGCTTCGGGGCGTCCGTCGTCGTGGCGGGTCTCGTGCTCATCCCGTTCTCGTTGATGACGGTGGTGTCCAGCCGGATCGCGCCTCGGATCGAGCAGTGGCTCGGTTTCCGCTCGGTGATCCCCATCGGCTGTCTGGCGTTCGTCGTGTCCCTGGTGGTGTTCCGGCTGGAGCGGGCGCACCTCTGGGAGCTCTACCTGGTCATGGGCCTGGCCGGTCTGGGTGTCGGCTGCGCCTTCGCCGTCCTGCCGCGGCTCGTCCTGAGATCCGTGCCCGCGGCCCAGACCAGCAGCGCGCTCGGCGCCAACCAGGTCATGCGCTTCGTCGGGTTCGCGATCGGCAGCGCGCTGAGCGCCACGATCCTCGACGCGTACACCCACGGCCCGTCCGCCCTGCCCAGGGCCGCCGGCTACGACACCGCCGCCATCATCGGGGCGGTGGTGTGGGCGCTGGCCGGCGCGGCCGCGTACCTGCTGCCCGGCCGGTCCCTTGCCGCCCGGGCCGCCGCGCCAGCGACCCCCGCCGCGGCGCGGCCGGTGCACCGCGAGGAGCCGTCGGCCCCGGTACCGCCGTCCCCGGACACCCATCACGCCCGGTGAACCGCGCGGGCCGGCCAGGTGGCTGGCGCCGCGCTCGGGCTGGTGACGGGGAACAGCGTCAGGTCGGCGACCGTGTTCACGTGCTCGACCCAGTCGTCCTGGGCTCGCGGCAGCGGTTCGGTCGCCACCACGCCGCGGCGGTCGAGGTCGGCGACGTAGTCCGAGATCCACTCCACGGGACGCCGTCGTCGCCGCGCCTCAGCCGGCGTCGGTCGGCGGGCTCGTGACCGCCGTGACGGCCTCGGCCACGGCGCGCAGGCGGGCCTGGACGACGGCGCCGCTGTCGGGGTGCGTGAGGACGTGCAGGCGGTCCTGCTCGATGCCCTCCAGAGCCAGCCGGGCGACGTCCGCCGCCGCGAGCACCGTGCCCGGCCGCACGACGGGGGCGTCGCGGGTGGCGTCGTCCAGCTCCCGTCCGCCGACGGCCCAGCGGCCGACGCCGCCCGGCCGGCTGGCCACGGAGTTGTCCCGGATCCCCGTGGCCACCAGCCCGGGGCAGACGACGGTGACGCCGACCGCGACACCCGCCGCGTCGAGTTCCGCGCGCAGGGTCTCGGACAGGCCGATGACGCCGTGCTTGGCGGCGTTGTACGGCGCGAGTGTCGGCAACGGCGCGAGGCCGCCGACGGACGCCGTGTTCAGGACGTGACCGTGGCCCTGGCGGACGAGGTGCGGGACGAACGCGCGGACGCCGTGGATGACGCCGAACAGCGAGACGTCGACGACCCACCGCCACACGTCCAGCGACTGCTCCCACATCGGTGCCGGCGGTCCGACGACGCCGGCGTTGTTGCAGATCACGTCGACCCGGCCGAACTCCGCGAGCGTCGCCGACGCGAGGGCGTCGACCTCCTCGGCCCGCCGGACGTCAGCGGCACGTGTCAGGACGCCGGCGTCGCCGCGCGGCAGTGTCTCCCGGGCCGCGTCCAGCGCGTCGGCACGCACGTCAGTCAGCACCACGTGCAGCCCCCGCCTGGCGAAGGCCACGGCCATCGCCAGGCCGATGCCGCTCGCGGCACCGGTGACCACCGCGACCTGCCCCGCTTCCAGCTTCATCCGTCCTCCACGTCGCTCCCCGGGGCGCCGGACATGATCGTCGTTTCTGCCCGCTCAGAGTGATCATGTCGATGGCGCGGGCGCGGCCAGGCGGCGGCGCAGGTCCGCGAGCACGTCCGAGGAGACCTCGGGAGTGAAGGACGCGGCGACACGCGGTGCCATGAGGTCTCCGGGGAGCTCGGGCGGGGCAAACGTCTACCCACGTCGATCCCGTTTATCGTATCCTGGATCCAATATCTAGCTCAAGCCAYGCCACCCTGTGGGTACTGGCAAGCGCGGGGAAGGCTTTAGGATCCTACATCCAGAATCCTGGTAGGAAGTGGTCCGTTTCATGACGACACAGCCATCCAGCGAGGCGGCCGAGCCGATCGAGGCCGTCGCGGCGCGGTTCGAGGTCCACGACCCGGCGCTGCAACACGATCCGCATCCGGTGTACGCCCGCTTACGGGCCGAGCGCCCGGTCGCCCACTCCGACATGCACGGCGGGCACCACATCCTGTCGCGCTACGACGACGTCCTGGCGGTGCTCCAGGACCCGGCCCGGTTCTCCTCGTCCGGCGTGCTGATCCCCTCCTGGGAGTTTCCCGTCGGCGGCCCGCAGATCCCGCTCGAGATCGATGGTGAGGACCACCGCCTCTACCGGGTCGCGCTCGCGAGCCTCTTCAGCCCGGCCCAGATCGCTCCGCTCGAACCCCTGATGCGCACGACGGCGCGCCGCCTGCTTGCCGCGATCTCCGCGAAGGGCGGCGGAGAGATGATCTCTGAATACGCCTCGCCGCTGGCCGCGGAGACCTTCCTGCACACGTTCGACATGACGCGGGACGTCCTCCCGGACCTGCTGGCCTACAAGGACCTGCTCATCCGGGGTGGCGGCGAGCGCCGCGACGACCTGGCCGCCGGGTCGCCGGCGATCGTCGGCCTCTTCCAGGAGCAACTGGAGCGACGCAGGGCCGAGGGGGCCACCGGCCCCGACGCGATGAGCCAGCTCCTGCGGGCCCGGTTCGCYGGCCGGCCACTGACGGACGACGAGATCGTCAACATCTCGGTCGTGATCATGCTGGCCAGCCTGGACACGACGTCGGCCGCGCTCGGCAACATCCTGGCGTTCCTCGTGAACCACCCCGACCATCGACGCCAGCTCACCCAGGATCCGGCGCTGATCCCGGGCGCGGTCGAGGAGCTGCTCCGGTACGAGGGCATGATATCCAACGGCCGGCTCGTCACCGAGAAGGCGACCGTCGGCGGCGTCGAGCTGTCCCCCGGCGAGCGGGTCATGCTGCTCTACGCCTCCACCGGCCGCGACGAGCGGAAGTACGACGACCCCGAGACGGTCCAGTTCGAGCGGGCGAACATCCGGCACCTGACGTTCGGTGCCGGGCCGCATCGCTGCCTGGGCATGCACCTGGCCCGGCTCACCCTCCGGGTGGGCATCGAGGAGCTGCACGGCGTCACCACCGACTACCGGCTGGCTCCCGGCAGCGAGCCCGAGTGGGCGCTGGGGCACGTGCGCGGGCTGCTCTCGCTCGAGCTGACGTTCTGATGGCGGCGGCGGACGTCGTGGCGGCGGAGATGGCGGCGCCGGAACGGTTCGTCCCGACGATCCCCGCGGAGGTCCACAAGGACCTGGAGCACCGGGTCGCTTCCTGGCGGCGCTCGCCGGCGCGGCCGGGCCCGGGCTGGGCCTACGGGGTGGATCACGACTACCTGGCCGACCTGGCCGGCACATGGCTCGACGGCTTCGACTGGCGGGCGGTCGAGGGGCGTATCGCCGCGCACGAGAACTACCGGGTGGTGATCGACGGGCAGCCGGTGCACTTCCTGCGCGTGCCCGCCCGCGGCACGCGCTCGCTGCCGCTCGTCCTCTCCCACGGCTGGCCCGCGACGTTCTGGGACTACCGGGCACTGCTCGGGCCGCTGTCGGACCCGGCGGCGCACGGGGGTGACCCGGCCGACAGCTTCGAGCTGATCGTCCCGTCCATGCCGGGCTTCGCCTGGTCCATGCCGCTGGCCAGGGCCGGCTTCAACTACTGGTCGGTCGGCGAGCTGTGGCACCGCCTCATGCATGGCGTTCTCGGGTTCGAGCGGTACGGCGCGCACGGCTCGGACTGGGGCGACATGATCAGCTTCGCGCTGGGGCACGCGCACCCGGAGCACGTCGTCGGCGTGCACGCGACCCGCCCCGCGCCGCTGGACGTCTTCGGCGGGCCGCGGCCGTGGTCGACCGACCTGATCAGCCACGCCGGGCCGGACGTCGCCCCGGAGCTGGGCGCCCGCCTGGTCCGCTGGGAGCGCGGCGTGGCGCCGCACGTCGCCGTCCAGAACATCGAGCCCGACACCCTGGCGGTCGCCCTGGACGACTCGCCCATGGGCTGGCTCGCCTGGTATGTCCAGCGGCTGCGGGCCTGGAGCGACCGCGGCGGCGAGGACGGCGATCTCGAGGCGGTCTTCAGCCGGGAGGACATCCTCACCAACGCCACGATGATGTGGGGGACCGGTTCCRCCGGCTCCTCGACGCGTATCTACGCCGAGGCGTCCCGCAACCTGTGGCGGCCCGTCCGTGCGGGGCGGCCGGTGGTGGGCGTCCCGACCGGGCTGACGCTGTTCGAGCCCGACCTCCCCCTCGGCCGGTCCTCCCCGGTCGACGAGTCGTACTTCAACCTCCGCCTGGTGCGCTGGCACGAGAGGGGAGGCCATTTCCCCGCTCTCGAGCGCCCGGACGCGCTCATCGCGGACATCCGGGACACGTTCCGCGGGCTGAGCTGACCGCGTCCCGCACGCGCCGGTCCGACGCGAGGCGCTGGCCCATGGACGACGAAACACCTGTGCCCACGTCGAGATCGGCCTTTCCACGCCCAGCGACATCGGAGGCAACCATGGCCGAACTCGCCGACCGCCCCGCGGCTGCCGCGGCGGCCGTACCCRCCCAGCCCGCGCACGCCGGCGTTCCTGACCAGGTCGCGGCCCGGGCGGCCAGCTTCGAGCTGCACGACCCGGCCATCCAGGACGACCCCTATCCGCTGTACCGCGAGCTGACCCGGCACTGCCCCGTCAGCTGGTCGGAGAGCCACGGCGGGCACTGGACGGTGACCAGCCACCGGCTGGCCACCGAGATCTTCCAGGACGCCGAGACGTTCTCCAACGGGCAGGCGCTGATCCCCAACTGGGACTTCCCGCTGGGCCCCCAGATCCCGGTCGAGATCGACGGCGAGCCGCACCGGCTCTACCGGCAGGCGCTCTCGACGCTGTTCAACCCGCGGATGGTCAACGGCATCGAGCCACGGATGCGGGCGACCGCCCACCGGCTCGCGACCGCCCTGGCCGCGGCCGGCTCCGGCGATCTGATCGGGGACTTCGTCGTCCCGCTGACGAGCGAGACGTTCCTGCACACGTTCGACCTGCCGGTCGAGGTGCTCGACGACCTGCTCGCGTTCAAGGACGTGCTCATCCACGGCGGCAGCGACGGGCGCGCGGGCCTGAAGCCCGGCGAGGAGGCCGTCGTCGGGTTCTTCCGGGAGCTGCTGGAGCGGCGCYGGGCCGAGGGGRCCGGTGGCGACGAYGTGATGAGCCATCTGCTGCGGGCACGTTATGGCGACCGGCCGCTGACCGACGACGAGGTCGTCGCGACGTCGGTGGTGCTGATGCTCGCGAGCCTCGACACCACCACGGCCACGCTCGGCAACGCGTTCGGCTACCTCGCCGAGCACCCGGACCGCCGGGACGTCCTCGTCGCCCACCCCGACAAGGTGCCGAACGCGGTGGAGGAGTTCCTTCGCTATGAAGGGGTCACCGGCACGACTCGCACCGCGACCCGCGACACGACGATCGGCGGCGTGCCCGTCGCCGCCGGCGACAGGATCATGATGGTGATCGGGGCGACCGGGCGGGACCCGGCCGTCTACGACCGCCCCGACGAGGTCGACTTCGACCGGGAGGGCATCCGGCACCTCACGTTCGGTATCGGGCCACATCGCTGCCTGGGCATGCATCTGGCCCGGCGCACGATGATCGTCGGTATCCAGGAGTTCCACGCCGTCGTTCCCGGGTACGACGTGGCCCCCGGGGACGCGCCGGAACGGGCCGTCGGCCACGTACGCGGCGTCCGCAGGCTGCCGGTCACGGCCACGCGCGTGGCCGCGCCGAACGAGGCATAGCCCGGGCCCGCGCGGATCACGCCCTCCCCGGACTCCATGAGGCTGTTGAATCCAGGATCCAATAAGCGGTCCCATGGCCGCCCACGGAAGGACTGTCGATATGCGCGTCTCCCTCTTCGTCGAGCTGCCGGTGCCCCGGCCGTGGAGCGACACGTCGGACCGCGACGTCTTCCACGGCACGCTCGACGCCCTGGAGCTCGCCGACAAGGTCGGCCTCTCGGGACTGTGGATCACCGAACACCACTTCCAGGAGGAGTACTCCCACGCCTCCGCACCCGAGGTCTTCCTCGGCGCGGTCAGTCAGCGGACCACCAATCTGCGGCTCGGCTTCGGGATCATGCACCTGCCCCCGGCGATCAACCACCCGGCCAGGTCCG
Source organism: Pseudofrankia asymbiotica (assembly GCF_001983105.1). Classification (GTDB taxonomy): domain Bacteria; phylum Actinomycetota; class Actinomycetes; order Frankiales; family Frankiaceae; genus Pseudofrankia; species Pseudofrankia asymbiotica. Next base: position 41,485 of record NZ_MOMC01000043.1, on the reverse strand, counting down.
CCGAGCGGGTCGCGACGCTGGACGTCCTGTCGAACGGGCGGGTCGAGTTCGGCACCGGGGAGGCGTCCTCGATGGCGGAGCTCGGCGGCTTCGTCATGGACCCCGGCAGGAAACGGGAGATGTGGCTCGAGGGCCTGACGGTGGCGCTCGGCTGCCTGAGCGAGTCGCCGTTCCCCGGCTACGAGGGAACCCACGTCTCCATGCCGGCGCGCAACATCGTCCCGAAGCCGGTCCAGCGGCCGCACCCGCCGGTCTGGGTGGCGTGCACCCGGCCCGCGACGACCGAGCTGGCCGCGCGGATGGGCATCGGCGCGCTGAGCTTCTCCTACACGGGGCCGTCGGCCGTCAAGCCGTTGATCGACAACTACTACTCGATCTTCGCCGCCGAGGCCAGGCCGCTGACCAGGGCAGTCAACCCGAACATGCTGATCACGGCTGGCGATCTCATGGTCGCGCGCAGCCATGAGGAGGCGGTCGACCGGATCGGGCTCGGGATCGGCTTCCACGGCTACGGCATCCGCCACTACTACGTCAGCGGCCGGCACCATCCCGGGAAGACCGCGGTCTGGGAGGACTACCTGCGCTCGCTCAGTGGCGAGCAGACCGGCGACGCCCGGCTGGAGGCGGAGGCCGCCGCCGACGCGAAGCGCGCGGACTGGCAGGCGCTCGCGCTGGCCAACGCGAAGAAGACCTCCGACGCGCACGGCGGCGTCGGTACGCCGGACGAGGTACGCGAGCAGCTACGCCGCTACGAGGAGTCGGGCCTGGATGAGCTGATGTTCCTGCTCCCGCCGGCCCGGCACGAGGACATCATGGAAAGCCTCGAGCTGCTCGGGAAGGAGGTCCTCCCCGAGTTCGTCGAGCGCGAGCAGGCCGGCGCCGCGGCGAAGGCGCGTCAGCGGGAGCCACTGGTCGAGGCCGCCCTCGCCCGCCACGAGCGGGTGCTCGGCGACGTCGACCCCGACTACTGGTTCGGCGGCGTGCCCAAGGCGTGGACCGGTGACGGTCGCGCCTCCGAGGTCGAGGACGCGGTGAAGGCCGCCCTGGCGGCGCGGGAAGGCAGCTGACCGAGGGCGGCCGGCGGGGAGGTGAACCTGGCGGCTCCCGGTCGGCGGGGGTGCGGGACAGGTGCCTCAGGGATGATCAAGCTTGACGCGCGGTCGTGAAGCCATGCATGGCCTTCCCGCGGTCTCAGGGGACTTCGGGCGAGCCTTTGACCCATTGAGACCTGTAGGTGCATCCTGAATCCAGGATGCTAACAAGGGGGCGATGTGACGAACACCCGCGCGGCCACGGCCGCTACGCCCACCGCCGAGGCGGGCGAGTCGCCGGCCGGCCCGGTGGGCCTCGACCTGGTCGCCTGCCACCACACCCTGTCGGGCGTCGGCGTCGCCGAGCCCGCGCGCTTCTCCTTCGCCGACCGGGTCGCCGTCGCCTCCGCCGCCGGTTTCGGCGGCATCGGGCTCACCTGGCTGGACTACGAGCATCTGCTCGCGCGCGGGCACAGCCCGGCCGGCCTGCGCACCCTCGCCGACGACAGCGGCGTACGTGTCGTCGAGGTCGAGTTCCTGAACGCCTGGTGGGCCGACGGCGAGCGGCGCGCCGAGGCCGAGAGGCACGAGCGGCTGGTCCTCGACATGGCGGCGGCCTTCGGCGCCCGGCACGTCGGCGTCGGCGCGAGCGTGTCGCCGGAGGCCGCGCCGCCCCACGACCTGCTGGTGGAGCGGTTCGCCGCGCTGTGCGACCGGGCGGCCGACCACGGCCTGCTCGTGGGACTGGAGTTCATGCCGTTCTTCGTGCTGTCCGACGCGCGGCGCGCCTGGCGGGTCGTGGCCGACGCGGGCCGGCCCAATGGCGGGGTCACGGTGGACGCCTTCCACGTCGGGCGGGGGACGACCGACCTGGTCATGCTCGGCGAGATCCCGGCGGAACGGATCGTCGCGCTCCAGCTCTGCGACGTCGCGGCCGACCCGGCCTGGCCGGTCCTGGAGGAGACGCTCGGCCACCGGCTGTGGCCCGGGCAGGGCGCGCTCGACCTCGCGGGCCTCGTCGACTGCCTGCTGCGGCCCGGCGCGGCGTTCCCGGTCGAGGTGGAGGTCCTCAACGCCGCGTATCGCGAGGACTCGCTGCCTGTGAACGCGCACCGTGCCGCCCGCTGCGCGCGCTCGGTGCTGGCCGAGGCCGCTGGCCGGGGTGCTGGCGGGTAGCGCCCGCGCCTCTTGCTGGCGCCTGTATCCAGGATTTAGGCTGGGCGTTGTTAGCCGGTGTGCCGCGCTTCCGTGCGTGACACCTGTGACCGGCAGGCCAGCGAACGCAGGAGCCAGCAATGACGCTCACCCTAGAGGACGCTCGCAAGACCCTTCCGGAGCCGGCGCTGTTCATCGGCGGCGAGAAGGTGACCAGCACGTCCGCTGGCAGCCTCGCCCGGGTCAACCCGAGCACGGGGACGACGCTCGCCGAGTTCCCGGTCGCGGGCCCCGCCGAGGTCGACGCCGCGGCGCGGGCGGCACACAAGGCGTTCCCGGCCTGGCGCCGGCTCACCGCCGACCGCCGCCGCGAGATCCTCTGGCGGATCAGCGAGCTGATCCGCCGGGACGCCGAGGAGTTCAAGACCCTCAGCGCACTCGAGACCGGGACGCCGACGGCCGTCAACAGGCTGGACATGGCGATCGACCAGTTCCAGTACTACGCGGGATTCGCCGACAAGTTCGCCGGTGAGCTCATCGCGAGCTACCCGGCGCCCGCCCTGGACTACGTGCGTTACACACCCTATGGCGTCATCGGCGCACTGATCACCTGGAACGGCCCGGTGGTCAACGCGTCGATGAAGCTCGCGCCGGCGCTGGCCGCCGGCAACACGGTCGTGCTCAAGAGCCCGGAGTTCGGGCCGTTCGCGATCATGCACCTCGCGGAGATCTGCGCCGAGGCCGGCCTGCCCGACGGTGTGCTCAACGTGCTGTCCGGCGGCCCTGAGACCGGCGAGGCGATCATCCGCCACGAGCTGGTTCGGAAGGTGTCGTTCACGGGCGGGCCGCCGGTCGCGGTCAAGATCATGGCGGCGGCCTCGGACTCCCTCACACCCGTCGTGCTGGAGCTCGGCGGCAAGTCCGCCAACATCGTCTTCGAGGACGCCGACATCTCCAACGCGGCGACCATGGCCGCCTTCATGAGCACGGTGGCGTCGTCCGGGCAGGGCTGCCTGTACCCGACGCGGCTGCTCGTGCACGAGTCCGTCTACGAGCAGGTGCTCGAGGGCGTCAAGGCCGTGGCCGAGTCCCCGACGATCGGTGACCCGCTCGACCCGGCGACGGGGATGGGCCCGGTGATCAGCCAGAGCGCGGTCGACCGCATCCTGGGCTACGTCGACGAGGCGCGCGGGACCGCCCGGCTGGTGACCGGTGGCGAGCGGCTCGGCGGCGACCTGGCGGGCGGCTACTTCATCAAGCCGACCGTGTTCGCCGACGTCGACAACTCCAGCAAGATCGCCCAGGAGGAGGTCTTCGGGCCGGTCCTCGCGGTCATGCCGTTCAAGACCGAGGAGGAGGCCATCGCCAAGGCGAACGACACTCGCTACGGCCTGGCGGCCTACGTCCACACCCAGGACCTGAAGCGCGCTCACCGCGTCGTCGAGGAGTTGGAGGCGGGCTACGTCTCGGTCAACAGCTTCCCGTCGATGACGGCGAGCGCTCCGTTCGGCGGCACCAAGATCAGCGGCTTCGGCCGTGAGGGTGGCCGCGCCGGCATCGAGGAGTACGTGCACCACAAGAACGTCTACATCCCCCTTACCTGACCCTGCCACGGGTGGCGACGCCCGGGGAGCGAGGCGGCGGGCCCGGCCGGCCCGCCGCCTCGCCGTCGGTCGAGCCACCCGTCGCCGGCGGGGGGAGATCCGGTGTCGCGGGGAGAGTGAGGTCAGCCGGCGATCGGCTCGCGCGGTGTCGGGGCCGCCTCGGCGAGCAGCCGCGCGCGGTGGGGAAGCAGCTGCCTCGGGCCGCCCGTGCCGACGATTCCCACGAGACGCCCGGCGCGATGGTAGCCCATCACCACCGGGCCCTCGTCGAGGTCGCCGTCCAGGACCCGCACGTCGTCGAGGCCCAGCCCCGGCGCCCCGAAGGACTGCAGCCGGATGTCGAACTGGTGCGTCCAGAACACCGGAAGTGGGGCGAACGCCGGCCCCACCGGCTCCCGGTCCGCGAGCCCCGCGAGCAGTGCCGGCGCCGCCTGTCGGGCCGTCTCGAGGGGGATGTTCCAGTGCTCGACGCGCGTCGCCACGCCTTCGAACATCCGGTTGGGGAAACGCGCGACATCCCCGACCGCGACGACGTCCGCCCGGCCCTCGGCCCGCATGAACTCGTCGCAGTTCACGCCGTTGGCCAGGTCCAGCCCGTTTCCGGTGAGCCACTCGACGTTCGGCACCGACCCGACGGCCTCGACGACCAGGTCACAGCCGAGGACCTCGCCGGAGGTGAGCACCACACCGGTCACGCGGTCCTCGCCCAGCAGAGCGCGCACGCCCCTGCCCAGCCGGAAGCGCACGTCGTGCGCCAGATGACGGCGCATCAGCATCGCGCCCAGCTCGAAGCCCAGCGGGCGCTCCATCGGCACCTGCTCGGGCGCGACGATCGTCACCTCACAGCCCAGGCGGCGCGCCGTGGCGGCCACCTCGCAGCCGATGAAGCCGGCGCCGATGACCACGAGCCGGGCCCCCTCGCGCAGGAGCGGCCGCAGCGTCAGGGCGTCGTCGAGGCCGCGCAGCGCGTACCGGCCGATCTTCGGCCCCGCCAGGCTGAGCCGACGGGACCGGACACCGGTGGCCACGACCAGCCCCTCGAACTCCACCTCCGCGCCGTCACCGGTCGTCAGGTGGCGGGCGGCCAGGTCACAGGCCACGACCGGCTCGCCCAGCCGCCAGCGGACGTCGCCGAGGTCGCGGGTCGCACGCAGCACGATCTTGTCGGACCCGTGCTGACCGGCGAGCAGGTCCTTGGACAGCGGCGGCCGGCTGTAGGGGGCGTGGCCCTCGGCGCCGAACACTGTGATCGGCCCGTCGTGGCCGGCGTCGCGCAGCGCCTCGGCGGCGCGGAGGCCACCGATGCCGGCGCCGACGACGGCGATCGGGAGATGCGCCACGGTTGTCCCTCCGGAGTCGACTGAGATGTAACAGTATCCTGGATACACGCATCCAATTCAGGGAGTCATGGTGGTCGACATCGTGAGCGTGGGGGTCGTCGGCGGCGGCCTCATGGGGGCCGGGATCGCCGAGGTCTGCGCCCGTGCGGGCCTCGACGTGATCGTCCGCGAGGTGACCGACGCCGCGGCCCAGGTGGCCCGCCAGCGCGTCGCCGGATCGCTGGACCGCGCGGTCGGCCGGGGCAAGCTCGCCGCCGGCGACGCGGAGGCGACGCTGGGCCGGATCCGGTTCACCACCGCCTTCGAGGACCTGACCGACGTGGGCCTCGCCATCGAGGCGGTCGCCGAGGACGAGGCGGTCAAACTGGAGGTGTTCGCCCAGCTGGACGCCGCGCTCGCCCGGCCCGACGCGCTGCTCGCCTCCAACACCTCGTCCATACCGATCATGAAGCTGGCGATGGCGACGGGCCGGCCCGAGCAGGTGGTGGGCATCCACTTCTTCAACCCGGTGCCGGTGCTGCCGCTCGTCGAGATGGTCACGTCCCTGGTGACCCGGCCCGAGGTCGTCGCGGACGCGGAGGCGTTCGTCGTCGGTGTGCTGGGCAAGACGGTGATCCGCTCGTCCGACCGCGCGGGCTTCGTGGTCAACGCGCTGCTGGTGCCCTACCTGCTCTCGGCGGTCCGCATGCTGGAGTCCGGGTTCGCCACCGCCGCCGACATCGACCAGGGCATGGTGCTCGGCTGCGCCCACCCGATGGGCCCGCTGCGGCTCGCGGACCTGATCGGGCTGGACACCGTCACGGCGATCGCCCAGTCCATGTACCAGGAGTTCAGGGAGCCGCTGTACTCGCCKCCGCCGCTGCTCATGCGGATGGTCTCGGCGGGTCTGCTGGGGCGCAAGAGCGGCCGCGGCTTCCACGCCTACGCCTGACGAGGGAGAACGATGAAGCTCGCGATGACGCTGCCCTACTCGGGTGACTTCCGGGCGGCGGCCAGGCTGGTGCCGGATCTGGAGCGGGCGGGGCTGGACGCCGTGCTGCTCCCGGAGGCGTACTCGTTCGACGTGATCAGCCAGATCGGCTACCTGGCGGCGGTCACCGAGCGGATGGAGCTCGGCACCGGAATCGTCAACGTGTACTCGCGGACCCCGGCCCTGCTGGGGATGACGGCGGCCGGGGCCGACCATGTGACGGGTGGCCGGTTCATCCTCGGGGTGGGGGCGTCGGGCCCGCAGGTCGTCGAGGGCTTCCACGCGCTGCCGTACACGAAGCCGCTCGCCCGCACCCGGGACGTGATCGAGGTCGTCCGCAAGGTCGTGCGCCGGGAGGTGYTGGTCCACGACGGCGCCGCGGTGACGATTCCGCTGCCGGCGTCCGCGGGGACCGGGCTCGGCAAGCCGCTCAAGTTGATCAACCGCCCGGACCGGCCGGCCGTGCCGGTCTGGTGGGCCGCCCTCAAGTCGGGGGCCGTGACGGCGGCGGCGGAGCTCGCGGACGGCTGGATCCCGTTCCTGTTCTTTCCCGAGCGGGCCGACCTGGTCTGGGGCGACGCGCTGGCGGCGGGCCGCGCCCGGCGCGCGCCGGAGCTGGGGCCGCTGGACGTGCTCGCCGGCGGTCGGACCGCGGTCGGCGACGACGTCGACATCGAGGCCGTCCGGGATGCGATCCGCCCGCATGTCGCGCTCTACGTCGGCGGGATGGGCGCGCGCGGCAAGAACTTCTACAACGACATCGTCGCCCAGTACGGGTTCGGGGACGCTGCCAAGATCGTCCAGGATCTCTATCTCGACGGTAAGAAGAAGGAAGCCGAGGCGGCCCTGCCGGCGGACCTGCTCGACGGGCTCGTCCTGGCGGGCCCGCCCGCCGCGGTGGCCGAGCGGGTGGCCGCCTTCCGAGCGGCGGGGGTGACCTACCTGGAGATCGTCCCGCACGGCCCGGATCCCGTCCGCCTGGTCGAGCGGATGCGGGCCATCGTCGACGCCTGAGCGAGTCCGGCGGCCTTTGACCCCGGGCCGACGTGGATGGAATGAGGATCCTGGACTGCGTATCCTGCATCCAAGACATCCACGGCAGAGGAGCCGACCGGTGGCCTTATCGCCAGAAGTACTCGCGGAGATGTATCGCCGGATGCTGCGGATCCGGCTGTTCGAGGAGAGCGCCCAGGCACTCAAGACCGAGGGTGTCATCCCGGGCTCGATCCACCTGTCCATCGGGCAGGAGGCGGAGATCGTGGGCGCCTGCATGGCGGTCGAGCGCCGCGACTACATGCTCGGCAACCACCGGTCGCACGGGCATCCGATCGGCAAGGGCGCGGCGCTCGCGCCGCTGATGGCGGAGCTGCTCGGCCGCAGGACCGGCGTGAACCAGGGCAAGGGCGGGTCGATGCACCTGGCCGACTTCAGCGTCGGCAGCCTCGGCGAGTCCAGCATCGTCGGCTCCGGCATCCCGGTCGCCGCCGGGGCGGCGCTCGCCGCCCAGCTGCGTGGTGAGGACCGCGTCTGCCTGTGCTTCTTCGGCGACGGCGCCTCCAACGAGGGGATGTTCCACGAGGGGCTCAACCTCGCCGCCATCTGGCACCTGCCGGTGATCTACCTCTGTGAGAACAACGGCTACGGCGCCACGACGTCGGCCAGGGAGGTCGTCGCCGTCACCGACATCGCCGACCGCGCGGCAGGTTACGGGATCCCGGGCGAGATCGTGGACGGCCAGGACGTCGTCGCGGTCCACGAGGTCGTGACGAGGGCGGTCGAACGCGCCCGCCGCGGCGAGGGCCCGACGCTGGTCGAGGCCAAGACCTACCGCTACGACAACCACGCCTTCGGCCTGCACATCGAGAACTACCGCACCACCGAGGAACGCGAGCAGTGGCTGCGGCGTGACCCGATCCCGCTGCTGCGCGACCGGCTCGTCGCCGACGGCGTCCTGTCCGACGACGCGGCGAAGACCGTCGAGGACGAGGCCCGTGCGGAGGTGGCCGCCGCCGTCGACTTCGCCCGCACAAGCCCGTTCCCGGAACCCGCCGAGGCCTTCGACCACCTGTTCACCGTTCCGCTGCCGGCCCGCACGGCCGGCTGACGGCGGACACGGACCGGGACCAGGGACTGGACAGGAGCGGGTAATGGCGAAGACCACGTATCTGATGGCCATCGGCGAGGCCATGCGCGAGGAGATGGAACGCGACCCGTCGGTGTTCATCCTCGGTGAGGACGTCGCGAACAACCTCTACGGCTCGACCAGCAACTTCGTCGAGGACTTCGGCAAGGAGCGGGTGCGCAACACCCCGATCTCGGAGGGTGCGATCGCGGGTGCCGCGACCGGCGCGGCGATGGCGGGCATGCGACCGATCGCCGACTTCAACATCGCGCCGTTCATGTACGTCGCGATGGACCAGATCGTCAGCATGACGGCGAAGTCGACGTACATCTACGGCGGCCAGACCAAGGTCCCGGTCGTCATGCGTGCCGTCATGCTCTACGGGAACGGCAACGCCGCCCAGCACAGTGACCGGCCGTACCCGACCTTCATGACGGTGCCCGGCCTGAAGATCATCGCGCCGAGCAGCGCTTACGACGTCAAGGGCATGCTCAAGAGCGCGATCCGCGACGACGACCCGGTGCTGTGCTTCGAGGACGGCAACTGCTGGTTCACCGCCGAGGACCTGCCCGACGAGGAGTACCTCGTGCCGCTTGGCGTCGCCGACGTCAAGCGTGAGGGCACCGACGTCACGGTCGTCGGCATCGCCGGCGCGGTCCCGCAGGCTCTCGCGGCGGCCGAGCTCCTGGCGGAGGAGGGCGTGTCCGTCGAGGTCGTCGACCCGCGCACGCTCGCCCCGATGGACACCGACACGATCCTCGCCTCCGTGGAGAAGACCGGCCGGCTGGTCGTCGCCGACCCCGCGCACGAGGTCTGCAGCGCGGCGAGCCAGATCGCGGCGGTCGTCGCCGAGCACGGCTTCTGGCACCTGCAGGCACCGATCGTGCGGGTCACCACGCCGCAGATACACATCCCGTTCGCCCCGCCGCTGGAGGCGCCGCTGTTCCCGTCGAGCGAGCGGATCGCGGCGGCGGTCCGGTCCGTCCTGGAATAGCCGGCGGCTCCTTCCAGCACGGCTACGGCGCCGAGACGGCGAGGACAGGCGAGGAGGGCGGACCGGGTGCCGGTCGAGATCAGAATGCCCCAGTGGGGCATGGCGATGAAGGAAGGTGCCGTCAACCGATGGCACAAGGCGGTCGGTGACAAGGTCGCCCTGGACGACGTGCTCGCCGAGATCGAGGCCGCGAAGACCAACGGCGAGCTCGTCGCGCCGGTCGACGGCGTACTCGCCAGCATCCTCGTCCCGGAGGGCGAGGTGGCCCAGGTCCAGCAGGTCCTCGCGGTCATCGCGCTCGCCGGCGAGGACCCGGCCGAGGTGTCCGGCGCGCGGCCCGACGGGCCCGTGCCCACGGTGGTGACGGGAACCGGTGGGCCGCGTCCGGCCGGGGGCAAGGCCGCCCCGGTCGTGCCCGCGGCCCGCAAGCTGGCCAAGGAACACGGTCTCGACCCCGCCGCGGTGGCCGGCACCGGTCCCGGCGGCCGTGTCCTGGTGGACGACGTGCGGCGAGCCCTCGCGGAGCGCGAGCGGGCCGCCGCCGCGCCTGCGCCGAGCTCCGCGCCGTCGGCGCCCACGAGGGAAGCGGGCGCCGACCGCCCCATGCCCGCGTCGCCGGTCGCGCGCCGGACCGCCGAACGTCTCGGCGTCGACCTCGACCGCGTTGTCGGCACCGGCCCGGGCGGGCGCGTCACCAAGGAGGACGTGGAGCAGGCCGCCGCCTCGGCCAGCGCCTCGAACGGCTCGGGCGCCGTCGCCGTGGCGCCGGTGGGGCGGCCGCCGGCGGTGGCGGGTCAGCGCGCGCCGATGAGCGGGATGCGCCGGATCATCGCGGCGCGGATGCGCGACAGCCTGCGGGACTCGGCCCAGCTCACCCTGGGGCGCCGCGTCGACATGACGGCGGCGGTGGCGCTGCGCACCGCGCTGGTCGCGGACTGGGCGGCGCTGGGCGCCAAGCCCTCGTACACCGATCTCGTCGTCGTCGCCGCCGCCCGGGCGCTGCGGGAACACCCCGGCCTCAACGCGGTGCTGCACCCGGAGACCCAGGAGGTCGAGCTGCTCGGCCCGGTCGACGTGGGGCTCGCGGTCGCGCTCGACGACGGCCTGGTCGTCCCGGCGATCCGGGCCGCTGACACGCGGACCCTGTTCGAGGTGGCGGGTGAGAGCCAGCGGCTGGCCGAGGCCGCGCGGGCCGGGACACTCGGCCCCGACGACCTCACCGGCAGCACCTTCACCGTCACGGCGCTCGGCTCCGCGGGGGTGGAGTGGTTCACTCCGGTGCTGAACCCGCCGGAGGTGGCGATCCTGGGCGTGGGGGCGCTGACCGACGAGGTGGCCTGGGACGGTGACACCCCAATGCGGCGCCGGGCGATGACGCTGAGCCTCACCATCGACCACCAGGTCGTCGACGGCGCACCGGGAGCGGCCTTCCTCGCCACCGTCGCCGACCTGCTGGCCCACCCGCACAGGCTGCTGCGGTGAGCGAGCACTACGACGTCGCCGTCATCGGCGGCGGGCCGGCCGGGGTGGCCGCCGCCCGCCGCGCCGCCGAGCTCGGCGCGAAGGTCGCCCTGGTGGAGCGGGAGCGGCTCGGGGGCATGTGCGTCAACGCCACCTGCATCCCCACGGAGATCCTGCTCGACGTCGGGCGCACCACGCTGTCCGCCGTCGAGCTCGCGGGCACCGGGGTGCTCGGCGGCGGCGTCGACCTGCGGGTCGGCGGCGCGGTCGCGCGCGCCGCCGGGCTCGTGGGCCAGCTTCGCGACGGCGTGGCCGCGGCCCTGCGGTTCGCCGGCGTCCGCCACCTGACGGGCAACGCGGCCTTCGTCGACGAGGAGACGCTCAAGATCGGCGGGGAGTCCGAGGCGACGCTGACCGCGGACGCGTTCGTGCTGGCGACCGGTGCGTCCTGGGAGGTGCCCGCGCTGCCCGGCGTACCCGCGTCGAGGATCCTGACCCCCGACGTGGTGCAGGGCATGGGCGAGCTCCCGGCGAGCGTGGTGGTGCTGGGACCGGACGCCGGCGGCACGCCGTTCGCGGTCGAGTACGCCTTCCTGCTGTCCGTCTTCGGCGTCGAGACGACGCTGGCCTGCCCCACCGGCGCGGTGGTGCCGGGGCTGGACCCGGACCTGCAGGCCCTCGTCGTCGACGGCCTCGAGACCCTCGGCTGCGCGGTGCACCGCCAGGTGACGGTGCGCGGCGGGACGGACGGGACCGTGGCGCTGGGCGCGGACGGGCCGGAGGTCGCCGCCCAGGCGGTGCTGGCGGTCGACGTGCGGGTGCCGTCGGTGGCCGGACTCAACCTCGCCGGCGTCGGGCTGCCCGACTCCGCGCCGATCACGGTCGACGGTGCCTGCCGCACCGCGGTGCCGCACGTCTTCGCCGCGGGCGACGTCCTCGGCGGGGCGTTGCTGACCTCGGTGGCCGAGCACACCGGCCGGGTCGCCGGGGAGAACGCCGCGGGCGGCTCGGCCAGGGCACGGACCGTCGCCGTGCCGCGCTATGTGGGCGTCCGGCCCGAGATCGGCTGGGTCGGGCTCGGCGAGCCGGCCGCGCGGCGTGCGGCCGGAGACGTGAGGGTCGGCGTCGCCGACCTGGCGCACAACGCCCGGACGGTCGCCGGAGGCGGTGGCGGCGGCGCCGTGAAGGTCATCGCCGGCCCGGACGGCGAGCTGCTGGGCGTGCACTGCGTCGGCCCCGGCGCCGGCGAGATCGTCGGCACCGCCGCGGCTCTCCTACAGGCGGAGGTCACCGTCGACGACGTCGCCGCGCTCGTGGCCTGGCACCCCAGCCCGCTCGAAAGCCTCATCGCCGCCGCCGCCGACGTCACCTCCAGCGCCGACGTCTGAGCCGGGGCGGACGCCTCTGCTCTGCTGAGGCGCTGGTGACCGCGCCACGACGAAGCCCGTCTATCGGGACGCGGRCAGTGGATGTGCTGCTTCCACACGGTCGCGGCCTTCGCCCTTGGCCCGGTACAGCGCGGCGTCCGCGAGTTCGACCAGTGCCGCCACGTCGTCGTCGGGACCGGGAGTGGCCGCCGCGACACCGACGCTGACGGTGACGACGCGGCCCTTGGCCTGCGGGTGTGGTTCGGCGAGCCCGGCGACGGCGGTGCGCAGCCGGTGGGCGATGCGGGTGGCGATGGTGGTGTCGGCGCCGGGCATGACGACGGCGAACTCCTCGCCGCCGTAGCGGGCGGCGAGATCGGTGCCGCGGATGCTGGCGGCCAGGCACGCCGCTACGCGTCGCAAGCACTGATCGCCTGCGGTGTGGCCGAAGTGGTCGTTGTACGACTTGAAGTGGTCAATATCGATCATGGCAAGCGCGACGGGAGATGCCCGGTCCGCGGCTGCGTGCCACGCGGCGTTGAGGACCTCGTCGAGCTGCCGCCGGTTGGCCAGCCCGGTCAGCGGGTCGGTGGCGGCGAGCTGTTCGAGGCGTTGGTTGGCGGCGGCGAGCTGTTCGGTGCGTTCGGCGACCTTACGTTCAAGGGAGGTGTAGACGAGGGCATTCTCGAGGGAGACGGCGAGCTGTCCGGCGATGAGCATGATGCCGTCGAGGCGTTCGGTGGTGAACGCACCGCGGATCAGCCGGTTCTCGAGCAGGAGCATGGCTCGCAACTCGTTGCGGATGGTGATGGGGATGGCGAGCAGGGAGACACGGTCGAGGTCGGTGAGGTAAGGGWCGTTGCGGAACCGATCGTCGCGGGTGGCGTCGTCGACGACGACGGGTTCTCCGGTGCGTTCGGCGTATCGGACGACCGAAGGCGGGAGGAGGTGCCGACGGGCGGCCTCGTCGAGGGGCACTGTGTCGCTGTGGTCGAGCGGTGCCGTCCAACCGTGCTGGTCCTGGTCGCGGAGCAGAAGACGGACGCCGGTGGCGCCCGTCATCTCGCCCAGGATGCCCACGACCTTCGTTCGTAGACCGTCGATGGTCGTCTCGGAGCTCAGCGCCCGGGAAGCGGCGACGATTCCAAGCATGTCGAGCGCACCGGTTGTGACGGTGGACCGAGTGCTGGCCTGCGTCGTTCGAGCGGCGGGGTGGGCGTAGTCAAGCTGGCTGACCTTCGCGGTCGCGCCCCAGGCCTGGTACTGGTCCCGGGCGCAGGCAAGCTGTCTCTGACCGATTTCCTGGATGCCGTGAGCCAGATAGAACCTGGCTGCGCGTTCCAGGATCAGCGCTCGATGCCACGGGCGGGTCCGTGCGGAGGCTTCCCGCTCCGCCGCGTCGAACGCGTAGACCGCCGCACGGAAGTCGCCGACCGCCCACGCCCGCTCCGCCTCCACCAGACGCAGTAGATGCCCAAAGTTCGCCGGCGCGTCGGCGGCACGGTCGGCTAGCCATACGATCAACTCGTTCAACTCGCCCAGTACGCCGTCGCGCTGGTCCGGGGCCGCCGCGCGTGCCTGGCCCGCCAACGCCAAGGCCCGTAGCAGACGTCCCGTTATCGACAAATATGCTGACTCGAAGGTCGGCAGTAACCGCATCATGGCGGCTGTGTGCTGTTCCAGGTCAGCCGGATGATCGAAGATGGCGGCAGCAAACGCTTGGGTGGAGTGTAGGTGGGGCATGACGACCTGGTCGTCCAGCAGGCTCGGCGCGAACGCCTTGCCGACCGCCGGTTCGGTGGTCTGGCCTTGCAGCTCTCGCGCCAGATCGTGGTATACCCGGAACACCTCGACAGCCTGTCCGTTGCCGGTACGCGTGGCTAACGCCAGTGCCTCGTCGGACTCGGCGGCAACGATTTCGAGCGACGGCGCGCAGTCGAGGAGGATCGGTATCAGAACAGAGTGCGTAAAGCACGCGTTCAGCAGATCACCGCTTTGGATCAGGCCCTCCAACGCGCGACGCGCCGTGGACACGTTGTCCTCAAGGGGTTCGAACCAGTGACCAGTACCGGCCACGTACAAGAACTGTGCCAGCGACAGGTCGGGTTCGTAGCCGCGGGCCCGGCTCACGGCGAGAATCCGCCTCATCAGGCGGTGTCCGGTGCGGTAGTCATGCCTGCGGGTGACGGTCAGGGAGYCGATCCAGCCGCTCGGGCCGACGAGGGCGGGGTCCGGGCCGTCTCGAGCCCACGTCCGCAGGGTCGCCACGGTCAGCCATGCCTGCATCGCGGGGTCGCAGCAGAAGGCCGGAGCCATGAGCCCGTTGATGAGCTGGATGGCGCCCAGACGTGAACGGTCGGTGATGCTCTGCCGACATAGGTCGTCGCGCTCGCTGGTCCGGTCGATCCACTGGTAGAGCTCGTCAAGCCCCTGGTCGATCTCCACGTCCAGATGGTCGCGATCCGGGACGGCGGGGTCCAGACGCCGCAACGCCTCGAGGCCGAGCTTCATCGCCTCGCCGGCGTGGCCCCGGTGGAACAGGCTGCCTACCTGCAGCGCGGTYGCCGACGCGCAAAGGGCCGCATCGGCGCACAGCCGGCTGATGGCCTGGTACTCCTCGTCCGCCTCCTCCAGCCGACCCAGCCGGTACAGCACGGCATRCCGATCGATGTGGGCCGCCAGCAGTTGACCAGTGTCAGTCGGTTCGATGAGCCGCAGCGCCGCGGCCAGGAACCTCTCCGTCAACGGAGACTCGATGAGTCCCTTCGCCTGGTCGGCGGCCTGCCGGAACACCTCGACCATCGTGCGCCGCTCTGCTGCGTCGTGCACCGCGTGGCCCGCGAGCAGGTACTGCTCCGCCGCCACGGCGATGAACTCGTGTCGGTCGGCCAGGTGCCGGGCCAGGTCCAAGCGCACCGCGTCCTGTTCCTGGACGGTAAGGCTTTCCAGGATGGACTGTTGGGTGCGGTCGTGATGGAATTCCACACTGGGCCGCCCGGCCAGTGTGAGCACCAGCAGACCGGCGGCAAAAGCCGGAGCGAGTCGCTGTTCGAGTTCGTGTCCCGTGARCCCGGTCGCCGCCTCCAACAGCTCCAGCTCCGCGCGACCCGCCAGGCACGCCATCACCGCCGACAACTGCCTGGTTGCCGCCGGCAGGGTGGCCGTGCGGGCAGCCAACAGCCCGGTCACGTCCACCCGTGCCAGTCGCCGGCTCAACACCCCCTTGTCCCACCGCCAGCCCTCCTCGCCGCGTGACAGCAACCCGTCCTGACGCAACGAGTTCAACAACTCAACAGCGTCGTACGGATTTCCCCCGGTCGATGGCTCGATCATCCGTGCCAACTCCGCGGCGGGCCGTGGAGCCAGGTCCAGCAGGTCGGCCACCATGGCGGCCTGCCCGTCCGGTCTCAGATTGCCCAGACGCAACAGACGCGGCCCGGACTGCTGGCGACGCCACCGGGTAAGCGTCGGCGCGAGCGGATGGGCCGCGTCCACCTCAGAGTCCCGGAAGGCGCACACCAGCATCAGGCCCTCGACCGCCTCCTCGCCGCTGAAGACCAGGTCGAGGAAGCCGATCGGGGTCCGTCCGGCCCACTGCAGGTCGTCGACGAAGAACACCACTGGCCGCTTTCGGGACGCGACCGCACGCAGCACCTCAACCGAGTTGTGCTGCGCCCTCACCCGCGCCGTCATCGGATCCCCTGGATCCGGAGACGCCTTCAGCAGTGTCGCCAGCTCCGGCACGACCACCRCCACCAGCCCGACGTTCGGCCCCAGCGCCCGCAGCATTCGGTCACGTGCCTCGGCGAGGGGCTCCTCCGGTTCGGCCAGCAACAACCGGCCCAGCGCTCGGAACGCCTGCCGAACACCGTCGTACTCGTGGTCATGGCGGTACTGATCGAACTTACCCGCCACGAACCAGCCGTCGACATCAGCGACAGTCCGTCGCAGCTCATGAGCCAGCGACGTCTTGCCTACCCCCGGCACACCGCTGAGCACGACCCCCGGGCAACGACCAACCATCGCCTCGGCGAACGCCGTTCTCAGCTCCTCGATTTCCCGRCCACGCCCGGCAAGACGGGACGGTRCCAGCGGCCGAGCCGGAAAATCACGCTCACCAGGACGCGTCACCACACCGCCCTGGCGTACCAGCGCGAGATCATGTACAAGCCCGTCGGCGCTCTGATATCGGTCGTCTGGTTCCTTCTCCAGYAGGTGCAGGATGATTACTGACAACTCCACCGGTACTGCCGGATTGATGGCTGACGGCGCCACCGGCACCCGCGTCAGATGGTCATGAATGATCCGCAGTGGGTCGTCCGTGCCGAAGGGCGGCGTACCTGTCGCCAACTCATACAACGTCGCCCSGAGGGCGTACAAGTCGGCTCGCTGATCCACTGGGCGCCCCGTCCGCCCGGTCTGTTCCGGCGCCAGGTACGGCACCGTTCCGACAATTTCCTGGTAGTGCAGGAATACGGGCTGAACCACCGTGAATGTCGTCGCCAATGAGAAATCTATAAGAAACGGGATATGCAAGTCGGAACTCACCACGACGTTCGCCGGGTTGATGTCACGATGCACCACGCCGTGGCGGTGTATTTCCGCGGCCGCCCGCGCGAGCAGTTCGGCCATGCGGACCAGCTCGACCGGGTCCCAGGGTGTCGTCCGTTCGGACAGCGCGGTTCCGCCGACGTCGGCCATCAGGAGCGACCCTGGGCACGGCGGCGCACCAACTGCCAGGTGCGCGACCCCGTGGGCTTCGGACAGTCGTTCGAGGATCTCCGCCTCGTGCCGCAACCGTTCCTGCGCCGCCGRCCCCAGCGGCTCCTTCCGGATCACGCTCCTGGTTGGGAGCACCAGCCGGGTGATCCGAGTCCGCTGCGACTCGTGGAGCAGCTCCACCGTCACTCGCGGATCAAGGCCGGGCGGCGTACCGTCGGTACCCATCGGCCAACCTCACGTAACGTCACGAACTACCTACGTATGGAGTCTGCCCCGATAGGGCATGGCAGCAACAAGGCGGTTTCTGGCCGCTCTGGCGCCGGCGAGCAGAGCCATCGAGACCTGGAGCTCTTGGGCGTGTGCGGCTTGACCCGGATACTCGTCCATCAGACAGGCTGATCCGCCCGGATCGTGGGTGGCCACCTTGTGTTCGGTGTCGGCGCGCGTCGGCGTCGGGCGCGGTTGTCCTGGCCGCCTCGTGACCACTCTCTGAGGCCCGGAGTGGTCGAAGCGGCGATCTCGGGGCTTGGCACGTGCTGGCGAGGCGGGGGGCGAAAATACACCGTTGGCAGCGACGAGGAAGCCGCCAACGGGAGTTACCCCACCGATCGGTGGGGTAACTCCCGTCGTGAGCTTTCTTACGGCACTGTCAGCGGACTTCGTGTGTACGGGGTCAGTTGGCGATGCGCTCACCGCACCAGCGGATGTCCTCGGAACCGTCGCTCGGCACTGGTTCAAATCCTGTTCCGTCGGCGTTCACACGCATGAAGAAATAGCAGTTGTTGAGAACTCCGCGAGACGTCGCCAGGTTCACCGGCGAGGKTAGGAGACCGTCGGCGTCGTAGGTGGTGTGGGACAGGGAGGTGATGAAGTCCTCACGTGTCGGACAGGCGCCTGCCACCTCAAGCCCGCGGAGGAAAAGATCGGCGCCGATATAGCCGTGCAGAGCCCAGGTCTGGGTTTTGCTGGGAAGCTCGGGAGCATAACTATTCATGGCATCCATGTACCTTCGGATACCTGGTGTCTGGGTTTCGAAGGGCGTGTAGTACGTGTAGGAGGTCATGCCTGCGATCTTTGATCCGTATTTCTGCAGCAGTGCGGGATCATAGCCGTCGGGGCCGAACGCGGTCTTGTACGTAGCACCGGACGACCGGAGTGCCGCGACGATCGACGCCATCCCCGCGCCGGGAATCGACGCCACCAGCACGTCGGCGTGGGAGGAGGCGAAATCCTGCGCCACCCTCTCGGGCGGCGTGATGCCGTCGCGGAACTCCGTGGTCCCGACCACCGGGATTCCCTGCGAGTTCAGGCTGGCCGTGAGCTTTTTGACGACATCGTTGGCGGCGGCCGAAAGTGGCCAATTTATGACGAACGCCTTCGTCCCGCCCTGGCGCCGCGCATACTGGCCGAATGTCGTCGTGGCCCCCTGGGCATAGGGATAGACGGCGCCGAACATGTTCTGATGCTGGGCCCACGCGGGCTCGAGGGCGAGTCCTGTCACTGGTATACCCTCGTTCGCGAGGTAGTCAGCCGATCCCGTCGCCGTCACCGACTCCTCGATAATTCCGAAGACGTTCCCGTGCTCCACGAGGTCCTTGGCAGCGTTGAGGTTGCTGTCCAGGGATTGACTGTCGTCGCGCCACTCGAGCACCACCTTGCGGCCGTGGACGCCTCCCTGCGCGTTGAGGCTGGCGATACGTGCCTCGACGCCGGCGCGTGTGGGCGATAATGTCGATGACTCAGGGCCCGAGTCTGGGTAGATAAAGCCTAAGCGGATGTCCTTCTGGCTGACGCCCGGCGAAGAACACCTGCCGCTGGATGGAGAGTTGTCCGCGCCCGCRCATCCACTCGCCGTAAGCGCTATGCTCAGAGCGAGGCTGGTCGCCGCTGTCATGGCCAGCCGCTGTCGTTCGTTGATCATAATATTTCCCATGTGAGAAGGACACCCGGACAAAAGGTCGTCGTGGGTGTGGGGTGTCGCGGTCCTACTGCCGGCTCACGGTCAAGGAGTCGAGGCCTTGGGAGGCGCTCGGGGGTGTGACAACAGGACGCAACATGTTCGAAGTAGAACATGGATCCAGGATACTGATATTTCATCTGGAGGCAACATTCTCGGTGTGACTCATGCGGGAGTGTTGGTTAGCTGGTGGGTGTCAAGTGCCCGATTTCCATCGGGAAGATGTCTGTCGCGGTGATCCGGCGGGGCGCGGAGCGCTTGCTGTCGAGACAGCGGCCGACGGCCGGCCTGKCGGTGACCGTTCATGTCATGGCGTCCGTCCGAGCGGGCTAAGTGACGTGGTCGCGCCTCGGGGAACCCGCGTCGTCCCTTGGGAGACCGGCGGACATGGCGGCGCGCCGGATCTGGTCGTTGTCCCGACAAATCGGGGCGATCTTTTCCTTGAAAGGTCGCCACTGCTCCGGCGGCGACACGGCCTGGCGGCCGCGGTGGATCAATACGGCGGCCCTGTGACCGATTCCTCCAGGTGGACACCGCGGTCGCCGGCGATGCCGGGCGTCGCCGGCTCAGTCCAGCTTCTCCTGGTAATCGGGATCAGTGGTGAAGTCCCACATCGTGGTCGTCGCTTCCTGCCTCGGCCGCGGGTGAGATCGTCGTCCCCAGGAGTTGCTGGCGCAGGGTCGCGGCCAGCCACCGTTCGTAGCGGTCCGGGGTCCAGCCCCGGTCCTCGATGAGCTCGCGGTAGACGGCGGCCCGCGAGAGCGCCCACACGACGTCGACGGCCAAGTGGGCCGACACACCCGGCGCGAGCTGGCCGGCGATGCCGGYGATCACTTTGATGATCGTGTCGTCGGCCACCAGACGCAGCGCCCCCCACATCTGGGCCACCCTCGGGTCCGTCCGGATCRCCTCGTCCACCAGCATCGCGATCGTCGCCCCGACCTCGAGCTGATGGCGGATCCAGCGGGCGGCCAGGGTGAGACGCTCGACRGCGTCGGGCTCGGCCAGCGCCGCCTCGACCAGGCTGGCCAGCTCCGCCTCGCGGAACCAGACCCGGCGGATCTCGCGCAGCACCTCGCGCTTCGAACCGAAGATCGCGTAGACGCTGGCGGTCGAGACCCGGGCGTCCCGGGCGATCTGTTCCATGGTCGTGCGGGCGTAGCCCTGGGCCGCGAACAGGGCCAGGGCTACGCGGGCGATGGTCTCGCGGGTCGCGGCGGCCTGCCGCTGGCGGTGCGTGCCGTCGCGGGACGGGTGGTCAGCCGGCGGCACGTCGTCGAACGCCACGGGGTCGGACCCTCCTCTCGCGATGTGTAGAGCAAAGCTCTAGTCAGTCTAGTGGAGATATATTATCGCCTTCGACCGCTTCGCGCCCACCAAGCTCGACGGGCCGCCGCGACTCGCGGCGTAGGGCCCACCACTAGCGGATCGTTTTGTGCATCGTGCCCTTTCTTTATCCGGCATAAAGGCCGATATAGGGTTGATTTATTCAATCTAGACTCACTATAGTTAAGATGATATAGTGGATACTTGGCCCCGAGGGGTGGAGGCTCTGGCGCGGCCATTCCCCGAGCTCGGCAACACTGGGAGGAACAGTGCGCCTGCGAGACAAGGTMGTGGTGATCACCGGCGCCGGCGGCGGCATGGGACGAGCGTCGACCCTGTTGTTCGCCCGGGAGGGCGCCCGGGTCATCGCGACCGACCTGAACGAAGCCTCAGGCCTGGAGACCAGGCGGCTCGCGGCCGAGGCCGGGCTGAGCTGCGAGTTCGTCCAGGGCGACGTGACCGATCCGGCCGACGTCGCCCGTGTCCTCGACGTGGCGATGAGCCAGCACGGGCGGCTCGACGTCCTGTTCAACAACGCCGGCGGCGGCGCCGTCGGCGCGACCGGCGACCTGACCAAGGTGAGCGACGACGAGGTCGAGGCCTGCATCGCGCTCAACCTCAAGGGCCCCATCCACGGCTGCCGCGCCGCCATTCCGCTGATGATCGCGGGTGGCGGGGGCGTCATCGTCAGCACGGCCTCGATCACCGGCATGCGCGGCCAGAACACTCTCGGCGTGTACGGCGCGGCCAAGGCCGGCGTCATCAACCTCACCCAGTACGTCGCCTGGGAGTACGGGCCGGTGGGAATCCGGGCCAACGCCATCTGCCCGGGCGCCATCCAGACCCCGGCGCTGGAGCGCTCGATGATGAGCAATCCGCGGACCCGGCCGGTGATGGAGTACTTCCGGCACCAGTCGCCGCTGCACCGCGTCGGGCGGCCCGAGGACATCGCCGAAACGGCGCTGTTCCTGGCCAGCGACGCCTCCGCGCACATCACCGGCCAGGCCATTCCGGTCGACGGCGGGATGACCTGCGGGACGTTCCTCGACCCGGCCCGGATCCGCGCGCTCGCCGAGGACGTCCTGCGTGACGGCGCGGCCCCGACCGCCACAGACCCGACCGCCACAGACCCGGCCGGGGCCACGTCATGACCGCGTCCACCGTCGAGGGCGGCATCGAGGACGGCGTCGACCCGCTCAACCCGTTCGCCGCGCCGGCCTTCACCCGCCGTCCGCACCCCGAGTA
Source organism: Pseudofrankia asymbiotica (assembly GCF_001983105.1). Taxonomy (GTDB): domain Bacteria; phylum Actinomycetota; class Actinomycetes; order Frankiales; family Frankiaceae; genus Pseudofrankia; species Pseudofrankia asymbiotica. Next base: position 20,191 of record NZ_MOMC01000043.1, on the reverse strand, counting down.
CGACCGCGTCCGCGCCCTCGACCCGCTGCCCCACTGCGCGGGGGTGGGCTGGATCGCGCTCGCCTACGAGGACTGCCGCGACCTGCTCAAGTCCGACCTGACCCGCCAGGCCGACCCGGCCGAGTGGCAGCCCGACTACGGCCTGCCCGGCATCGAGGAACTCCAGCAGACCATCCGCGAGTGGATCGGCATGTCGAACGAGCCGGAACACAAGCGCCGGCGCGCGCTGGCCGACCGGGCGTTCAAGCGGACGTCCGTCCATGGCCTCCGCCAGATCATCGACAGCTACGTCGACCAACTGATCGACGGAATCCAGGCCGACGGCGGCGGCGACCTCGTCGCCGATCTGGCCTACCAGCTCCCGATGTACGTGATCTGCGAGATGCTCGGGATGCCGGAGTCCGACCGTGACCTCCTGCACGACTGGACCCACGACATCAGCGTCACCTACTCGCCGATCGTCACCCGGGAACAGATCCAGGCCGGCATCACCGCCGCCCAGCAGATGCAGGCCCACTTCCGCGAGCTGATCGCGGCACGCCGGGCCGACCCACGCGAGGACCTGCTGACCGGCTTCGCGTTCGCCGAGGAGAACGGCCACACCCTGACCGAGCATGAGATCGCGTCCAACGCCGTGCTCGTCTTCCTGGCCGGCCACCAGACCACCGCCAGCGCGATCGGCGGCGGCCTGCTCCAGCTGTTCAGCGAGCGCAACGCCGCCCAGCTCGCGGCGGTGCGCGCCGGCCGGCCGAAGATCCTTCCGGCCGCGGTCGAAGAGATCATGCGCTACAGCGGATCGGTGCACGCGGTCTGGCGGGTCGCGGACGCCGACTTCTCCCGCCGGGACAAGCAGATCCGGCGGGACGACACCATCGTCGTCGCCCTGGGTTCGGCCAACCGCGACCCCGGCGTCTTCGACGCGCCGCACGTCTTCGACGTCACCCGGCCGGTCACCGCCCCGCACCTCGGATTCGGCTGGGGCGCCCACTTCTGCCTCGGCGCCCATCTGGGCCGGCTGGAGATCGGCACCGTCGTCGACAGGGTCCTCGACCGCCTACCCACCCTGCGGCTGCTCACCGAGGACCCCGAACCGGGCGGCCAGATCCACCACCACGGCCCCAAATCCCTACCGGCCACGCTCTGACTCGGCGCGTATCCCACCGGCGCGGGCGACCGTGCCACGCGAGCCGCCCAGCCGGCCGTGCTCGGCCAGCTTCTCGAACAGGGCGCGCAGGGCGGGTTCGTCGTCGGGCAGCGGCCGGTCGTGCAGCTTCTTCCCGGCCGGGTCCAGGGCGGTCGCGTGGTGGGTGGACCTGCCGACGTCGAGCCCACAGAACACGGTGGAGGACTCGACCGTGGTCTTGTCGACTTCCTCCAAGTGGATCACCGTCTGGGGTCGGACCGGCCCCATGCGGCCGTAGGAATGAGGAGTGCATGAGATGCCCGACTTCGACGAAGCTACGACCTGGGAAGAGGTTCTCGCCGGTCAAGACCTGACCGGGCGCCGAATCGTGGTCACGGGCGCCTCGGGGGGGCTCGGCGCCGAAACCGCGAAGGCCCTGGCCGGCGCGGGCGCGGACATCGTGCTCGCGGTCCGTGACACGGCGGTGGGCACCAAGGTGGCGCAGGACATCGCCGCCGATACTGGCCGCCCCGCGCCGCGCGTCGAGGCGCTCGATCTCGGGCGCCTCGCCTCAGTCCGGAGGTTCGCCACCCGCCTCGGTTCGGAGCCGATCCACGCGCTGATCAACAACGCCGGTCTGATGGGCACGCCGAAGGGGCGTACGGTGGACGGCTTCGAGACCCAGATGGGTGTCAACCACCTGGGCCACTTCCTGCTCACCCAGCTGCTGACCGAGCAGTTGATCGCGGGGGCGCCGTCCCGGGTCGTCACTCTCACCTCGTCGGCGCATATCTGGTCCGACGTCGATCTCGACGACCTGAACTTCGACAACGGCTATGAGCCGTGGCTTGGCTATGCGCGCTCGAAGACGGCGGCGGTGCTCTTCGCTGTCGAACTGACCCGTCGCCGCGCCGGCCGTGGGGTCACGGCGAACGCGGTGATGCCCGGTCTCGTCCGCGGTACGGGCCTGCCCCGCCACCTCGACGCCATGGACGAACGCCCCCAGCCACCGTCGTCCCCGAGCGCGGAGGACGGAAGCCCGAGCCGTCGGCCGAAGAACCTACGGGAGGGTGCCGCGACCATTGTCTGGGCCGTCGTCGCCCCCGAACTCGAAGGCCTGGGCGGCCTTTACCTCGAGGACTGCCAGATTGCCCGACCGTGGTCGCGGCGGAACCCGATGCGCGGGGTGAAGGAGTACGCCCTCGACGCGGTCGCGGCCCAGCGGTTGTGGAGTCTCAGTGAGGCGGCCGTCGGCATCACGCGGGACGAGTCGAAGAACGAGGGCCGTCGCGAACGCGCTGAGCCCTGACCGCCTGCCCGCTGCCGACCATCGCTCGCCGACTGCATCGCCCGGATCCAGCGGGCGGTCATGCCTCGCCGACGGCGGTCGCGCTGKCCTTGTCCGCCGGCATTCACCCGCGTCACGTCATTGACCTGTCCGTCCGACCGGCATGTCGAGTCGAGGTCACCCGCGGTGCGGGGGCGCTTGGGGCCATGCGGAGCCTTTGGTCGGCCCGGGGCCTGTGAAGGTCGCGATCCGTCGTTGGATGAAGCGATGCTTCACTAACTACTGTGAGGCACTACCGAAACGACTGCTGGGATGGAAGGCGGCGCGAGGTGGGCGAGACCGCGAGCGGGGCGACGATGCGGGCGGTGGGCTGGTGGGAGCCCGGGGGGCCGGCGGTGCTGACGATGCTGGAGCTGCCGCGCCCCGAGCCCGGCCCCGGGGAGATGCTCATCCGGGTGGAGGCGGCGACCATCAATCCGGCTGACCTGTCGTTCCGGGAGGGCAGGGTGGGCTCGGCGATCACCGGGCCGCCGCCGCATGTCGGCGGACTGGAGGCGGCCGGCACGGTCGCGGCGGCCGGGCCGGGTTCCCGCTGGGAGGAGGGGCAGCGGGTCGCGGCCATCACCGCCTTCATCCCGGGCGGGCGGGGCGCGCACGCCGAGTTCCTGCTCGTCCCGGACGACGCGGTGGCCCTGCTGCCGGACGCGCTGCGCACCGTCGAGGCGGCGGTGATCCCGATGTCCGGGCTGACCGCGCAGCTCGCGGTCGACCAGGCCGGCGCGGCGCCCGGCACCACCGTCGCGGTGACCGGGGCCGGCGGCGCGGTCGGCGCCTTCGCCGTCGAGCTCGCCGTGGCGGCGGGCGCGCGGGTGATCGCGGTGGCCGGCGCGGAGTACGCCGACCGGCTCCGGGCCATGGGCGTCTCGGATCTGGTGGCGCGCGGAGAGGGGGCGCCGGCCCGGCTGCGCGAGCTGGTGCCCGGCGGCGTGGACGTGGTGATCGACGGGGCACTGCTGGGAGAGGCGCTGCTGCCGGCCATCCGGGACGGCGGACGGCTGATCGCGGTGCGCGCCTACTCCGGCGCGACCGAGCGGGGCATCGCCACCGGGACCATCAGCGTGCGGGTCTACGGCCGGGAGCAGGCGAAGCTGCAGCGCCTGGTCGACCTGGCCGCCGCCGGATCGCTGACGCCGCGGGTCGCGGCGACGTTCCCGGCGGCGCGGGCCGCCGAGGCGCACCAGCGGCTCGCGGCCGGGGGAGCCGGCGGGCGGCTGGTCCTCACCTTCGGCTGAGCCGGCCGGCCCGGGCCACCTGTAGGAGCCCCTTCTGGGCCGGACGGGCCCAGCAGGCTGAGGGAGTCACGGCCGGCGCGTGAGGGGCTGACGCTGCCCTCTCGGTCTGGGCCCGCCGCTGCAGGCGCGGCTGCTTACGGCGCGGACGAGGGCGCGGAATGGGCGCGGCGCGGCGAGCGCCCACGGGGCTGGCTGGCCGGTGGATGGTGTGACCGGCCCGGGCGCCCCGAGATCGACTGAAGTGATACTCCAGTTAATATAGTAATACCATATTGATGGTGGTAATCTCTCGACCGGGGCCGCATCCGCAGGCTCAGGTGTCCAAGTGCCATCTGACGACGACCGCTTTCCCCGGGGCTGGCGCCCTCAACAGGTCGGACGTCCGCGCACATCACCGGCGGTTCCGGTGGACGGCGGGATGACCCGCGGGACGTTCCTCAACCCGACCCGTGTCACCGATTTCTCCAGCGAGGTTCTCGCCGGACCGGAAGGATGCGCGAGATGCCGAGTATTCATCTGAGTACCGAGGTTTCTACCGACCCGGACACGGCTTGGAGTGTGCTGGCCGCCTACAGCCGGGGGGAGGACCGTATCTTCTCGGTGGTCGAGAAGGTTGTCATGGACGGCAACGCTCGGGTCGTCACGACCGTCGACGGCTACACGGTGCGGGAGAACCTCGTCACTGTCGACCCCGAGCATCGCCGGTTGTCCTACACCATTCCGGCCTGGTCCGAGGCTAACATCTACCACTTCGCCGTTATGGAGATCCTCCCGGTGGACGGCGTCGGCTGCCGACTGCGCTGGATCACCGACTACCTGCCGGAGGAGCCGCTCGCCGAGTCGCGGCTCGAGAGGTACAACACGTCCTTTGCCAACTTAACCGAAGCGATACGGAGAGGCCATGCCTAGGCCTCGCGGATGTGGCGTCAGGCCGTGGCGGGAGCGGGTGAACCCGCGACGCCGGCCGGGTGCCGCAGGTACCCACCGGATGGATGCCCGGGTCAGGCCGCAGGCAGCGGCGGGGCGCTCGGGTGGAAAGCCCCGTTCGGTGGTCAGCTCAAGACAACCGGCATCGCGACCAGGTCCTGGTCGGGGCCGCTTCCGGCGGGCCGCACCCAGCGCTCGCCCGACCATCCGTCTCATGACCGCCCGCGCTGCGCGGGCAGAGAGGTTCCCGCCATGGCACTCCCCGCTGACGGGCCCTTCGCGGGTCTGAAGCTCGTCGACTCCGACTCCCACTACTCCGAGCCATATGACCTGTGGACGTCGCGCGCGCCGGCCAAATACCGGGACATCGTTCCCCAGGTGCGCACCGGCCCGGACGGGAAGCTGCGCTGGTGGCTAGGAGAGCGGCCGCTGTACATGGCGGGGGGCGGCAGTTTTGTCGACCGCTCCGGACAGAAGCGGCCCATGCACAGGATTGATATCACTCAGGGTATGAGCTGGGACGAGATTCACGTGGCGTCCTACGACGCGAAGGCGCGGCTGGAAATCCTGGACAAGATGGGGATCTGGGCACAGATCGTCTACCCCAACACCATGGGTTTCGCCGCCTACGCGCTGATCCAGGACCTGGATCGCGACACCAGCACGGCCGTCGTCTCGATCTTCAACGACGCGATCGCGGAGTGGCAGGCCGAGGGTGAGGGCCGGCTGTTCCCGATGGCGGTCCTGCCGTTCTGGGACATTCAGGCGTCGGTGGCCGAGGCACAGCGGGTCAAGCGCATGGGCCTGCGCGGCATCACGATGGCCGGCAACCCGCACGTGGGCGGCCTGCCCGACCTCGGCCAGCCCGACTGGGAGCCGCTCTACGAGGCGCTGACCGACCTCGGGCTCCCGATCAACATCCACGTCGGGTCGACGAACACGACGTCCGAGGACAACTTCAAGACCGCCTGGCCGTCGCTGGAGAAGCGCGCGATCAAGCCGGTGAACTCGGTCCAGATGGAGCTGAACAACTCCAAGTTCATCTCAAACCTGGTCGTCAGCGACGTCCTGCTCAAGTATCCGGACCTCAAGTGGGTGTCGGTCGAGAGCGGGATCGGTTGGATTCCGTACGTGCTGGAGCGGATCGACTACGAGTACCGTGAGCAGTTCCCGGGCGACCCGGAGCCGACCCGGCCGCCGGCCTTCGAGATGTTCCGCAAGAGCATCTACGGGACGTTCTGGTTCGAGCACGCCGGGCCGACGATGCTGCTGGACTACCTGGGCGCCGACAACGTCATGTGGGAAACGGACTTCCCGCACCCGACCTGCCTCTACCCGTCGCCGGTCGAACGTTCCGCCGTCGCGATGAAGGATGTGGACCCGGCGTCGGTCCGGAAAATCATGCAGGACAACGCGGTCAAGCTCTACAACCTCCCGCTGGGCGACGGCTGACGTGACCGCGGCGCGGGAGCGCGCGGGAGCATGGGGAAACCGGCGCCGCGCCGCCCCCCGCGCCGGTCACGGTACCGTCAGCGCCCCGGCCTCTCCGGTCGCCAGCCGAGCGCCGACGCCGGCGACGCCGGTAGGCGCCAGTCGGCTCGAGGCGCGCCGGCGCGGTCAGGGCGCGGTGCCGCCGGAGATGGTGACCAACTCGCCGTGCATGTAGCTCGCCTCGTCGGACAACAGCCAGGCGGCGAGCGCGGCAATCTCGGCCGGACGGCTGTAGCGCCCGATGGGCGAACTGGCCTCCATGGCCTTCCTCATCGCGGCCGCGTCGATGCCCGCGTGTTCACCTTTCCCGACCTCGAAAGAGCGGAGGAGGCTGGTGTCGACGGAACCGGGCGCGATTCCGTTGACCCGAATCCCCAGCGGGCCCAACTCGCCTGTGAGGCAGCGCAGGATGCCGTGGACGGCGTGTTTGGACGCCATGTACACCGCCATCCCCGGGCTGCCCACCAGCGAAGCGGTGGACGCGGTGAGCAGCAGCCGGCCCGCGTTCCCGGGCGACGTTCCGTCGCCGGACCGGTCCTCACTCTGGGCGATGAAACGCCGGACCGCCGCCTGGACCGAAAGGAAGGTGCCCCGGACGTTCACCCCGAAGACCCGCTCGTAGTCCTCGACGTCGAAATCGACCACCGAGCGCACCGCGCACTCGACCCCCGCGTTGGACAGGAACAGGTCCAGCCGGCCGAAGGTGTCGACGGCGGTCCGCACCGCCGTCTCGGCGCCGCCGGGAACGGAGACGTCCGTGCTCACCGCGACGGCGGTCGGGAACCGGTCGGCCAACGCGACTGCCGCGTCGCCGTCGATGTCGGCCACGACGACGTTGACGCCCTCGGCGACCAGCCGTTCGCAGATGGCGGCGCCGATACCCCGGGCTCCACCGGTGACGACGGCGGTGCGGCCGGACAGTCCGGTGAGCATGGGAGTCTCCCTCGACCCTCGGGCGTGGTCCACGCGGCGGTCGCCGCGCGTCAATAGAGTAAGACTCGACTAAATAAATTGCCACTATGATCGACCGGGACGACCAACCCATGGGCGCCCCGAGGAGCCGCATAGGTGCGCTGCCCTTTGGCGCGAAGACCTCAATCGGAGATGTGGCGCTGGGCAGTCACCCTCCGTATCCGATCATGCCGACGAGGGTCCATGTCTCCGCTGACGCCGCCGTGACGTGCGGTCCGTCCCTCCGATGCTCCGCTCCGTTCGCGCATCTGGTTGACGCCCGGAGCCGAGGAGATCAGGTGGGCCCTCGGCCTGACCGGCCTGACCGGCCTGACCGGCCTGACCGGCGTGGTCGCCGGTGGCGCCGCGGCCATCCGCGCAAGCCGGGCCGGCGCACCGAGGGTGGGGCCCGTCGCCGAACGAGTGGGGAACGGCTGGTCGAGATCCGCGTGGYCGGACCCGAGGAGGGCGCCGCTCAGCTGACGACGGCGCGGCCGTTCACGAGGCGGGCGGCGCGGCCGCCGGCGAAGTGGCAGCCGACTGCCAGGGTGCCGTGAGCCTCGGCGTCGCGTGCGATCAGCTCGCGGGTTCTGCGGGCCAGGGCCGGGTCGACGTCGTGCATCGCGCCGATCTCGAGTTCGCCGAGCTGCGCCGGGCAGTACATCGCGTCCCCGAGGATCATCGCGCGCTCGCCTCCGTGGGCGATCGCGAACACCGTGTGGCCAGGTGTGTGGCCAGGTGCCGGCAACGCAGTGATCTCGGGACTGACCGTCTCCTCCCCGTCGAACAGCTCCGCCTGGCCGCTCGCGACGAGTGCGCGCAGCGCCTCGCGCGTCGCGGGCACAAGTCCCCGCCGCTCGCCCGCCACGAAGAGCTCATAGTCGGCCCGCGGCAGGAGCAGCCGAGCGTTTCTGAAGATCGACGTGCCGTCCTGGCCGGTCAGCCAGCCCGTGTGGTCCGCGTGCAGGTGGGAGACGACGACGACGTCGATGTCGTCGGGCGCCACTCCTTGCTCCGCGAGCGCGGGTCCGAGTCCGGCGTGGCCGAACAGGCCGATGCCGGCGCGATCGATCCCGAGATGGGCCGCGAGAGATTCCATCGCGCCCTCCGGGTCAGGGCCGAGCCCGGCATCGACGACGACCGTGCGCCGGCCGCGGACGAGGAACGCCTGAATGGGCAGCGGCACACGGCCTCGCGTGTCGCGCTCGTCAGTACCTGGATCGACGGGCCCGGCGAGGAAGTCGGGCGCCATGAGGAAGGTGCCGTCGACCAGCGTGGTCACCGCGGCCCGTCCGACGTGGAAGGTCGTCATGCGGAGGTGCCTGCTTCCCAGCCGGGACGCCCGAGGTGACCGCGGGCGTCGTCTCGTACAGGACGCGAGGACGCCCGCCGTCGCCGACTGTGGTCTCGACGGGCGCGTCAGGCCTCGAGGCCGCCCTCTCAGCTGGACAAGCGGACGCTGATCGACTTGACGCGGGTGTACTCGTCGAGCGACTCGAGGCCCTTCTCACGGCCGTGGCCGCTCTGCTTGTAGCCGCCGAACGGGGTGTCGTTTCCGAACGTCCCGCCGTTGACCGCGACCTGCCCGGTCTCGAGCCGCGCGGCGACGCGCAGCGCTCGGGACGTGTCCCGGCTCCAGACCGCGCCGGCGAGGCCGTACTCGGAGTCGTTGGCGATCGCGACTGCCTCGTCCTCGTCGTCGAAGGGGATGACCACGACGACCGGGCCGAAGATCTCCTCGCGGGCGATGCGCATGTCGTTGCGCACCCCGGTGTAGAGGGTCGGCTGGACGTACTGGGCGAGTGGCGTCCCGTCCTCGGCGAGGCAGGGACCACCGCCGACCGCCGCGGTCGCGCCTTCCTCGGCCGCGGTGGCGAACCACTCCAGGACGCGCTTGTACTGCGGTCCGGTGATGATCGGCCCGTAGTGGGTGCCAGGCTGTAGCGGCGCGACCCGCTGGGTGATCGCCTCGACGAGCCGGTCGTGGAGGCCGCGCTGGACGATGAGCCGGGTCGTCGCCGAGCAGACCTGGCCGGCATTCGCCAGCATCGTCGCGACGGCGGCGCCCGCGGCGCCGGCGAGGTCGGCGTCGTCGAAGACGACCAGCGGCGACTTGCCGCCCAGCTCGAGCGTGATCGGTATGACACGTTCCGCCGCGATCGCGCCGAGCAGCTTGCCGGTGCGCACCGAGCCGGTGAAGACGATCTTCGCGATGTCGGGATGCGAGGCGAGCGGTTCGCCGGCTTGCGGACCGGTGCCCGGGACGACGTTGAGCACGCCGTCGGGCAGGCCGGCGGCGGTGGCGACCCGGGCGAGCAGCAGCGTGGTCGCCGAGGTGAACTCGGAGGGCTTGGCCACCACGGCGTTGCCAGCCGCGAGCGCCGGGGCGATGCTGCGGGATACCTGGTTGAGCGGGCCGTTCCACGGCGTGATGACGGCGACGACGCCGAACGGCTCGCGTCGGGTGAAGACCAGCTTGTCCGCGCCGTGGTCGATGGTCCGCCCATGCAGCGCGTGCAGGGCGCCGGCGTAGTAGTCGTAGTAGTCGGCCGACGCGGCGACCTCGGGCCGGGCGTGCGCGATCAGCTTGCCGGTCTCGGCGGACTCCGCCTCGGCGAAGGCTTCGAGCTCGGCGCGGATACCGGCGGCGATCGACGAGAGGACCCGCGCCCGTTCGACGGCTGATTTGGCCGCCCAGGCGGGCTGGGCGGCGCGGGCGGCGGCGACCGCGGCCGCGACCTCCGGCCCGCCGCACCGGGCGACCTCGGCGACGGGCTCGCCGGTGGTGGGGGAGATGGTGCGCAGGTAGGCGCCCTCGGCGGCCGGCGCGGCCTGGCCGTTGATCCAGGGGTCGTGGCGGATGAGCCCGGCGGCCTGGGCGGCCGGCTGGGATTCGGTGATCGACATCGAGCTGGCTCCGGTGGTGGGTAGTCGGGTCCCCGGCGTCGCCGGGCGACGGGGAGCTCCGCGCTCCCGGGTTTTGGCGGCCCCGGAGGCCGGCGTCACTGGACTTTCCCGCCGACACGGCTAGATTTGCATTCCAGAATCCTGGATGCAAGTCTTCGGGTGCTTGTGGCGCCGTACGGGTGCCGCGTCCAGAGGAGGTAGTCCCTGTGAAAGCCGCGATCCTCGAACACTACAGCGCGCCACTGGTCGTACGTGAGGTCGAGCCGCTGGCACTGGGCCCGCACGACGTCCTCGTCGACGTGGGCGCCAGCGGGGTCTGCCACTCCGACCTGTCGGCGCAGCGCGGCCAGTACCCGTTCGAGCTGCCGATCGTGATCGGCCACGAGGGTGCCGGGACGGTGGCCGAGGTCGGCGACGCGGTCACCCTGGTGCGTCCTGGGGACAAGGTGATCGCCTCGTTCATCCCGGCCTGCGGCCGCTGCTGGCAGTGCCTGCGCGACCGCTCCCACCTGTGCGAGGCCGGCCGCGCGCTCGGCGGCGTGCCGCACGTGTCGATCGACGGCGCGCCCAGAAAGTCCATGGCCGGCCTGGGCACGATGGCGCAGCAGATGACGGTCCACGAGTCCAGCGTGGTGAAGGTCGAGACCGACCTGCCGTTCGAGCAGCTGGCGCTCATCGGGTGCGGCGTCACGACGGGCGTCGGCTCGGCCCTGTGGGCGGCCGGCGTCGTCCCGGGTTCGACCGTGGCCGTCTTCGGCTGCGGCGGGGTCGGCCTCTCCACGTTGCAGGGCGCGGTCATCGCCGGGGCCGCCCGGGTGATCGCGGTCGACCTGGCGCCGGCGAAGCTCGCCATGGCGCGCCAGCTGGGCGCGACCGACATCGTGGACGCCGGCGCTGGTGATCCCGTCGAGCAGATCCGGGCGCTGACCGCCGGGCGCGGCGTGGACTTCACCTTCGAGGTCGTCGGACGGCCCGACACGATGCGCCAGGCCTACGACGCGGCCTGCCGCGGCGGGACCGTCACCTTCGTCGGCGCGATGGCCTCGGACCTGGTGCTTCCCCTGCCCGCGAACGATCTGCACTCGTCGGCCAAGCGCCTCATCGGCTCGGCGTACGGTTCGGCGCAGGTGCGCCGGCACATGCCGCAGCTCGTGGCGCTCGCGCAGACCGGCCGACTCGACCTGGCGAGCATGGTCTCGGCCACGGTGCCACTGGAGAAGGTCAACGACGCGTTCGAGGCCATCGAGAGCGGCGAGGTCGTCCGCACAGTGCTGGTCCCCTGAGATGATGAGGGACTTCACCGCGGACCTGGCGGCTCGCGTGACCGCGCTGAAGGCCGCGGACGTGCCGGCTCCCATCCAGGAACGCGCGGCGCAGTCGGTCCTCGACTGGATCGGCGTCACGGTCGCCGGCGCCGCCGAGCCGGCCGCGTCGATCGCGCGGTCGGCCGGTGACGGCGGCGCGGGGCCGGCGACCGTGCTCGGGGTGCACGCCGGCGCTGGAGTTCAGCATGCCGCGCTCGTCAACGGGGTCGCCGCCCACGCGCTGGACTTCGACGACGGCAGCGGCTGGATGCTGGGCCACCCGTCCGTCGCGGTCTGCCCGGCCGCTCTTGCCGTGGCGGAGGAGGCCGGCGCCTCGGGCGAGGCGCTCCTCGTCGCCGTCGTCGTGGGCACGGAGGTCGCCGCCCGGGTCGGCCTCGCGATGGGGGAGAGCCATTACCGCCGGGGCTGGCACGGGACGGGCACCACCGGGACGCTGGCCGCGGCCGGCGCGGCGGGCGGGCTGCTCGGCCTGGACCAGACTGGCATGCGCGTCGCCCTCGGCCTCGCCGCGACGCAGGCCGCCGGGCTGAAGGCGATGTTCGGGACGATGGCCAAGCCGCTCCACGCCGGGCGGGCCGCGATGAGCGGGGTGCTCGCCGCGAAGCTTGCCGCCGGCGGGTTCACGGCTCCGCTCGACGCGATCGAGGCCGAGCAGGGGCTCGCCATCGAGTCCGACGACTTCCGTCCAGAAATCGTGGAGGAGCGGCTCGGCGGGGCGTGGGGGATCGAGAACACCCGGTTCAAGCTGCACGCCTGCTGCGGGGTGACCCATCCGGCCATCGACGCGTTGCGAGCGCTGACGACCGACGGCCTCGCGGCTGGCGACGTGGAACACCTCGTGATCGAGGGTGGCCCGCTGGTCTGGCGTACCTGCCAGGTCGACCGGCCGCGCAGCGGGCTCGAGGCCAAGTTCAGCCTCCGCTACACGGCGGCGCTGGCGCTCTGCGGGCGCCCGACCACGCCCGAGGGCTTCACGGACGAGGCCGTCGGCGACACGGAGGTGGCGCGACTGCAGGACCGTGTCGAGCTCCGCGAGGTCGAGCGGCCCGGTTTCGGCGTCACCCTTCGGTTGCGGCTGCGCGACGGAGCAACCCTCGCGCAGGAGGCGGACTCCGCGGGCGCCGTGGCCGACGCTGGTCTCCCGGCGCAGCGGACCGATCTGACGCGCAAGTTCATCGATCTGGTCGCACCGGTTCTCGGGAGCGCGGGGAGCGCCGCCCTGCTCGAGTCGGTCACGGCGCTGCCGACGGCCAGGACGGTCGCCGACGTGGCGGCGGGGACGCTCCCCGCGGTCTGACGTCCGCCGTGGGCGGTGCCCGGGAGGTGGTGTCGCGAAACAGGACACGTCGGCGCCCACGTCGCCCGACCCGCGCGCGCCGGGCGACCGGAGCGGAACTCGCGGGTCGCTGGGTCTGCAACCTGCCCCGACGATCTCGTCGAGGATGGGGAGCAGGTACTCTGCCTCGTCCTTGCCGATCCCGGCCTCTGCCAGCGCGAGCCGGATCGCGTCGATCGTGGTGCATCCTGAATCCAGGATCTGCTAGTGTGGTCGGTGGTGGGTAGACCTCGTGGTGGCCGGTCGCGCGCCGGTCGCAGCGGCGAGGCACGAGGCCGGCGGCGATCGGCCCGACAACCGGGAGTGGAACATGACACGGGACCTCGGTGTGCTCGAGGGGCTGCACCTCATCGACGCGGACTCGCATTTCTCCGAGCCCTATGACCTGTGGACCTCCCGCGCCCCGGCGAAGCTGAAGGACTCCGTCCCGCAGGTGCGCGCCGACGCGAAGGGCGCGCTGCGCTGGTGGCTCGGCGACACCCCGCTGTTCATGGCGGGCGGYGCGAGCTTCGTCGACAAGGCGGGCAACAAGACCCCGATGTACAAGGTCGACATCACCCAGGGCATGAAGTGGGAGGACATCCACGCGGCCTCCTACGACGCGCGCGCCCGCCTCGAGGTGATGGACCAGATGGGGATCTGGGCGCAGATCGTCTATCCGAACACGATGGGCTTCGCCGCCTACGCTCTCATCCAGCAGGTTGACCGCGAGACCGGCGCCGCGATCGTGTCGATCTACAACGACGCCGCCGCGGAATGGCAGCAGGAGGGCCAGAACAGGCTGCTTCCCATGGCGGTGCTGCCGTTCTGGGACATCGAGGCGTCGGTGAAGGAGGCCGAGCGGGCGGCCGCGATGGGGCTGCGCGGCATCACCATGGCCGGAAACCCGCACCTGGGCGGTCTCCCGGACCTCGGGCAGCCGGAATGGGAGCCGCTGTACGAGGCGCTGCAGGACCTGAAGATGCCGATCAACATCCACGTCGGCTCCACGGCGACCACCGGCGAGAGCAATCACACCACGGCTTGGCCGTCCCTGGAGCCCCGGGCAGTCAAGCCGGTGAACTCGGTGCAGATGGAGCTGGCCAACTCGCGGTTCATCTCGAACCTGTGCGTCAGCGACATCCTGCTGAAGTTCCCCGACCTCAAGTGGGTCTCGGTGGAAAGCGGCATGGGCTGGATTCCATACGTCCTGGAGCGGATCGACTACGAGTACCGGGAGACCTTCCCGGACCTGCCGCCGGTCGAGCGGCCGAACGCGCTGGAGATGTTCCGCCGCGGCATCTACGGCACCTTCTGGTTCGAACACGCCGGGCCGAAGCTGCTGCTGGACTACCTGGGCGCGGACAACATCATGTGGGAGACCGACTTCCCGCACCCGACCTGTCTGTACCCGTCGCCCGTCGAGCGCTCAGCCGAGGCGCTTCGCGGTGTCGACCCGGTCAGCGTCCGCAAGATCATGCAGGACAACGCCGCGAAGCTCTACAACGTGCCGCTGCCCGTCGGAGTCGGCCAGTGAGCTTCGCCGACCTTCCGTTACCTCTCCGGCGCTGGTGTGTCGGAGAGGTAACCGTGACCCGGATCGACGAGGCCGAACACCGCCTGCCGATCGACCAGTTCATCCCGGCCGCGGACGCCGACGTCCGCCGCCGCCACGCGGGGCGCCTGAGCGCCGCGCAGCTCGACGACGCCGGCACGATGACACTGGTCATCGGCGCCTTCGTCATCGAGAGCCGAGGCCGCCGCATCCTGGTGGACACCTGCGTCGGACCCGAGCATCAGCATGGCGACCCCGCGTCTCCGTTCCTGAGGCGTCTCGCCGAGGCCGGCTTCCCGCCGGAGAGTATCGACGTGGTCGTCTGCACCCACGTCCACTTCGATCACGTCGGCTGGAACACCCGGCTCGTCGACGGCGAACGCGTCCCCACCTTCCCCCGCGCCCAGTACGTCTTCGGCGAGCAGGAGTGGAACGCGGTGCGCGACGCGGACCTCTCCACCTCGTTGCTCGCCTCGGTCGAACGCGACGTGACCTGGGTGATCGGTGCCGGCCGCGCGACGCTCGCCGCCGCGGACCATCGGCTCACCGACGAGGTCTCCCTGCTGCCGACGTTCGGTCACTCGCCGGGGCATGTCTCGGTGCTCATCCGTTCGGCTGGTCAACAGGCGGTCATCACCGGCGACGCCGCGCACCATCCACTGCAGCTGCTGCAGGCCGAGCTCGCGACCGTCGCGGACGGCGACGCCGCGCAGGCCGTGACCAGCCGGCTGGCACTGATAGACCGGGCCGTCGACACCGGCGCCATTCTCTTCGGCACGCATTTCGCCGAACCGTCCGCGGTGAGGATCCGAGCCGACGGCGACGGCCTTGCGCTGGAGCCCGTCGAGCCGACGGTCGCCGGGCACGCCTGAGCGTGATTGATCTGGACGGAACCATTCCAAATCCGATCAGTCCCAGTGAATCCAAATTTCAATCACTTCTGTCGTGGCCAAGGCGACGGCCGGCGTGGTCCGGCTGGTCGCCTGCCCCGAGGAGACCCGCATGAGCCCTGCCGTCGACCGCATCGACCTGTTCAATCCGGAGTTCTTCCGGGACGGTCCGCCCTACGACGTCTTCGACACCATGACCGGACCGCGGTCCGAATACCGGGAGTGTTCATGAACGCCCTGAGGACACCGCCGATGACGACCGCCGGCGGTGCCAGGTGAATCTCGCGGGCGGACGGGCTGTCGTCACGGGGGCGGCGACGGGTATCGGCCGCGCGTTGGCTCTCGAGATCGCGGCCCGCGGCGCCGAGGTCGTCGTCATCGACGTCGACAGCCCGGACGAGACGGTCGCGTTGGTCAGAGCGGCTGGCGGGGTGGCGCGGGGGGCTACCGCTGACGTGCGGGACGCCGCCGCGCTGGGCGCGGTCGCGGCCGACCTGCTGGGGCCGGACGGAACCGTCGACCTGGTCTGCGCGAACGCCGGCATCGGGGCCAGCGGCACCGTCGACACGCTCACCGGAGACGGTCTGCGCGACGTGCTCGACGTCAACGTGGTCGGCACGCTGCACACCATTCAGGCGTTCCTGCCGGCGCTGCGCCGCGCGCGGGCCGCGGGCCGGGCGGCATCGGTGCTCGTGACCGGCTCGGAGCACTCGCTCGGCGTCCCGCCCTACGTCCCGCCGATGACCGCGTACACCGTGTCAAAGCACGCCCTGCTCGGCCTCGCCGCCTGCCTGCGGCGGGATCTCGCGGACGACCGGATCGGCGTGTCCTTGCTGTGCCCCAGCTATGTGCGCACCGAGCGGCTGCGGGCCTACGCGGCCGCCCAGCCCGCGATCGCCGAGGTGCTCGCTACCTATGGCCAGGACGGTGACGTGATCGCGCGCCGTGCCCTCGACGGCATCGCCAGCGGAGCGTTCGTCATCCCCACCAACCGGGTCAGCCACGACTTCGTCGTCGACCTTCACCACGAGGTCATCGCCGCCCTGGAAAAGGCGGAATAGGCGCCGTCCGCCGGGCTGGTAGGAGCGAGCGATGGTCATGGGAACGGACATCGCGTTCGATGTGTCCAGCGTGGTCGGCGAGCGGGTGACAGTCATGGCCACCGTCTTCACGCCTGACGACGGCGCCGCGCCGACCACCGTCGTCGTCGCGGTACCCGGGGGCACGTACAGCCGGAGCTACTTGCACCCGGGTCCGGCCACGTTACCCGGCTACAGATTCGCCGAGCACCTCGCCGCCGCGGGGCGTGCGGGCCCGCCCCTCCAACGTCAAGGTTGCTGGCGCATCGCCTACGGCGACCGGGTCCCCTCCGGGGCCTACGGGCCCTGACCCCGGAGCCTCCGCGAACCCGCGGGCAGCACACCGGCAGGCACAGCCGCTGGCCCCCAGCCACGCGCCGCCGGCCCCACAGCGGCCAACCCCCGCACGCCCACAACCAGCCAAAACAGATCCCGGCGCCGTCTTGACCGACCCCGCTCCTTCAGGGATGACCAGCAGAAACGCCCGCCCGGTCAGCCCTTCAGCGAGGACGTGCGTGAGGGCCTCGCCGCCTTCGCGCGGAAACGAGACCCACGCTGGCGCAACCGCTGACCCAACTCGCCACACCCGTCCTCGGTCTCCCCCAACGCGCCGCGTCCTGGGTCGGGGCCTGTCGGACACCGACCCGGTGCTCGTCGTCACCGCCGAGCCGTGTCCTCGTTGAGGAGGATGGACTCGGCGGTGACGACGATGGTCTACTCGCGGCTGCCGGATAGGGTGCCGGATCTGGGTGCTCCAGCCGACGGGTATGGCGGGGTCATCCACGCCGTAGGCCGTGATGATCTTTCCGCCCTGATCGTGGAAGGGCTCGAAGTCGTTCGGCCCCTTCCCGGGCTTCATCCAGGGCGTCCTGCCCGGCGGGATCCTCCGCCTGAAGGCCCGGGCGGGCGGCGCGCACCTTGGCCGGACCTACAGGTCAATCCCTCGAATTCCTTAGTCTCAAGGAGGACGCGTGCGAGTACTGGTCACCGGATCCCAGGGCAAGGTCGGTTCCCGTGTCGTCGGCCGCCTCGCCGCGGATGGGCACGACGTGACCGGAACCGACATCGTCGGCGCGCACTACGGCCCGCCATTCGAGCCCTACCTGCGTGCGGATCTCACCGACTACGGGCAGGCCATCGCCGTCGTGCTGCGCACCCGGCCGGACGTCGTCGTGCATACCGCCGGCATCCCCGAGCCGTCCCACGACCCGGGYCACGTCATCTTCGCGAACAACACCCAGTCGACGTTCAACGTCGCCGAGGCGGTCGCCCGTACCCGGGTGGGTCGCCTGGTGTACGTCTCCAGCGAGACCGCTCCCGGCTTCGTCACCGCCGAACGGCCGTTCCTGCCCGACTACCTGCCCGTCGACGAGGACCATCCGCTGCGTCCGCAGGACGCCTACGGCCTGTCCAAGGCATTGGGGGAGGCCATCTGCGACGCGCTGGTGCGCCGCAGCGACGCCAMGGCCGTCTCCGTGCGTCCCAGCCTGGTGCTGACTCCCGACAGCTACGCGGAGGTCCGCGCCGGTGTGACCGCGAATCCTCGGCGAAACGCGGTCAACCAGTGGTCGTATGTCGACGTCGACGATCTGGCGGAGCTGATCGCTCTGGCGGCGACGTCCGACACGATCGGCCATGAGGTGGTCTATGCCGCCCAACCGGACAACATCGCCGGCCGCCCGTTGGCGGAGCTCGTCGCCGAGGTGTTCGGCTCTACCGCTCCTCCGGTGCGCGCGTTGGACCGGCCCGACGCGGGCGGTATCTCGATCGCCAGGGCCCGTGAACTGTTCGGCTGGAAGCCAGAGCGTTCCTGGCGCGACCACGTCCACGGCTGACGGCGCGCCGCTTCGTATCGACCCCTGGAGGCATGGCACGGCCCGCCGGTCCCGCCGACGGGGTTCGGCCATCGCCTTCGACACCATGTCCAACGAAGGATGAAGACGATGAAACACGTGAGGCTCGGTCGGACCGGCCTGCAGGTGTCCCCGTTGTGCCTGGGGACCATGACGTTCGGTCTGCAGTGTGACGAGGAGCGCTCCCGGGCGATCCTCGACCGTGCCGCCGAGGGCGGCATCACGTTCCTCGACACGGCCGACGTCTATCCGCTGGGTGGGACCGTCGAGACCATCGGTCGTACCGAGGAGATCGTCGGTCGCTGGCTGGCCGGCCGTCGCGACGGGTTCGTGGTGGCGACCAAGTGCGTCGGGCCGACGGGTCCGCGGCCGTGGGACCGGGGTGCGTCGCGGCGGCACATCCTCGACGCGGTCGATGCCTCGCTGCGCCGGCTGGGCACCGACTTCATCGACCTGTACCAGTTGCACGGCTACGACAGGCACACGCCGATCGACGAGACGCTGCGGGCGTTGGACGACGTGGTGCGGGCGGGCAAGGTCCGCTACGTCGGGGTGTCCAACTATCTCGCGTACCAGCTCGCCCGCGCGCTAGGGCGCAGTGAGACGTTGAACCTCGTCCGGTTCGACTCGGCCCAGCCCCGGTACAGCCTGCTGTTCCGCGAGGTCGAACGCGAGCTGTTCCCGCTGTGCTCGGAGGAGGGCGTCGGGGTGATCCCCTACAACCCGCTCGCGGGCGGGTTGTTGTCGGGCAAGCACGACCGGACGAAGCCGCCGGCCGACGGCAGCAGGTTCACCCTCGGCACCGCCGCGGACCGTTACCAGCAGCGGTACTGGCAGGAGCGGATGTTCGACACCGTCGACGAGCTCACCGCCGTCGCCGCCGAGCTCGGCGTCGCCCTGCCGACACTGGCCGTCGCCTGGTCGCTGGCGCAGCCGGCGGTCACCGCCCCGATCATCGGCGCCAGCCGGCCCGAGCAGCTCGACGCCACCCTCGCCGCCGTCGACCTGCACCTCGACGACGAGCTGTACAAGCGCCTGGACGAGCTCACCGCCGACTACCGCCGCGGCGACGCCGGCATCTGACCACCCGCGTGGCCACACTCCACCAGCCATTCCGGCCGGCCCGGGCGCCGTCATGGACCCCGGGCCGCCGCCGAGAGGAGCGACGTGCGGCTCGGGGGATCTCCCCGCGGTGGCCGCGGGACAATACCTGCTCGTGGCCGACGCCGTGCACGAGCGGCAGCTGGTGCAGGGCTGTTGCGCGCGGCGGACGCTCCGGTCAACTTCTCGCACCTGTTGCGCCTGGTGGAGGCGGACCACAGCGTCCGTGTACTCCTCACCGTCTACGCGAAGTGCATCGTCGGTGAGGAAAAGCGCGCTCTCCGCCTGATCGACGCCTCCTTCGCCGCCGAGCAAGACGACGTCCATCCGCCGGACGCCCCCGAGGCCACGCTCAGTGACGACCCTCAAGGCCATGATCGAGTCCACGCCGAGTCCACAGACACCCGGCCACAGCCGCCTTCAGCCGGCCATGACCGGACACCCAGCGTCACCGAGACCGCTCCGTCCGCCGAGCTTCCGGACGGCGATTTCGGCCTCTGACCAGGGCGAACGCGCCGCCCATCAGCCCTTCAGCAGCTGCCTCGACATGACGACGCGCTGGATCTGGTTGGTGCCTTCGTAGATCTGGGTGATTTTGGCGTCGCGCATCATGCGTTCGACGGGGAAGTCGCGGGTGTAGCCGGCGCCGCCGAAGAGCTGGACGGCGTCGGTGGTGACCGACATGGCGACGTCGGAGGCGTAGCACTTCGCGGCGGCGGTGATGAAGCCGAGGTTCGGCTCGCCGCGCTCGGCGCGGGCGGCGGCGACGTAGACCAGGTGTCTGGCCGCTTCCACCTTCATCGCCATGTCGGCGAGCATGAACTGGACGGCTTGGTTGTCGGCGATCGGCCGGCCGAACTGCTTGCGCTCCTTGGTGTAGGCGATCGACGCGTCCAGCGCCCCCTGCGCGATGCCGACCGCCTGCGCGCCGATCGTCGGGCGGGTGTGGTCGAGGGTGCGCAGGGCGGTGCGCAGGCCGGTGCCGGGGGCGCCGATGATCCGGTCGCCGGGGATCCGGCAGTCGACGAGGTGGATCTCGCGGGTCGGGGAGCCCTTGATCCCGAGCTTGCGTTCCTTGGAGCCGACCTCGAAGC
>NZ_MOMC01000042.1 GCF_001983105.1 Pseudofrankia asymbiotica | reverse complement strand
GGGATGACTGGCAGCCGAACCTGCCCCCGACACCGATTCGGGATGGAGACGAAACCGCACCACCCCTACCCGTCTGAAAGGAAACCGTTTCCCAGTTCAGACACATACAGCAGTCGAGCGGCCTGACGGCCGCACCCAAACCCCACGCCAAATCTCGGTCACCCGGCCGGCCGCCGTGGGGTCCGCGACGCAGCGTGCGGGCCCGCCCCTCCAGCGTCAAGGCTGCTCACGCATCGCCTACGGCGACCGGGTCCCCTCCGGGGCCCACGGGCCCTGACCCCGGAGCCTCTGCGAACCCGCGGGCAGCACACAACGGCAGGYACAGCTGCCTGCCCCTCCCACACGCCGCCGACCCCACGGCGGCCAACCCCCGCACGCCCACAACCAGCCAAAACAGATCCCAGCATCGTCTTGACCGGCCCCGCTCCTTCAGGGATGACCAGCGCGATGTCCTGATGGCTCCCATCGTGCCCGGCTCGCTCAGCGGCGGAGCAGTCAGCGGTGGAGCAGGAGGTCGAGGTCGACGCGGATCAGCCACTGGTCCAGCTTGAACGGCGGGTACGGCCACGGGATGCTGTCCAGCACCACCTGGTTCACCGGGAGCCAGAGTGTTCTGCGCCGGGCGTCCACCGCGGCCCGCCGGACTCCGACGTACCGGGTCGCCGAGCCGCGCAGCCGCGACAGCCCGATGTCGATGGCCGACGTGCGGAAGGTCATCTCGTGGCCGGAGCCGGCCGGCCGGACGACCTGAAGCATCCCGCCGAGGCCGGCGAGCAGGATGGCTCCGCTGGTCGGGTCCGTCGTCAGGCTACGCACGAGGCCGCCCCGTCCTGTCTCTGGGAGCAGGTGGTCGGGGCGGCACTCGATTCCGAAGAAGCCGGGCCAGTCGCCCGTGGCCGGCGCCGCCGTCACCAGGCTGCGCTCCGGGCCGGTCTTGGTGTAGACGGCCATCGGGTCCGCGCGCAGGCCGTCGGCCTTCGTCCTCGCCACGTAGAGGTTCCCGGCCAGGTCGAAACRGGCGGACTCCATTCGGGATCCGTCCTGCGCGGCCCGCACGGCCGCACTCTTCGGGACGATCTGGCCGGTGCTCGCCGAATAGGAGAACTCCTGCACCGGGAACGGCTGCGGCGMGCCCCCGGTGAAGCAGTCGCTGATCAGGACAAACCGTTCGTCATCCGGCTCGCTGGTCGGGTCGGTCACGACCTCGCGCGGGTTCACCACGGTCGGGACACCCAGCGGGGTTGTCGGTGGGTACTGCCACCAGGCCCGGGTCCGCCCTTCCAGGTCGACGACGAGCAACGCGCCCGACTTGATCCTCCCTCCGTTTCCGAGGTACTGCGCGACGACAAGGTGGCCCGAGCGCGGGAGCCGCGCCACCGAGGCCAGCCCGCGAGCCGAAGGGGGCGCGGTGGCCTTCCCCGTGGGGAAGGCGCCGGCGGCCACCGCTGGCGGCGCGAGCCCGGCGAGCTCGGTGGCCGTCCGGGACAGCGATCGTTCGTAGCGCCAGTCGCCGGATCGGTCGCGCAGCAGTTGCCCGAAGCTGGGGAACTCGCCGTGAGCTCGGGTGTCCCAGYCGTGGTACGCCACGGCGGAAACCAGCACCACCCGATCGCCGGCGACCGGGTCGGGCACGACGACTACATCGGCGACATCCGCGCCACCGACCTCCCGAAGGGCCGGGTCTGTGACAAGGAGGTGGCCAGCGGTCGTCGGAATCGTCAACCGGGAGAATCGACGTGCTTCCGGGTAGAAGACGCCCACTTCCATGCTGGCCGCGGTCGGGATCAGCTGGTTGTCACTGAACGGCGTCGTTCCCATGAACACGGTGCCGTCGTCGGAGACCGCGGCCATGAACGCCGACTGGCCGGGGCCGAAGCCGAAACCGGGTACGTCGACCGTCTCGATCGTGGCGGACGTCGCCAGCTCACCGAAGCTGTCCGGCGCGCCGAAAATCGACAGGATGCCGAGGGTGTCCTTCTCCGCCCCAAGGAGTTGTCGGAGTCCGACCGTGGCGCCGAAGGCCGCGGCTCCCAGGCCCGCGGTGCCCAGCCCGAGGGCGGCCGCGATCCGCCGGCGAGTGGGGCGGGCGCCTGGCCGCGGCGGTCCGCCACCGGGCGCTCTGGAGACGTCGTAGCGCCCGCGGCTCGTCACGCGTGGCACTACTCCTTGTCGGGCCTGTGCGTGGGCTAACGCGGGTCCGGCAGCGGTGCGATCGCTCGAGTCGGGACCAGTGACTGGCCCAGGCGACCTGGTGGGTCCACCGGGCTCCCGGCGGTGGCGGTGKCGGTGGTCATATCTTGCGGAGGACCAGCAGAAGGTTCCAGGTGAGGATCTCTCGCACCCCGGGAACCTTCAGGAGCGGCTTGGACCAGTCCGGCAGGTATCGCGGCAGGGCGTCGATGACGACGACGTCCTGCCGGGAACGAGCCCAGGCGAGGGCATCGGCGACATACACCGGGAACAAGGTCTCGCCATAGATGTTCTTGGGGAGCTCGCCGTTGCGCCGTTCGTAACGGGCGAGGGCCCGGCGGCCGCCCAGGTAGTGCCATGGCGCGGTGTCGTGGCCGCCCCAGGGGGAGAGCCAGGTGGTGTAGCTGAGGTAGATGAGCCCCCCGGGGCGGRTCACCCGGACGAGCTCCGAGCACATCTGCCAGGCGTCCGGCACATGCTCCAGCACGTTCGACGTATAGGTGATGCCCACGGAGTCGGTCCGTATCGGCAGCGCGAGCGCGCTGCCCCGGATCCGGCCCGGAACGTCGGTGACCGCCAGGTCCGACACGTCCGGCTCGACCCAGCAGTAGCGGGCGCCGGCCTCGAGGAACGCGTCCCGAAAGTGACCCGGGCCGCCACCGACGTCGAGGACGTCCTGCCCGGCGACCGAGGTGTACCGGGAGAGCTGGCGGACGGAGTCCGCGGCGATGAGCCGGTAGAAGCTGGCCGGCGGGTCGACGGGCTTCCTGTGGTGCTCCGAGAAGAGGGTCCAGGACCGACGCAGGCCCCAGCCGACATACGGCACGGTGGGCAGCGTCGCCGCTCGCGGTCGCGTCGCTTCCGCAGCCGTCGACTCGGCAGTAGGTGCCGTCGAGGCCGGTAGCGGATCTGGGGCCACGTCAACCATAGGCGGACACTAACACCCATCCGACATGATGAATGCGGTGGGCAGGTCACCGCGGGAGCGCTCCGCCGGCGGGTTCTCGCCGCCGGCATTCGGGACTCCGACGGATGCGGGATGCCTCGCTGGGGCTGATCTCACACAGCCTGCCGGCGTCGGCTCGCGGGCGTCGGCGTGGCTTCCTCGGAGGGGCGAGACCGACCCCGGCCGCCGACGGGCGGGATCGGCCCGAGGTGTCGGTCGGGCAGGCGCGGCGATCCGGCCGATGCCGACACCGCGCTGACGGCCTCAGCCTTGACGGCGTCAGCCCCAGACCGCCGCGGCGTGAGGTCGAACTCGGCGCGGGCCTCCGGCGCCGGATCATCCGAAAGTCTTTCCCGGCGGTCAGTGGTCGGCCGTCGACAGCTGGCGTTGGCGTGATCTCGGTGCCGCCGACCTGGACGGACCGCGTTGATCAGACCGCGGATGGATATCTATAGACGTCATTGATCCCATTCGCTATGTTGAAATATCTAAAGTCCGATTTGCTACAAGAGTCGTATCGCCCGTATTGCCCGGACCCGCGAGACGATCTGTGCCCGCGCCGGGGCCATGCCGGCGGTCGCGCAGGGAGTGATCGTGTTCGTGCCCGCGCACACAGTCGAGGGCCCGGCATCGGCGGGAGTCCCGACCGTCGGGAAATCGCTCGCGCCGGCTTTCGGTCGGGTGCTGGACCAGCCGCCGGGCAGGCTGGCCGAGATGCACCGGCTGCGTGGCCGCGTCCCGTTCTGGGACCCGGTCGTGGACGAGATCGACGGCCGGCGCATCCGGGTGGGCGAGCGCTGGCTGATCGACTTCGCGTCCTGCAACTATCTCGGCTTCGACCTCGAGCCCGAGATCAGCGCGGTCATCCCCGAGTACATCGCCCGCTGGGGGACCCATCCCAGCTGGTGTCGGCTGGTCGGTAACCCGCGGCTGTTCGCGGAGATCGAGGAGGAGCTCGCGGAGCTCCTCGGCGCCGAGGACACCCTGCTTCTGCCGACCATCAGCCACATTCATTTCTCGGTGCTGCCGGCCCTCGCCGGCGCCGGCGCCGTGTTTCTGGAGCGTCGCGCTCACCAGACGATCCACGAAGGCGCCCGGATGGCGTCGGCGCGCGGCGCGCAGGTCATCCGGTTCCGTGAGGAGAACCTGTCCGACCTCGCCCTCAAGCTCGCGGCGAGTGACCGGTACCCCCGCGTCATCTGCGTCGACGGGGTGAACAGCATGACGGGCAACGGCCCGCCGCTCGCGGAGCTCGCCGACCTCGCCCATCGGTACGACGCGGTCCTCTACATCGACGACGCGCACGGCTTCGGGGTGCTGGGAGAGCGGTCGGTCGACGAGCTCTCGCCCTACGGGTCGCGGGGCAACGGCATCGTGCGCCACCTCGACCATGACTACGACGGCCTGGTTCTCGTCGGCGGATTCTCGAAGGCTTACTCGTCGCTGTTGGCCTTCGTCGCGTGCCCGCCCGAGATCAGGCATTTCCTGCGGGTCACCGCGGGAACGTACACGTATTCGGGCCCGCCTCCGGTGGCCTCGCTCGCGACCGCGCAGGCGGGCCTGCGATTCAACGCGGCCCACGGCGACGAACGGCGTGCCCAGCTGTACCGGCGGACGGCGCGGGTGCTCGACGGCGTCCGCGCGCTCGGCCTGGACACGCTGAACACGACCGGGTTCCCGATCGTCGAGGTCCCGCTGGCCGACCCCGACCTGATCGAGCCCCTCGGGCGCTTCCTGTTCGAGCGGGGCATCCTCGCCACCCTGGTGCCGTACCCGATCGTGCCACGCGGTGAGACCGGCTTCCGGATCTCGGTCACGGCGGCCAACACGGACGAGGAGATCGAGGAGCTGCTGGGCGTCATCGCGGCGGCGGCCGACCGGTTCCCGCTGCGCCGGGCGGCGGACGACTGGGACCCGGCGGACGCCCCGACGACGACCTGACCTGGTACCTCAGAGTGAGGAGGGGGCCGCGGGTGGTCGAGGAAGCAGGCGGTCGACGGGGAGCTGGTCGGTGACGAGCCGGATGTCGTCGTCGCGGACCGCCCGCAGCGTCGCCAGATAGCGGTCCCGCGGGATCTCGACGGCGCCGAGCGTGCGCAGGTGGTCACTGGCGATCTGGACGTCGTGCAGCCGGCCACCGGCGGCGGCGAACCGGGCGTCGAGGTCCACCAGCGCGATCTTGGACGCGTCGGTCTCGCCGTGGAACATCGACTCGCCGACGAAGACCCCGCCGACCAGGATGCCGAACGTGCCGCCGACCAGCCGGTCGGCCGCCCACACCTCCAGGCTGTGCGCCCAGCCGAGCGCGTGGAGCTGGGCGTAGCCGGCGCGCAGCTCGTCGGTGATCCAGACCTCGGGCGGCGTGCGCCTGCAGTGGCCGACGACCTCGTCGAAGGCCCGGTCCATCGTGGTCGTCCAGCCGCACGAGCGGATCCGGGCGCGCAGTGACCTGACGGCGCGCACCGTGCCGACGGGGATCACCGCCCGCGGGTCGGGGCACCACCACGGAAGGGTTCCGAGCCGCGACCGGCGCCCGCGGCCCCGGCCCACCGCGCGCGGCGCGAGCGTGAACTGGCGCGACTGCCGGGCTGTCTGGACATCCTCCGTCGGCCACGGAAACACGCCGGCCCGGTAGGCACCGATGAGGGCGTCCGGGGTGGCGCTGCCGCCCAGGGCCACCGGCCCGTCGGGCGGACCCTCGGCCAGCGGCAGCGTGTCCCACCAGCTCGGGCCGCGCTGAGCCGGCCGCGCTGTCAGGCTCACGGCTCCGAGCCGGCCCGGGGTTCCCGCCGGACCGGCGAAGGTGATCCGGCGCCCCCGGGGCCGTCGGCGGCCGGCTGGGCCGGAACGGTTCGCGCGGTCGTCGCCATCGTCGGCCTCGGCCGCGCGCCGGCCGGCCCGGCGGATCCCGCCGGTTGGGCGCCGCCCGTGATGGTCACGGGAGGCGCGGCGGGCATCGTGGCCGAGGCGAGCCTTGGGGTGACGTGCTCAGCCGGGCCGGGCTCGCCGACGAAGAAGCCCTGGGCCAGGTCGCAGCCGAAGTCGCGCAGCAGCGCGAGCCCGCTCTCCGTCTCGACGCCCTCGGCGACCACCCGCAGTCCGAGGTCGTGCGCGAGGTCGACGGTCGAACGGACGATCTTGCGAGCCACGTCGTTGGTCTCCAGCCGGCTGACGAAGAACCGGTCAAGCTTGAGCACGTCCACCGGGAAGTCCCCGGACAGGTAGGCCAGCGTCGAGTAGCCGGTGCCATAGTCGTCCACCGCGATGCGTATGCCCAGGTCGTGCAGCTCGTTGAGCACCGCGCTCGCCCGGGCGCGGTCGAGCATCAGCGTGGTCTCGGTGAGCTCGAGCTCGAGCGCGTCGGCGCTGAGCCCGTGCGCGGCGAGCAGGCCGCGCACATGGTCGGGGAAGGCCTGGTCGAGCAGGTCGGTCGCGGAGATGTTCACCGCGGCCGTGACGTCGAGGCCCGCGGAGCGCCAGCTCGCCAGCTGGGCGCATGACTGGCCGAGCACGGCGGTGGTCAGCGGGCGCATCAGCCCAGCATGCTCGGCGAGCCGCACGAACGAGTCCGGGGCGAGCAGGCCCCGGTCCGGGTGGTTCCAGCGCGCCAGCGCCTCCACCGACCGGATCCGGCCGGTGGCGATCTCGACCTTCGGCTGGAAGTGCGCCTCGATCTGGTCGCCGCCGATGCCGTCCCGCAGCGCCTCGGTCAGCGTGAGCTCGACCAGCGACGCGTCGCTGGCCCCCGGGTCGTAGTGCTCCACGCCGGTGTGCCGCTTCTTGGCGGCGTACATGGCGATGTCGGCACGCGCCAGCAGCTCGTCGGCGTCGGCCGCCTGGTCGGGGTAGACCGCGGCGCCGATGCTCGCCGTCACCGGGATCGTGAGCGTGCCGACGTGGAAGTAGTCATTCAGCGCCGCGCGCACCCGGTCGGCGACCAGCTGGGCGCCGGCACCGTCGGTCCGTTCCAGCAGCACGGCGAACTCGTCGCCGCCGAGCCGCGCGACCACGTCACCGGGGCGCAGCGCGGTGGCGATGCGCCCGCTGACCTCGACGAGCACCTCGTCGCCGACCTTGTGGCCGAGGGAGTCGTTGACGAGCTTGAAGCGGTCGAGGTCGAGGAGCAGCAGGGCGAGCGAGTGCCCCGCGCCGGTGGCACGCGTGATGGCGGCGCGCAGCCGCTCGTCCAGGCCGCGCCGGTTGGGCTGGTTGGTGAGGTCATCCGTCAGCGCCAGCGCCTTGGACTCGGCCAGCCGCTGCATCTCGACGAACGTGAGCCCCGCCCGCCCGAGTGCGGCGATCACGGTACAGGCCGCGAGCAGAACGGCGACCAGCGGCAGGCTCACGGTCGCACCGGCCACGAGGATGCCGAGAGCGGTGAGGGCGAGCACCGTGGGGATGAGCATGATGCCCCAACCGGCGGCCCTGGCCGGAGGCATGCGGGGCTGGCGCTGCCAGGCCGCGAACGCCAGCAGCAGCTGGGACAGCGCCCACAGGACGTCCGACGGGCCGCCAGGGGAGAACCCGCCGTCGGTCGCCGTCTGCGAGGCCAGCGCGGTGTCCGCCGCGACGAAGCACAGCATGCCGCAGCCGAGCAGCCACCACACCCGGCCGGCGCGGCGGCCGAGCAGGCCGAACACGCTGAGCACCAGCAACGCGAGCAGCAGATCGGCGAGCGGATAGACCAGCGCGATCAGCAGGTCGCCGAGTCCCAGCTCGGGCTCGCGCCGCTTCATGACCACGCCGAGGCCGGTCGTGAGCGCCGCGACCCCGAGCAGGCCGATCAGCGCGTCGAGCAGCAGGCTCCTGGGCAGCCGAAGCAGCCGGTGGCGCAGCAGCAGGATGACGGCCGCGTAGCAGGCCGGATAGAACGCCAACCAGCCGGCGTCGATGACCGACGGCGCGATGGCCTGCTGCTCGCCCTCGATGAGGTGCCCGGTGACGGAGGAACAGAGCGTGGCGGCGCCGTACAGGATCAGCCCGCCGCCGAGGGCCGCCCAGGGCGCCCGGTCACCACGGATCATCACGGCGCGCAGGACGCACAGCAGGCCTACCGCGAGGCTGAACGTGTTCCGCAGCGGCCAGGCCACCGCGTCGAGCCAGGAGGCCTGGGTGAAGCCGGAGGCCGCGAGCAACACGGCCGCGACCAGCAGGAGGATCTGGGCGACGCGGATCATCCGGTACCGGCGCGACGGGGGCCCGATGGTGATCACCGTAGGTGCTCGCCCTCGCGGGCGCCGGCGGTGGCGCCGCGCCGCATCCCAGCATGATCGCCTTCATCGTCGTGTACGGGCTGGACTGGGTGGCCACGGTGCCGCCGACGATCGCGCTGTGCCGCTCCGAGTTCGGTCCCGAGCGTGCCCCGGTGGTCTTCGGCTGGGTGTTCGCCTCGCACCAGCTCGGCGCCGCGGTGGCGGCCATCGCCGCGGGCTGGATACGCGGGGTGACCGGTACCTACACGGCGGCCTGGTACGGCGCGGCGTTCCTGTGCCTGGTGGCCGCGTTCCTGTCCGCGACGATCGGCGCCGGGTCGGCGGACGCCGCGCCGCGCGGGCGGCGGGCGCGCCGAAACGTCATCGCGCGCGGCCCGGCGGACGACACGTTGCCCGCCCCCGCCGGCTGAGCCACCATCCCCACGATCCCGCCGCCTGGGGGCCAGGCCGGACCGACCTCCCGACTTCCTGACCTCCCGACTTCCTAACCTCCTGACCTCCTGACCTCCTGACTCTGTCGGCGTAGGCCGGAGCGAGCCGGAAATGGAATGAGCGCGGACCGGGCTCGCCGCGCCGGCGGATGGCGTTGTGTCCATGGGATGGCGGGAGGAGGCATGTCAACGGCTCCTTTCCC
Source organism: Pseudofrankia asymbiotica (assembly GCF_001983105.1). Classification (GTDB taxonomy): domain Bacteria; phylum Actinomycetota; class Actinomycetes; order Frankiales; family Frankiaceae; genus Pseudofrankia; species Pseudofrankia asymbiotica. The sequence goes on along the minus strand of NZ_MOMC01000042.1, from coordinate 99,514 downwards.
GAATGGCGGGYGGGAAATGCTGAACAAGACGCTGCCCACCACCACGACCGGGGTAATGGCCCGGGTGTGCGGTTACCCTCAGAGCGCCCATTTATCCCGGGGGTGACCGAGCTTCGCCCGCGAGCCACCGACCATCCACGGGACGATGTCCCGAGCTACAAGCGACCCGAATTAACAYGACCCGGGGGTGGAGCTGACGGGAGTGCTAACTTGTCGAGGCAGGACGGGCGGCGCGATGAGGGCCGGCCGCGGTGGTGATACCAGGAGGGCGGACCGCGGGTAAGGTGCGCGCGACGTCGCCGGACGGGAGTGCCCCATGCGGCTGTTGATCGTGGAGGACGATGACCGCGTGGCGGCGGCTCTGTCCAGCGTGCTCGGCCGGCACGGCTTCGACATCGTCCGGGCCCGTACCGCCGCGCGCGCCCTTGATCTCATGCACACCCGGCCCGATCTGGTGCTGCTGGACCTGGGCCTGCCCGACCGCGACGGTTTCGAGGTCTGCGGCCGGATTCGCAAGGTGTCCAACACCCCCGTAATCATGGTGACCGCGCGGACCGAGCTGTCCGCCCGCATCCACGGGCTCTACCTGGGCGCGGACGACTACATCGTCAAGCCCTACGACCTGCGCGAGCTGATCGCTCGGATCCATGCCGTGGTGCGCCGCTCCCGGCCCGACCCGCTCGCCCCCGCCGACGCCGAGACGGCCGGCCACCTGGGCGGGACGCCCAGCCGGCCGGACGGCCGGGCGGCTGGTGGCGCGGGCTCCGCGGGAGCGGCCGTCACCGCCGGTGTGGCGGAGGTCGGCCGGGTGGTCGAGACCCGCGGCCTGCGCATCCACCTCGACAGCCGAGAGGTGACGGGCAACGACGGGCGGGCCGTCGTCCTGACCCGCAAGGAGTTCGACCTGCTCGCCGAGCTCGCGAGGGCGCCCGGCGTGGTGTTCCGGCGCGAGCAGCTGATCAGCGAGGTCTGGGGCTCGTCGGTGCAGTCGGCCTCGCGCACGCTCGAGGTGCACGTGGCCTCGCTGCGCGCCAAGGTGGGCGACCCGTTCGTCGTGCAGACGGTGCGGGGTGTCGGCTACCGGCTGGCGGCGGCGGGCGCTCCCGCGCCCCCGCCCGCCGAGGTCACCCCTGCCGGCACCGGTGCCGCCGTGGCCGCGGCCGAGCAGGACGCGGCCGAGCAGGACGCGGCCGTGCCGGAGCTGGCCGCCGCGGCCGCCGTGAAACGTCGCCGGCGGGCCTGATCGTCTCGTGCGCGTCCGGCTGTTGGTGATCCTGCTGTCGCTGATGACCGCGGCGCTCGTCGTGCTCGGCATCCCGCTGGCGCGCAGCATCGCCGAGGGCCGTCAGCAGGCGATGTTCTTCGACCGGCTCGGCGACACCACCCGGTTCGCCGGCATGGCCGGGCAGAACCCGGGACCCGACGGCACCCGGGCCCTGACCGGTGAGCTTGTCCGTTACGACCAGGTATACGGCGTCGAGGCCGTCATCTACGGCCGTGACGTCACCGTCCGTGCGGCCTCCCGTGTCGTGCCGTCGGCTCCCGACCCGCGGGTGCGCGCGCAGCTCAACGCGGCGCTACTCGGGCGGGCGGGGGAGAACCCGGCGCAGATCTGGCCCTGGCAGGATCGGCCCCTCGTGATCGCCGAGCCGGTGCTCGCGGGCGGGGACGTGGTCGGGGCGGCGCTCACCGTCTCCCCGACCGACCGGCTGCGCGGCCAGGTGGTGCGCCGCTGGCTGCTGCTCGGCCTCGGCGAGCTGGCGGCGCTGCTGCTGTGCCTCGCGGTCGCGCTGCGGCTGACCAGGTGGCTGCTCGCGCCGATCGACAGCCTGGACGCGGTCACCCACGCGATCGCCACCGGCCAGATGTCCACCCGGGTGCTGGAACGGGTCGGGCCGCCGGAGCTGCGGCGGCTCGCGAGCGCGTTCAACGAGATGGCCGACCACGTGCAGGAGGTCATCTCCCAGCAGCGGGCCTTTGTCGCGGACGCGTCCCATCAGCTGCGCAACCCGCTTTCGGCGCTGCTGCTGCGGATCGAGACCATCGGGCTGGGCCTGCCCCCGGAGTGGCTCGACGAGCTGGAGGAGACCCGGGCCGAGGGGCGCCGGCTGACCGAGGTGCTCGACGAGCTGCTCGCGCTGGCCCAGGCCGAGCACGCGGCCACCCGCCCGGTGCTGTTCGACGTCGCCGCCGCGGCGCGCGAGCGGCTGTCGGCCTGGCGGCCGGTGGCGACGTCGCGGCAGATCGTCCTCGGCCAGACGGGACTGTCCGAGGCCATGGGGTACGCCGACCGCACGGCGATCGGCAGCGCCCTCGACGCGGTGGTCGACAACGCGATCAAGTTCTCCCCGGCGGGCTCCACCGTCGAGGTGGTGGTGCTGCGGGACGCCGACTCGGTGCGGGTGGTCGTGCGTGACCAGGGCCCCGGCGTCGCGCCCGAGGAGCTGTCCGCCGTCGGGCGGAGGTTCTGGCGCAGCCCGCGCAACGTGAACGTCGGTGGCTCCGGGCTGGGCCTGAGCATCGCCATCGCGCTGCTGGAGGCCTCCGGCGGCGGCCTGTCGGTCGCGCTGGTGGAGCCCACCGGCCTGGCGGTGACCCTGCGCGTCCCGCGCCGGCCCTTCGCCGCTCTCGCGGCCGTGACGCTCCCGGCGAAGGTGCCGGCCTCCTGACGTGYCGGTTCCGCGTCCGGCTCGCGGCCGGGCGGCGCGGGCTCGACGCGGTGCCTGGCGTGGGTTGCCGCCGTCCGCCGGGCTCCCCCCAGGAAGTCGTCGGGACGTGGGAACAATACGTTTTTGCCGGTTAACCGTTACTCCACCCCGGGGACCACGTCTGGCCATCGGCGGGATAGAGGCTCGCCGACGGCGTGCCGTCGGGCACGCGCCGGACAGTGGGGGAACTGGATGAACCGCATACGTCTGACCTCGGCCGCCGCGGGGGCGGTGGCCGTCGCGCTGCTGGGGGGCGGCATCGCCCAGGCCGGCGGCGACGAGCCGCTGGCGAAGGACGACAGCTACCAGGTCCAGGCCGGCCGGACGCTGACCGCCAGCGGCCATGGCGACAGCATCCTGCGCAACGACAAGGGCGAGAACCTGGAACTGGTAACGAATACCAAGCCCGCCAACGGCACGCTCACCCTCGAACCAGACGGCACGTTCACCTACAAGCCGAACCCCGGCTTCATCGGTACGGATTCCTTCTCCTACACGGTGAGTGACGCGGTCACGCGGTACGACACCCAACTGCCGTCACTGGCGACGATCGGCGGTGTGAAGATCAGCGGCGGGGCGTACGGCTCCGCGCTCTACCCGGCCCCGCACGGCGGCGGCGACGAGTTCTACGGCGTCACGGACCGCGGACCGAACGTCGACGGCCCGAACGGGGCGAAGGTCGAGCCGCTGCCCGACTTCACCCCCGCGATCGGCAAGTTCCGGCTCAAGGACGGCGTCGCGAAGCTCGAGCGGTCGATCCCGCTGCGCGCGGCGGACGGCTCCCCGTACAACGGCCGGGTCAGCACCGAGGCGACCACCGGCGAGACGATCCTGGACCTGAACGGCACCACCCTCGCGGCGAGCCCCTACGGCTATGACCCCGAGGGCCTCGTGGCCCTGCGCGACGGCACTTTCTGGATCTCCGACGAGTACGGCCCGTACATCACGCACTTCGACGCGAACGGCCGGCAGATCGGGCGGCTCTCGCCGTTCGACGGCTCGCTGCCCGCGGAGTTGAGCAAGCGGATGCCGAACCGCGGCATGGAGGGCCTGACCATCACGCCCGACGGCGACACGCTGGTCGGGATCGTGCAGTCGGCGCTGCAGCAGCGTGATTTGTCCGGGAAGCCGGTGAACGTCGCGCCRCTGCGGATCGTGACCTACAACCTGAAGACCAAGGCCACGCGCGAGTACCTTTACCTGCTGGACGACCCGAAGGTGAATACGGGCGCCGTGTCCGAGATCACCGCGCTGTCCAACAACACGTTCCTCGTCGACGAGCGCGACGGGAAGTTCGAGCCCGGGGCGTTCAAGAAGTGCTTCAGGATTGACCTGACCGGCGCGACCGACGTCGGCCCGAAGGCCAACATCCCGGGCGCCACCTACGTCGCCAGCCAGGGCGGTCTGCTCCTCGGCTCGGCTCAGAAGACCATCGAGGGCACCGTCGGTGAGTCCACCACCGCCGCCGCGCTCTCGACACTGGCCGCCGCCGGCATCACTCCGGTGAAGAAGTCGCTGTACGTCRACTTCGCTGGCCTGGTCAGCACGCTCGACCCGACGGGCGGCTTCTTCGGCCACGACAAGGTCGAAGGAGTCGCGACGACGGATGGCGGCAGGACGCTGGTCGTCGCCAACGACAGCGACTTCGGTATCTCCGGTCTGACGAACAGCGCCGCGCCGTTCCAACTCAAGGCGAAGATCCTGCCGAACGGCAAGCAGGACGACGGCTCGTTCCTGGTGGTGGACATGTCCAAGGTCGACGGCAGCTACTCCAGCACCGCCACGGTGACCATCACCGTCACCGCCGGCAGGAGGTAGTTCCGGCCGACAGGCATTTCCGTGGCCTGGCTGGCTGGCGCCAGCCAGGCCACGCCCCCCGCCCCGCCCGGGCGCGCCCGTCCGCCGAGCCCTTCCGAGCTGGTCTTCCGAGCCTCGCGCTCTGAGCCCTTCGAGTTCTGCGCCTTCAGAGTTCTGAGCTCCCCGAGCGGTGCCGCGGAGCGTGCCCGATCGCCCGTGAGCGCCGCGGGCGTAGGCCGGCCGTCCCTACTGTGGGTAGCCGTGTCCGGGTATCGTCGTCCGGTAATGAGGCGGTTACGACTGGGGCGCCCGACGCGCGGGTGGCTGACGCGTCGGCGCGTGCTCACCGTCCTGTCCGCCGCGACCGCCGTGCTCGTCGCCACCACCGCCGCCGTCTACGCCGTGGCCAGGGACGGGCAGGACAACCAGTACCGGCACGGCACGATCATGATCCTGACCGGCGGGACCAAGGGCATCTACTACACCTACGGGGTGGAGCTCGCCGCGGCCGTCAACCGCCGCCTCGACGGAGTGCAGGCGCAGGCGATAGCCACCACGGCGTCGGTCGACAACGTGCGCCAGGTCGCCCGGTCGGCGAACGTCTTCGCGTTCACGGCCGCCGACGCCGCCTCCTCCGCCGTGGACGGGCGGGCGCCGTTCACCAAGCGGGTGCCGATCCGGGCGCTGGCACGGATCTACGACGACTACGTGCACCTGGTGGTCCGCGCGGACGCCCCGATCAGCGCCATCGCGGACCTCGCCGGCAAGCGGGTGTCGGTCGGCTCGGACGGGTCGGGCACCGAGCTGATCGCCGAACGGATGCTCTCCGTCGCCGGGATCGACCCGGCATCGCTGAGCGTCAGCCGGCTCGGCATCAACGAGTCGGTGGCCGCGCTGCGGGGCGGCGCCATCGACGCGTTCTTCTGGTCGGGCGGGCTGCCGACCGCCGGCATCACCGAGCTGCCCCCGAAGACCCCGATCCGCCTGGTCCCGCTCGGCCAGCTCGCCGCCGGCCTGCACGCCGAGTGGKACCCGGTCTACCGCTCCGGGGCCATCCTCGCGGACACATACCACCTCGCGGGCGACGCCGTCGACACGCCGACGGTCRCCGTGCCCGACCTGCTCGTCACCCGCGCCGACACGGACCCGGGACTGGTCGAGGAGGTGACCAGGATCCTGTTCGACGCGCGGGCCGAGATCGCCGACCGGGTGCCGGTCGCCTACGCGCTGGACCGGCGCAGCGCCATCGCCACGGCGCCCATCCCGCTGCACGACGGCGCCCTGCGTTACTACCGCGCTACCAAGAGCTGAGGGCGCCCGCCCCCACGGGCCCCGCCGGGGTGCCTGCCCCTGTCAGGGGCAGGCACCCCGGCGGGGGCGGGCACCACTGTCAGCCGGCGGCGGCGCGGCGCAGCGAGCGGTAGAGAAGCTGGGCGTCGCCGAGGCGGCGGCGCAGCGCCCGTTCCAGCCCGGCGATGGGGTACAGGTTCTGGGGAGCGCGGCCGTCCTTGAACTCCTGGGAGGCGAACCGGGGAAGCACGGCCTGGCTCAGGTCGGCGAGCGCGACGGCCTCGTCGAGGGGCAGGTCGGCGCGGCACTCGACGCGGGCGACGCCGGCCCAGGGAGCACCCGGGCGGCTGGGAAGCCGCAGGTACCAGGTGAACCGGTCCCAGCTGGCGTCCCGGCGGTTGTTCAGCAGGAAGATCGGCGTGCGTTCCGCCCGGTCGAGCGTGCCGACGACGGCGTGCTGCGCCGCCGGCAGGTACTGGGTGTGGTGGGTCTTGACGAAGCCCAGCATGCGGGGCAGGCGGGTCCGGCCGCGCAGCGGGCCGTCGACGACGAGCAGGTCGTCCGCCTGCCCGGCGGACCGGTCGGCGGTGTGCTGGCTGGCCTGGCTGGCCTGACCGGCGTGGCCGTCCTGGCCGCCGAACCCCTCGCCGAACTCGCCCGGGAGGACGTCCGCGAGCGGATGGTCGTCGTCATCGACGGTCTGGACCAGCTCATGGGTACCGCGGGCCCTGGCGGCGATCCGCACCTCCAGCTCGAGCATCTCCTGCTGCAGCGCCAGGGTGGGACCGTCGGGGCCGTCCTTGGCCGTCCTGACGCGGTACCGGCCGCCGCCGGTGGTGAGGTCGACGGCGTGACTGGCGGCGGTGAACAGGCCGCGGCGGACATGGGCCCCCAGCAGGTGGGCGCCCTGACCGCAGCAGCAGACGACGCCGCAGGCGTACGAGGCGCAGATGGCCGGCGCGGCGGCGGTCGCCCGGCCGCCGCTCGGCGCGAGGTCATGGATCCACGCCCTCGCCTCGACCCGGCGCACTCCGTCCACGAACAGCACGGCCGCGGGCACGGCGACGGACCGTCCCCTGGCCGCGGGCACGGCCATGGGCCGCCACGCCGCCGCTCGGACCTCGAGGTTCACCTCCACGCGCGCGCTGGAGTCCGCGAGGTCATCCCCGGCCACGCTGGTGCCGTAGCTCGGGTCCCACGCGTCGACGCTGAACCGCATGCCCCGGGCGGCGAAAGGCGCCACGCCCGAGGCGATGGGGCCCGTGGTGGTCGTCAAGCGTTCTCCCTGGTGACAGTGGAGGTGCGCTGGTCGCGGCTCACCGCGAAACGGACGGGGACCCGTTCGGCCAGCGCGTGGACATGCGTGACGATGCCGACCATCCGGCCGGCGCCGCCCGCGCCGCCGCCGGCCAGGTTCTCCAGGGTCGTCGCGACGACGTCGAGCGTCGCGTCGTCAAGGGTGCCGAACCCCTCGTCGAGGAAGATCGAGTCGAGTCGCGCCGCGCCGGCGGCCGCCATCATCGTGAGCTGCGCGGACAGTGCCAGTGCCAGCGCCAGGCTCGCCTGGAACGTCTCCCCGCCCGACAGGGTGCGCACCGGGCGGCGGGAGTCGGCATCGGTGTGATCGACGACGATGAACTCGCCGTCCTCGTGGGTCAGCTCGAACTGCCCGCCCGACAGCTCCGCCAGCGTCAGCGACGCGTCGGCCACCAGCGTGTCCAGCGCCGCGGCGACCAGCCAGCGCTGGAACCCGTTCGAGCGCAGCAACATCCCGAGCTGGTGGGAGACCTGCTCGGCCTCCCGCGCCCGGGTCAGCCCGTCGCGCAGCCCGGCGGCCTCGGCGCGCCGCTCGGCGATCCGATGCCGGTCCGCCCGGGCTCGCTCCAGGGCCACGGACACCGCGCGCGCCGCGGCGTCGGCGGCCGCGGAGGCGGGCGGCTCGACTCCGTGCGCCGCGAGCAGCTCGGTCAGCGCGCGTGCCGCGCCGTCCCTCGCCTGTTCGGCGCGGCTGACGGCGTCGCCCAGGCCGGGCAGCCGCCGCTCCCGCGCGGCCGTCTCGGCGCCCGTCCATCCGGTGAGCGACGCCCAGTCGGCGAGTGGGTCATGGCCGGCGAGCGCCGGCGCGCCCAGCGCGACGACCCGATCGCGTGTCCCGGCCAGCACCGCGTGGGCCTCGCGCAGCGCGTCCTGGGCGAGGCGCAGCTCGGCGGCGGCGGTGTCGGCCTCGGCGCGGGCCGCGCGCAGCAGGTGATCGGCTTCCCTGGCCGCCCCCGCGCGCCGGTCCAGCTCGGCGAGCGCCGCCGCCACCTCGGCGGCGGCGGGAGCACCGGCGAGCGCGGCACGCAGCTGGGTGATCCGCGCGTCCAGGGACTCCAGCCGGCTGGCCACGGTGCGCTCGTCGTGCAGGGCCGCGACCTGGTCGCGCTCGGCCCGGTCGGCGGCGGACGAAGCCTGGGCGTGGGCGCGGTCGGCGGCGGTGAGGGCCTCGTGGGCGGCCGCCTCGCGGACCGCCGCGCCGCCGAGCTGCGTCGTCCGCTCGGCCGCGAACTCCCCGGCCCAGCCGACCAGCCGTGCCCAGCTTCCGGCCAGGTCCACCCCGGTCCCGCCGGTCCCGCCGGTCGGGTCGTCGGGCTCGTCGACGAGGCCGGGCGCGCCCAGGGCGACCAGCGGATCGCGGGCCGCCGCCAGCTCCGCGCGTGCCCGCGCGCCCGCCGCCGCGAGCCCGGCCGCCGCCCGGTCGGCCGCGTCCGCGTCCTGACGCGCCGCCGCCAGCTCGCGGGCCGCGTGCGCGGCGACCTGCTCGCGGCGGGCGATCTCGGCGAGACCCGCCGCGACGCCCTCCTCGTTCGGCGCGTCGGCGAGCCCGCGTCGCAGCTCGTCCTCGCGCTCGGTGAGCTGGCGCAGCCGAAGCCTGGCCTCGTACTCGGCCCGGCCGGCCTCGGCCGAGCGTTGCTCGCCGGCGTCCAGCGCCTTCCTGGCCGCGTCGAGCGCCGCGCGCGCCGACGCCAGCGCCGTCGGGTGAGCGGCGGCGGGCAGGGTGACGACCTCCTGCTCGCATACGGGGCAGGGCTCGCCCGCGACGAGGTGCGGGCGCAGCGCGGCGGCCAGGTCGCCCGTCTGGGCCCGCTCCAGCGCGGCGGCGGCGTCGCCGTGACCGCGGCGGGCATTGTCAACCGCTGTGATCGCCGCGTCCAGCGCGCGTCTCGCGGTCACATGCGCCCGGTCGGCCTCGGCGCGTGCCGGCAGCAGCCGGCCGAGCTCGTGATGCGCGTCGCGGGCGCGTTCCAGGGCCGCCCGGTCGGGAGCGGCGAGCAGCGCGGCCCGGGCGTCGTCGTCCGCCCGTTCCGCCGCCTGGCGGTGCCGCCCGGCCTCGGCGGCGGCGCGCTGGGCCGCGCGCAGCCTCCCCGCGGCCGCGACGACGCCCGGCGGGGTGCGCACGCTCGCCAGCAGGTCACGGTCGGCGCGCAGGCGGGCCACCTCGCCGGCCGCCTCCTGGGCCTGCCGGGAGGCCTCGTCCCGGGCGGCGGCCGAGGCCTCCCGGGCCTTGCGGGTCTCGGCGACCGCGGCGGTCACCCTGCCGAGGGCGGCACGGGCCGCGGCATGGGTCGCCTGGGCCTCGGGGTGGGCCGCGAGCAGCCGGGCAAGCTCCGCATGGTCGCGGCTGGCCTGTTCGAGCGGGGCGCGCTCGGGTGCCGCGGCCAGGTCGTCGCGGGCCGCGGTGTCGGCCCGCTCGGCCGCGTGCCGTCGCTCGGCCGCCTCGGCGGCGGCCCGGCTGGCCCGGGCCAGCCGGGAGGTGATCTCGACGACGCCCGCCGGCATCCGGACCGCCGCCAGCAGGTCACGCTCGTCGCGGACCCGGGTCAGCTCGGCCGCCGCCTCCTGGGCGGCCGCGGCGCTGGCGGCGGCCCTGGCGAGGGCGGCGTCGACCTTGCCGGCGACTTCGACGAGCGTGTCCACCCGGCCGGCGGCGCTCGTCTCCGCCTCCTCGGTGGCGTCGCGGTAGCCGGCCAACCGCTCGTCGAGCACCTCGGCTCGGTGCCGCTGCTCGGTGGCACGGTTGTTGGCCGCGACGCGGATCTCGTCGTAGACGCCGAGACCGAGCAGCTTTGTGAGGATCTTCTGCCGGTCGGCCGGCTTGGCGTGCAGAAACTCGGCGAAGTCGCCCTGGGGGAGCACGACGCAGGAGCAGAAGTGCTCGAAGCTCAGGCCGAGCAGCGCCTCGACGGCCCTGCTCACCTCGGAGTCCGCCGCGACCACCTCGGTCTGCTCGCCGGGCGCGCCGAGCCCCGCCGCGTCGGCGAGCCTCTCCAGCCGGGCATTGCGCACCGTGACACCGCCGCTGGCCATCCGGCGCAGCTCCCTGGCCGCCACATAGCGGCTGCCGGCCGCGTCGAAGACCAGGCGGACCGTGCCGCGCGCCACCGTCGGCGCGAGCGCCAGCGAGACCATCCGCCGGTCGTTCCACCGGGGCACCGACCCGTAGAGGGCGAACGTCATCGCGTCGATGACCGTCGACTTCCCGGACCCGGTCGGCCCGACGAGCGCGAAGTAGTCCGCGTCGGCGAAGTCCACCTCCGCCGCGTCCCGGAACGAGCCGAAACCGGCGATCTCCAGCAACACCGGCCGCATCAGCTCTCCCCCTCCGGCGCTCCTCGGTACCCGCGTCCTCGGTGCCCGCGTCCTCGGCCCTCGCCCGTCCCGGCCGCCGCTCGGCCGGCGTGCCCCGGCGAGCCGTGCCGACCGGCGCCGGCCTCCCGACCAGCGGCGACGCCCGGGGCCGTGGGGCTAACCATGCCGGTCGGCTCCGACAGTTTCGTCATGCAGGGCGGCGAAGAGTGCCTCGACCCGGTCGTCGGCGATGTTCTGCGTGCCGAGGTACTCGTGGAAGAGGTCCGACGGGCCGCGCTGCCCGTCCGCGGGGCGGCTGGGCCGTGAGCCGGTGGCCGCGGCGGCGAACTCCGGGTCGATGCGCACCTCGAGCGCGTTCGGCAGCAGCTCCCGCACCTGCTCGCGCAGCCCGGCGCGCGCGGGCTCGCGGACCCACACCCGCAGCAGCGCGTCGCCGTACTCGGCCGCCGCCTGGGCGAGCTCCGCCACGGTGCCGCGCACCGTCCGCAGCCGCCGCCCGGCCGTCACCGGGATGTCGACGCCCTTCGCCGGCACGCCCGGCGCCGCGTCGACGACCCGGACCACCGGCACGTAGTCCTCCTCGCCGAAGTCGACGGCGAGCGGGGAGCCGCAGTACTCCACCGGGCAGGGCGCCGGCAGCGTCTGCCGGCGGTGCAGGTGACCGAGCGCGACGTAGTGCGCGTCGGCGGGGAACGCGGTCGCCGGCACGTAGTAGTCGAAGATCGACTGTGCCAGCCGTTCGCCGCCGCCGAGCTTCCCGCCGGTCACCGTGAGGTGCGCGAGCACCAGGTTGACCGCGTTGTCGTCGAAGCCCTGCGAAAGCGCGGCGAGCAGGTCACGGACCATCTGGTCGTACTTCGCGGCGTTCTGCGCCGGCGTCTGGGTGACCAGCTCGGCGGCGCGCACCGCGTAGCGCTGCGACAGGAACGGCAGCAGGGCCACCCGCACCGGCTCACCGGTGCCACGGGCCGTGAACGGGACGACCCCGCCCTTCTCCGCCCTGCGCGCCGTGCCGACCATCGTGATCCCGGCCGCTCGCATCAGCGGCCGGTACGCCTCGAACGAGCGTGGGTGGTCGTGGTTGCCGGCGATCACGATCACCTCGGCGCCGGTGCCGCGCAGGCCGAGCAGGGTCTGGACGGCGAGCCGCTGCGCCTCCGCCGACGGCGCCGCCGAGTCGTAGACGTCGCCCGCCACCAGAACCGCGTCGACCTCGTGAGCGCGGGCGATGCCGACGACCTCGCGCAGCACCGCCTCCTGGTCGTCGAGCCGGCTGCGGCCCTTCAGGGACTTGCCGATGTGCCAGTCGGACGTGTGCAGAAACCTCATGGCGAGCGGTCCTTCGCGGCGCGGCCGGGCGCGGGGCGCGCCCGCCGGTGGACGAGCGGCGCGGTGGCGGTGGTCAGAACGGTGGTGGGTCGTCGTCGGGGTCGGGCAGCCGGCTGAACGGGTCCTGGCGGGACTGCGCGGGCACCGCCGGCCCGCCGCCGGGCGCGGGCGGCGCCTCCGGCCCGCCGTCGTCGCCCGCCTCCGACGGCCGGGTCGCCCAGGCCGGGAACGGGAACGTGATGGCCAGCGGGACGGGGATCTCCGGCTGGGTGACGAACATCGTGCCCGGCTTCGCCAGTGTCGCCCTGGCTCGCTGGCTGGGCGGCAGGAACCCGTACTCCGGCCGGGACGCCTCCGCCGGGTCGAGCCGGCCGACGATCCGGATCGCGCTGTTCGCGATGATCCGCCGTTCCACCTCGCTCGCCGTCTGCTGCGCGCCGACCAGGATGATGCCCAGCGACCGGCCGCGTTCCGCGATGTCGAGCAGCACCTCCTTGATCGGGCTGGTCCCGTCGCGCGGCGCGTACTTGTTCAGCTCGTCGAGCATCGTGAACAGCAGCCCGCCGGGGCCCGCGTCCTCCTTGCGCCGCATCTCCGCCGCGAGCACCACGCCGACGACGAACCGCTGTGCCCGCTCCGGCAGGTTGTGCAGGTCGACGACGGTCACCTGGTGGCCGGTCGTGCTGACCCGGCGGCCCGAGGTGTCCGGGATATCGGCCCGGATGACCGTGCGCAGCGCCCGCAGCGACGAGCGCAGCCGGCGCACGAACGCGTTCACCGTGCCGGCGCCGGTCGCCGGGCCGGCCCACTTCGCCCGCGCGCCCTCGTCGTTGACCCGGTCGATGACGAAGTCGACGAGCTCCTCGTAGGTCCTCAGGACCTGCCCCTCGACCTTGACGGYGCCGTCCGCGCCGAACGGGACCGCGTCGAGGCGCAGCCGGTTCGTGACCTGGTGGACGACCATCGTGTACTGCTGGCGGTCGTCCTCTGAGTCCGCGAAGGCGTAGGGGAGCAGCTCCTCCCGGCAGAACTCGAGCGGGGTCCACCAGAACGCGCTCACCCCGGAGGTCCGCGCCGCGACGTGCGGCCGGCCGGTGGTGTCGCCCGGCAGCGGCGGGGCGAAGAAACCGGCGGACGCGAACGGCTCGGCCGGCAGCCCCAGCCGGGCGTAGACCGCGCGGACCTCGTCGGTCAGCCGGATGTTCGGCCGGTCCAGGAACAGCAGGTCCTCGCCCTTGACGGAGAACACCAGCGCCTTGGCGTTCACCGCCGCCCGGCCGARCACGCCGCAGCGGAAGACCGAGTACAGCAGGAACAGCGCGAAGCTGGTCTTCGTCGCGACGCCGGAGATGCCGCTGATGGAGACGTGCGCGCCGCGGGTGCCGTCGAGGAACTCCAGGTTGATGTAGATCGGCGTGCCGTCGCGGCCCAGCCCGACCGGGACCTGGCGTTCCATCTGGTCGAAGTAGAGGGCGATCGCCCGCTCGTCGCCGGTCGCGCGCCGCACCAGCTCGCCCGGGCGGGGCGGGACGTAGATCTCCGGTTCCAGGCGTGTCGTCGTCACCTCGGCGATCTCCTGCACCTGGGCGGGCAGCACGCCCTCGGCGATCAGGAACACGTCCGAGTCGAAACTCGCGCCCTCGTGCCGCGCCTCGACCTGCGTGACCACCCCGGCCGTCATCACCGGCCCGACACCGGGCACGGTGCGGACCGTGACCACCACGTCGTCCAGCTGCAGGTAACTGCCCTCGTTCAGCGCGACGTGGAAGAGCAGCGGCGTGGCCTCTTCCGTGCCCATGACCCGCCCGACCGGGGGGTTGGCCGGCGCGGTGGCGGCGGCCGGGGCGCCCGGCGCGGCGGCGGCGTCGTCCGGGCGCGGCTGCCGCGCGCCGTTCGGCGGCGCGCCACCGCGACCACCGGCATCCGTCACCGTCACGGGTACGTCACCTCCACCGTCGCGCGGCCTGCCGGCCGGCGTTCGCTCGGCCAGGTACGCGTTCTCGTGCTCGGAGCGCGTCCGCCCGGACCGCGATCACGCCAGCCCCGCATTATCCGGCCGGCCACGGCCGAGGCGTGTTCGCCCGACTTCGGCGTGTCTTGCCGCATCCGATCCGGGGCCGCCCGGTACCCGAGCCGTGAAGCGCGCGTCGAGGGCACCATATGCCGTGTTCCGGACAGTTTCGCCGGCGCTTGGCTCTCGGCGTTTCGCCCGGGTCGTCTCCGCCAAGCCCATCGGTTCCGGACCCGCCACCTCCGGACCCACCACTCCCGGACCCGTCGCTTCCGGACCCGTCGTTGATCACGGGCAACCGCGCGGGCGAGGCGGACGTCAGACTCACCATGACGCGCGGACACCGCGCGGCCGCCTGGTGCGCACCGGTCTGCCTGGTCGTCGCGCTCGCGGCCTGCGGCGGCGATTCACCGGCCAGGCCAGCTCCCGGCTCGGCCACGGCCACGGCCACGGGTACGGCCGCCGTGACCGGGGTCGCTGGACCGGACGGCCCGAGCGCGAGCTCGTCGCGAGGCACGCTGGTGCCCAGCCCGTCCGCTGGACAGCCGAACCGGCCGACCACCGTGCCGGCCCTGCCGCCGCCGCCGCTGCCGACGCCGCGACGGAGCACCATTGGCCCTCCGCCACCGACGCCGGGGACAGGCCTGCCCGCGGGGGTGTTCGGCAAGGACTGGGAGCGCGTCCCGACGGACCGCAAGATCGTCGCGTTGACCTTCGACGCCGGCGCCAACGCGGACGGCGTCGCCCCGATCCTGGCGGCGCTCGCCCGGGAGCACGTCGCGGGCACGTTCTTCCTCACCGGGCAGTTCGCGAACAGCTTCCCGTCGAAGGTGCGCGACATCGCGGCGTCGGGCGGGCGGATGGGCAACCACTCGTCGACCCACCCGTACTTCACCAAGATCGACGACGTCGCGCTGCGCGGCGAGGTGCTGGGGGCCGAGCGCGACATCCTGGCGGCGGGCGGCAAGGACCCGCGGCCGTTCTTCCGCTTCCCGTTCGGGGACCGGAACGCGCATGACATCGCCGCCGTGAACGCGCTCGGTTATGTGCCGATCCGGTGGACGGTCGACACCCTCGGCTGGCAGGGCACCTCGGGCGGACGCACCGCCGCCTCCGTCGCCGCTCGCGTCCTGGACGCGCTCCAGCCCGGCGAGATCGTGCTCATGCACCTGGGCTCGCACCCGCAGGACCATTCGACGCTCGACGCCGACGCTCTGCCCGGCATCATCAGCGCCCTGCGCGACCGCGGCTACGCCTTCGCCACCCTGGACACCCTCCTCGGATAGCCGGTACCTCACCCCGCGCGCCCGGCGGCGCCCGGCGGCGCCGGGGTGATCAGGGGTCCTTGAGGCAGGTGGAGTGGGGGTCCAGATCCGGATCCGGATTCCCGTTCCACCTGCCTCGACGCGCCCACGCGGCGGGTTTCGCGCGGGCTCTCGCCCTTCCGGACACTCCCGGCCCGGGCCGCCTGGTCAGCGGGCGCCGCGGACCAGGCGGCCCGGGCGGGCACCGGTGTCGACGCCGTCCCGGCGGGTGACAGTGCCGGCGACCATGGTGACGGCGTAGCCGGAGGCGTCCTGGACGAGGCGGCGGCCGCCCGCGGGCAGGTCGTAGGCCATCCGCGGGGTGTGCAGGGTGAGACGGTCGAGGTCGACGACGTTGAGGTCGGCCCGCTTGCCCGGGGCGAGGACGCCGCGGTCGCCGAGGCCGAACAGGGCGGCGGTGTCGGCGGTCTGCTTCTTCACGACGTGCTCCAGCGCCAGCCGCTCGCCGCGGTGGCGGTCGCGGACCCAGTGGGTGAGCAGGAACGTCGGATAGGAGGCGTCGCAGATCATGCCGCAGTGGGCGCCGGCGTCGGACAGACCGGACACGCCGGCCGGGTGCGTGAGCATCTCGCGGATCACGTCGTGGCTGGCGTCGGCGTAGTTGAAGAACGGGATCATCAGCATCGACGTCGCCGGGTGATCGGTGCCGGCGGCCTGTTCCAGCATCAGGTCGTAGAGAGCCTCAAGGCCGCTGACGCCGCGCCGCCCGGCGATCGCGGCGACCGTCCGCTCACGGGTCGGTTCATAGTCGGGCGGGTCGCCCATCGCGTAGAGCCGGTCCAGGCTGAAGGCGATCATGTCCTTCATGCCGTCGAACTGCCTCGTCCGGTCGACGGGCAGGTCCTCCTCGGAGAGGATCGCCTTCCTGACCGCGGGCTTCGCCAGTTCGAAGCCGCGCTCCGCCGGGGACAGGCGCGCGAGAGCGCGGAACGACGGCCGGTGGGTGAAGGCGTGGTGGCCGGCGAAGCCGATGAGCATCCCGAACGGACGGGCCGCGATCTGCGGGTACAGCGGCGATCCCGCCTCGAACGCGGCGGCGGAGGTCTCCATCAGCTCACGCCACAGGGTTGGCGCGGCGTCGACCTGGAGCAGGGCGTAGGAGACGGGGCGGTCGATCTCCTGGGCGAGCCGGCGCATCCAGTCGAGCTCGCGTGCCGGCGCGACGAGATCCTCACCGGCGGAGCCGGTCGGCGCCAGCTCGAAGACGGCCCGCCCGCCGTGCGCCATCGCCCGGCCCAGCCCGAACAGCTCGTCCTCGGCGGCGTAGGTCCCCGGAACGGGCTCGCCGTTCATCGCCCGGTGCGCGACCGTCCGCGACGTGGAGAAACCAAGCGCGCCAGCCTCGACCGCCTCCTGGACGAGACGGGCCATCGCGGCGATGTCGTCGCCGGTCGCCGCCTCGTTGTGGGCGCCGCGGTCGCCCATGACGTAGGCCCGGACGGGCCCATGCCCGACCTGGACGCCGAAGTCGACGGCAAGCTCGCGTTCGGCGATCCGGTCGAGGTAGCCGGGGAAGGACTCCCAGCCCCAGGTCATCCCCTCGGTGAGCGCCGTGCCCGGAATGTCCTCGACGCCCTCCATCAGTTCGATCAGCCACGGCTCGCGGCCCGGGGTCACCGGCGCGAAGCCGACGCCACAGTTGCCGGACACCACGGTCGTGACCCCATGCGAACTGGACGGTTCAAGCAGCGAGTCCCAGGTGACCTGCCCGTCGTAGTGGGTGTGGATGTCGACGAACCCCGGAAGGACGTACCTGCCGGTCGCGTCGAGAGTCTCGGCGGCCTCGGTCCCGATTCCGCTGGATAAACCGTCGGACCGGCGTATGTCGACAATCCGCCCGTCCTTGACGCCGATGTCGGCGCGGAACGGCGCCGCCCCCGTGCCGTCCACCACCAGGCCGCCGACGATTTTCGAGTCCAGCATTCCGGATTCTCCACTTCGAGGCGGTTGACCTGGCGCGACGCCAAGGCGTCACCACATCGGTACCGAAGGAACATATACAATATCCACAGTGTGACTCGCATCGCCGTTCGAGGGAAGGGGCGGCCGGCCCGGGAACGGTCCCGCCCAACCCGGCTCCACCGCGGGCGACGAGACGACAACGGCGTCAGCAGACGGACATTTCTGGCCTTGACGGCAATTCGCCGTCAGCCTTGCCTCATGCCCGACGACGCGGCCCAGGGTTTCGACCGCTGGCGGTGCCGGTTCGAGGCCAACAGGCACCGGCGTGACCCGGACTGGAACCAGGGCGCCGAGATCCCGGCGGCGCTGGCGGCGAGCCTCGCCAGGTTCCAGGTCGGCGAGGGCGGCGACGGCGACGGGATGATCCGCGCCGCCACGCGCGCGGGTGCGGACTACCTCGCGGCCGCGCGGCTGTTCGTCGACGAGGAGCGCGACCACGCGCGGCTGCTCGGCCGGCTGCTCGCCGCCGGCGACCGGCCGGCCATCGCGGCGCACTGGAGTGACGCCGCCTTCCGGTCGCTGCGCTGGCGTGCCGGCCTGCCGCGTGAGGTGATGGTGCTGGCCGTCGCCGAGGTGTGCGCGCTGCGCTACTACCAGGCCATCCGCGACGGCACGGACGACCAGCTGACCCGCGAGGTCGCCGCGCGCATCCTCGCGGACGAGGAGGCGCACGTCCCGTTCCACATCCACCGGCTGCGCCTGGATCTCGCCAGCCTGCCCCCGCCGGCGCGCGTCGGCTCGCCGCCGCCTGGTGGGCGCTGGCCATCTCCTCCGCCACGGTGGTGGCCGTCAACCACCGCCCCGCCCTGCGGCTTCTCGGCGTCCCAACGGGGCGTTTCCTCATCGAGACGCTCAGGCTGTTCGGTTCCGTCAGCGGGGCGACGCTCGCATCCAGGCCTGCCGGAAACGGAACAACGGCCGGTTCCGGCGGGACCGGCGGGACCGGCGAGCGGCGCTGGACCGGTGGTGTGACCAGCCGAAACCCAGTTGGCGCGCCTGGAAGAATGGTGGACGACGAAGGAGGAGAGTCGCTGTGAGCAACCACGAGGTGCTGCCGCTGCTCAGCCAGGTCGCCGGCGCTGTGTCCGGGGCGATCGGCCGAGCGCGCCCCGAGCTCGCGGGAGCGGACCCCGTGGTACGGCGGTCGGAGCACGCGGACTTCCAGGCGAATGCCGCGCTGGCTCTCGCCAAGCGGGCGCGGGTCAGGCCGGCGGACCTCGCCGCCGAGCTGGTCGCGGCCCTGGGTGACGGGCCGATCGGCACGGTCGAGGTGTCCGGTCCCGGCTTCCTGAACATCAGGGTCCCCGACGCGGTGGTCTGGGGGCAGGTGGCGGCGCGGCTCGCGAGCTCTCGCCTGGGAGTCGGCCTGCCGGACGACGGCCGGCGGACCGTTGTCGACTACTCCGGGCCGAACATCGCCAAGGAGATGCATGTCGGCCATCTGCGGACGACGATCATCGGCGACAGCCTCGCCCGGGTCCTGGGTTTCCTGGGGGCCGAGGTCGTCCGGCAGAACCATCTCGGGGACTGGGGCACCCAGTTCGGGATGCTGATCCAGTACCTCGACGAGCATCCCGAGGCCGCCTKGCACCAGGACGAGCTGTCCGCCGGCACCTCGTCCGTGTCGGCCCTGGACGAGCTGTACAAGTCCGSCCGCAAGGAGTTCGACGCGGAGCCGGCCTTCGCCGACCGGTCTCGCCAGCGGGTGGTCGATCTTCAGTCCGGCGACCCGGCGACCCTGGCCAAGTGGAGGGAGATCGTCGCCGAGTCCGAGAAGGCCTTCCGGGTCATCTACGACCGCCTCGGCGTCCTGCTGCGGCCCGAGGACTCGGTCGGTGAGTCGTTCTACAACTCCCTGCTCGGGGAGACCATCGACGAGCTGGTGAAGGCCGGGCTGGCGGTGGAGAGCGACGGCGCCCTGGTGATCTTCTCCGAGGAGGTCGTCGGCCCCGACGACAGCCCGGTGCCGCTGATGGTCCGCAAGCGGGACGGCGGCTACGGCTATGACACCACCGACCTGGCGACGATCCGGCACCGCATTCACGACCTCAAGGCGACCCGGCTGCTGTACGTCACCGACTCCCGGCAGGCGCTGCACTTCAGGATGATTTTCGAGGCCGCCCGCAGGATGGGCTGGCTCACCGACGCCGTCGACGCCGAGCACGTCCCCTTCGGCACCGTGCTCGGCAAGGACGGCCGGCCGTTCAAGACCAGGGCGGGCGGCACCGTCCGGCTGATGGACCTTCTCGACGAGGCGGTCGCGCGTGCCCGCGCCGTCGTCGCGGAGAAGAACCCGGAGCTGGCGGCCGCCGACCTCGACCAGATCGCCGAGCTGGCCGGCATCGGCGCGGTCAAATACGCCGACCTGTCGACGTCGCGGCTCAAGGACTATGTCTTCGACCCCGACCGCATGGTCGCGTTCAACGGGAACACCGGCGTCTACCTGCAGTACGCGCACGCCCGGATCCGGTCGATCCTGCGGCGGGCGGGCGACCCCGAGGTGACCGTCGACCCAGGTGTGGCCCTTGAACCCGCGGAACGAGCCCTGATTCTCCGGCTCGACGGTTACAGCGCCACGCTGAACGAGGTCAGCACGACCCTCGAGCCCCACCGCCTGTCCGGGTACCTGTACGAGCTCGCGCGGGACTACACCACTTTCTACGAGTCCTGCCGCGTCCTCGACGCCGAGGAGCCGGTCCGTTCCAACCGGCTGGCCCTCTGCCAGCTGACGGCCCGCACCCTCGCCCACGGCCTGTCCCTACTCGGCATCACGGCGCCCGAGCGGATGTGACACGGAGCCCGTCGCCGGCGCGGCAGGCACCCGGACCGATCCGGGTGCCTGCCGCTCAGCAACCACCGTCCGTGGCGCCCGTCGGAGCGGGCCGGCGACGTACCGCGACCTCGGCGAGAAACGTCGCGCTCCGGAGAAACGCGAAGCCGGCGGTCTTGTCCGTGCCCGGTATCGGGATGTCCTCGTCCGCCAGGTAAAGGTCCAGCCAGACTGACCACAGGTATATGTAACCGTGATCAAGATCTAGACCGGCAACCAGGCCGCCGCTAAATCGCGCTTACGACCTGGACTTTCGCACCCGTCCCTCGGGGAGGCTCGTACAGCATCCACCACGTGGCGTGGGGTCCGGGGCTCGGCCCCGGAGCAAAATGGCGCGGGAGTCCGGGAGTAAACCCGAAGGGTTCGCGAACAGGCAATCCACCACATGGCGTGGGGTCCGGGGCTCGGCCCCGGAGCGAAATGGCGCGGGAGTCCGGGAGTAAACCCGGAGGGTTCGCGAACAGGCAATCCACCACGTGGCGTGGGGTCCGGGGCTCGGCCCCGGAGCGAAATGGCGCGGGAGTCCGGGAGCAAACCCGGAGGGTTCGCGAACAGGCAACCCCGATCGTGTGCCCCCGGCAGGATTCGAACCTGCGCACCTGCCTCCGGAGGGCAGTGCTCTATCCCCTGAGCTACGGGGGCGGACCGGCCGTCTGGACGGGGTGCTGGACCCCGTGCGCGGTTGCCCGGATCGCCTTGGCAACGAGGCATACCGTACCAGGTCCGAACGGCGGACCGGGAAGCGGGCGCGCCGTAAGCTTCCGGCGTGCACTTCGAACCTTTGCGTGTCCTGGTCGTCGACGACGACCCGGTGATCCGCCAGCTCGTGGTCGTGAATCTGGAGCTGGAGGGGTTCGAGGTCCACACCGCGGTGGATGGGGCGGACTGCCTGGAACGGATCCGTGAGATCGACCCGGCGGTGATCACCTTGGACATCATGATGCCGAAGGTGGATGGCTGGGAGGTCGCGAGCCGGCTGCGTGACGACCCGGCGACGGCGGGCATCAAGGTGGTCGTGCTCACGGCTCGCGCTCAGGAGGCGGACCTGCGCCGTGGCGCCCGCGTCGGCGTCGACTGCTACCTCACGAAGCCGTTCGATCCCGATGAGCTGATCGGTGTGATCCAGCGGCTCGCGGCCGGCCAGCCGGTCTGACGCGCCGGCTGGCGGCTGGCGTGGCCTGCACCGTCCGGCAGCCTGGTGTCCGATCTGGCATCGGCGACCGGTCATCGGCCGGTCGCCCGAGGGTGCCGATGTGATCTTGCCGGCCTCCTTGGTCACGCCGACTGTCCGGACGCGCCGATAGCATCGCGGCATGACCCCCGCCGACGTCGCAGACGCGATCGTGTCGGCCGTCCGCGACGTGGTCGCGGACGGTGCGATCGATGTCGCGATCCCGGCGACGGTCCCGGTGCGGCGCCCGAGGAACCCGGAACACGGCGACTACGCCTCGGCCGCGGCGCTGGAGCTCGCCAGGGCCGCCCGGCGCCCGGCGCGCGAGGTGGCGGATCTGCTGGCCGCCCGGCTGTGCCGGGGCTCCGGGATCGCCGAGGTCGAGGTGGCCGATCCGGGATTTCTCAACATCCGCCTGGCGCCGGCCGCGCTCGGTGAGCTGGCTCGCGTGATCGTGCGGGAGGGTGACGCCTACGGCCGTGCCGGCGGGCACTGGGGTGTCCAGGTGGATGCCGTGCTCGCCGCCGGCTCGGGGGAGCGGTCGCCGCTGGCTCTGGCGCGGCGGGCGGTGGTCGCGGACGCTCTCGCTCGGTTGCTCGCCGCCGCCGGCTTCGACGTCGTCCCCGCGCCTCCCGCCGGTCCCGTCGCCGTGGCGGCGCTGGCGGATCTCGCTGGCATCGTGGGGAGCGAGGCCGCGCGGTACCTGCTGGTGCGCTCGCCGCTGGACGTGCCGCTCGACCTGGACCTGGGCGTGGCCGCCCGGCAGATCCCCGAGAACCCGGCCTTCGACGTGCGATACGCGCACGCCGAGGCCTGCCGGCTGCTGCGCAACGCGGCCCAGCTGGGAATCCCGGCGGCGCGCGGCGGCGCGACGGCGCCGGAGGCCGCCGCGGTCCTGGAGGCCGTGGAGGTCGCGCTGCTGAGCCACCCGCGGGAGGGGGACCTGCTGCGGGCGCTGGGGGAGCTGCCGGGTGTGGTCACCTCGACGGCCACGTTGCGCGCGCCGCACCGGCTGGCCCGGTACCTGGAGGAGCTGGCCGGGGCCTACCACCGTTTCTACGACGCCTGTCGGGTACTCCCGCAGGGGGACGAGGAGCCGACGCCGCTGACCGGTGCCCGGCTGCTGCTGGTCGAGGCGACGAGGGTCGTCCTCGCGAACGGGCTGCGGATGCTCGGCGTCTCCGCCCCGCAACGAATGTGAGTGTGAGCTCGATGTCGCGACCCCCCGCTGGCGCAGCCGTGCCCGCGATGCCATCTGATGGGCCTCCGGCCGCGCGAGGCTCCGCCATCGCGCGTCCCTCGGTGGGGGCGCCTCTGGAGGAGCAGGTATGGCCGGCGACGGCCACGCTCGACGACGACGGGGTGCTGCGGCTCGGCGGGCTGCGCGTGGACGAACTGGCCGACCGGTTCGGCACGCCGACGTTCCTCCTCGACGAGGACGACTTCCGCGCCCGGGCCCGGGCCTGGCGGGCCGGCTTCCCGGATGGCGACGTCTACTACGCGGGAAAGGCGTTCCTGTGCCGGGCGGTGGCCCGCTGGGTGGCGCAGGAGGGCCTGAGCCTCGACGTCTGCACCGGCGGCGAGCTGGCGGTCGCGGCCTCGGTGGGCTTCCCGCCGGAGCGGCTGCTCTTCCACGGCAACAACAAGTCCGTCGAGGAGCTGAGCCGGGCCGTCGCCCACGGCGTCGGCAGGATCGTCCTCGACTCGTTCGTCGAGATCGACCGGCTCGCCGGGATCGCCCGCGCCGCCGGCATCCGTCAGCGTGTGCTCATCCGCGTGACCCCGGGCGTCGAGGCCCACACCCACGAGTACATCGCCACCGGCCAGGAGGACCAGAAGTTCGGGTTCTCGCTGGCCAGCGGCGCCGCGACGGCCGCGGTCGGCCAGGTGCTGGGGGCGGCTGACGCCCTGGAACTGGTCGGCCTGCACGCCCACATCGGCTCGCAGATCTTCGACACGGCCGGCTTCGGGCTGGCCGCGCACCGGATGGTCGGCCTGCTCGTCACCGTGCGTGACGAGCACGGCGTCGAGCTGCCGGAGCTGGACCTCGGCGGCGGCCTCGGCATCGCCTACACCGGCGAGGACGCCCCGCTGGCCGTCGAGGAGGTCGCCGACCGGCTGCACACGATCGTCGGCAAGGAGTGCGCCGGCGCGGGGCTGGCGGTGCCGCGGCTGGCCGTGGAACCCGGCCGGGCGATGGTCGGGCCGACCACGGTCACGCTGTACCGCGTGGGGACCGTCAAGGAGCTGCCCGGGCTTCGCACCTACGTCAGCGTCGACGGCGGGATGAGCGACAACATCCGCACCGCGCTCTACGACGCGCGTTACACGGCCCGCCTGGTCTCCCGGCCGGGCTCGGCCGAGCACCACGTGGTGACACTGGTCGGCCGGCACTGCGAGTCCGGGGACGTGGTGGCGCACGACGTGCCGCTGCCGGCCGACGTCGCCCCCGGTGATCTCGTCGCCGTCCCGGCCACCGGCGCGTACCACCGCTCGATGGCCAGCAACTACAACCACGTGGGCCGCCCGCCGGTGGTCGCGGTGCGCGCCGGCGCGGCGCGGGTGATCGTCCGCCGCGAGACCGAGGACGACCTGCTGCGCCTCGATGTCGATGACGTCGATGACGTCGACGGCGCCGCGGGCGAGGGCTCGAAACCTGGGGAGGCCGGGCGATGAGAGTCGCACTGCTGGGCTGCGGCGTGGTCGGCTCCGAGGTCGTCCGGCTGCTGCACGAGCAGGCCGCCGACATGACCGCGAGGGTCGGCGAGCCGCTGGAGCTCGTGGGCATCGCGGTCCGCCGGGCCGGCCGCGAGCGGGACGTACCCGTCGACGCCTCGCTGTTCACGACCGACGCCGCGGGCCTGGTCGCCCGCGACGACGTGGACATCGTCGTCGAGGTGGTCGGGGGCATCGAGCCCGTGCGCAGCTGGCTGCTCGGCGCGCTGAACTCCGGCAAGTCCGTCGTCAGCGCGAACAAGGCGCTGCTCGCCTCCGACGGGTCGACGCTGCACGACGCCGCCGCGGCGGCCGACGTCGACCTGTACTACGAGGCCGCGGTCGCTGGCGCGATCCCGCTGCTGCGCCCCCTGCGCGAGAGCCTGGCCGGCGACCGGGTGCGCCGCGTGCTCGGCATCGTCAACGGCACCACGAACTACATCCTCACCCGGATGGACGAGACCGGCGCGTCGTTCACAGAGGCGCTGGAGGAGGCGGGCGCGCTCGGCTACGCCGAGGCCGACCCAAGCGCGGACATCGACGGCTATGACGCGGCGGCCAAGGCCGCGATCCTCGCCCAGCTGGCGTTCCACACCCGGGTGACGCTCGACGACGTGTACCGCGAGGGCATCGGCTCGGTCACCGCGGCCGACATCGCCAGCGCCCGCGCGATGGGCTGCACCGTCAAGGCCCTCGCGATCGCCGAGCGCTCCTCGGAACGCCCGGGGGTGAKCGTGCGGGTGCACCCGGCGATGGTGCCCCGCTCGCACCCGCTGGCCGCGGTGCGCGAGGCGTTCAACGCGGTGTTCATCGAGGCGGAGGCCGCGGGGCAGCTGATGTTCTACGGCCGCGGCGCTGGTGGCTCGCCGACCGCCTCGGCGGTGCTCGGCGACCTCGTCGCGGTCGCCCGCAACCGCGTCGCCGGGCGGCGCGGGCCCGGGGAGTCGGCCTACGCCCAGCTCCCGGTCCTGCCGATGGGCGAGACCACCACCAGCTACCACGTCAACCTGGACGTGACCGACAAGACTGGCGTGCTGGCGACCGTCGCCGGCGCGTTCGCCAGGCATGGCGTGTCCATCCGCAGCGTGCGCCAGGACGGTCGAGGAGACGATGCCAGCCTGGTGCTGGTGTCGCATCCCGCCGCGGACGCGGCGCTGGCGGCGACTGTTGAGGACCTGCGCGGCCTGGACATCGTGCGCGCGGTGGCCGGGGTGCTGCGGGTCGAGGGAGGTGAGCCATGATCACCACGACCACGACCACGTCATCGGCGCGGCCGCCGGCCGAGGCCGGCGGACAGCCCGGCCCGGCCGGGGTGGCGGGTGCGGACGGGGGCCCCGACCTGGGGGCCGCGCCGGGCTCGCCGCCGCTCGGCGGCGCGGGCGGCCGAGCCCATGTCGCCCACCGCGGGTGGCGGGGAATCATCGAGGAGTACCGCGACCGGCTGCCGCTGGACGCCGGCACTCCGGTGGTGACCCTGCTGGAGGGCGGCACGCCGCTCGTCCCCGCGGCGCACCTGTCCGAGGTGACCGGCTGCGAGGTCCACCTGAAGGTCGAGGGCGCCAACCCGACCGGCTCGTTCAAGGACCGCGGCATGACCGTGGCGATCAGCGCGGCCGTCGGCGAGGGCTCCAGGGCCGTCATCTGCGCCTCGACCGGTAACACCAGCGCCTCGGCCGCCGCCTACGCGGCCCGCGCCGGCCTCGTCTGCGCGGTGCTCGTGCCCAGCGGCAAGATCGCGCTCGGCAAGATGGCGCAGGCGCTGGTGCACGGCGCGCGGCTGCTGCAGCTGGACGGCTCCTTCGACGACTGCCTGCGCGTGGCGCGCGAGCTGGCCGACACCTATCCGGTAACGCTGGTCAACTCGGTCAACCCGTACCGGCTGGAGGGCCAGAAGACCGCGTCGTTCGAGATCGTCGAGGCGCTTGGCCTGGCTCCGGACATCCACTGCCTGCCGGTGGGCAACGCCGGCAACATCACGGCCTACTGGCGCGGCTACCTCGAGGCGGACGCGGTCGAGGGCACCGGTCGGCCGCGGATGTTCGGCTTCCAGGCCGCGGGCGCGGCGCCGATCGTGCGTGGCAGCGTCGTCACCTCCCCGCAGACGATCGCGACGGCCATCCGGATCGGCAACCCGGCGTCCTGGCAGTTCGCCGTCGAGGCCAGGGACGCTTCCGGCGGACTGATCGACGCGGTCAACGACCGCCAGATTCTGGCGGCCTACAGGCTGCTCGCCCGCAAGGAAGGCGTGTTCGTCGAGCCGTCGAGCGCGGCGAGCGTGGCCGGCCTGCTCGCCGCGCACGCGGAGGGGAAGGTCGACCCCGGCCAGCGGATCGTCTGCACCGTGACCGGCAACGGCCTGAAGGACCCGGACTGGGCGATCAGCGGCGCGGCCAAGCCGGAGACGATCCGCCCGACGGTCGCCGGCGCCGCTGAGGCGCTCGGGCTACGGCGGTCGTGACCCTGCCCACCGTCGGTGCCTCCGGTGCCTCCGGTGCCGGGGGCCGCGTCGGCGTGGGCCCCGGCACCGGGCCGGCTCGCGCGCCGGCGCCGGCCGGCGGCGTGCCGGCTGCCGGCGTGCCCGTGGCCGGCGTCCTGGTCCGGGTGCCGGCGACCAGCGCCAACCTCGGACCGGGCTTTGACGCGTTCGGGCTCGCGCTTGGTTTCTACGACGACGTCGAGGTGACGCTGCGCCCCGAAGGGCTCTCGGTGACCGTCGAAGGTGCCGAGAACGTGTCGAGGGGTGAGGACAACCTGGTCGTACGGGCGATCCGGGCCGCCTTCGACGAGCTGGGCCGTCCGCAGCCGGGGCTCACGGTGCGCTGCGTCAACCGGGTGCCGCACGGGCGCGGGCTCGGCTCGTCCGCCGCGGCGATCGTCGCGGGCGTGGCCGCCGCGTGCGTTCTCGACACCGCCGCCTACCTCGACGGCGTCTCCGGCGGCGGCGTCTCCGGTGGCGGCGCGGCTGGCGGCGGCGCGGCCGGCCCTCGCCGGGCCGGTGCCGCGCGTCCCAGTGGGCCCGGCGGCCCGGCCGTGGACACGGCCGGGTTCGACCGCACGGCCGCGCTGCGGGTGGCGACGGCGATCGAGGGACATTCCGACAACGTCGCCGCCGCCTTGTTCGGCGGTCTCACCGTGGCCTGGACCGGGCCGGCGGGTCCCGTCGCGCACCGGGCCGAGCCGGTCGCGGACCTGCGCCCGGTCGCCTTCGTGCCTTCGGTGCGTACCTCCACGGCCGACTCGCGCGGTCGCCTGCCGGATCGGCTCGCCCACGCCGACGCGGCGTTCTCGACCGGCCGCGCGGGCCTTCTCGCGCTCGCGCTCACCCAGACCGATCTCACCGCGGCCGCCCTGGCGGGCGGGACACCCGGCGCGGGCGGTGCCGACGCCGCGGACGTCCGGGCAGCCCGGGCCCGGCTGTTGCTCGCGGCCACCGAGGACCGACTGCACCAGCCTTACCGGCYGCCGGCGGTTCCGGAATCCGCCGCTCTCGTGGACCGGCTGCGTGCCGCCGGAGTGGCGGCGGTCCTGTCCGGTTCCGGTCCGACCGTGCTGGCGCTCGCGGTCGGTGGCGAGCAGGCGGCCGCCGCGGTCGGCGTCTCAGCGCCGGGATTCGCCGTCCTCCCGCTGGCCGTCGACCGGGACGGTGTCCGGGTGATGACACGCCGCTGAGCGCGCCCTGTCCTCTAGGGGGAGGTTGTGCCCCAATTTTGCGGTTTGCACCGTGATCTCGGTGACGTTAGGTGACGGCCGTTGCGTAGCGGCGAACTGCGAGTACCGTGGAAGTACGGGGAACCCACATCGGGAAGCCTGCGCAACCCCAGGTTGTTGCCGAGGTGTCTCCGTCTGGATAGTCTGATGGCTGCACCCGCCGCGCCGCGGCGCGTGCTCGCCCCGCCGGTCTGGCTGGAGCTCTCTGGTCCGTCCTGGTACAGGATTCCGGTGCCCGCGCCTCCTCGTCGTTGCCTCGGCTCGACACCGGTGACGTGGTGGGTGAGCCTGGTCGCTGACCTTGGTCAGCTTCCCTGCTGACCCGCGATGTCTGCCCGGGGGTGACCCCGGACCCTCTGCCCGGGGATTCCGGGTTCGTCCGTGGCCCGGGCTCCTTCCGGATCGGCGAAGCCACGGGTTCCTGACGGATCGACGGAACCCGGGTCCCCGCCGGATTGGCGGAGCCGGTCCAGCAGGTCTAGCGGGAGGTCCGCTGGGAGGTCCGGGCCCTCCGCCTCGTCGACGGCCGCGTCATTCGGGCCGGCCAGCGGCGACATCTCCTTCATCTGTCATCCACGTAGGTGGTGGAGCGGATGGTCGAAGGTCCATATGCATCACCCGGCTCGAGAGGAGCCGGTTCCTTCAGGGAAGGAAAACCTTGAGCGACACCACCGACGTGCTGCCTGAGAGCGCACGTGAGTCCGCGGCGCCCCCCGCACCGCTTCCCGTCAGCCAGCCGGCCGCGCCGGCCGCGCCGGCGCCGGCGCCGGCGCCGATGGACAGCGGTGTATCCGGGGACGGCCGTACGCCGTCGGCCAGCGCGGCCGACGAGGACACTCCTGGCTCGGCCGTTCCTCGCCGTCGCCGCAACGGTACGGGCCTGCAGGCGATGCTTCTGCCGGAGTTGCAGTCCATGGCCAGTTCGTTGGGAATCCCGGGCACCGGCCGGCTACGCAAGGGCCAGCTGATCGCGGCCATCCAGAACGCGCAGAACGGCGGCCCGCCCACGCCGAACGGCGTCGTCGAGAGCGGCCAGGAGGCCACCGTCCTTACGAGCACCGAGACGCCGGCCACCGCCCCGCCACGCACCCGCGGGCGGCGAGTGGTGCGCGCCACCGGAAGCCCCGAGCAGGGCGAGCTTGTTCAGATGCCCGCTCGTGAGACGGAGCCGGAGGCTCCCGCCGCCGAGCGGCCCACCCAGGCCGAGGAGCCGTCGGCGCCGGTCGTGGCGCGCGACGAGAACGCGGCCCCTCGGGCGCGTGCGGATCGCGGTGAGCGGCCGGATCGCGGCGAGCGTGCGGATCGCGGTGAGCGTGCGGACCGTGGCGAGCGTGCGGATCGCGACGAGAACGCGGCCCCTCGGGCGCGTGCGGATCGCGGCGAGCGTGCGGATCGCGACGAGAACGCGGCCCCTCGGGCGCGTCCGGATCGCGGTGAGCGTCCGGACCGCGGTGAGCGTGCGGACCGTGGCGAGCGTGCGGATCGCGACGAGAACGCGGCCCCTCGGGCGCGTGCGGACCGTGGTGAGCGTCCGGATCGCGGTGAGCGTCCGGATCGTGGCGAGAGGGCGCAGGGCGAGCGGCACGAGCGTGCCGACCGCGCGAACGGCCGGCAGACGGACCGTCAGAGCACCCGTCAGGGCGACCGTCCGTCGGACCGGCCCGACAGGACCGACCGCTCGGACCGTCAGGCCGATCGGCAGCCCGACCGCCAGGGCAGCCGGGCCGCTCAGCAGCAGCAGGACGACGACGACGACAGCAGCCGCAGGCGTGGCCGTTTCCGTGAGCGCGGCCGCAACCGCCGCGGTCAGGGCGGAACGGTCGAGAACGAGCCTGTCCTGCGCGAGGACGACGTCCTCATCCCGGTCGCCGGCATCCTGGACGTCCTGGACAACTACGCGTTCGTCCGGACCAGTGGCTACCTGACGGGCCCGGCCGACGTGTACGTCAGCCTCGCCCAGGTCCGTCGGCACGGACTGCGCCGCGGCGACGCCATCACCGGCGTGGTGYGCGCGCCGCAGGAGGGCGAGGCGCGTCGCGACAAGTACAACGCGCTCGTCCGGCTGGACACCATCAACGGGATGGACCCGGAGGAGGCCCGCGGCCGCCCCGAGTTCACCAAGCTCACCCCGCTCTACCCGCAGGACCGCCTGCGGATGGAGACCGAGCCGAACGTGATGACCACCCGGGTCATCGACCTGGTGATGCCGATCGGCAAGGGTCAGCGGGCCCTGATCGTCAGCCCGCCGAAGGCCGGCAAGACGATGGTGCTGCAGTCGATCGCGAACGCGATCACGACGAACAACCCGGAATGCCACCTCATGGTCGTGCTCGTCGACGAGCGGCCGGAGGAGGTCACCGACATGCAGCGGTCGGTGAAGGGCGAGGTCATCGCCTCGACGTTCGACCGGCCGCCGTCGGACCACACGAACGTGGCGGAGCTGTCCATCGAGCGGGCCAAGCGGCTCGTCGAGCTGGGCCAGGACGTCGTCGTGCTGCTCGACTCCATCACCCGGCTCGGCCGCGCGTACAACCTCGCGGCGCCCGCGAGCGGCCGGATCCTGTCCGGTGGTGTCGACTCGACGGCGCTCTACCCGCCGAAGCGTTTCCTCGGCGCCGCCCGCAACATCGAGAACGGCGGCTCGCTGACCATCATCGCGACGGCCCTCGTCGAGACCGGGTCGACGATGGACACGGTCATCTTCGAGGAGTTCAAGGGCACCGGTAACGCGGAGCTCAAGCTGGACCGCAAGATCGCCGACAAGCGGACCTTCCCGGCGGTGGACGTGGACGCGTCCAGCACCCGTAAGGAGGAGATCCTGCTCGCGCCCGACGAACTCGCGATCATGCACAAGCTGCGGCGCGTCCTGCACACCCGCGAGCCGCAGCAGGCGATCGAGCTGCTGCTGGGCCAGCTCAAGCAGACGAGGACGAACTACGAGTTCCTCATGCAGATAGCCAAGTCGACCCCGTCGCAGGACTAGCGCGGTCCGGTGCCCGGCGCTCCGCGCCCGGCGCCGGGATGGGACTAGGAACGGTGCCAGTGGTGTTGAGGCCACTGGCACCGTGACCCAGGCACCAGGTCTGGCAGACTTGGGCCGGTTGGAGGCTCCGGTTCACGCCGTAGCGGCTGCGACGGCGACCCGGCGGCCATGTGAGAAGAGGGACCATGAAGGCTGACATTCACCCGACGTACCACGAGACCACTGTGGTCTGTACGTGTGGGAACACGTTCACGACGCGCAGCACCAAGGACAACGGCTCGATCAACGTCGAGGTGTGCGCGCAGTGCCACCCGTTCTACACCGGCAAGCAGAAGATCCTCGACGTCGGTGGCCGGGTGGAGAAGTTCGAGCGCCGGTTCGGCAAGCGCCAGCCCGGCCAGCCGGTATCCGGCACTAAGTAGGCGGGGCGCCTGGGCGCCGCCGGCTCCGCCGATCCGGCGGGAGCCTTCGGCCGGGCGCCGCGCTCTCTCCCACCTGGTCCGGAGTTGGTCCACAGCATCGGGTCGGTCCTGAACGGGGCCGTCCCGCGGCTGAGTGACGCTCAGAGCGTCGGGATCGGGTTCGTGAGGCCTGATTGACGGGCCAGGGACCGCGGTTGGTGTCGCGGCGATGCGGCGCTCGTCCGGTTTGGACCGGACGAGCGCCGTTCCTGCTTCATACCGCCGACTTGTTGAAAAGGTTGCTGATGGCCTCCGCGCTGGAGAAGTTGCTCGCCGAGCACGCCGAGATCGAGAAGCGGCTCGCCGACCCCGACGTGCACAACGACGCCGCGGAGGCGCGCGGGCTGGGGCGACGCTATGCGGAGCTCGCGGCCGTCGTCGAACTCGCGCGTGAGATGGAGCACACGAACGGCGAGCTGGAGACGGCCAGGGAGCTGGCCACCGAGGACGCGTCGTTCCGTTCCGAGGTGGCGGACCTGGAGGCCGCCATCGCCGAGCAGCGCCAGCGGCTGCGGGCCCTGCTCGTGCCCGCCGACCCCGACGACAGCCGGGACGCGATTCTCGAGGTGAAGGCCGGAGCGGGCGGCCAGGAGTCCGCGCTGTTCGCCGGCGACCTGCTGCGGATGTACCTGCGCTACGCGGAGCGGCGCGGCTGGAAGACGGAGATCCTCGACGCCAACCCGAGCGACCTGGGCGGCTACCGCGACATCAGCGTCGCGGTGAAGTACCGCGGCCAGGTTCCCCCCGGCCAGCCGGGCGTCTACGGCCGGCTGCGGTTCGAGGGCGGCGTGCACCGCGTCCAGCGGGTGCCCGTGACCGAGTCGGCCGGGCGTATCCACACATCCGCCGCGGGCGTGCTCGTCATGCCGGAGGCCGAGGACGTCGACGTCGAGATCGACGCGAACGACCTGCGCATCGACGTCTTCCGCTCGTCGGGACCCGGTGGCCAGAGCGTCAACACCACCGACTCGGCGGTGCGCATCACCCATATGCCGACCGGGGTCGTCGTCTCCTGCCAGAACGAGAAGAGCCAGCTGCAGAACAAGGAGTCGGCGCTGCGGATTCTGCGCGCCCGGTTGCTGACCATAGCGAGGGAAAAGGCCGAGTCGGAGAAGTCCGCGGCAAGGGCCAGCCAGGTCCGCACCCTGGACCGTTCGGACAAGGTGCGGACGTACAACTTCCCGGAGAACCGGATCGCCGACCATCGGGTCGGCTACAAGGCGCACAACCTGGAGCAGGTTCTCGACGGCGAGCTCGACGACGTGCTCGACGCGCTCGTCGCGGCGGACCTCGCCGAGAGGCTCGCGGAAAGCCCCGACGAGGGCGGCTGAGTGAGCGGCCCGGCGGTCCCGGCGGTCCCGGCGCGCTCCGCGGCCGGAACCGCCGACGTCCCGCTGGCGGCTGAGCTCGCCTGGGCGACCGGGCGGCTCGCCGACGCGGGTGTCGCTAGCCCGCGCGTCGACGCCGAGCTGCTCGCCGCGCACGTGCTGGGGGTCGCGCGTGGGCGGCTCCCGCTGGTTCGGGAGATCGCGCCGGGCGCCGCCGAGCGGCTGCGTGGCCTGGTCACGAGCCGGGCGCGGCGGGTGCCGCTGCAGCACCTCACCGGCGAGGCCTACTTCCGTCATCTCGCGCTCGCCGTTGGCCCCGGGGTCTTCGTGCCCCGGCCGGAGACCGAGACGGTCGTCGGCTGGGTGATCGACGCGCTGAAGGGCCAAAGGGCGCGCGAAAATGCTCCTTCTTCGCGCGACCGGCGGCCGAGGTCCCAGGAACTGACGGCCGGGACGCGGCGGCCGAGCGAGCGGACGGACGTCGCCACCGGCGCCGACGCGGGCGCCGACGCCCCCGCGGGCGGTCGCCCCCGGTTCGTCTGCGTGGATCTGTGCGCCGGGTCCGGGGCGATCGCGCTCGCGCTCGCCGACGAGGTGCCTGGCACCGAGGTGCACGCGGTCGAGGCCGACCCCGCGGCGCTGCGGTGGCTGAGGCGCAACGCCGCCGGCACGGGACTGCCCGTCGAGGTGCATGCCGCCGACGTCGCCGGCGCCGGAACGCCCGCCGCCGCGGGTGTTCCGGCGCCGGCGGGCTGGGCGGCCGTGCCCGTGCTGACCGCGCTCTCCCGGCTGACCGGGCGGGTGGACGCCGTCGTCTCGAACCCGCCCTACCTGCCGGACGCGGACCGGGCCGCGGTCACTCCTGAGGTAGGCGACCACGATCCGCCCTGGGCCCTGTGGGGCGGCGGCGGGGACGGGCTCGCCGGCCCGCGCGCCGTGGCCGCCGCCGCGGCGGGCCTGCTGCGCCCAGGCGGACTGTTCGCGATGGAGCACGCCGACGGCCAGGGCCCGGCCGTTCGGGAGCTGCTGGCCGCGGTCGGTGGGTGGCGCGAGATCGTCACGCACCGCGATCTCGTGGGTCGCGACCGTTTCGTCACGGCACGCTGGACGTAGGCCGGGCGATCTCGCGGCTCGGCCGCGGCGGCCCCGGCTGTAGGTTGGTGGCCCAGGGGGCGGGCCAGCCCCCGGAACGGGCGGCTCGACGTCTGGGCGCCGTCCAGGCGGCCCGGACGACTGCGCGAGACAAGTTCGGCGAGGGGTCATGCGGCTGTTCGACTGCACGGACGAGGCGGCGAGGCGGACCGGCCTCGAGGCGGCCGCGGGGGCGGTCGGCCGGGGCGACCTCGTCGTCCTGCCCACCGACACGGTGTACGGGATCGGCGCGGACGCGTTCGACGCGTCCGCGGTGCGTGCCCTGCTCGCCGCGAAGGGGCGCGGCAGGGACATGCCCGTGCCGGTTCTGATCGGCTCGTGGCGCACGCTGGAAGGCCTGGTCAACAACGTCACCATGCCGGTGCGCGAGCTCACCAGGGCGTTCTGGCCGGGCGGGCTGACGGTGATCGTGCGGCAGGCTCCGTCCCTGCGCTGGGATCTCGGGGACAGCCGCGGCACGGTGGCGGTGCGCATGCCTCTCCATCCGGTCGCGATCGACCTTCTCGGCCGTACGGGGCCGATGGCCGTCTCCAGCGCGAACCGGTCCGGCCAGCCGGCCGCGAACACCGCGGACGAGGCCGTCGCCCAGCTCGGCGAACAGGTCGAGGTCTATCTCGACGCCGGCCCCGCCGCGGTGGGCGTCGCGTCCACGATCGTCGACTGCACCACCGAGGTCCCCCGGGTGGTCCGGCTCGGCGCGATCGACCTGGCGGCGTTGCGCGCGGTGCTGCCGCTGGTCGAGGCGCCGTCGGGGGTCTCGTCGTGACGGAGGCCGACCTCGCCGTCCCCGTCCTCTCCGCCGCGCGGGTCGGCTGGGCCTGGGAGGCCGCCACCACCGGTCCACGAATCCCCTGGGACACTTGAGGCGGACCGTCGATCGGCACCGTCCGCTCCGGCCCGCGCGACCGAGGCCGGCGAGCACGGACCGGCGGGAACCCCTCACATCGGTCAACGCGGTAATGGGAGGTCGGGGCTGGATGGGATGGCGCCGTGCGTGAGTACGCGCTCGTCTTCGTGGTCGCGGCGGCCGTCACCTACCTGACGACGCCGGTCGCGAGGGCGCTGGCGTTGCGCATCGGCGCAGTCGCCGGGGTACGGGACCGGGACGTGCACGCGTTGCCGACGGCGCGGCTGGGTGGGCTCGCGATGCTGGCCGGCCTCTACGCCGGCCTCGCCGTCGCCGACCGGCTGCCGTTCCTGTCCCAGGTCTCGCGTGACTGGTCCGAACCTCGCGCCGTGCTCGTCGCGGCGACGCTGATCTGCCTGCTGGGCGTCGCCGACGACAAGTGGGAGCTGGACTCGCTGACGAAGCTCGCGGGCCAGATGGTCGCCGCGGCCGTGATGGTGCAGCTCGGGGTGCAGTTCTCGTTCGCCATCAACTGGGACAGCGAGACGACGCTCAGCCTCGGCCCGGAGACCGCCGTCCCGATCTCGATCCTCGCCGTCGTCGTCCTCGTCAACGCGCTGAACTTCATCGACGGCCTGGACGGGCTCGCGGCTGGTGTCGCGGCGATCGCCGCCGGGGCGACGTTCTACTACGCCTACTCGCTCGCGGTCCTCAACGGCATCTACCGGGCCACGCCGGCCGCGCTGCTGGCCGCCGTCACGGCCGGCGTCTGCATCGGGTTCCTGCCGCACAACTTCAACCCGGCGAAACTGTTCATGGGTGACTCCGGGTCGATGCTCATCGGTCTGCTGTCAGCCTCGTCGATGATCACGGTGACGGGCCAGGTCGCCTACGGCGGCTACGCCGGCCCGTCCCGCTCGCTGCCGTCGCTGATCCCGCTCGCCATCCCGCTCGCCGTGCTGATGGTGCCGTTCCTCGATCTCGGCCTCGCGGTCGTGCGCCGCACCAGGGCGGGCCGTTCACCGTTCGCGCCGGACAAGATGCACCTGCACCACCGCATGCTGGAGATCGGCAAGTCGCAGGTCCGGGCGGTGCTGTTCATGTACTTCTGGGCCGCGCTCGTCGGTTTCGGCGTCGTGGCCGCGTCGTTCTCGTCGGCGCCGCTGCCGATCCTGCTGGCGACTCTCGGGATCGGCCTGCTCGGCGTGGTGGTGCTGCTCCTGCTCGGCCAACGCACCGCTCGCCGCGCKGCCAGCGCGACGAGCACCCCCACCTGACACCACACCTGCCACCCGGCTCCCCGGTCTCGCCGCCGGCCTGTCCGGGCCAGTGCTCCTGTCTGACCGGAGTGGCGCCGGCCGCCGCCCGATACCGTGGAAGCGTCCCGTCCGCGTTGGCGGGCGGGCACGGGTGGTCGCGAAGAGGAGCGTGCTGGTGACGGGAAGAGCGGGCGACGTGCTCGCCGACAGCCGCGCGGCGGGGACGAAGCCTCGCGCGGGCGGTGGCCCTCGGTCTCCTCTGACCAGCGCGCCGATCATCCGGCTGGGGTTGATGATCAGCGCGGTGATCGCCGTCGTCGCGGTCGCGCTCGGCGCGAGCCTGCGGGGCTGGGCGGGCGTCGCCGCGGCGTCGCTCGGCATCGGCATCGTCGTGGTCTTCTTCTCGGTCAGCAAGATCGCGGTGGGTTTCGTGGCCCGGCGGGCGCCCCACCTGCTGCTGCCGGCCGCGCTCGGCATCTATGGTTTCAAGATCTTCCTGCTCGGTGTGTTGCTCGTCGCGCTGGACGGGGTCGAGGCGGTGAACCTGCCGACGCTGGCCTGGACGGTGCTGGCCGGCGTGGTCGGCTGGGTCGGCGCCGAGCTCTGGGCCGCCACCCACACCCGGGTGCCGTTCTTCGACCCGGCCACGTTCGCCACCCGCGATCCCGGCGCCGGCGGCTCGGCGGATCGACGTGCCGCCCCGTCTCCGGCGCGCGTCGCGCCGGGACCGGACTCGCGTCGATGACGGGCGGGCGGCAAAGGCGATGAACAAGGACGAAGGCCGTGAGCCCGGCGGCGGCGGCGAGCGTGACCGTCGCTCCGGCGACGCCCGACGGGGCGGGGGCCGCGGGCAGGCGGGGGGCGGGAACCCGCCGCCGAACCGTGAGCACGCTCCGGGGGAGGCCTGGAACGCGGTCGGGACGCTCGGCGCCGGGATCGCCTTCTGGGGCCTGGTCGGGTGGGGTATCGACCGGCTGACCGGCCTGCACCAGGTGTTCCTGCCGATCGGGATCGTCCTGGGCCTCGCCGCCGCGCTCTACCTGGTGATCTACCAGGCGCTGYGCCGTTAGCGACTCCACGCCCGGCCCGCGCTGGTCCAGGCTGGTCCGGACCGGCCGAGAAGGCCCGGGGTCGTTCTTGATCCCGGAGGTGAGGCCTGCGCCCGGGGCGCGGTCTTCGATGGTGGTCGCGGTGTGTGGCCGGAGATGGGCGCCGGTCCGGCGCTCAGCGCGCTCGCGCGATCGACCCACTGTCCGAAATGTCGCTCCGCGTGTCCACGCGCCCTCGTAACGTCAAGGGGGGCACAACAGACCGAAACGTCGCGGCAACGTGTAGATGAACCCGGCGCGGGGCGGATCGCAGCGCGTGCCGCGA
This sequence comes from Pseudofrankia asymbiotica, assembly GCF_001983105.1. Taxonomy (GTDB): domain Bacteria; phylum Actinomycetota; class Actinomycetes; order Frankiales; family Frankiaceae; genus Pseudofrankia; species Pseudofrankia asymbiotica. The sequence goes on along the minus strand of NZ_MOMC01000042.1, from coordinate 62,635 downwards.
TGGCGCAGGTGTGGATAGTATTCGCGGTACCGGGCGCCGACACCGTCGGCCCCGCCGGAGACGGGTCTGTCGCTGGGCCGCGCCTGCCCACGGACATGCGATCATGCCTTCGCGCACGTCCGTGGCCCACCTGCATCTTTGGTCTCTAAGCTCGGGCGACGCTCACGATGCGTACAACTCGGGCGGCTGAGCTCAGGGTGCCGGTAGGGTGGGGTCCCCTCCGCCGTGGGGCGGGCCTGGTTCGCCCGATGACACTGCGTTGAAATTTGGATCATGGAGGTGTGTTGCGTGGCCGTCCTCGCCGCTAGTGACGAGGGCTTCGAAGGCCCCACGACAGCGGTCTTCAACCCGCCGCACTGGTTTGACGTGGACCTGGGTCCCYTCAACTTCTACCTGAACAAGGCCACCGCGCTGGTGATCTTCTCGGCGCTGTTCGTCGGGGTCCTGTTCTGGCTCGCGTACCGTCGCGCCTCGATCGTCCCCCGTGGCCTGCAGAACTTCGCCGAGTCGATTTACGACTTCATCGACAGCCAGATCTCGCGTGAGATCATCGGGAAGACCGGGCCACGGTACACGCCCTACCTGATGGTGCTCTTCTGCTTCGTCGCGGTCTGCAACCTGCTCGCCATCATCCCGGTGGCCCAGTTCCCGGCCACCTCGCGCATCGCCATCCCGATGGTGCTGGCGCTCATCACCTGGGTGCTCTTCAACTGGGTCGGCATCAGGGCCAACGGCGCGGGCGCGTACTTCAAGGAGATGGTCGACCCGGCGCCGCAGGCGATGCTGCCGATCCGGCTCATCCTCGCGCCGATCGAGGTCCTGTCGACKCTGATCGTGCGGCCCTTCACGCTGGCGGTCCGGCTCTTCGCGAACATGTTCGCCGGCCACATGCTGCTCCTCATCTTCAGCCTCGGCGCGGAGTACATGATCCAGCGGCCGCCATACGTGTTCGGCGCCTTCTCGTTCCTGATGACGGTCATCATGACCGGGTTCGAGCTGGTCATCGACCTGCTGCAGGCCTACATCATCACCGTGCTCACGGCCGCCTACATCGGTGGCGCGATCGCTGCCCACGGTGGCGGCCACGAGGACGCGCACGCCGAGCACGGCGTCGAAGCGCCCGAGCCCGAGTCCGYGCCCGTCGCGGCCGTCGCGGCGCATTCCTGAGTTTTCGGACACCCCGACCCGCACCGGTGAGTCCCGGTGCCCGACAGGATAAGGAACACCTCACATGGCTTCACCCGTCGTTCTGGCGGCCACCGACGCCGTCAGCGGTAACCTCGGTGCCGTCGCCTACGGTCTCGCGGCCATCGGCCCGGGTATCGGCATCGGTCTCATCTTCGGCCTCGGCGTGCAGGCCATCGCGCGCCAGCCCGAGGCCGAGCAGGTCGCCTTCCGGTACATGCTCATCGGATTCGCCCTGGTCGAGGCGCTCGCCCTGATCGGTTTCGTCGTTCCGTTCGTCTTCAAGTAATCCGAGGACGAGCGTGAGCGTCACGTCGACAGTCCTGCTCGCCGCCGCGGAGCACTCGGACGACGAGAACGTCCTGGTTCCGCCGGTGGGCGAGCTCATCATCGGCATTGTTTCGTTCGGGCTGCTCGTGGCCTTCTTCTTCTGGAAGGTCAAGCCCCAGATCCAGACGTTCTACGCGGCTCGGACCGAGCGCATCGAGGGGGGCCTGGCTCGCGCCGAGGCCGCCCAGGCGGAGGCGCAGGCGCTGCTGGAGCAGTACCGTGCGCAGCTCGCCGAGGCGCGCGCCGAGGCGTCGCGGATCCGCGACGAGGCGGCTGTGCAGGGTCGCCAGATCGTGGCGGAGCTGCGGGCCCAGGCCGACCGTGAGGTCGCCGAGATCCGCGTTCGCGGCGAGGCTCAGCTCGCCGCGGAGCGGTCGCAGATCGTCAACTCGCTGCGTTCCGAGTTGGGTGGCGTGGCTCTCGAGCTCGCCACCAAGATCGTCGGACACGAGCTGGCCCGCCCGGACGAGCACGTTCGGCTGATCGACGACTTCATCGCGGCGCTCGACGCGTCCGGTGACGCGACCGCCGCCGCGCCCGCCGGGTCGGGGGGCTGACGATGGAGGGACCCAGCCGGGCGGCTCTCGCCGCGGCGCGGGCCACCCTTGACGCGCTCACCGCGGTTCCGCCGGGTGGCGGGACCGCGGCCGGTCGGGCCACCGGGCCGGACGCGGGGCGGATCGCGGCCGAGCTGCGCGCCGTCGCCGACCTGCTCGGCGGGGACCTGACGCTGCGGCGCGCGTTCGCCGACTCGAGCGTGCCCGCCGGCGCCCGGGAGGACCTGGCCGACCGGCTGTTCTCCGCCCGGCTCGGCGAGGCCACGCTCACCGTCGTCAAGTCCGCCGTGGCGCACCGCTGGAAGCGTCCCCTCGACCTGCGGCTCGGCCTGATCGAGCTGTCCGTGGAGGCGCTGCTCGTCGACGCCGACACCGCGGGCGCGCTGGACGAGGTCGAGGACGAGCTGTTCCGGTTCGGCCGGATCCTCGACCACAACCCGGAGCTGTCGCTCGCGCTCACCGATCCGGCCGCGCCGGCGCCGGCCAAGGAGGCGCTCGTCGAGCGTCTGCTGACCGGCAAGGCGCACCCGGTGACGGTGCGGCTGGCCAAGCAGGCCGTGGCCGACCGGGAGTTCGGCGACCTGTCCCGGCGGATCGAGCAGTTCAGCCGGATCGCCGCCGCGCGGCGTGACCGCGTGGTCGCCGTCGTGCGTACGGCGGTGCCGCTGGACGCCGGCCAGCTCACCCGGCTGCGGGCGGCGCTGTCCCGGTACTTCGGCCGGGAGATCCAGGTGCAGACCGACCTCGACCCGGCCGTGCTCGGCGGCGTCGTCGTGCGGGTCGGCGACGAGGTCGTCGACGGGTCCGTGCTGCGCCGGCTCACCGCCGCCCGCCAGGCCCTGGCGCGGTAGCACTGGTGAGCATGACGAACCAGGTACGCGGCCACGCCGCCGGCGATCTTCGCCGACGGCGCGGCCCCGCGTCCCTCGCCTGCTCCGAACTGATCGTTCCGGTCCCGACAAAGGCCGGACATACCCATGCTGGGCAGCCGATTCTCCTGCCCGCAATGAAGGACCGAAGCGATGACTGAGCTGACCATCCGGCCGGAGGAGATTCGCGACGCCCTCCGGGACTATGTCGAATCGTTCCAGGCCACCTCCGCCGACCGGGAGGAGGTCGGCCGCGTCATCCTCACCGGTGACGGGATCGCCCGGGTCGAGGGCCTCCCGCACACCATGACCAACGAGCTGCTGGAGTTCTCCGGCGGCGTGCTCGGCCTCGCCCTCAACCTCGAGGTCGGCGAGATCGGCTGCGTCATCCTCGGTGAGGGCTCGCACATCGAGGAGGGCTCGGAGGTGCGCCGGACCGGGCGCATCCTGGCGGCCCCGGTGGGCGACGGGTTCCTCGGCCGGGTCGTGGACCCGCTGGGCSGGCCGATCGACGGCCTCGGGCCGATCGACACCGACGGCGAGCGCGCCCTCGAGCTGCAGGCGCCCACCGTCGTGCAGCGCCAGCCGGTCAAGGAGCCACTGCAGACCGGCATCAAGGCCATCGACGCGATGACCGCCATCGGCCGTGGCCAGCGGCAGCTGATCATCGGTGACCGGCAGACGGGCAAGACCACCGTCGCCATCGACGCGATCATCAACCAGCGCGCGAACTGGGAGAGCGGCGACCCGAAGAAGCAGGTCAAGTGCGTCTACGTCGCCATCGGCCAGAAGAAGTCGACCATTCGTGAGGTCGTCAACACGCTGGACGAGGCCGGCGCGCTGGCGTACACCACGATCGTCGCGGCCCCCGCGGACGAGCCGGCCGGCTTCAAGTACATCGCCCCGTACACCGGCTCGGCCATCGGCCAGCACTGGATGTACAACGGCCAGCACGCACTGATCGTTTTCGACGACCTGTCGAAGCAGGCCGAGGCGTACCGCGCGATCTCGCTGCTGCTGCGCCGCCCGCCGGGCCGCGAGGCCTACCCGGGCGACGTCTTCTACCTGCACTCCCGGCTGCTCGAGCGCTGCGCCAAGCTGTCCGACGAGCTGGGTGGCGGCTCGATGACCGGCCTGCCGATCATCGAGACCAAGGGCAACGACATCTCGGCGTACATCCCGACGAACGTCATCTCCATCACCGACGGCCAGATCTTCCTGGAGTCGGACCTGTTCAACCAGGGCGTGCGGCCGGCCATCAACGTCGGCACCTCGGTGTCCCGCGTCGGCGGCTCGGCACAGGTCAAGGCGATGAAGTCCGTCGCCGGCCGCCTGCGCCTCGACCTCGCCCAGTACCGCGAGCTGGAGTCGTTCGCGTCGTTCGGCTCGGACCTGGACAAGGCCTCGCGTGACCAGCTCGCCCGCGGGTCGCGGCTTGTCGAGCTGCTCAAGCAGCCACAGAACCAGCCGTTCGCGGTCGACCGGCAGGTCGTGTCGATCTGGGCCGGCACCACCGGCAAGCTCGACGAGATCCCGGTCGGGGAGATCCGCCGGTTCGAGGCCGAGTTCCTCGACTTCATCAGCCGGTCGTACTCCGGCATCTACGACGTCATCRGGGCGACCGGCAAGCTCGATGACTCGACCATCGCGGACCTGGAGAAGGCGATCGGCGAGTTCAAGTCGCAGTTCACCCTTTCCTCGGGCCAGCCGCTGGTCAACGAGGCCGCTCCCGACGCGCTGGAGCCGGAAGAGATCGAGCAGGAAGCGATCCGGGTGCACCGCCCGAAGCCGGTCGAGAAGGTCTGATCACGTGGCAGGCCAGCTTCGTGAGTACCGGCGACGTGTCCGGACGGTCCAGTCGACGAAGAAGATCACCCGGGCGATGGAGCTCATCGCGGCGTCCCGGATCGCCAAGGCCCGCGCGCGGGTCGCGGCGTCCCGGCCGTACGCGGCCGAGATCACCCGGGTGATCAGTGCGGTGGCGTCGCAGTCGACCATCAACCACCCGCTGACGACCGAACGGTCCGGGGTCACCCGGGCCGCGGTCGTGGTCGTCACCTCCGACCGCGGCCTCGCCGGCGGCTACAGCGCCAACGCGCTGCGCCAGGCGGGCGAGCTCATGGAGCTGCTCGCCGACGAGGGCAAGTCCGTGGCTCTGTACGCGGTCGGCCGCAAGGCCGTCACGTACTACCGGTTCCGCGGCCGGGAGCTCGCGAGCGAGTTCACCGGGTTCACCGAGCAGCCCACCTACGCGGACGCGAAGGCGATCGCGGACGAGCTGCTCGCGGCGTTCACCCTCGACGAGGCCGACGGCGGCGTGGGCGAGATCCACATCGTCTACACCGAGTACGTCAGCGCGATGACGCAGACGCCGGAGGCGCACCGGCTGCTGCCGATGGTGCTGGAGGAGACGACCGAGGCGCCGGCGGGCGGCGCGCTGCCGGTGTACGAGTTCGAGCCGTCGGCGGAGGGGGTGCTCGACGCGCTGCTGCCCCGCTACGTCGAGAGCCGTCTCTACGTCGCCCTGCTGGAGGCGGCCGCCTCCGAGTCGGCCTCCCGGCAGCGGGCGATGAAGTCGGCGACGGACAACGCCGAGGAGCTCATCCGCACCTACACCCGGCTGGCCAACCGGGCCCGCCAGGAAGCGATCACCCAGGAGATCTCGGAGATCGTCGGCGGCGCGAACGCGCTGGCGGACGCCGGGTAGCGAACGGCGCGGGTAGTAGTGGGCACCTGCCCGATGGCGGGTTGGGTGCCGGGATCGAATTCGTAAGGCATGGTAGGTGGGGACAACTACCACAGCGTGGTCAAAGGTTCGTGATCGGACCGCCGGTCGGCCAGTCCGGCGGCCGGTCCGGTCGGACCCGCGACGACGCGCCGACGGAGGCCCCGGAACTCGGCCCGTCGGACGCCGCTGAGGTGGCCTGAAAGACGTGGTACCACCTGAAAGACCAAGTATCACCCAGCAGTGACACCGCAGCACCGCTCACCGACGCGACACCGCAGCACCGCTCAACAGAAGAGACTGCCTGACGCCGTGGGTGGCCGAAGGTGCCAAGCCAGCCCCTTAGAGATCCCATCGGCAGCATGTGGGCCTCCGGGGGCGCGGAGAAGTCGCAATACGCGCCCCCTTCGGCGCTCTAGTGAAGATCGAGGACGCCATGACCGTCACCACCAGCACGACGGGGATCGGCCGGGTCGCCCGAGTCATCGGCCCGGTTGTTGACGTCGAGTTCGCTCCGGGGGAGCTCCCGGAGATCTACCACGCGCTGCAGGTCGAGCGGACGCTCGGCGACGAGACCGCCACCCTGACTCTTGAGGTCGCCCAGCACATCGGTGACAACACGGTCCGGGCGATCTCCATGCAGCAGACCGACGGCCTCGTCCGCGGTGCCCCGGTCAAGAGCACCGGCGCGCCGATCTCGGTCCCGGTCGGCAACGCGACCAAGGGGCACGTGTTCAACGTGCTCGGCCAGCCGCTCGACGTCGCGTCCGTCGACGCCGAGGCGTATCGGCCGATCCACGCCACCGCGCCGGCGTTCGACCAGCTCGAGTCGAAGACCGAGATGTTCGAGACCGGCATCAAGGTCATCGACCTGCTCGCGCCGTACGTGCGCGGTGGCAAGATCGGCCTGTTCGGCGGTGCCGGCGTCGGCAAGACCGTCGTCATCCAGGAGATGATCCGCCGGGTCGCCAAGGAGTTCGGTGGCGTCTCGGTGTTCGCGGGCGTCGGCGAGCGCACCCGCGAGGGCAACGACCTGTTCCTGGAGATGACCGAAGCCGGCGTCATCGACGACACCGCGCTGGTCTTCGGCCAGATGGACGAGCCGCCGGGCACCCGTCTGCGGGTCGCGCTGGCCGCCCTGACCATGGCCGAGTACTTCCGCGATGTCCAGAAGCAGGACGTGCTGCTGTTCATCGACAACATCTTCCGGTTCACCCAGGCCGGCTCCGAGGTGTCCACGCTGCTCGGCCGCATGCCGTCCGCCGTGGGTTACCAGCCGACGCTGGCCGACGAGATGGGCGTGCTGCAGGAGCGGATCACCTCGACCCGAGGCCACTCCATCACCTCGCTGCAGGCCATCTACGTGCCCGCCGACGACCTGACCGACCCGGCGCCGGCCACGACGTTCACCCACCTGGACGCCACCACGGTCCTCGACCGGTCGATCTCGGACCTCGGCATCTACCCGGCGGTGAGCCCGCTGGAGTCGACGTCGCGCATCCTGGACGCCCGGTACCTCGGCCAGGAGCACTACGACACCGCTCGTGAGGTGCAGCGGATCCTGCAGCGCTACAAGGACCTGCAGGACATCATCGCCATCCTCGGCATCGACGAGCTCTCCGAGGAGGACAAGGTCCTCGTCCGGCGGGCCCGGCGCATCCAGCGGTTCCTGTCGCAGCCGTTCTTCGTCGCCGAGCAGTTCACCGGCATTCCGGGCAAGTTCGTCCCGGTCGCCGAGACGATCGACTCGTTCAAGCGGATGACCCAGGGCGAGTTCGACCACCTGCCGGAGCAGGCCTTCTTCATGTGCGGCGGGATCGAGGACGCGCAGAAGAACGCGGAGAACCTGTAGTGGCGACGATGCGGGTCGCGATCGTCTCCCCGGAGGCGGAGGTCTGGTCCGGCGAGGCGAACTTCGTCCTCGCCACGACCACCGACGGCGACCTCGGCGTCTGGCCGCGGCACGTCCCGCTGTTGGGCGTGCTGAAGGACGGCGGCGACATCAAGGTCGAGACCGACGGCGGCGACTTCCTCTACACCGTCGGTGGCGGCTTCATCTCCGTGACCAAGGACGGCGTCAGCATCCTCGCCGAGACGGCGGCCCTGAAGTCCTGACGGCGGACGGGGTCCCACGCTGAACACGACGGCGGGGTGCGTTCCATGGGGAGCGCGCCCCGCCGTCGTCGTGTCCGGGCTCAGGGGTCGCGACGGCCGGTCTTCGGCGCCGCGGACCGCGAGGTGCCCACTCCCTGGGCATCGAAGCGTGAATGGTCAGAATTCAAACCGGTCGTTAAAATGGTCGACATGGAKACCATCCCGATCACGGAAGCGAAGGCTCGGATCGCCGAGCTGGCGGATCGAGTAGCTCGGGAACACGACCACTTCACCATCACGCGCAAYGGCCGCGCCGACGTGATGCTGATCTCCGTGGCCGAGTACGAGTCGATGCAGGAGACCCTCGACATCCTCTCCGACCCCGAGACCCTGGCGGACCTGCGCCAGTCTCGGGAGGACAGCGCGGCCGGGGACACGTTCGCGTTCGACGAGGTCATGGCGGAACTGGAGCGACGGCGTAGCGGTGCGGCCTGATGGCGACGGCGTCGCCCTACGCGATCGCGTTGACGCGGCAGGCGCGCCGAAATCTTCATGAGGACCTGCCGGTCGAGGTAGCTGTCGCGGCCATGGAGACGATCAAGGGCTCGATCGCCGTAAATCCGCATCGAGTCGGCAAGCCATTCAACGAACCGTTCGATGGCCTGTACTCGGCCCGTCGCGGCACCTACCGGGTCATCTACCGGATCGACGAAGCCAAGCGCCTAGTAGAGATCCAATCCATCCGCCACCGACGAGACGCCTACCGCACCTAGCATCCGCTGGCTGGTCCGGTCAGGCGTTGCCGCCGGGGCGCCACTTGATGTCGCCGCCGGGGTTGGCGACGCGGCTGAGGATGAAGAGCAGGTCCGAGAGACGGTTGAGGTAGCGGGCCGTCAACGGGTTCGTCCGCTCCTCGTCGACCGCCAGCAGCGMCCAGACGCTGCGCTCCGCCCGCCGCGAGACCGTCCGGGCCACGTGCAGCAGCGCCGCCCCTGCCGTGYCACCCGGCAGGATGAACGAGTCGAGCTTCGGCAGGTCCTCGTTGAACCGGTCGCAGGCYGCTTCCAGCCGGTCCACATAGGCCTGAGTGACCCGTAGCGGTGGGTACTTGGGGTCGGGCACCACCGGCGTCGACAGGTCCGCGCCTACGTCGAACAGATCGTTCTGGATCTGCCGCAGCACCTCGCGCACGTCGTCCGCCAGGCCGCCGATCGCCAACGCCACGCCGATCGCCGCGTTCGCCTCGTCCGTGTCCGCGTAGGCGCCCAGCCGGGGGTCCGTCTTCACGGTCCGCGACATGTCTCCCAGCGCCGTGGTCCCGTCGTCCCCGGTCCGGGTGTAAATGCGGGTCAGATGGACAGCCATGCGTTCACCCTAGGGCCACCGCGCCGTGGGAGGCCCAGCCCGACCCGCCGAGATCACACCGCCGAGATCACAGCTGAGCCCAGACCACCGTCGCGTCATCGTGCGTGCCGAACCTCGGCACTCGCGCACAGTCCGGATCCCTGCCCTCGGCGTCCCGCAGCTCGTCGAGCAGTCGGGCGGCGCCGTCTGAGATGACCCGTTCCATCAACTCGGCGGCGTCACCAACCAGTCCGAAGGGCCACAGGACACGAGTGAAGCCGTCCGACATCAGGACGACGTCCGTGCCCGGCGGCGCCGGGACGACCCGCATGGCCGCGTGCCGAGCCGCTTCGGGATCCGGCCCCAGCACCCACAGCCCCGCGGGCGAGTTGCGTTCACGGCGCCGCTGCCGCAGTTCCGTCCGGATTTCGCGATAGGCCTCTTCGGCGGGCGTCCCGCGTGACATCCGGTCGCGTACGCGGGCGAGCACTGCCTCCTCCGCCCCGTCGAACTGGGGGTCGGTCACCTCGACCGGCTTACCACCGCTGACACCCACCAGGACCGAGCAGTCGCCGAGAGAGGCGACCTCCACCTGGTCGCCCGCCTGACGGACCAGCGTGATGGCCGCGGTGGGGAACTCGCTGCCGGCCAGGCCATGCGCGGCGCCCAGATCGGCGAGCTGTTCGATCACCGCCGCGAGCACGTCCGCCAGACCCCGTCCAGACCACGGGACGTCGTGGAGAAGCTGGCTAGCGGCGTGGCTCAGCCAGGCGGGCGGACTGAGGCCGGCTACCAGCGGCCCGTCGTCGAACGAGCTGGCGCCGTCGATGACCCAGACGCCGTCCTCCCGATAGCCGTAGGCGTCCTCGTTGGACACCTTCGACGACCGGCTGATCGCTTCGCGCACCCGCATCCGACGTCCCTCATCCCATCCGCGCCCACCCGCCCAGGACGAGCATGACGCCCAGGGCGAGAACCACCAGTCGCTGCCGCGTGCCCGGTGTGTCGACGATCAACAAATGAAACGCCCAGAAGACCAGGAGGATGACGCCTCCAGTCAGGGTCATCAGGCCGCCGGCCGCGCGCGCCGACTGACCGGAGGCAATGTTCGCCGCCGTGGTGATGAGCGCGATGACGGCCGCCAGCAGGTCCATGATTTCGAGGATCTGGCCGCGGATACGGCGCAGCTCGCCGCTGGCCTCCTCCTGTCGGCTCCGCAGTTGCTCTGTCTCCTGGACGTACTGGATGCGCGACCTGATCAGCTGGTAGCTGCCGATGCGCAGCGCGTATTCCGGATCCGAACTGTCCTCGCCGTCGACGGCGCGAGCGATACTGGCCCACGCGCCGGCGAAGTCGCCGCGGAGCGTGCAGAGGCGCGCCAGCGTGGCGTGGTAGCGGGCATAGCCGTCCGAGCTGATCGCTATGGCCTGCCGCACCCGCCGGTCGGCCGTGAGCAGCAGGTCGCGGTCCGGGCTGGGTTGCCGATCCGAGTAGTCCGCAATGATCTCCGCGGCGAGATGCAGTACGCCTGGAACGCCGGGTAGGCGCTCGACGGCCTGGTCCGCGAATCGCATTGCCGCGTCGCGATTGACCAGGTCGTCGTTCAGCGAGGCGTAGTACTCGGCCTGCATGAAGAAGAACATGGCATGCTGACCGAACTCAGCCTGGTACCGGTCGGTGTTGGCTCGGTGCCTGCTGTAGTCCTTTCGGCGTCATGCGCGGGCCTGTAGGCAGTAGAAGGCGTTGAACCTGATCTGCTCGGGCGTAGCAATGTCATTCAGCAGAGTGGTCAGCTGTTCGTCTGTGGGGTTGAGGTCGCGCAGCAGTCGACGGGCCTGGCCGCCGAAGTCGGGATGCGCCTCGGCGGGCAGGGCGGCCAGCGCCACGCCGAGTGGCCCGTGTTCCACCCGGCGAGCGTAACGAAATTGGTACGTTCCGCTCATGCATTCGGTCAGCGTCGCGGGAGTGGTCCGGCGGGAGGACGGCCGGGTGCTCTGCATCCGGCGACGAGACGACGGCAGTTGGCAGATACCCGGCGGGGTACTGGAGAACGGCGAGCACATTCCGGACGGGCTGCGCAGGGAGGTTGCGGAGGAGACCGGGCTCTCCGTGGAGCCGATCAGGTTGACCGGGGTCTACCTGAACGTCGCGCGTGACGTCGTCGCACTGGTGTTCCTGTGTCGGGTCGGCTCCCAGGCGGGCGAGGCCAGCGCGCAGACCGAGGAATCAGCAGAGGTCAGCTGGCTGACCTTGGCTGAGATACGGGAGCGCAGCGTTCCCGCCTTCGCGGTCCGGGTGCTCGAYGCCTGCTCGGGCGCGGTCGAACCGGCGGTTCGCAGCCATGATGGCGTCGACCTGATCGACACCGGCTTTGGCTGGCCGGTCCCGCGTTAGCCGGCGGCTGGCCCACCGCGTCGACCGGATGAGGCTATTCGATCGCTGCTGGACACCGGCGGAGGTAATCCAGCCAGGTCAGCGCTTTCTGGTGGGGAAGGCCGGGCCGGGCTGGTAGCGGACGCTGGGGCCGCGGGTCGGTGAGTCGGCGGTTCGTTCGATGACGCCGCGCTCCGCGAGGGAGCGCAGGAGCACGCTGGCCCGTTGGCTGCCGACGAGCAGGAGGTTCTGGACGGTCTGGTTGGAGACGGTCCCATACTCACGCAAGTGGGCGACTATTCGCCGTTCGGATTCGTCTGAAGAGCTCCGGTGATACGGGAGCAGGGTGCCAAGTTCCGCGCGGACCCGTTCCCTGAACCGGTAGGTCGGCAGCCGGTAACGACGGGTCTCACGTGCCGGCTCGAGGAGGTCGTGGGCGTCGTCGGACAGCCGCCGGAGCGCCTCGGCGGCCTCCTCGACGCTCTTCTGCAGGACCGGGGCGATCGTCGGAGCATCGACGGTTGGATGGGAGCGCAGGTAGTGGATGACCAGGATGGCGTCGGTGTCATCCTGGATCTCCGACGGCAAGCTGGCGATCATGATGGAGAGGCGGGCGGCCGGCGGACCGCCGTCGAGGACCACCCGGACGCTGCCTCCGCCGCTGTGAAACACCGGAGGCGTGTGACCAGCGCGCACCATCGCGCGGACCATCACGTCGACTCCAGTACCGGCACGCTCCGCGAGGCGAAGGACACGTAGCGCGTCTATCAGACATCGGTTCCTGGGCTTGGATACGTGCGTGAGGATGTTCTCCTCGGTCACCCCAAAGACGAGGTCGCCCGGCGAGGTGACGACGAGCCGGCTCGGGCTGTGTTCGATCACGATAGGTTCTGAGTGGCGGTAGTCGYGGTGCGCGACCGCGTTCACGACCGCCTCCCGAACGGCCGGACCAGGGATTGTCTCCAGCTGTTGCTGAACACCGGTCGGGAGCGTCACGGAGACCGTCTCGTTGATCGCGTCGATGCCACGCAGTACATCGACCACCGCGACGGTCAAAGGCGTGTCATGGACAGACGGCGGGCGTGCGAGAGAGCCCGCTGGCGTGCGCCGGCGTAGGTAGTGCAGGGATGGTTCCACAGACAGCCCCGTCGTCGCGCAGAACAGCAGCGCGCCGGCTCGCGTCAGGTCTCCGTCGTCGAGCAGGACCCCGCACTCACGCAGCAGGTCCGCCGTACTCAGCTCGGCCCGTCGCCGACTTTGCGCGTCTCCCGCCTCGATGAGCAGGCGGCGCGCCTCCTCCACGGCGCGGGCGGAGACGTCATCCGCGCGCAGGTGGGTGCGCTCGGCGGACCAGTCATACCCGCGCCGGTCATCCCGGACGGTGGCCTCTCGCTCGGCGGTCAGCGGCTCGCAGGAGGTACCGATCCGCTCCCGCAGCTTGCCGCCTACGCGGACAAGGTCGAACCCAGGCTCGACGGTGATCAGCAGGACCCGGCGGCCGTTGACCTGCCGGTCTTCGAGGTCCACGACGAGCGGCGGTGACGTCAGCTGCCAGATGCGTCGACGCAGCTCGTCGGTATCGAGCTCGTCCGGCACACCCACGATGCCGGCCGGTCCGGTGCCGCCGTCCGAGACGCCGACCACGACGGTGCCACCGCGGCTGTTCGACAGGCAGGCGACGGCTTCGGCCAGGTCGAGGGCCGCGGCTTTGAGTGGGTCGCGGTCATTGGGGGCGGGGCGCTTGATCTCCTTGAAGTCCAAGGTCAGCGACTCAAGCTCGGACGCCCTGCGCCCGCCGAGTACCTCCTGGAGCGCTCGGTCGACCTCGCGACTGAGGCGCTGTCGGCTGGCTGCCATGAGCTAGTTCTATATCACCCTGTCAAGACAGGGCGATATAGAACTCTGCCGTCTGGTTGGCGGGGAGGCCTGGTGAGTGGGGCGGCGAGGAGGCTCAGGTGAGGCCGCCCGCCTCGCGGATGATGTCGACGAAGCCGGACATGATCGCGGTCATGCCGTAGTCCTTGGGGGTGTAGACCGCGGCGACGCCGGCCGAGCGGAGGGTCTCGGCGTCGCGGTCGGGGATGATGCCGCCGACGACGACCGGCAGGTCGCCGAGCCCGGCGGCGCGCAGGCCGTCGAGCACCTGGGGAACCAGCTCCAGATGGGAGCCGGACAGGATCGACAGGCCGACGAGGTGGACGTCCTCCTGGACGGCGGCGGCGACGATCTGCTCGGGCGTGAGGCGGATGCCCTGGTAGACGACCTCGAAGCCGGCGTCGCGGGCACGCACCGCTATCTGCTCGGCGCCGTTGGAGTGCCCGTCCAGGCCGGGCTTGCCGATGAGGACCTTCACCCGTCGGCCCAGCTCGCGACCGGTCTCGGCGACCCGTTCCCGGACGGCGGCGAGCTCGTCGCCGGCGGCCGTGCCGGCCGACGCGCCGACGGTCGCCCCGGACACGCCGGTGGGCGCCCGGTACTCGCCGAAGATCTCGCGCAGCACCTCGGACCACTCGCCGGTGGTGACGCCGGCGCGGGCGCAGGCGAGCGTCGCCGGGACCAGATTGGCGTCGGACTTGGCCGCCTCGCGCAGCGTCAGCAGTGCCTCGTCGACGGCGGCCGGGTCGCGCTTCGACCGCCAGGAAGCCAGCGCCTCCTTCGCCGCCGCCTCGACCGCCGGGTCGACGGTCTGGATGGCGGCGTCCAGGTCGGCGAGCAGCGGGTTCGGCTCGGTCTCGGTGAACCGGTTGACGCCGACGACGACGTCCTCGCCGCTCTCGATCCGGCCGCGTCGGGCCGCCTGCGACGAGACGAGCTGGGACTTCATGTAGCCGGACTCGACGGCGGCGACCGCGCCGCCCATCGCCTGCACGCGGTCGATCTCGGCCTGTGCCGCCTCGACCAGCTCGGCGACGCGCTTCTCGATGACGACCGAGCCCTCGAAGATGTCCTCGTACTCCAGCAGGTCCGTCTCGTAGGCCAGGATCTGCTGGATGCGCAGCGACCACTGCTGGTCCCACGGCCGCGGCAGGCCGAGCGCCTCGTTCCAGGCCGGCAACTGCAAGGCCCGGCAGCGCGCGTCCTTCGACAGGGTGACGCCGAGCGCCTCGAGAACGATCCGGATGACGTTGTTCTCCGGCTGCGCCTCGGTCAGGCCGAGCGAGTTGACCTGCACGCCGTAACGGAACCGGCGGTGCTTGGGGTTCTCGACGCCGTACCGAGTACGCAGCAGGTCATCCCAGAGCGCCCCGAAGGCGCGCATCTTGCACATCTCCTCGACGAAACGCACCCCGGCGTTGACGAAGAAGGAGATCCGGGCGCAGACGTCGCCCATCCGCTCCCGCGGCACCTGGCCCGAGGCGACGACGGCGTCCAGCACCGCGATCACCGTGCAGATCGAGTAGGCCAGCTCCTGCACCGGCGTGGCGCCAGCCTCCTGCAGGTGGTAGCTGCAGACGTTGATCGGGTTCCACTTCGGGATCTCGGTCACCGTGTAGGCGATGAGGTCGGTGATCAGCCGAAGTGACGGCCCGGGCGGGAAGACGTAGGTCCCGCGGGACAGGTACTCCTTGATGATGTCGTTCTGGGTGGTCCCGTTGAGCGCGGCCGGGGCGACGCCCTGCTCCTCGGCGACGACCTGGTAGAGCGCCAGCAGCCACATCGCGGTGGCGTTGATCGTCATCGAGGTGTTCATCCGGTCGAGCGGGATGCCCTCGAACAGCGCCCGCATGTCACCCACGTGCGCGACCGGGACGCCGACCTTGCCGACCTCGCCGCGTGCGAGCGGATGGTCCGGGTCGTAGCCGGTCTGCGTCGGCAGGTCAAAGGCGACCGACAGCCCTGTCTGGCCCTTGGCGAGGTTGCGCCGGTAGAGCGCGTTGCTTTCCGCCGGGCTAGAGTGACCCGCGTATGTCCGGACGATCCACGGCCGATCCCGCTGCGGGCGGATGCCCGCGCTGTCCCTGCCCTGACCGGCTTGGTCAACCATCGCCAGCCATCCCCTCACCGTTGGGGAGGCCGCGCCGCGGCGAAGCGCCACCTCCCAGATCGTGGCCAACGGCGAAAGCGTACCGGCGCCACCCTGTCCCGCGCCCGCCAAGTGAACTGTCACCAATCACGCCTGAGCAGGACGATCCACAATCGTGGCGAGACTCACGCCTCAGCGGCGGACCCACCGAGGTGGTGAACGGCGGGTTGCGAGGTGCCCGCGAAGCTCCCGGAGCAGCTGTGCTGGCTCGCGGCCGTGCTGGCGGGACCGTCGTGCTGGCGGGAACCGCGCGTAGCAAGGAGATGCTCGGGGCTCAGCCCTGGGTGGAGCACACCTTGTTGGGACCCCAGACGGTGAGCAGCGGCTTGGGCACCATCTTGTCGCAGGCGCCGGCCCCGCTGGCGACCTCGGTCCACGGCCCGGTGCTGGCCCGCTTCCAGACGTGCAGCTGGGCGACCGGGATGGCGGTGCTCGACGTGCTGGTGAGGCCGGCGGCCCAGAACACGTCCTCGGCCGCGGAAGCGCCCTGGACGGCGCCATAGAACAGCTTCTGGGGCGGGATCGTGATCGCGTCGGCGGTCAACGCGGCTGCGCCCGTGTTGGACTGCGCGTCGCTGGAATCGGACGTCTGCGCTGCCTCCCACGCCGCGGACAGGGTCGTTTTGCCGGCCTTGGCGAGTGCGGCGTCCGCGGTGGCCCAGGTCAGCGCTGGGCGTAGGTCATCGCCAACGGTCATGTTGACGGCGGTTCCCGGGGAGCGGCTGCCCTCCCAGGGCAGCGCTGGCAGCGGTGGCTTGCGCGCCGGCGCCGCGACGTCAACGCCGCCGCCCGCGTCGTCCGAGGCGGGGGAGGACGCGGTGGCCAGGCCGATGACGATGCCGAGCACGACCGCCAGGACGAAGGCGCCAGCGATCACGAACGGGCGTCGTTGCTCGACCCAGGCCGCCAAGGGCGTCCCTGCTACGCGGGTCTGCTCACCCGGGCCCGCCGGCATCGGTACGTCCATCTCCTGCACGTGCCTCCGTTCGGCCTCCACATACCTTCCCCCGTGGTGCCCCGGGGACGTAGGCCTCAGGCCTGTGCAATCAAAGGCAGGATCGCACAGGTCGGAGCCCGCCCGAACTCCCGGGGGTGGGTGACACCCCGGTGTCGCGGTGGAGCCCCGTTGGGCGGTCGTCGACGTCCGCGGAGCCGCAGCGTACCCGGCGCCCGCCTCAGGCCGCCGCGGTGACCTGGTCGCGACGGATGTCCGCGCCGAGGGCGCGCATGTTCTCGACGAAGCCGGCGTAGCCGCGGTCGATGTGGTGGACCTCATGCACCTCGGTCATGCCCTCGGCGACCAGCCCGGCGAGCACCAGGCCCGCCCCGGCCCGCACGTCGGAGGCGACGACGGACGCGCCGACCAGCCTGGAGGCCGGGCGGACGACGACGTGGTGGCCGTCGGTGCGTAGCTGGGCGCCCATGCGCAGCAGCTCCCGGCAGAACACGAACCGGCTGTCGAAGACGTTCTCGGTGATCAGCGAGATGCCCTGGCTGACCGCCTCGAGCGCGATGATCTGGGGAAGCAGGTCCGTCGGGAAGCCGGGGTAGGGCAGGGTGACGACGTCGATCGAGCGTGGCTGGTCCTGGATGCTCACCCGGAATCCGTCGGCGCCGGTCTCGACGCTGGCCCCGGCGGCAGTCAGCTTCTCCAGCACGATCCCGAGGTGCTCGGCGCGCCCGTTGCGGATCATCACGTCCCCACGGGTCATGACCGCGCCGATGGCATAGGTTCCGGCGACGATCCGATCCGGGACGGTCTCGTGCGTCACCGGGCGCAGCTCGTCCACGCCTTCGATGACCAGCGTCGACCCGCCGATTCCCTCGATACCGGCGCCCATCTCGGTGAGGAACTCGCACAGGTCGGCGATCTCCGGCTCGCGGGCGGCGTTGTCGATGACCGTCGTTCCCTTGGCGACGGCCCCAGCCATCAGCAGGTTCTCGGTGGCGCCCACGCTCGGGAAGTCCAGCCAGATCGCCGCGCCCTGCAGCCGRCCGGACGAGCGGGCGACGAGGGCGCCGTCCTCGATGTCCACCACCGCGCCGAGGCGGCGCAGGCCGTTGACGTGCATGTCGAGCGCGCGGGAACCGATCGCGTCCCCACCGGGCAGCGCCACCCGTGCCTCACCGCGTCGGCCGACCAGCGGGCCGAGGATGGCGACCGAGGCGCGGATCCGGCGTACCAGCGCCGGGTCGGCCGCCGCTCCCGGCATCGCCGGGGTGTCGATGGCTATCGACCCGGCGGCCAGGTCCCGGCGGACCGTCGCCCCGAGCGCGGTCAGCACGTCGGCCATGACGCCGACGTCGAGGATGTCCGGCACCGCCGACAGCGTCGTCGTGCCCGGCGCGAGCAGGCTCGCGGCCATCAGCTTCAGGACGGAGTTCTTCGCCCCAGGAACAAGGACCTGGCCAGTAAGCCTTGATCCACCAGTTACGACGAAGCGCTCCACGGAAGGCGATGCTAGGGCCTGCGCGCAGGGTCTACCTGCCCTACGGGAGAGCATCGGCTGTTCATCACCCGATAGGGGTTCATCCGTCGCCTCCGGCATTCCCCGCACCTTCCCTGCCCGCGAGGCCCTCATGCGTGCCTGTGGGCCACAGGATAAGGGTCCATGAGCCCGGGCTGACCATCCGTCGGCGGTCTGGCGGCGGCTGGCTGGCCGGCGGACGGGTCGCCTACCGCGGCTACCTTGGGGAACATGGTGCGCATGGAGTGTCCCGAATCCGGCGCTGCTCCTCCGAAGGCCGATGGGCAGAGCATCCGGCGTCCTGATGGCGACGAGGCCGTCGGGCGGGGCGGCGGATCTCGCCTGACCGGCCAGAGAGACACCGACGTGGATCCAGCCGCCGCGCCGACGATCGAGGAGACCGCCGCGTTCGCGACCGAGATGCACGCCGGGCAGCTGGACAAGGCCGGAGAGGAGTACATCGGCCATCCGCTGCGGGTTCAGGCCACGGTGAAACGCAGTGCCCCGGCGGCCGGGGTGGATCCGGTAGACGCACAGCTCGCGGCGCTCCTGCACGACGTCGTCGAGGACACGCCTGTGRCGCTCGAGGAGCTCGCGGGCCTCGGATATCCGCCGCGGGTCGTCGCCGCCGTGGATGCCCTGTCCAAGCGTCCGGGTGAGGCCACCAAGAACTATCTGACCAGGGTCGCGGCGAACCCGCTCGCGGTCGTGGTGAAGCGTGCCGACATGGCGGACAATAGCGATCCGGTCCGATTGGGCCGCCTGCCGGCAGAGCAGGCCGACCGGCTCACCATCCGTTACACCGGGCGCAAGGCGCTGCTCGACGACCTGGTGGCCGCCGCGACCGCCGCGGCGTCCTCCCCGGACGCGGAGCGCTCTGCCTCCGCGGAGGGCGAGCCTCGGCCCGCCGAATAGCGACGGACGTCCGCTGGCAGGCGACGTGGCCTTGCCATCACCCAAGCCGGGCAGGCGGGGGACTTCGCGATAACGTGGCCCAATGCGCCTCGTGATCGCTCGGTGCAGCGTGGACTACGTCGGTCGGCTCAACGCCCACCTACCCAGCGCGGTGCGGCTGCTACTGGTCAAAGCCGATGGGTCCGTATCGATTCACGCCGATGGCCGCGCCTACAAGCCCCTCAACTGGATGAGCCCGCCATGCGTCCTCACCGAGGGGGAGGGGCTCTGGCGCATCACCAACAAGGCTGACGAGTCGCTGCTGATCACCATCGAAGAGGTGATGCACGACTCCACCCACGAGCTCGGCGTGGACCCGGGCCTGCGCAAGGACGGCGTCGAGGCACACCTGCAGGTGCTGCTGGCCGACCGGCCGGACGCGATCCGCGAGGACCTGACGCTTGTGCGCCGCGAGTACGAGACCGGGATCGGGCCGGTCGACCTGCTCTGCCGGTCCGGCGACGGCGCGAGCGTGGCCGTCGAGATCAAGCGCCGCGGCGAGATCGACGGGGTGGAGCAGCTGACCCGCTACGTCGCCAGGATGGTCGAGGACCCGGGGTTGCCGCACCCGGTCCACGGCATCCTGGTCGCCCAGTCGATCACGCCCCAGGCTCGCCTGCTGGCCACCGACCGCGGCCTCGCCACCGTCACCGTGAACTACGACGCCCTACGCGGCCTGGAACCCTCCATCCCCACCCTCTTCTGAGCCGCTGTATCTCTGGTTCGCTCCGTGCGGGCACGGCGCTACGGCCCCTTACTCGCTTCGCTCCCAAGGGACCTCCGCGCCGTGTCCTCCTGCGCTCACGTGCCCTTCGGCGACCTCGCTGCGGCCCGGCCCACCTCGCTTCGCTCGTGGGCCGGGCCTCCGCGAGGTGCACCTCCGGGCCAGCCCGGTCGCGTGCCGCTGCAACGTCACCAGTCCGGGTCCGGCCGCCGGCCGGCCGTGATCTTCTGCACGAGCGCAGCGAAGTGCCCTACGGGACCAGCCTCATGCCGGGTTCCGGAACGCTCCAGCGCAAGGTGACCGTGCTGGGCGCGGAGGCGCGCCTCGCGGAGGCCCGGCCATGGAGCGAAGCGAACGTGGCCGGGCCGCAGCGAGGTCGCCGCAGCGCCCGTGAGCGGAGGAGGACGCGGCGCGGAGGTAGCCCGCGAGCCGCCAGGCGAGCGGGCTGCCGGAGCGCCGTGCCCGCACGGAGCGAACCATTAAACACTGTGGTTGTGGAAGCCTCGGGCGGTCTTGCGGCCCAGGTAGCCGGCCCGCACGAGGTGCTCGATCAGTGGCGCCGGCGCGTAGCCCGGCTCGCGGAACTCCAGGTAGAGGGTGCGCTGGATCGCCAGCGTCACGTCCAGCCCGACGACGTCGGCCAGCTCGAACGGGCCCATCGGATGCCCGCAGCCGACCTTCATCGCCGTGTCGATGTCCTCGACCGTCGCGTAGTGCGCCTCCAGCATCCGCACCGCGTCGTTGAGGTAGGGGAACAGCAGCGCGTTGACGATGAACCCGGCGCGGTCGGCGCAGGTCACCGGGTGCTTGCGCGCGGCCCTGGCGACGGCGAGCACGGTCGCGACGACGTCGGGCGCGGTGAGCACCGTCGGTACCACCTCGATCAGCTTCATCGCCGGCGCCGGGTTGAACCAGTGCATGCCGATGACGTCGGCCGGCCGGGAGGTCACCGCCGCGCACTCGACGACGGGCAGCGACGAGGTGGTGGTGGCGAGCACCGCCCCCGGCTTCGCGACCTTGTCCAGCTGCGTGAACAGCTCCCGTTTGACGTCGAGGTCCTCGACGACCGCCTCGATGATCAGATCGGCCTCGGCGAGGTCGGCGAGGTCGGTGGTGCCCCGCAGTCGGGAGAGCGTGGCATCCCGGTCGTCCGAGGACATCCGGCCCTTGGCGACGGATTTCTCGAGCGACGACTCGACCCGCTTGCGCACGGCCGCCACCTTCTCCTCGGCGCGGGCCCGGACGATGACGTCGTAGCCGGACCTGGCGAGCACCTCGACGATCCCGGCCGCCATCGTGCCGGTGCCGACGACGCCGACGGCGCGCACCGCGCGGGCGTCCGCGCCGGCGATGGTGGTGGGCGGCGCCGGGTCGACGACCTCGGGCGAGTCGGGCGCGGCGTAGGTGTAGAAGCCGCGGCCGGTCTTGCGGCCCAGCATCCCCGCCGTGATCAGCTGCTTGAGCAGCGGCGCCGGCGCGTGCAGGTGGTCGCGTGACGTGTGGTAGATCGAGTCGAGGATCGCGTAGGCGGTGTCCAGGCCGATCAGGTCGAGCAGGGCCAGCGGGCCCATCGGGTGGCCGCAGCCGAAGCGCATCGCCGCGTCGACGTCCTCGCGGCTGGCGTAGCGGGCCTCCAGCATCCGCACCGCGTTGTTGAGATAGCCGAACAGCAGCGCGTCGACGATGAACCCGGCCCGGTCGCCGGCGGTCACCGCGCTCTTGCCGACCCGCTCGACGAGGCCGGTGACGTCGGTCAGCACAGTCGGGTCGGTGACGACCGTGCTGATGATCTCGACGAGGCCCATCACCGGGGCGGGGTTGAACCAGTGCGTGCCCACCACCCGGCCCGGCCGGCCGGTCGCGGCCGCGAGTTCGGTGACTGACAGCGAGCTGGTGTTGGTGGCGAAGATGGTCTCGGCGGAGCAGAGCTCGTCCAGCCGCACGAACAGGGCCTTCTTCTCGTCGAGGTCCTCGTCGATCGCCTCGATGACCAGCCGTGCCGGGGCGACGGCGCTCAGGTCGGTACCCGTCCGGATCCGGCCGAGCAGCGCGTCGCGCTCCTGCCCGGTCAGCTTGCCGTCGCGCACCGCCCGGTCGGTCGAGTGCGCCAGGTGGCCGAGCCCGCGCTGGAGCCCGGCATCGTCCTTCTCGACGCCGATCACCTCGATGCCGGCCCTGGCGAGCACCTCGGCGATGCCGGCGCCCATCGTGCCGAGGCCGACGACCGCCACCGTCGTCAGATCGAGACCCATGCCAGCCCCCTGTGTCGAGTTGTGCCCGCGTCCCCGGCCCGCGCGCCAGAAGAGTCCGCCGTCAGAGCGCCAAAGGGTGCGTAAAAATGATCTTCTTCACGCGCCCGGCGGCAGTCGTTCCGGAAGCCACTGACCGGATCCTCCCAGATTGATGACGGACAAGCTTGCGATCGCGAAGCAGAGTGCCTTCCGTGAACGGCCTTCTGCCGCTGACCGTGCCTCTGCGCGCGGGCTCGTTCGTCGTCGGGGTCGCGCCGTCGACGGAGTGTCCCCACGGAGTCCGGTCGCGCGCCAACCGAGCGCCCGGCTCCCGCGCCAACCGGCCATCGGTGGGGAGGCGCCCTGGACGAGCGGGGCGCCGCCGCCGCCGCGCGCCCCTCGGCCGGGCGCACCGCCGGGAGCGGGTGCTCGTCGGAGCGCTGTGTCGTCGTACGCCCGTTCTAGGATGGGTTGGCAGTGGCCGCCGGGCCGGTACCGGCCCGGCCGTGTGCGGTGGCTCGCTCTCGCCGCGGCGTCACGGTGGCCGGGCTCGCGTGCGACGGCATGGCGAGCCGGACGGGGAGGAAGGTCGGCCGATGGTCTCGATGGACAAGGACGGGTTGCGCACCTTCGGCCGAGAGGTCGCGACGTTCCTGCCGGACCTGGTGTTCATGCTTCGCGGAGTGGTGGCCGATCCGCGCGTGCCGCAGCAGGCGAAGCTCGAGGCGGGGGCCGCGCTCGCCTACCTCGTGTCACCCAAAAACAAGATCACCAACATGGTTCCCCTCATCGGGCAGCTCGACGACGTCGCGGTGGTCGCGTTCGCGTTCCGCCGGCTGGTCGTCGGGGCGGGCGAGTCGATCCTGCGCGAGCACTGGCGGGGAAGCGACCGGGCCTTCCACGCCCTCATCGGAGCGTCGTCCGCGCTCGCCAGCCCCGCCGGAGTGCTGCGCAGGGCGAAGGTCGCGACCACGATCGCCACCGCCGCGTTCGGGCGCGTGGGCGGGGTCGGCGGCTGGGGAAAGTCCGGCGCCGGTTCCGGCCGCGTCGTCGACGGTGAGGTGATCGGCCGCGTGGACGAGGCCGCCCCGCGGGGCCCGTCGCAGGGCAGGGGCGCCGCCGGCGATCGTCTCCGCAAGTAGGCGCGGGCGCAGGTCGGCCAGGCGCCCGATGAGCAGGCGGTGGCGGTGAGCCCGCGACGCGCGCGGCCCGAGCGCCGTGCCCGGCGTTCCGGGCGGATGGGCGGCGGCGCGGACGGCGACGACGAGCGGCGGCCGGCCTGGCTGGTCGACGCCGTGGTGGTGGACGGCGAGGACTGGGCGGCCCGCCCGGTGACCGGGGCGGCCAGCACGAAGGCATACCGGTGCCCGGGCTGCGACCATGAGATCGCACCGGGCGTCCCGCACGTGGTGGCCTGGCCGAGCGGGCGGATGGAGCACCGTCGTCACTGGCACACGCCATGCTGGAACCGGCGCCGCGCTGGTGCCAGGCCCTACCGAGAGCCGTACTGACCGAGACCTGTCCACGGCCCCCGGGCCGCGCCGTCCGGTAGCGGCGCCGAGCCGGCCGGTGCCACGCCGATCGGTGCCACGCGGGTCGGTCAGTACCCCTGCCGCGGATGGCCCGCCCGACCCGGCGCGCCGGGTGGGCCCGAAGGCCTGGTCCCGGCGTGCGTGGTCCGGCGTGCTGGGTCCCGACGGTCAGTCAGGTCCCGACGGTCAGATGCGGGAGCCGGCCTTGGACGTCGAGCCGACGGCCTTGGCCTCGTCCACGCCGGGCAGCTCGATCGCGGCGGTGGCGGCGGCCAGCTGGTTGCGCAGCGCGGACAGCTGCGAGGTGACCTGGTCGCGCAGCGCGCCGAGCTGCGAGGTGACCTGGTCGCGCTGACGCTCCAGCTCGGTCAGCCGCTGCTGCGACTCACCCTCGAGCTTGTGCGCCTTGCTGCGCGACGTCTCGATGATGTGCTCCGCCTCGCCGCGCGCGGTCGACACAATCCCGGCGGCCTGCTCATCGGCCTCGCGCAGGGTGCGGTCCCGGGTGTGCTCGGCGTCGGAGACGATCCGCCGGGCCTCATCGAGCTGAGCCTCGGCGTCCCTCGTCCGCTCGGACCGCACGGTGGCGGCCTCTTCCTCGGCGAGCATGAGGATCTGGGTGATACGGCCGCCGAAGTCGTCCCAGGCGGGCCGGCCCGAGGCCAGGTCGTCACGGATGCGCGCGGCTTCGGCGGCGGCCTCGGACGCGGCCGCCTCGGCGGCGGCCCGGTGGGCCTCTGCCTCCCGAAGCTGTTCCATCAACCAGGCGACGTGGGAGTTGACCTGGTGCGGGTCGTAGCCGCGGCGAACCAGGTCGAAGCCGGGGGAGCCCTCGCCCTCGCCGGCCATCGGGATGAGATCGGAGTGCTCGGTCATACGAGACCTGCATTCCAGACGGTGGCGTGGCTAGTCACAGCCGCCACCCTACCGCCCCCGGTTCCACCGCGTGCATGGCCCCTACCCCTTCGCCGGGACCCGCCGGAAGCGCCCTTTCGGTCGCTCCGGCGGCATCTTCCGCCGTCTACTTTCGGTGCCGGTCATGACGCGTTTCGGTGCTGGTCGTGACGGGGCGGGCAGGTCTCCCGCCGGTTCGACTCCGGTCCGTGCGTCCACCGACATGCCTGCCTGTTACACGTCGTGTTCGGATGACGCCGGCTCGAGGGACGCTTCCTAAACTCGCCAACAAGTTGATCCTCCGCACCCGTTATGCCAGTTATGAGCTATTCAGACCTATATGCCCACCGGTTCAATCCATCCGTGCCACCGGTGACGGCGCCTTCAGCGCAGCACCAACCCAGCCATCTCCTCGGCCCAGCGCCACGCCAGCCACGGCCATACGCTTGTGCCCGACACCAGGCCAGGAGGACGCTCAGCGTCCGCGGACCTGCCGGATCGACTCCGCAAGCTCCGTCGATCCGGCAGGAACCCCGGGCAGGACGGCGCGTCCAGCGCCCGGACGCCCTAGACGTCGCGGAAGCGGTTGATCGCGGTCAGATGGCGGTCGCGCAGGGCCTGGTCCCGGACGCCGAGCCCCTCGCGGGGTGACAGGCAGAGCACGCCGACYTTGCCCTGGTGGGCGTTGCGGTGCACGTCGTACGCCGCCTGGCCGGTCTGCTCCAGCGGGTAGACCCGAGACAGGGTGGGGTGGATCAGCCCGCGCGCGATCAGCCGGTTCGCCTCCCAGGCCTCCCGGTAGTTCGCGAAGTGGGAGCCGATTATGCGCTTGAGGTTCATCCACAGGTAACGGTTGTCATAGCTGTGCATGAAGCCGCTGGTCGAGGCACAGGTGACGATCTGCCCACCCCGCCGGGCTACGTAGACGGAGGCGCCGAACGTCTCGCGGCCCGGGTGCTCAAACACGATGTCGGGATCCTCGCCGCCGGTGAGCTCGCGGATCCGCTTACCGAAGCGCTGCCACTCCTTCGGGTTCTGCGTCTGCTCGTCGCTCCAGAATCGGTAACCCTCGGCGGCACGGTCGATGACCAGCTCCGCGCCAAGCGAGCGACAGATGTCGGCCTTCTCCGGCGACGACACGACGCAGACCGGGATCGCGCCGCCATTCAACGCCATCTGGGTGGCATACGAGCCCAGCCCGCCGGAGGCGCCCCAGATCAGAACGACGTCGCCCTGCTTCATGGCCGCCCCGTTGCGGGACACGAGCTGACGGTAGGCCGTCGAGTTCACCAGGCCGGGGCTCGCCGCCTCCTCCCAGGTCAGATGGTCGGGCTTCGGCA
This sequence comes from Pseudofrankia asymbiotica, assembly GCF_001983105.1. Lineage (GTDB taxonomy): Bacteria > Actinomycetota > Actinomycetes > Frankiales > Frankiaceae > Pseudofrankia > Pseudofrankia asymbiotica. The sequence goes on along the minus strand of NZ_MOMC01000042.1, from coordinate 36,991 downwards.
TCAGCTGGTTGGCCTTCACCAGCGCGAGCTCGGCGAGGCCGCCGAAGTTCGTCTCGAATCCCCAGATCCGCTGTTCCGGGTCGAGCATGGTGTCGTCGTGGCCCTCGGGCCGCTCCAGCTCGACCGACAGGCAGTGCGCGACGACCTCGTCGCCCGGCTTCCAGGCGTGCACGCCCGCGCCGGTGCGCAGGATGACGCCGGCCAGGTCCGAGCCGACCACGTGGTAGGGCTGGTCATGCCGCTTCGCCAGCGGCGACGTGCGGCCGTAGCGCTCCAGGAAGCCGAACGTCGACACCGGCTCGAAGATCGACGTCCACACCGTGTTGTAGTTGATCGACGATGCCATCACCGCCACCAGCGCCTCGCCCGGCCCGAGCTCGGGCGTGGCCACCTCGTCGAGGTGCAGCGACCGGCGGGGGTCCTTGTCGCGGGACGCTATGCCCTCGAACATGCCCGTCTCGTCTTTGCGGACGACCATGCCCCGGTATGACCCGGGAACGGGCAGCGCGCTGAACTCCTTCTCCCGGGTCTCGGCGGGGGTCGCCTCGGCGAGGATGGCGTCGAGGATGTCCTTCACGGTCTACCTCCGGCAGTCGGGCGGGCGAACGGCATCGCAAGTGTCATCGATTGAGGCCCGTTCGGTCGCGCGGAAGGACGACGTCCGCGTGCGGTTGTGGCCGGCGACACCCGATCTCCCGCGCCGGCCCGTGGCCCACGGTCCGCGTCGTCGTCACCGGCCCGGTGCTGGCCCGCGCGTCCGGCCTGGTCGGAGCCCGGGGCGTCGAACGGTGGAGACGGGCCGCCGCCCCTGAGGACCAGGGTCTGTGGGCCCACTCCTGGGCCGCCTGGACACATCGACCGGACAGGGTCCAACGGCCGACAACCACGGCTTCCCGGAGAAGCCTGTCTCCCCTGGGCGCAAAGCGGTAGAACGGTGGAGACAACCCATAGGGCACGGTCAGCGTCAGAGATGTCGTGACTGCGCCCATGACCTTGGTGGAAGGGTGGCGACCCGTGCCTGCGCGGAGCGACGCCGCCCGTAGCGCCGTCGCCAGGGACGCGGACCAGGCTCTCACCGCCCTGTACTCGGAGCACTACCGCTCCCTCGTCCGCCTCGCCGCCCTGCTGCTCGACGACATCGGCCTCTGCGAGGAGGTCGTCCAGGACGCCTACATCCGTGTCCACGGCGCCTGGGGCCGCCTCCAGGACAAGGACAAGGCGCTCGCCTACCTTCGCCAGACCGTCGTCAACCTCGCCCGGTCGACGCTGCGGCGCCGCCTCGTCGCGCTGAAGCACGCTCCCAAGCCGATGCCCGACGCCGCCAGCGCGGAGGAGGGGGCCTACTCTCTGGTCGAACGGGCCGCGGTCATACAGGCGCTGCGGGAGCTGCCCCGCCGGCAACGGGAGGCCGTCGTCCTGCGTTACTACGCGGACATGTCCGAGGCTGACGCCGCCGCCGTGATGGGGTGCAGCGTGGGCTCGGTCAAGGCATACACGTCTCGGGGGCTGGCCGCCCTGTCGACCAAGCTGGCGGACCTACGGTGAACGGCTCGGAGCAGTCCCAGCTCAGCCCCCAGGAACTGAGCAGGCTGCTGCATGCCGCCGTGGACCCGGTCCGGCCGTCGCCGGAGGGGTATCAGCGGATCCAGGCCGGCATCGAGCGGCGCGGCCGGTGGCGGGTCCCGCTGTACGCGGCCGGCGGCGCGGTCCTCGCCGGGCTGGTGGTCCTGAGCGTGCTCCTGCTGCGGCCGGCCCCGTCGTCCCAGGTCGTGGAACCGGCCAATCGCGTGAGCCTGGTGCCGGGGGGGACCACCGTGCGGTCCAGCCCCAGCGTCGGGTCAAGCGGTACCGCCGCCACCCCTCGCGTCACCTCCGGCCCTGACGGCCCGAGCCAGACCGCGACCCTGCCAGTCCTCACGCCGCCCATCAGCCCGCTCACCACGCGCCCAGTGACTCCAGGTTCCACCGGCACCGGGCCCGACGAGAACAGCCCGACCCGGCCGCCCCTGCTCGGTGACCGCCCGGCCATCCCGGGCGACGTCGACGGCGACGGCAAGGCGGACACGGTCCGGCTGAGCGGCGCCGTCGTCGAGGTGACCCCGAGCCGTGGTGGCGCGCCCGCGCGTGTCGTCCTGCCGGACGGGGCGACGGCCAGCCGGTGGTCCGGCTTCGACCTCGACGGGGACGGCTTCTCCGAACTGGTCGTGCAGATCGGGTCCTCGGGTGACGTCAAGCAGTTCGCGGTCCTGCGTTTCATGGCGGCCGGCCAGGTCTCGATGCTGGCGGACGCCGCGGAGCAGCCGGTGATCACCGGCACCGCCTCGACGGGGTCCACGACCACGGGCGCCGGGTTCAGCTGCTCGACCAACGGCCTGCGCCTGGTCGCCGGCGTGTCGACCGACGGCGGCGCGAACTACGACGTCACCACGACCACCATCGCCGCGACGATCGACGGGCTGACCAAGGTGGGCACGCCGTCGAGGAGCACGGTTCCCGCCGCCACCGCCACCACGTCCTTCGACGCCCTCTGCGGCACCTGGAACCCCTGACGTCGGGACCGAGGYGCTGGGGTGTTGAGCGTCTCGGCACCCCCGGCCGTACGCGACGCGGGAACGGGATGGCGGGCGGGCCCCAGGTCGTTGACCCTGGTGACGGGCGCGTCGCGTGCGTGGGTGACCGCCGGCACGGCGTCGCCAGATCGCGGCGCCGCGGTGACCGGTGGGGTGGTGCTGGCCACGCTCGGCCAGCACGTCGGCCAAGATCACGTTATGGTTTTCAAGCACGGCGAACAAAGTTCTTCCCTCCCTCCCATCGTTCTCCCCAGGAGGCAGCCATGCCTGGTTCGGTCATCGTGGCCGGAGCGCGGACCCCGATCGGCAAGCTCTCCGGGGCGCTCAAGGGCTTCTCCGCGACCGAGCTGGGCGGGTTCGCGATCAAGGGCGCGCTCGAGCGGGCCGGCGTCGCCGGTGACGCCGTCCAGTACGTCATCTTCGGTCAGGTCATCCAGGCCGGCTCCGGCCAGATGACCGCGCGCCAGGCGGCGGCCAAGGCCGGCATCCCGCTGAGCGTGCCGTCGATCACGATCAACAAGGTGTGCCTGTCAGGCCTGGACGCGATCGCGCTCGCCGACACCTACGTCTCCAGCGGCGAGTACGACATCGTCRTCGCCGGCGGCATGGAGTCGATGACGAACACCCCGCACATGCTGCTGAACGGCCGCGCCGGGATCCGCTACGGCACCGCGCAGCTGGTCGACGCCACCGAGCACGACGCGCTGACCTGCGCGTTCGACCAGGTCGGCATGGGGGTGTCCACCGAGCGCTACAACGTGCCGCTGAACATCAGCCGCGCCGAGCAGGACGAGTTCTCGGCACTGTCGCACCAGCGCGCCGCGGCCGCCGCCAAGAACGGCCTGTTCGAGGAGGAGATCGTCCCGGTCGAGGTGCCGCAGCGCAAGGGCGACCCGATCATCGTCAAGGACGACGAGGGCGTGCGCGGCGACACCACCGCGGAGACGCTCGGGCGGCTGCGCCCGGCGTTCGACAAGAACGGCACGATCACCGCCGGTTCCTCGTCGCAGATCTCCGACGGTGCCTGCGCCGTCCTCGTGATGAGCAGGGCGAAGGCGCAGGAGCTGGGCCTGCCCATCCTCGCCGAGATCGGTCACCACGGGTTCGTCGCCGGCCCGGACACCTCGCTGCAGTCGCAGCCGGCGAACGCCATCAGCAAGGCCCTCGCGAAGGAGGGCCTGACCCCGGCCGACGTCGACCTGTACGAGATCAACGAGGCGTTCGCCTCGGTCGGCATCCAGTCGATGCGCGAGCTGGGCATCACCTCCGAGGTCACCAACGTCAACGGCGGCGCGATCGCGCTCGGCCACCCGGTCGGCATGTCCGGCGCCCGCATCGCCCTGACGCTGGCGTTCGAGCTTCGGCGCCGGGGCGGGGGCATCGGCGCGGCGGGGCTGTGCGGCGGCGGCGGTCAGGGCGACGCGCTGATCCTGCGTGTGCCGGCGGCTTCCTGACCGGCGTCGTTCCCCGGTGACATCCAGGTTGGTCCCTTCTGGGCCGGCCGCCGGTAGGCCGGGGCCATACGGAAGCCCGGCGGAGCTGGTGGCCGCGGCGGTCGAGGACCGGTCGCCGCGCGCGGTCGCTCGGATGATCTCGCTGGTCGAGGACAGCTCGCCGTGGCTGCGGGAGATCTCGCGGCTGCTCGCGCCGCGGACGGGGCGTGCCGAGGTCGTCGGCGTCACCGGCTCGCCCGGGGTCGGCAAGTCGACGTCCACGTCGGCGCTGGTGGCCGCCTTCCGGGCGGCCGGCCGGCGGGTCGGAGTGCTGGCCGTCGACCCGTCGTCGCCGTTCACCGGCGGCGCGCTGCTCGGCGACCGGGTGCGGATGACGGCGCACACGACCGACCCGGACGTGTACATCCGCTCGCTGGCCTCCCGCGGCCATCTCGGCGGCCTGTCCTGGGCGACGCCGCAGGCACTGCGGGTGCTCGACGCGGCCGGCTACGACGTCGTGATCGTCGAGACGGTGGGAGTCGGCCAGGCCGAGGTGGACATCGCCTCGCTGGCCGACACCACGCTGGTGCTGCTGGCGCCCGGGATGGGCGACGGCATCCAGGCGGCCAAGGCCGGCATTCTGGAGATCGCCGACGTCCTGGTCGTCAACAAGGCCGACCGTCCCGGTGCCGACGAGACCTACCGCGACCTGAGGAACATGGTCGCGCTGTCCCGGGCCGCCGGGAACGGTGGCCATGGCCGCGGTGCCGGGCCCGTGCCCGCACAGGACGCGGGCCACTGGGCCCCGCGGGTGGTGCGCACCGTCGCAGCCGACGGGAGCGGCGTTCCCGAGGTGGTCGAGGCCATCACCGCCCACCGCGGCTGGCTCGCGGCCACCGGCGAGCTGACCCGTCGGCGCGAGCGGCGCGCGGCGGACGAGATCGAGCAGATCGCCCTGGGAGCACTGCGAGCCCGCTTCGGTGATCCCCGCGGCACGCGCGAGCTGGGCGCGCTCGCCCAGGAGGTCGTCGCCGGTCGCCTGGATCCCTGGACCGCCGCCGACGACCTTCTGGCGACGCTTGTGGGCGGAACGGAGCGGTGAGTGTGATGATCGGCCGTCATCCACTGATCGACACGCTGGGGCTGGCTCCGCACCCGGAAGGCGGCTGGTACCGGCGCACCTGGGCGAGCCCCGACGAGATCCCCGCGCACGGCGGCACCCGCCCGGTCGCCACCTCGATCCTGTTCCTGCTCCAGCCGGGCGAGGTGTCCGCCTGGCACCGGGTCGCCTCCGCGGAGATCTGGCTCTGGCAGGGCGGCGGCCGCCTCGTCCTCACCCTTGGCGGCTCGGGCCTCGGTCCCGCGCCGGCCGAGCGTGTCGTCCTGGGCCCGGACCCTGCCGTCGACGACCTCCAGGCGGTGGTCCCCGCCGGCTGCTGGCAGACGGCCGAGCCCATGGCGGGCCAGGCCGGCGGGGCGGGCGAGGCCGTTCTCGTCGGCTGCGTGGTGGCTCCCGGCTTCGACTTCGCCGACTTCGAGCTCCACGGCCCGCAACCAGTCTGAGCCAGGCAGGACGCGGAACCGACCAGGAGGTCGTCGGGGACCGGCCGGGAGGTCGTCGACGGGCGGTTGAGGCGGTTGAGGCCTATGCGGGGCGCTGGGTGGCCGAGTGGTGGGGGATGGCGGGCTGGCGGTCGCGGACCGCGTGGGTGGCGGTGCCCGCGGCGCCCTTGACGGCGATGACGAGGGCGCCGGTGTCCATCGGGGAGGGAACGACGTCACGGGCGCCGGCCTGGCGCAGCCGCAGGACCTCGACCGGGTCGTCGGCGGCCGACAGCACGACGGTGGGGATGGCGCACGCCGTCGGGTCGGCGGCGAGGTGGGCGAGCAGGTCGGCGGCGGTGGTGTCGGGGAGCTGCTGGTCGATCATGATGAGGTCGGGGCACGCGCGGTGGACGGCGTCGAGCGCGAGCGCGCCGCGCGGCACGCTGACGGTGTCCGCCGCGAAGGTGCGGGTGAGGGTCTGGCTCACCTGGGCGCGCGTCGCCGGGTCGCCGCTCACGTGGACCACGCGCATGGCGGCGTCGGTGGGGATCCGGCCGCCGATGCCCGAGGGGAACATGTCCAGCTCCGGGTCCGGGTGTGGGTAACGGACGTCGACGGCGTCGAGGACCACGGCGAACACGCTGCCGACGCCATGGCGGCTGGCGGCGGTCAGCACGCCACCCATCGCCGTCACCAGCGCGTGCGAGAGGGCGAGCCCGAGCCCGCTGCCCTCGGTCCGGGTGTGCTCGGCGCCGAGCCGCTCGAAGGGCCGGAAGAGCCGGCCCATCGCGTCGGGGGGGAGGCCCTGCCCGTCGTCCTCGACCTCGATGCGCAGCCGGCCGCCGGTGACCGGGACGATGCCGACCCGGACGGTGCCGCCGTCGCGTCCGTACTTGATCGCGTTGCCGAGCAGGTTGAGCAGCACCTGCCAGAGGCGGCGGCGGTCGGCGTCGGCGACCAGCGGCTGGGCGGGGTCGATGACCCGGCGGATCCCGCGCCGCTGAGCGAGCGGCTCGACCAGCTCGACGACGCCCTCGACGATGTCGAGGACGTTGACCGGCGCCTTGGTGATGTCGCCGCGACCGGCGCGCAGCCGGGCGAGGTCCAGCACGTCGTCGATGATCGCCTGCATGTGCCGGCCGCCGGTGATGATCCGCTGGACGTCGTCGAGCACGCCGTCGGGCAACTGCTCGAGCTCGAGGAGCTGGGCGAAACCGAGCATGGCGTTCAGCGGGGTGCGCAGCTCGTGCCCGAGGCGGGCCATGAACTCGTCCTTGGCCCGGGAGTCCCGCTCGGCCGCGGCCCGAGCCTGCCGGTCGGTGGTGTCCCTGGCCACGAAGACCACCCAGCCCGCGCGGTCGGCCCGGATCGTGACGTCGAACGGTGCCGGGTTGCCGGCCATGTCGAGCAGGTTGGCCGAGCCGCGCCACTCGCCTGCGCGCGTCAGCGCGTCCACCACCGCGTCGGGGGCGACCTCGGCTGAGGGCTCGACGACGCCGGCGAGGTCGCGCAGGCAGGTGACCCCTGCCAGCCGGTCGCCGAGGAAGGCGCGTGCCGTCGCGCCKACGTCGAGGATCCGGCCGTCGGTGCCGACTACAACCACTAGGTCGTTCAACGCGTCCAACAGCGTGCGGGTGCTCACCTGGACCACATCCCGTTGGGCTGCCCGTGGCGCGCGATCCCTTCGGACCGACCGCGACGGTGTGGTGTGGCTGGACGGAGGGACGCGGCAGTGCCCGCCGAGACCCCTCGGCGGGTCAGCGCTGCCTGTGTCCGTCCCACGGCGGCCAATGGTAGGGCGTGCCTTCATCCGGCGTTGTGGCGGGTTTGCGTAGCAAGGCCGGCCGTAGCTTCATGGTGGAGCGCAGCGCGACCATTCGTTACCTCTAGCGGCCCGGCTCGGCGCTTACGTCACGTGCTGAATCGAGTCCGCCGCCATGCGTGTTCGGAGCGTGCCCGGCGACGGCGAGGCGGCCGGTCGTGGGTACGTATCGTAGCCCCGCTATCTGGACGGTTCTCCATCCCAGCCGATGGGCGGGTCGGAGCCTCGACGGGAGTCGAAACGTTGGGTGTCCGCCAGATAGCCAGTCTCGGGCCTCGCGGCGGACATCCCTGATCGCCGATCTCCCGGCCGATCTCCCGGAGCCCTCATGGCAAAGGCGGCCAACGCGGGCGAGGCGGCCGCCGGGCCGGCGGTCCAGCGGGGCGGAACCGGCGGGGGCGGGATCGGCCGCGACGCGGACGTGGTAAGCCGAGACCATGCTTGTGGCGTTCAGCGTGACCCCGATCGGTGCGGGCGAGGATGTCGGCGCCCTGGTGGCCGAGGCYGTCCGGGTGGTGCGGGCCAGCGGCCTGCCGAACGAGACCACCTCGATGTTCACGACGATCGAAGGGGAATGGGACGAGGTCATGGACGTCGTGCGCAGGGCGACCGAGGCGGTCGCCGCCCGCTCCGGGCGAGTGAGCCTTGTCCTCAAGGCGGACATCCGCCCCGGCACCGTCGACGCGCTTCATGCCAAGGTGGCAACCGTCGAGCGTCATCTGGAGCCCTGACCGCCGCCCGGGCCGTCGTGGCGCGGGTGGGTTCGTCCCCGGGGGCCGGGTTAGTGATCATTTGTGCGGCGTCCGGACGCCTCGGGCGACGGCGCGGGCCTGGCCAGCGGGCGATGGCCGGCTGGACGCGGAGAAAACTCTCGCGGGCGCCGCGGCCAACGTGCCGTGGGAGATGTCACGATGGTAGGTATGCAACGTAGGCCTCCTGTCCCCGGACGCCCGCCAGGCGCACAGCCCTCGCGTGCACAGCCCTCGCGTGCCCAGGCCGGCCCGCTCCCGGACCGGCTCGGTGGGCTGCGGCTGGCTGGCGCGGTGCCGCTCGACCCGAAACCGGCATCGCCACCACCGCCCCCACCGGCGGCGGCCCGCCAGGCCGCGGGCGGCGCGCCGCCTCCCGGCGCGCCGGGAGGCGGCGCGCCCGGCGGGCCGGTGGTCATCGACGTCACGGAGGCGACCTTCGCCCAGGACGTCGTCAACCGGTCCATGCAGGTGCCGGTGGTGCTGGACTTCTGGGCGTCGTGGTGCGGCCCGTGCAAGCAGCTCAGCCCGATACTGGAGCGCCTGGCCGAGGCGGACGGCGGCCAGTGGGTGCTCGCCAGGATCGACGTGGACGCCAATCCCGGCCTCGCGCAGGCCGCCGGCGTCCAGGGCATCCCGGCGGTGAAGGCCGTCGTCGGCGGCCGCATCATCGGGGAGTTCACCGGGGCGCTGCCGGAGCGTGAGGTACGCGGCTGGCTGGACCAGCTGCTGGCCCTCGTCGCGGAGGCGCTAGGCGGTGAGCCGGGTGCCGCGGGCCCCGCGCGCGACCCGAACCTGGCCGCCGCCGACGAGGCGCTCGAGCTCGGCGACCTGCCGGCCGCGGCCGCGGCGTTCCGCGCCCGCCTCGCCGAGGCGCCGGCCGACCCGGAGGCGACCCTCGGTCTCGCCCGGGTGACCCTGCTCGAGCGGGTCGGCGGGCTGGACCCGGCGGACGTGCTGCGCCGGGTCGCCGCCGACCCCGACGACGTCGACGCGGCTCTCGCCGCGGCCGACCTGAGGATCGCGCAGGGACAGGTCGAGGAGGCGTTCGGCGAGCTCGTCGCCTTCGTCCGCCGCGCCTCCGGCGACGACCGCGAGAAGGCCCGCGCCCACCTGGTCGGCCTCTTCCAGGCCCTCGGCGACGCCGACCCGGCGGTGGCCCCAGCCCGCCGCGCCCTGGCCGCCGCGCTGTTCTAGCCTGATTCGCTCCGTCCGGGCAGCGCCCGGACGGAGCGAGCCGGAAATGCGGTTACTCGTCGCCCTCGTAGGCGAACCAGATGGTCGCCAGGGCGGGGAGGGTGAGCGAGGCCGAGGCGGGCTGGCCGTGGTGGGGCTCGGCGGAGGCGTACACCGCGCCGAGGTTGCCCTGGCCGGCGCCGCCGTAGCTGCTGGCGTCGGTGTTCAGGAGCTCCCGCCAGCGCCCCGCGCGGGGCAGGCCGAGGCGGTAGCCGTGGTGCGGCGCGCCGGAGAAGTTCGTGACGCAGGCGAGCATCGTCGGCCCGTGGTCGTCGGCCGCGGGTTCGGCGACGGCCGCCGCGCCGGCCTCGGGGCGCGGGAGTGCCACCTGGGCGCTCGGGTGGCCGGTCGCGGGCTGGTCGCCGAGGCGCAGGAACGACAGGACGTTGTTCTCGGCGTCGTTGGCGTCGATCCAGCCGAAGCCGCTCGGCTCGTTGTCGCGGGTCCACAGTGCCGGCGTGGCGCGGTAGGCGCGGTTGAGGTCGGCGACCAGTCGGGAGACGCCGCGATGGCCCGGGTCGTCGAGGCGGTACCAGTCGAGGGTCGACGCCTCGTCCCACTCCCGCTCCTGGGCGAACTCGCTGCCCATGAACAGCAGCTGCTTGCCGGGGTGCGCCCACATGTAGGCATAGAGCGCGCGCAGGTTGGCCAGCTGCTGCCAGCGGTCGCCGGGCATCTTGCCGAGCAGCGAGCCCTTGCCGTGCACGACCTCGTCATGGCTGAACGGCAGCACGAAGTTCTCGGAGTAGGCGTAGACCATCGAGAACGTGACCTGGTTGTGGTGGTACATCCGGTAGATGGGCGCCCGGGTCATGTAGTCGAGCGTGTCGTGCATCCAGCCCATGTTCCATTTGAACCCGAAGCCGAGGCCGCCGAGGTGGGTCGGGCGGGTCACGCCGGGCCAGGACGTGGACTCCTCGGCGATCATCATCGCGCCGGGCGCCTTGCGGTAGACCGTCGCGTTGACCTCCTRCAGGAACGCCACCGCGTCCAGGTTCTCCCGGCCGCCGTGGATGTTCGGCACCCACTGGCCCTCTGGGCGGGAGTAGTCGAGGTAGAGCATCGAGGCGACGGCGTCGACCCGCAGGCCGTCGATGTGGAACTCCTCGAACCAGTACAGGGCGTTCGCGACCAGGAAGTTGCGGACCTCGGAGCGACCGAAGTCGAAGACGAAGGTGCCCCAGTCCGGGTGTTCGCCGCGGCGCGGGTCRCCGTGCTCGTACAGCGGCGTGCCGTCGAACCGGCCRAGGGCCCAGTTGTCCCGAGGGAAGTGCGCGGGCACCCAGTCGACGAGCACCCCGATGCCGGCCTGGTGCAGCGTGTCCACCAGGTAGCGGAAGTCGTCGGGGCTGCCGAACCGGGAGGTCGGCGCGTAGTACGCGGAGACCTGATAGCCCCAGGAGCCGCCGAACGGGTGCTCGGCGACCGGCAGGAACTGGACGTGGGTGAACCCGGTTTCCTTGATGTAGTCGACCAGCTCGGTGGCCAGCTGGCGGTAGGACAGGCCACGACGCCACGAGCCCAGATGTACCTCGTAGACGGACACGGGCGCCGCGTGCCAGGGCGTGYCGGCGCGTTCGGTCATCCACGTCTCGTCCGACCAGGAGTAGTCGGATTCGTAAACCACGCTGGCGGTCGCCGGCGGGGTCTCGGTGTGCATCGCCATCGGGTCGGCCTTCTGCCGCCAGACCCCGTCGAAGCCGAGGATCTCGTACTTGTAGCGGGTGCCGGTGTCGATGCCCGGCACGAACAGCTCCCAGATGCCGGTATGGCCCAGCGAGCGCATCGGGAAGGCGCGGCCGTCCCAGAAGTCGAAGTCACCGACCACCCGCACGCCGCGCGCGTTGGGCGCCCAGACGGCGAAGCTGATCCCACTGACCACCCGGCCGTCCTCGGCGGCGTAGCGGCGCACGTGCGCGCCCATGACGGTCCACAGCCGCTCATGGCGGCCTTCGGCGATCAGATGCAGGTCCATCTCGCCGACCGTCGGCAGGTACCGGTAGGGATCGTCGACGAGGTAGCGCCCGTCGGGATAGGCGACCTCCAGCCGATAGTTCGGCACCTGGCCCCAGGGGACGGCGACGGCGAAGACGCCGCCGCTGTGCAGCCTCGTCGCCTCATACCGCTCCTCGTCCACGACCACGGCGACGCCCAACGCGTCCGGCCGCAGCGCGCGCACGATGGTCCAGTCGCCGGCCGGGTGGGCACCCAGGACCCCGTGGGGGTCATGGTGGCGCCCGTTGACCAGCCGGTCGAGCTCGGCGCGCGGCAGGTCGACATCGGGCGGCGGGGCGAGGACGGCCGGCGCGGCCGAGGCCGGCGGGCGGCCCTCGGCGACCGGCGACCGTCCGGCCGCTCCGTCCGAGCTCGCGGGCTGACCGGCCGTGGCGCCCACCTTCTCGCGGGCCGGGCCGGCGGTCGATGGCCTGGGGCGACCGTCGTCGGTGTCGATCACTGCTTCTCCCAAGCTTGTCCGGCTTGCGTCACCAAATCTCTTCGCCGCGGCGGCCGAAGGCCGCGCGACCGGGCCTGCGGCCGGCCCGACCGGGCCTGCCGGCCCGACCGGGCCTGCCGGCCCGACCGGGCCGGCCGGCCCGTTCCCGGGCGGTTTCACGCGGTATGCCCCGGGAACGGGGTCGCCACGCGAGGCCGCGCGGGCCTCACACCGCGGCCGATCCCGTCGCCAGCGGCGGGCGCAGCGAGGTGAGGCGGCGCACCGCCCCGAGTGGGATCTCTATCCAGGTCGGCCGGTGCCGCGCCTCGTACAGCACCTCGTAGACGGCCTTGTCGAGCTCGAAGGCGCGCAGCGCGACCTCGAACGCCGCCAGGTCGAGGCCGCTGCCGGCCTGGTAGCCGGCGAGGAAGGCTCCCCGGTTGCGGTCAGCCCACTCGCGGGCGCGACGGCCGAGCCCCTCCTCGCCCTGGCGCTCCAGCAGCATCGACTGGGCCGCGTAGTCGAACGAGCGGAGCATGCCCGCGATGTCGCGCAGCGGTGAGGTCAGCCGGCGCCGTTCCGGTACCGGCCGGGCGGGCTCGCCCTCGAAGTCGAACAGCACCCAGCCGCTGTCGGTGCGCAGCGCCTGGCCCAGGTGCAGGTCACCGTGGACCCGCTGGAACGGCGGCGCCGAGGCCTCGATCGCCAGCGCCTCGAAGGCGGCGCGGGTGCCGGCCTCGTAGGGGGCGAGCCGCGGAACGCCGGCCAGCGCCACGTCGAGCCGGGAATGCAGCTGGCTGGCCGTCGCGCGCAGCGTCGCGCGCTCGACGGGGACGGTGGGGAAGCAGCGGGCGAGCAGGGTGTGTACCTCCGCCGTGGCCTGGCCGAGCCGTTCGGACTCGCCGGCGAAGTCACCGCCCACCTCGTCGGCGTGCAGGTCGCCCTCGGCGTAGAGGTCCCGCACGCTCGTCTGCGCGAGCTTCCAGCCCTCGGTGCCGCTTCGCAGGTACTCCTGCATGAACGCGAACGTGGTCGGCCCGTCCGGGGCGCCGCCGACGGTCTCGATGCCCGCGGCCGCCGCCTCGGCGGCGACGGCGTCGTCCTCGGTCGCCGCGGTCTCGGTGGCGGGTCCGGACAGGCGGCCCTCGAGCCAGGCGAGCGGGCGGGCGACGTGCGGGCTGCCCGCGTCGGCCAGCGCCCTGGTCACCTCGAGGTCCGGGTTCACGCCAGGCCAGAGCCGGCGGAACACCTTCAGGATGTACGCCTCGCCATAGACGATCGACGTGTTGGACTGCTCGGCGCCGACGGAGTGCGCCGGCAGCTCGGCCAGCGGCGTCACGGCATACCCGGTCAGGCCGTCCTGGCCGCGCTGGGCGGCGAGGAAGTCGAGCAGCGCGGCGCTGCCGTCCGGGTCGTGCAGCCCGTCGTAGACCAGCCCGCTCGATGCCTCACCCAGCAGGAAGCCGGTGTGCCCGTGCGGCGCGTCGGACCGGATCACCAGCGGGACCTGGTAGTTGTCGGCCGGCCCGCCGTCGTCATAGCGGACCTCGACGACCAGATGGCGCAGCAGGTCGGAGACGCCGACGTCCTGCCGGATCTCCAGTCGCGCGCCGGGGCGGCCCTTGCCCGCGAACCAGCGCTGTTTGGGTAGCCAGTCTGTCAGCAGAGACCCGAGCTCGGAGTGGTCTCGCACGGTCGACCTCCCTTTGGCCGGAGGCAATGCGATCATGTTTCGCCGCACTGCCGGAGGCCTACGCGATGTCACAGGTCCAGGGGCCGGGCGACCGAGTGGCAGGCTGGTCGCACAGCCGGAGAGCCGTCGTCCCCGCAGCCGCGGGCCCGGGGTTCCGGGCTCCCGCCTGACCGGTCACGCCGATCCGGCGGGTCCGTGATCCGCTTACTGACTGGGCGAACCCGAACGAACCGGCGTCAGAGTGGGCGGATCGGTGAAGGAGGTACTCCCCGCGTGCATCGGATGTAAGCACTGTTCAGTTCAGTGGTTCCCCCGAGAGGCCGACCAAGACCGGCGACCTCTCGGCGGCTGGTCCGGTTGCTCTCGGTGGTCGGGCCGAGGCTCAAGCTTGACGTCTGTGGCCGGCAGCCGCCTGGGCGGACGGGATCGCCTTCGGCGAACATATGCGGCGGCCCACCATGAAGCCGGCCTTCGCCAGCGGCCACGGTGGGCCGTACCGGAACGGGCGTACTGCCTGTCTGTCAACCTAACGGACACGCCGCCCGGGAGACAGCACTTGTTCAACTGATTTTCGCGGCGACGGCAAACGGTGCCCGACCGTAGGCATACGCCGTGCGAACCTGGCACTGGCTCAACCAGGCCCAGGCGCTTCCCACGACGACAGCCCTATGCCAGAACCATCGGACGCGTGGTGCCCGGCGGACAGGTGCATCGTGCCCCTCGTTCAGKGGTTGAATTCCCCGGCCGCCGTGAGGGCGAACCAGTAGTGACCGTGCCCCGGCAGCGTGAGCAGGTAGGGCAGCTCGCCGATCGGGGGRAAATGCACCCGGCCGAGCAACTCCACCGGAACCATTCCCTCGAATCGCCGCAGGTCCAGCTCCACCGGCTGGGCGAACCGGGAGAGGTTCGCGACGCACAGCACCCGGTCGTCGCCGAGGGTACGTACGTACGCGAACACGGACGGGTTCGACGCGGCCAGTTCCTCGAAAGCGCCGAGGCCGAAGACCTGGTGCCGCTTGCGCACCTCGATCATTCGCTTCGTCCAGGACAGGAATGACGTCGACAGGCGCGTCCCCGCCTCGACGTTCAGGCCCTGGTAGCCGTAGACCGGATCCATGATCGGCGGGAGGTAGAGCCGTGCCGGGTCGGCGGTGGAGAAGCCGCCGTTGCGGTCCGGCGACCACTGCATCGGGGTGCGCACACCGTCCCGGTCACCCAGGTAGATGTTGTCGCCCATGCCGATCTCGTCGCCGTAGTAGATCACCGGGGAGCCAGGCAGCGACAGCAGCAGCGAGGTGAACAGCTCCATCTGGTCGCGGCTGTTGTCCAGCAGCGGGGCGAGCCGGCGGCGAATGCCGATGTTCGCCTTCATACGCGGGTCTTTCGCGTACTCGGTGTACATGTAGTCGCGTTCCTCGTCGGTCACCATCTCAAGGGTGAGCTCGTCGTGGTTGCGCAGGAAGATGCCCCACTGGCAGTTCGGCGGGATCGCCGGTGTCTGCGCGAGGATCTCCGAGATCGGGTAGCGCGACTCCCGGCGCACCGCCATGAAGATGCGCGGCATCAACGGGAAGTGGAACGCCATGTGGCACTCGTCGTCGTTGCCGAAGTACTGCACGACGTCCGACGGCCACTGGTTCGCCTCGGCGAGCATGACCCGGTCGGCGTACTTGGCGTCGATCTCCTTGCGGACCCGCCGCAGGTAGTCGTGGGTCTCCGGCAGGTTCTCGYCGTTGGTGCCGTCCCGTACGTACAGGTACGGCACCGCGTCGAGGCGGAACCCGTCGATCCCGAGGTCCAGCCAGAAGCGCAGAACCTCCAGCATGGCGTCCTGGACGTCGGGGTTGTCGAAGTTCAGGTCCGGCTGGTGGGTGAAGAACCGGTGCCAGTAGTACTGGCCGCGCACCGGGTCCCACGTCCAGTTGGACTTCTCCGTGTCGACGAAGATGATCCGGGCGTCCGGGTAGCGGTCGTCCGTGTCCGACCAGACGTAGAAGTCGCCGTAGGGTCCGTCCGGGTCCGAGCGTGACGCCTGGAACCAGGGGTGCTGGTCGGAGGTGTGGTTCATCACCAGGTCGGCGATGATCCGGATGCCCCGCTTGTGCGCCTGGTCGACGAGGTCTACGAAGTCCCCCAGGTCGCCGAACTCCGGCAGGATCTGGAAGTAGTCGGAGATGTCGTAGCCGCCGTCCTTCAGGGGCGACTCGTAGATCGGCAGCAGCCACAGGCAGTCGACACCCAGCCACTGCAGGTAGTCCAGCTTGCTGATCAGCCCCCGGATGTCGCCGGTGCCGTCGCCGTTGGAGTCGGCGAAGCCCCGGATCAGCACCTCGTAGAAGACCGCCCGCTTGTACCAGAGCGGGTCGCTGGAAAGCCGGTCGCCGAGCAGCGGCTCGGCGCCGGTCTCCGGTTCGGCGCCGGTCTCCGGCTCGGCTCCCGGTCCCCCATCGCCAGTCACGAGCGCCGCGCCAACGTCAGCACGTGCGCTGGCTCGACGGACGGGTCGAGCCGGACGTAGTTCTCCCTGCCCCACGTGTAGGTGGCGCCAGTGATCTCGTCCCGGACGTCGAAGGTGTCCCACCACTCGAGACCGAGGGCGGGCATGTCGAGTCGCACGGTTGTCTCCCGGGCCGCATGCGGGTCAAGGTTGACGACGACGAGGACGACGTCGGCGTCCGGTCCGGTTCCGGACCGCTTCGAGTACGCGATGATCTCATCGCCATCCGCATGGTGAAGGTGCAGGTTGCTCAGCCAGTGCAGTGCTGGATGGGCGCGCCGGACCGCGTTGAGCCTGCCCAGGTAGGGCGCGAGCGACGCCCCGGAGCGTTCCGCGGCGGCCCAGTCCCGCGGGCGGTACTGGTACTTCTCCGAGTCGAGGTACTCCTCGCTGCCCGGGCGTACCGGCACGCGCTCATAAAGCTCGTACCCCGCGTACACACCCCAGGTGGGGGAGAGCGTCGCCGCCAGCGCCGCGCGGATCTTGAAAGCCGCCGGGCCGCCGTGCTGCAGGTACTCGCTCAGGATGTCCGGGGTGTTCACGAAGAAGTTGGGCCGCATGTAGTGCGCGCCCTCGACGAGCTCGCGGGCATACTCCTCGAGCTCCCACTTCGCATTACGCCACGTGAAATAGGTGTACGACTGCGTGAATCCCACCTTCGCCAGCGTGTGCATCATCGCCGGCCGGGTGAAGGCCTCCGCGAGGAAGAGCACGTCCGGCTCCGTCGCCTTCACCTCGCGGATAAGCCACTCCCAGAACTCCACCGGCTTCGTGTGCGGGTTGTCCACCCGGAATATGCGCACGCCGTGCGCCGTCCAGTGGCGAACCACCCGCAGGACCTCCCGGTAGATGCCCTCGGGGTCCGTGTCGAAGTTCAGCGGATATATGTCCTGGTACTTCTTCGGCGGGTTCTCCGCGTATGCGATCGAACCGTCGGAGCGAACCGTGAACCATTCCGGGTGCCGCTTGGCCCACGGGTGGTCGGGAGCGCACTGGAGTGCCAGGTCGAGCGCGACCTCCATGCCCAGGGAGTGAGCCCGCGCGACGAACTCGTCGAAGTCCTCGAGCGTTCCGAGGTCGGGGTGCACGGCGTCATGGCCGCCGTGCTCGCTGCCGATCGCCCAGGGCGAGCCCGGGTCGTCGGGACCGGGGACGAGGGTGTTGTTCGGGCCCTTGCGGTTCACCTCGCCGATCGGGTGGATCGGCGGCAGGTAGACGACGTCGAAGCCCAGCTCGGCGATCGCGGGCAGCCGCTCCGCCGCGGTCAGGAAGGTGCCCGAGCGGGGCGGGTCCAGGGACGCGCCCTCGGACCGGGGGAAGAGCTCGTACCAGCTCCCGTAGAGCGCGCGCTCACGGTCGACCCAGACCCGCTGCAGGGGAGACCGGGTCACCAGCTCCCGCATGGGATAGCGGGCCAGCAGCTCGGTGAGCTCCGGGGCGCAGGCAGGGTCGATACGAGCGAAGGGGTCGTCGACGGAGTCGTCGCGCAGCGCGGCGGCGGCACGCGCCACCGCCGCCCGCTCGCTCTCGGGCACCCCGGGCAGCGCGCGCAACAGCAGCCGCGCGCCGTCCTCGAAGTCGACGGCGAGCTCGTCGGTGGTCTGACCCGCGCCCACCTTCAGCTCTATGCCGTGCACCCAGGTCGCGAGTGGATCCGACCACGCCTCGATCCGGAAGCCCCACAGGCCCTGCGCGGTTACTGTGAGATCGGCTTCATAACGATCGGTTCCGGCCGCGACCAGCCGCATCCGGGTGAACGGCGAGCCAAGCCCGTCTGGGCCTGACAGCACCGCGTTCACCCCGATGAGGTCGTGACCTTCCCGAAACACGGTAGCGCCCACGGTGATGGTTTCGCCGATCACCGCGCGCGAGGGCCAACGGCCACATGAGACGGCCGGGGTGACGTCGGAGATGACGACCCGGCCTACTGAACGTCCGATCATCACATCGACCTTATCCAGGCGAACCACGCCCCAATGATCCGCCTCCCAGATGGCAAATGACGACACCCCAACGTGAACTCGGTGAGACCACCGGATGCCCCAATGTGGTGGGCCGGGAGGGCGTACCCAGGGTGCGTTCGCACCGTGGGGTCGGTCGGCCCGTGGTCGATGTTCCCAGGTTGGGTCGACGAAACCACGTATCTGCCACCAGATGTGCGCAGCGCCCCGCCGTGACGGGCACCCAGCCGGGTAGTTCCCACCCCCGCCACCTCGCGGCGGTCAGCCCAAGCCCCGATCCAACCCGGCTGACACATGCCAGTAGCACCTTCGGGCCGGGGTGGAAGGTTGCCGCTGGTTCGCTGCGGACGCGTCTCGGGCCTGAGCGGAAGGTCGCTGCCGGTTCGCTGCCGGACAAGCCTCGGGTTGGGGCTGGGGTCGGCCCGGGGTTGGTCGGGAAGGTTGTTGCTGGTTCGCTCCGTCCGGGCACGGCCCTCCGGCAGCCCGCTCGCCTGGCGGCTCGCGGGCTACCTCCGGGCCGCGGGGTTCCTGCCGGATCGACGGAGCTTGCGGAGTCGATCTGGCAGGTCCGCCTCCTGCGCTCACGGGCGCTGCGGCGACCTCGCTGCGGCCCAACCCCGTTCGCTTCGCTCCGGGGCTGGGCCTCCGCGAGGCGCGCCTTCGCGCCCAGCGCGGTTGCGTGCCGCTGAACGTCGCCAGCCCGCAGCCGCGTCACCCGTGGCCCACGTCGTTTCGCTCGTGGGTGGTTCCCACCTGATCAGTGGCTTCCGCCAGGATCTGCTCCGGATCGGGCCCGGATCGGGCCCGGCCTTGGATGGCGACGTTCAAGCGCAAAGCAACCGCGCTGGCGCGAAGGCGCGCCTGCGCGGAGGCCCGGCCACGAGCGAAGCGACGTGGTTGGGCCGCAGCGCAGGTCGCCGTAGCGCACGTGAGCGTAGGAGGACGGCGCGCGGAGGTCCCTTGGGAGCGAAGCGAGTAAGGGGCCGGAGCGCGCCGCCCGGACGGAGCGAACCATGTCAACCTTCCCGCCCGGCCCCGTCCGACCTCCGCCCACCGCTTCGGCCGGGAGTGAAGGGGCCGGAGCGCGCCGCCCGGACGGAGCGAACCGGCAGCGACCTTCCGCCCCGCCCCGGGGCTTGTTTCGGAGCGAACCGGCAACAACCTTCCTGGCCAACTCTGGTTCGACCATGGCGGCCGGGAGCGATGCGAGGGCGGAGCGAACCGGCAACACGGCGGACCAGGAACGCGCCCCTGGTAATAAGGATCGGCGCGCCGGCCGCGTTGGGAACTTCTGGGCCGTCATCATTCGTATGGCTCGTAGAAGTCCCGGCGGATGCCGCCCAGGCGGGTGAGCGTCCGGTCTGCCCACCTATGGGCATAGGCTGCCGATCACACTGGCAGCGAGCCGGGGCGAGGGTGCTCGGGGCGCCGAAGCCCCGTTCGCACGGACAGCGGGAGGAACACAGTGGGAGTCAGCCTCAGCAAGGGTGGCAACGTCTCGTTGTCGAAGGAGGCACCCGGTCTCACGAGTATGATCGTCGGCCTCGGCTGGGACGCTCGGACGACGACCGGGAGCGACTTCGACCTGGACGCGAGCGCGATCGCCTGCCGCGCCGACGGCCGGGTGCTCTCCGACCAGTACTTCATCTTCTTCAACAACCTGAAGAGCCMGGACGGCGCGATCGAGCACCAGGGCGACAACCTCACCGGTGAGGGCGAGGGTGACGACGAGCAGGTGAAGATCAACCTCGGCAGCCTGCCGGCGGAGATCGACAAGATCGTCTTCCCGGTGTCGATCTATGACGCCGAGGCGCGTCAGCAGAGCTTCGGCCAGGTGCGCAACGCCTTCATCCGGATCGTCAACGACATGGGTGGCGCCGAGATCGCTCGCTACGACCTGTCCGAGGACGCGTCGACCGAGACCGCCATGATCTTCGGTGAGGTCTACCGGCACGGGAGCGACTGGAAGTTCCGTGCGGTCGGCCAGGGCTACGCGACCGGTCTGCGCGGCATCGCGCAGGACTACGGCGTCAACGTCTAGGGCGTCAACGTCCAAGAGGTCCAACGTCTGGAATCCTCCGCGGCCGACGTCTCCGCCGATCGGCGGAGACGGGAGCCCGGTGGCCGGCCGAGAGGGTCAGTCCGGCCGCGTGACAGGCCTTGGGTGCTGCCTCCAGTGATCCGCTGACACGCGGATTCCTGGAGGCGGTGCCCGCGTCGAGGCGTGCCGCGGCGCGCGGTGGAGCCGCCGCTGCGAGAGTGGCCATCCCGGTCGGGACGGTGATTGTTGGCGACGTGTCGCCCGCTTGTCAGCTTTGTCCATGGGGTGCTGGCTACGATGCCGAGAGCCGCGCAAGTACCACGAGCGTGTCGAAGGTCGTTCGGCCGGTGACCAGATCGCCGGAGCCACTCGGCGCCGCCGAGCCCGGACGGACGGCCGGGCGCTCGGGCCGGCGCGACAGACGGCGGCGCCAGTGACGGCGGTGCGGCGGACTCCGGCGGACCGGAGCCGTAGTGCCAGGGCGCCCGCCGGTCACATTCCTCGACCGGTCCGCGGAGGTGCTGGTACTGGTGCACATCTTGCGGATCTTTGGCTGGTCCTTCGCGATAACCGCTGTGGTTGTCGCGGGCGCTGGCGTGCTCGGTGGCTGGCACGCCGCCGCGATCGTGGCGATCCTGGCGGTCCTGGAGATCAGCCTGTCGTTCGACAACGCGGTGATCAACGCGACCATCCTGGGCCGGATGAGCCCAGTCTGGCAGCGGCTGTTCCTCACCGTGGGTGTGCTCATCGCCGTCTTCGGGATGCGGTTGATCTTCCCGATCGTCGTGGTCGCGCTCACCGCCCACCTGGGCCCGGTACAGGTCATCGACCTGGCGGTCAACTCGGACAAGGTGAGCGACGGGTTCACCTATGCCGGCCATCTGCACAACGCCCACCCCGCGATCGCGGCATTCGGTGGCATCTTCCTCTTCATGATCTTCCTGGACTTCATGTTCGACTCCGAGCGTGAGGTCCAGTGGCTGCGCTGGATCGAGGAGCCGCTGCGCAGGGCCGGCCAGCTCGACGTCATTCCGGTGGTGCTTGGGCTGGTCGCGCTGCTCGTCGTCGGTGAGGCCTTCTCCGACGACCACACCGAGCAGGTCCTCGTCTCCGGGCTCGCGGGCCTCGCGACCTATCTGGCCGTGCGCGGTCTGGGTGAGTTCTTCGAGGCGCAGGGGATCGGCGCCGACGAGGACGACGACGACACCGCGGCGGAGCCGGGTGCCGTCGCGGCCACCGGTGCCAAGGGTGGCGGCGTGGTCGTGGCGACGGGGAAGGCGGCCTTCTTCCTCTTCCTCTACCTCGAGGTCCTGGACGCGTCGTTCTCGTTCGACGGCGTCGTCGGCGCGTTCGCCATCTCGCAGAACATCTTCATCATCGCCGCCGGCCTGGGCATCGGCGCGATGTACATCCGGTCGCTCACCGTCTACCTGGTGCGGCAGGGAACGCTGTCGGAGTACGTGTTCCTGGAGCACGGTGCTCACTACGCGATCGGCGCGCTCGCCGTCATTCTCGCCGTGTCGATCGAGACCGAGGTTCCCGAGATCGTCACCGGGCTGATCGGTGTCGCCTTCATCGGTGTCGCTCTGCTGTCGTCGATGCGACACCGCAACGCGAACCGTGACGAGGGCGACGAGGCTGGCGAGCAGGAGGCGCCGGAACCAGTCGGCGCCAAGTCCTGACCGCGCACTGACCACGCGGCCGCCCGAGAAGGCGGGTAACGGTCAGGCAGGACGCGGCCTTCCCATCGGCCATCCGTCCCGTGCCTGTTCACAGGCCGGGCGGGCGGCCGGGTGGGAGCCCTCGCGGGGCAGGGCCGTGACGGCGATACTCCACCACACTCCACCACTTCTACCGCTGTGCAGAATGGTTGGCGGGTCGTCGGGCCGGTGACGGCCGGGAGGTCTGCCCCCGGGCCGCCCCGGACTCCCCGATCTGACGGGCCGCCGCGGACGACACCGCAAAGGAGCGGACATGGCAATTGACTACTCGAAGCGTCCGAGCGACACGCCTGGCGCGGCGCCCGGCGTGTCCCTGAGCAAGGTCACCCTCACCAAGTCCGCCCCCTCCGTGTCGCTCTCCAAGCAGGGCGGCGGCGGGCGGCTGCACGTCAACCTCAACTGGAACACGGGCTCCGCCCCGCAGAAGGGCGGCTTCCTCAAGCGCGTGCTCGGCGCGAACGGCGGGATCGACCTCGACCTCGCCGCCATGTTCGAGCTGGCCAACGGCCAGTCCGGCGTGGTGCAGGCCCTGGGCAACAGCTTCGGGTCGTTCGACGCGCCGCCCTTCGTCGTGCTGGACGCCGACGACCGGACGGGGTCGGCGGTCGGCGGTGAGAACCTCTACGTGAACCTGGCGCAGGCGGCCAACATCCGCCGGGTCCTGATCTTCGCCTTCATCTACGAGGGCGTCGCGTCCTTCGACCAGGCCGACGCGGTCGTGACGCTGACCCCGGCGCAGGGCGCGCCGATCGAGGTCCGTCTCGACGAGAAGGCGGGCGGCTCCCGGATGTGCGCGATCGCGCTGCTCACGAACAACGGCGCCGGCGACTTCACGGTCAGCCGGGAGGTCAAGTACGTCGGCGGCCATCGCCAGCTCGACGCCCTGTACAACTGGGGCCTGAACTGGACGCCGGGCCGGAAGTGACCGAGCCGCACTCCCGTCGCCGTCGAGAGCGGTCCGGCCGCTGGTTTCCCGGGCTGGACCCTCTCGGGCCGTCCGGACAGAGCCAGGGCGCCGGCCCGGACGACGACGGCGACGCGGCGGGGCTCCCCGGAATGGGGAGCCCCGGTGCCCCGACGACGCTGCCGATCATGTCGGCGTCGGACGGGGCACGCGGCAAGCCCACGGCCGGGAACGCCGTGGACATCTCCCCGATCTCGAACCCGCGAGGCATGTCGGGCAGGTCCGGTGGGGCCATCGACGGCCGGCCGTCGTTCGAGGGCGGCCCTTACGACAGCTACGACCCGGTCGACGAACCGACGAACGGCGGCCCGGACTGGGGCGCGCCCGCCCAGCGGCCCCTCACGCCCCCTGGCGGCGAGCGTGTGGCCGGCGGGATGCCGGGTGGGCTCGCCGTGGGCCCGCCGACGCCGCCGGGTGGCGCCGCCGGTGACCTGGTCGAGCAGCTGGGCGTGCTCGCCCGCCGGGTCGACGAGCTCGCGCGGCTGCGCCGGCACGACGTCGAGATGGTTGACCGGCTGCACGAGGAGAACACCCGGCTGCGCCAGGGCGAGCTGACCGAGGCGATGACCCCGCTGCTGCGCGGCCTGATCAGGCTGCACGACCAGATGTCCAGCCTCGGCGCGGACGATCCGCAGAGCGTCGCCGGGATCCTGCGCAAGCAGCTTCTGCAGGTACTCGACATCACCGCCGACGTGCGGCCCTACATCGCCGTGCCCGGCAGCCCGTTCGATCCGACGCGCCACCTCGCGCTGCGCGGCATCGGGACCGACGAGCCGGCGCGCGACCGCACGATCGCCCGCGGCGTCCGGCCTGGCTTCGTCCGCGGCACCTCGACCGTGCTGCGCCCCGCCGAGGCCGAGGTCTACCGCCACCGGTAGAACTTGGGGCAGAGCTGGCCGGGTGGGTTGGTGACAGTCGGCCGGGACGTGCTGGGTACAAAGGGATAGACAAGGCGAGCCGGCGACCGTAACGGGCGCGGGGCGTCGGAAGGGACGGTGCGGCGTGGCGGAGGGTGACGGCGCCCGGGGCGCCAAGGTCTTCGGGATCGACCTGGGTACGACGTACTCGTGTATCGCGCGGCTGGACGAGTACGGCCGGCCTGACGTGATCCGCAACATCGAGTCGCAGCCGACCACCCCGTCGGTGGTGCTGTTCGACGAGGGTGCCGACAGTCAGGTCTCGTTCGTCGTCGGCACCCAGGCCAAGCGGCAGCTGCGCATCCGGCCGGACGACGTGGCGAGCCTGGTCAAGCGGCACATGGGCACGTCCGACTGGCGGTTCGTCGCGCACGGCGTCGAGTACACGTCGGCCGCCGTCTCCAGCCTCGTCCTCAAGGCGCTGGTCTCGGACGCCGAGCGGGCCACCGGCGGCCCGGTGACCGACGTCGTCATCACCGTGCCCGCCTACTTCGGCGACGAGGAGCGCAAGGCGACCAAGCTCGCGGGCGAGCTCGCCGGGCTCAACGTCGTCGACATCATCAACGAGCCCACGGCCGCCGCGTTCGCGTACGGGTTCGCCCAGGACGGCAAGGCGGAGTCGACCGTCCTCGTCTACGACCTCGGCGGCGGCACCTTCGACACGACGGTGATCCGGCTGCGCGAGGGCGGCATCACGGTCGTCGCCACCGACGGCGACCACGAGCTCGGCGGCGCCGACTGGGACCTGGAGCTGGTCCGCCACCTCGCCCGCCGGTTCGTCGAGGCGCAGCCCGACGCCGGCGACCCGCTCGACGACGTCTACGACGAGCAGGAGCTGCTCACGTCCGCCGAGGACACGAAGCTCGCGCTGTCGGGCCGGGAGAGCGTCGACGTCCTCGTGGTGCACGGCGGCCGGCGCACCAGCGTGCAGGTGACCAGGGCGGCCTTCGAGGAGCTCACCAAGCCGCTGCTCGACCGCACCATCGAGCTCACCGGCTCGGTGCTGGGCCGGGCGAGGGAGAAGGGTGTCGAGAAGATCGACACCTGCCTGCTCGTGGGTGGCATGAGCAAGTCGCCGGCGGTCGCCCGGCGGCTCGCGGAGGAGTTCGGCCTGGTCTGCAAGCTGGTCGACCCGGATCTCGCCGTCGCCAAGGGCGCGGCGGTCTACGGCCAGAAGAAGGCGCTGGAGCGCGCCGTCCACGACGACCTGGTCAAGGCCGGGCGGATCGGGGCCGACGACGATCTCACCGCTGCCTCGGACGCGGACATCGCGGCGGCGGCGGCCGAGCGGGCGGGAGAGGTGGGCCTGCCGGCGGCGGCGGTCGCCGGCCTCGTGCGCACCACCGTCACCAACGTCACGTCGCGCGGCTTCGGGATCTTCGCCGAGGACCGGGGCCGGCCGGTGGCGGCCTTCCTCGCTCACCAGAACGACCCGTTGCCGATCTCGGTGACCAGGACCTTCTACACCGTCACCGACGACCAGACCGAGGTCGACATCCGGGTCTTCGAGCAGGGCACCGCGGTCGCGTCGCCCGTCATCGAGGACAACAAGGTCATMGTCGCCGACGCGCTGCGCGGCATCCCGTCCGGCCATCCCAGGGGCACGCCCGTCGAGGTGAGCTTCGTGATGGGCCGCGACCAGACGATCGAGGTACGCGCGACGCATCCGGGCACCCCGGAGCCGCTGGTGCTGCGGGTCACCGCCGGCGTGGGCAGCGAGGCGCTGCGCACCGCCGAGGCCGAGAAGGTCGGCAAGCTCATCGAGCGCCGCGAGTAGCTGTATCTCTGGTTCGCTCCGTGCGGGCACGGCGCTACGGCCCCTTACTCGCTTCGCTCCCAAGGGACCTCCGCGCCGTGTCCTCCTGCGCTCACGTGCCCTTCGGCGACCTCGCTGCGGCCCGGCCATGGTCGCTGCGCTCCATGGCCGGGCCTCCGCGAGGTGCGCCTTCGGGCCAGCCCGGTGGCGTTGCGCTGCGACGTCACCAGTCCGGGTCCGGCCGCTGGCCGGCCGTGACCCCCGGCACGAGCGCAGCGAGGTGTCCCCGAACACCGGCCCTCAGCCGGGTTCCGGAACGCTCCAGCGCAAGGTGACCGTGCTGGGCGCGGAGGCGCGCCTCGCGTAGGCCCGGCCCCGGAGCGAAGCGATCGGGGTTGGGCCGCGGCGAGGTCGCCGGAGCGCCCGTGAGCGCAGGAGGACGCGGCGTGGAGTGGTCGTCCGAGCCGCCAGGCGAGGACGGCCGCGGAGCGCCGCGCCCGGACGGAGCGAACCAGAAACAGAGCGAACCAGAAACGGAGAAACCCGTTGCATCGCCGGTCTGGGCGGTCCGTAACCTGGGTGACGTATGGAAGCGGCCGCCGGGGCGTCGGTCTGGTGCCGTCGAGTGACGTCGCCCGGTTGACGGTGGCGGCGCGATCGCGAGGCCCGGCAGTCGGGCGGCTGCCCGTCCGGTTCTGATGGTGGTGGATGTACGGGGCGGCTGGCGCCCGCTCGCTCGGCACAGCGTTACATGAGGTGAGGCGTGAGCGCGGCGTTTGATGGCAGCGGTTACCGCCAGCGGGTGCTGGCGGTGCTGCGCGCGCGCTCTCCGCTGCGGCTCGACGACCCGTTCTTCGTCGCCGACCTCGATCCCGAGGGCGGCGACACCGACGCCGAGGTACAGGCGAGGCTCGCTCGGGTGCTCGCGTTCCTGCAGCGGGAGCGCAGCTCGGCGAAGTACGCGACGCTCGCCGCGGAGCTCGTCCGCCGGCGGGCGGAGTGGGAGGCGCCGCTGCGCGACGCCGAGGCGCGGGAGCGGACCCGCCAGCGCGTCATCGAGGCTCGCCGGGACGGCGACACCGAGCGGCTCGCCAAGGTCGACGGCTACCTGGCCACTGTCCGCGAGCGGTTCGGCGGCATCCCGATCTCCCGGGTCGAGGGCCTGCGCCGCCTCGCCGCCCAGGCCGGGGTGGTCGGCGAGCGCTTCGACGCGCGGCTCGCCAGGGAACGGCTCATCGACGACGCCGCCGGGGTGGGCGTCGCGCCGCTGCCCGCCGACGCGCGCGGCCAGATCCGGGAACGGCTCGACGAGCTGCGGGCGCTGCGCCGCGGCGACCACACCTCGACCGCCTCGCTGTGGGCCTTCCTCGGGGTGTCGCCTGACGGGCCGCCCGCGCGGCTCGTGGCCGCCTACGAGGCTGTCGCGGCGGTGAACGCCCGCCGGCCGCACGACCGGGAGAAGACGGTCACCGCGGACCTCCTCGCGCTGGTCCGCACCCGCCTGCTGGAGGGCGACCCGGCCGCCTACACCGCGGGCCTGCTCGCCGACGCGGCCGACGAGCTGCGCGCCGCGGTGGAGGAGCACGTCCTGCTCGACGGCGAGATCACCGCGGTCGCCTTCGAGGGCCTGATGCGCCGGACGCTGGGCGCCGGCCGTGGCCTGTCGGCGGCCCAGGTCAGATCCGTCGTGCTGGGCCTGGCCCGCGACCTGGGCGTCCCGGTGAGCACCGGCGCGACGGTCGACTTCGTCGTCTGCCCCGGCTGCGGGCGTCCGGAGCCGGTCGGCGAGGTCCGGGTCTGCCGGTACTGCGACACGGATCTCTACGTCGTCTGCCCCACCTGCGGGCGACTCACCGAGGCGGCGGCCGTCGTCTGCCGGCAGTGCGGGCAGAGCCTGCGCCAGTCCAGGGACGCGACGGAGGCGCTCACCGCCATCCGCCGCGCGCTCGACGACGGCCGGCCGGCCGAGGCGGTCGAGCTGGTCGGCCGGGCACGGCCGGCGCTCGCCGCCGTGGGTGCCCCCGCCGTCGCAGCCGGCGACGAGCTCGCCGCGCGCGTGGCCGCCGCGCTCGCCGCCGCCGACGCGGGATGGCGGGCGCTCGCGGATGACCGTGCCGCGGGCCGGGCCGAGGCCGCGCTGGAGCAGGCGCGCTGGCTGGTCGCGCAGGCGGCCGACGTGCCCGGCCCGGACGGCCGAGGCGCCGCCGAGGTCCTCGAAGAGCTGACCATGGCCCAGGCGATGATCCGGCGACGGGTGGACGCGGCGCTCGCGTTGCCGCCGGCGGCGCGGGAGGCCGCGCTCGTCGCCGTGCTGGCCAGCGCCTCCGACAGCCCGGAGGCCCTCGCGGCACTGGCCGCGCTCCCGCTCGCGCCGCCGGTCGACCTGGCCGCGATGCCGGCCGGGGGTGCCTCCTCGGGCGCCGCCGGGGCGGTCCTGCTGCGCTGGCGGGCCGCCGACACCGCGACGCCGCTGTCGTTCCGGGTGGACCGGGTGGTCGCCGGGACGCTCGGCGCCCCGCCGGCCCGCTTCGCCCTGGGCACCACCACGGCGATGGAGCTGACCGATGCCGGCGCGCCCGCGTGGACGCCGGTGTACTACGAGGTGACGGCGGTCTCCGGCAGCCGCCACTCGCCGGTCGCGCGGACCGCGCCGCTGGTCCTCAGCCGGGACGTCGAGGGGCTCCGGGCCCAGCAGACCACGGACGGCGTCCGGCTGACCTGGCGTCTGGAGGGCCCGGTCCAGCTGGTGACCGTCGAGCGGGCGGTCGAGGCGGTCGAGCAGCTCGACCCGATGGAGGCGCTGGACGACGGGGGCGCCGGACCGCCCACCGCGGGGCTCGCGGTCGGCGACGGGGAGCCCCGGGACGTGGACCGGTCGGTCCGGCACACCCGGGTCAGCGGCGGGGTGCTGACCGATCCGGACGTGCAACCAGGCGTCACCTACCGTTATCGGTTGTCGGTGGAGTACGTCGAGGGAGGCGGCTCGCCGGCCCGTACGCCGGGTGTGGAGACCTCGGTCGCGGTGGCGCTGCGGCCGCGGCCGGTCCTCGACCTGTCCGTCGCGTTCGCGGGTGGCGAGACCATGCTGCGCTGGACGGCGCTTCCCGGTTCGGACGTGCGGATCTACGCCACGTCGGGCGTGTTGCCGGACACGGCCACGCCGACCACCGGCCGGTACCCCACCCAGCCATCCCCCCCGGCAGGGCCGTTCGGGCCGGAGAACGCCGACCTGCCGCTGGGCGCCGCCACGGGTCCGGCCCGCCTCGTCGGCGCGAGCCGGCGCGGCCGGCTGCTGGACTCGGCCGCGGTCGGTCCGGTGATCTACACCCCGGTCAGCGTTCTCGGCGGCAGGGGTGTCGTCGGCCGGCCGGTCCAGCATGTGGCCCCCGGCGGGGTGACGGAGCTGCGCGTCGAGGACCGGGGCGACGAACTGGTGCTGTTCTTCCGTCTCGCGCCTGGGCTCACCGAGGCCAGGGTGCTCTGGCGGCGCGACCGGATGCCGACCGGCCCGGACGATCCCGTGGCCTCGGCCGCGACGGTGACCATCGCGGGTCTCGCCCTGCGCGGTGGAGGCTGGCGGCTCGCCGCGCCGCGCGATGGCTGGCCGTACTACGTGTCCTGCTTCCCGGTGTTCCGGGTGAACGGCCAGCCGCGTGCCGCGTCCGCCGGCGCCGAGCTGCTCGCCCGGGCGCCCGCCGTGCCACTTCCGGCCGGCGGGATCGGCACGGGCCCGATGGCCGTACCGGGAGCTCCGGCCGCGCAGGAGGCGTCCTACCTCACGCCACTGCCGCCCGCCTCCACGACCGGAGCGTTGCCTGCTCCCACCGGGGCCATGCCGGTGCCGTCCCCCGCCAGCGCCGCGCTGCTGCTCCCGTCGGCGACGTCGGCGATGCCCATGGCACCGGCGCGTGGCCATGCGTGGCCATCCGGTGCGATGCCGCCGCCCGGCGCGATGCCGCCGCCCGCGACGGCACCGGTCGCCGCCCGGCCGCCGGCCGCTCTGGGCGGTGCGCCCGTGCCCGCCGGGGCGCCGGTGTCCTCCTCGGGCGCCGCGCCGCCGCCGTCTCCCGCCGTGATGCCGCAGGCGCCGCCCCCGGCGGTTCCGCTCGTACCGCCGCCTGCCGGGATGCCGCCGACGGGGACGCCAGGCGCCACGGCGCCCGGAGCGCCGCCGCCCATGCCGTCCCTGGGCCAGGGGCAGGCCTCGGCGCCGGTCCCCGGTCCGCCTCCCGCTCCGGCGGCCGGGCCCGGGGTACCGCCAGGGCCGCGAGGTCAGGCCGCACCCACCGGGCCGTTGCCGCCGATGGTGAACCCGCCGACGTCGGGCTCCGGACTGCCTGTCGTGCCCCGGCCGGAAGCGCCCGTCCAGCCCGGCCAGCTCGTCCAGCCCGGCCAGGAGCCGCCTCCCGCGCCCATGCCGTCCGCTCCACCCGTTCCGTCGCACCAGCCAGGGCCGTCGTCGCCCGGGTCCGACGCGGGCGCGTGGCCGGGCCAGGGAGGCTGGGCGGGCCCGGCGGCACCGCCTCAGGGCCTGGCGGGACTGGCCGCCCTGCCGCCGTGGATCCCCGCCACTCCGACGGGCGGCGCGGCTGGCTGGGATGGGCACCTTCCGGCGCTCGGCGCGCCTGCCTGGCCCGCGCCCGCGAATGGCCCGGCGTCCGCCCCGCGGCCTGGCTGGACGCTGCCGGCGATGCAGGGTGGCCTGTTCGCCGCGGCCGGTCCGGACGGCCAGTTCGGTGACGGTGCCGGGATGCCGGAGCACGCCGGGTACCAGGACCAGCTGACCCTGTCGCCACCGGAGGACCTCACCGGGCCTGACACCGGCCCATCGCCGACGGGCCATCCCGACGACAGGTTCGACGACGGCGCCGGAATGACCGGGGCGTCAGACGAGGACGCGGACGACGACCCGGCCGACGAGCCGGCGGAGGGTGGCTCGGGGGAGCCCTGGGCGGCCTACTCGGTCACCCGCGCCGGCTGGCGGCGGCGAGTCCTGCGGGTGAGGGTCCGCAGCGGGGGCACGGTGCCCGAGCTGGTGCTCGTCGCCCGCCCCGGGACGCTGCCGCCGGCGGAGCTCGCGCAGGGACAGGCGCTCGCCCGGCTCGCGCCGTCCGCGCAGCGCGTCACCCGGACCATGGAGGTCCGTCTCGACGGCGCCCTGCTGCCCTGGGGGATCAGGGTGCTGCCCGTGGCTGACGGCGCGGACGACCCGGTCACGGTCGAGCACCCGCCGGACGACGCACTCGTGATCCGTTAGACGGGCTGGGCTGGGCGGGAGCGGGCCGTGAGGGGTGCACGCGGCCAGGGCCGGTCGAGGGCGGGGCACTGACGTGGCCCACATGGTTGATCCATGGTTGATCTGACGTAGCTTCCCGGTTGATTTTCGGGGGCGGTTGGCGAGCTTTTGCCGGAATCGCGGCGCACATGCGGACAGGCATCCCGAAATGTCCGGAAGTGTTTTCCCATGGCCGCTGCCGCTCGCATGGGCGTGGCGATTACCATGCTTGTGATCAAGTATTGCCGTGTATCCGAGGGTGCGCCGGTATTCGGCACGTCGTCCAGGGCCACGGTGGCGGGCGCCGTTTGGGAGGGCCGTTACGGCCGCTCCGGAGGGGACGGGGCCACGCGCCGCTGCCCGTGACGTGCGCCGACACCTCCGGGTGCTCCACACCCACGGCGGAAGGACGAGTCGGCGCCACGCGGTCGCCGCCTCGCCCGCCACGACCGAAAGGCAGCGCGTTCGCATGGCCTTGGCAGACAACGGTCGCCTGTCCCCTCCGGCGAGCCGTCCGGTTCAGCGAGCCGTCGATTCCATGCCCGCCGTAGCGGCGGGCGGACACACCTGGCGCCGTTCCCACCGGCGCCGCTTCCGCCGACGTGAGCTCGCCGCGCTGGCGAGCGTCTTCGCCGTCGCGCTGCTGACACTCACGGTGCCCGGCGTGACGGCCGCTTCGGCCACCACCACCCCACCGGCGACCACGCCGCCGGCCGCCTCCCCGTCCGCCGCGGCACCACTCGACCAGAGCGGGCAGACCAGCGGGGTGGCCGCCGTGCCGACCCTGGCGATCGTGCTGTTCGACGGCGACGTCGTGCTCGTCGGCGGCCGCGGCTTCCTTCCCGGCCAGAACGTGAAGATCGAGGCGACCACCGAGCAGCTTGGCGGCTCGGCCTCCATGAAGGCCGGGGGCGACGGCCGGGTGCTGCTCGGCTTCCAGGTGCCGGCCGGCTTCGCCGGAAAAGTGTCGGTGACCGCCAGTCAGGGCACGCGGACGGCCTCCGGTGAGCTGACCGTGGGCACCCCAACGCCGGCGCCGACGCCGACGATCACGCCGAGCCTGCCCGCGGGCGCGCCCGAGACGACGAGCAAGCTGGACACCGCCGGCAAGCTGTCCGGGCTTCCCTGGATGTCGGGTGTCCATCCGGCGAACGAGCTGCAGCCCTACCTGGACTTCGGCACGTGGCGAGGCCGGCAGGTCGACCTCGCCCACGTGTTCACGGTCCGTGAGCAGGGCTGGGACCCGATCGTCGAGCCGAACTGGCCGGTGAACGACTTCGCCAGCTTCCCCGGCAAGCTGGTGATCAGCCAGCCGCTGTACCCGGAGGGCGTCGGCAACAACGCCGAGTGCGCGACCGGTGCCTACAACGACCAGTGGAAGCGGTTCGGCGCCTTCCTGGTGAGCAAGAACCGCGCCGACACGATCGTGCGGATCGGCTGGGAGTTCAACGGCTGGTTCATGTACTGGCACGTCGACCCCGACCCGACGAACTGGGTGAAGTGCTTCCAGAACGTCGCGAGCGCGATCCGGTCCACCGACCCGGACGTCAAGATCGACTGGACGTTCAACGCCCACGGCTCGCCGGTCCCGGACGGGGGCACGCCCTGGCCCGCCTACCCCGGCGACGAGTACGTCGACTACATCGGGATCGACCCGTACGACATGTTCCCGCCGTCGCCCGACGAGGCGACGTTCGACCGGCAGTGCAACGACCCGAACGGGCTCTGCTACGCGGCCGGGTTCGCCCGGGAGCACGGCAAGAAGCTCTCCGTCGGTGAGTGGGGCGTCACGTCCTGCTCCGGCGACCCCGGCGGCGACAACCCGCTCTACATCAAGAAGATGTGGGAGGCGTTCGTCGCC
Source organism: Pseudofrankia asymbiotica (assembly GCF_001983105.1). GTDB lineage: Bacteria > Actinomycetota > Actinomycetes > Frankiales > Frankiaceae > Pseudofrankia > Pseudofrankia asymbiotica. The sequence goes on along the minus strand of NZ_MOMC01000042.1, from coordinate 4,516 downwards.
AACAAGGACGTCATGGGCTACGAGTCGTACTACGACGACCCGATGCCGAACAACGTCTGTTCCACGATCCTGAACGGCGGGGTGAACCCGAACTCGTCCGCCGAGTACAAGAAGCTCTGGGACGCCGGGGTCTAGCGGTCGCGCCACCCTGCGAGCCGGTCCGCCCCGCGGCGGACCGGCTCCCAGGGGTATGGCGACGTCGCGGCGTCGCGGAGAGTAGTCATCCGGTGATCGTCGCGTTGTCGCGGATGGCGACCGGGCGGATGCCGATCGGATCCGTGATCGGCTGCGCCGGCTTGGTACGGAACGGCGGCATTACGGACAAATGTCTGAAAGACATCAGTAGGACGTTTCCCAGCGTTCCACCCCTTCTGGAAGGTACGTTCCGACGCGTCGGACGTTCTCGCAGGTCCGGCGGCGCGCGAGCGCATCCCGGCGGGAACACGCCGAGCCGCGCGCCCAGTGGCGAGGCCCGTCGAGCTAGAAGGAGCCGCTGCGGTGCGACACTTCGCCTTCCTCGACTCGGCGGCCAGTGACGCGTTGTTCCACCTGCCGCCCGTCGAGATCACCCGCGACGACGACCGGCGGATGGTCGCGACGGCACTCGGCGCCACGCTGTACGCGCCGGGAACCCGGCCGCGGCTCGCGGACGACGTGCGCCGCCAGTCAGCCGCTGGTGTCGCGTCGATGGTGCTCTGCCTCGAGGACGCGATCGCCGACCACGAGGTGGCGGCGGCGCAGGCGAACGTGATGCGCGCCCTCAACCAGCTGGGCGACGAGCCGCCCCGCGTCGGTGACCATCCCGGCATGCTGTTCGTGCGGGTGCGCGCGGCCGAGCAGATCCCCGCCCTCATCGCCGGGCTCTCGGCCCCGGCGGCGGACGTGCTGACCGGCTTCGTGCTGCCGAAGTTCGTCGAGGACAGCGGCGAACCGGCGCTGGAGGCGGTGCTGCGGGCCAGCGACACGATCGGCCGTCCCCTGTGGGCCATGCCCGTGCTGGAGAGCCCGGAGGTCATCTACCGGGAGACCCGGCTGGAGACGCTGCTCGGCGTGCGCCGCCTGCTCGACAAGCACGCCGACCATGTGCTGGCGGTGCGCCTCGGCGCCACGGACCTCTCCGGGCTCTACGGGCTGCGCCGCGACCGCGACCTGACCATCTACGACATCGCCGTGGTGCGCGACTGCATCGCCGACATCGTCAACGTCTGCGGCCGCGGCGGTGACCATGTCGTCACGGGGCCGGTCTGGGAGTACTTCGCCCAGCCCGAGCGGCTGTTCCTCAGCACGCTGCGGGTCACCCCGTTCGCCACGGCGGACCTCGCGGACCCGGACGTCCAGGGCCCCGCGCTGCGCCAGGACCTCGTCTCCGCCGACCTCGACCGGTTGATCAAGGAGGTCGTGCTGGACAGGGCGAACGGCCTGATCGGCAAGACCGTCATCCATCCCAGCCATGTCRCCGCCGTCCACGCCCTCTACGTCGTGACCCACGAGGAGTACGAGGACGCGCAGACGGTCCTCGCCGGCGAGTCGGGCGGCGTCCAGCCGAGCCGCTACGCGAACAAGATGAACGAGCTGCGCCCGCACCGGATCTGGGCCCAGACCGTGACCAGGCGCGCCGCCGCCTTCGGGGTGCTGCGCGAGGGCCACACCTTCGTCGACGTGCTCGCGGCCAGCCAGGCGGTGGCGGCTTGACGCCGCCGGCACCTGGCGGCTCGGCACCTGGCGGCTCGGCACCCGCGGCCGGGAGGGCCGGCGACGCTGTGGTGGGCGTCTCGGAGCCAGGCGGTTCCATGGCCGGCCGATTCGCGGATGGTGGTCCAGTGCTGGACAGCTTCCCGCTCGCGGGCCTGGCGGACCGTTCTCCCGCGAGCCCATGGCCGCCGGCCGGGAACGGGGACGACGACGGCTGGCTGTGGGCGGCGCTGGGACTGGCGGCCGAGGTGACCGAGGACGTCACCGGTACCGGGCTGGGCGGCATTGTCGGCCTCGCGCTGCGGCGCAACCCGCGCCGCGCCCACCTGCTGGTCAGCCGGGTGCTCGGCAAGCACCTGCCGGTCCGGCCCGAGGTCGCGCTCGCCGCGGCCGCCGCCCTCGCCGCCAGGGCGCGCGACGTCTCGGCCGTCGGCCGCACCGGCGGCGCGCCGTTCGTCCTCGGCTACTGCGAGACGGCGACCGCCCTTGGACACGCGGTGGCCGACGGCTTCGCCGACGCCGACTACCTGCACACCACCCGCCGCGCGGTCGCGGGGATGCGCTCCGAGCTGGAGCTCGCCGAGACGCACTCCCACGCCGTGCACCACTGGCTGCTGCCCGCCGATCCGCGCCTGCTGACCGACCCGCGCCCGCTGCTGCTCGTCGACGACGAGCTGTCCACCGGCAACACGGCGCTCGGCACGATCCGGGCGCTGCACGCGCTCGCCCCGCGCCCCGCCTACACGGTGGCGACGCTGCTGGACGCGCGGCCGGCGGCCTCGCGGGCGCGCTTCGACGAGGTGGCGGACGAGCTGGGCGTGCCCGTCGACGTCGTCTCGCTGGTGTCCGCGACGGTCGCGGTGCCGCCCGACGTGGCCGACCGTGCCCGGGCGCTGCGGGAACGCCATGGCGCCGTGGCGGGCGGCGCCGCCCCCGCGAGCGGCGACCTGGGTGGCGACGTGGGTGACACGCCCGGCGGCCCGGCGCTGACCGGGCTGGGCCCGGCGGGGCGGGTGACGTGGCTGCGCCCGCCCTGGCCGGCCGGGCTGCCCGACGGCGGGCGGCACGGCTGGGCGCCGCGCCATCGCGGGCCGCTCGAGGAGACGGTCGGGGACGTGGCCGCCGCCATCGCGGACCGGCTGGTCGAGCCGGGCGGGCGGACGCTCGTGCTGGGGACGGAGGAGCTCATGTACACCCCGATGCGGCTTGCCGCGGCGCTCGGCCGGGTGACCGGYGGCGACGTGCGCTACCAGTCGACGACCCGGTCGCCGGTGCACCCGCTCGACGTGCCCGGCTACGCGATCCGGTGCGCGCTGGAGTTCCCCGCGCCGGACGACCCCGGTCGCGTCAGCCAGGTCTACAACGTCGCGCCCGGTCGCTACGACGACATCGTCGTGGTCGTCGACGACGGCACGGACGCGGCCGCGCCGGCCGCGGGCGATGGCCCGGCCCCCGCCGGCATGGTCGAGGTACTGCGCCGCTGCGCGCCGGTCACCGTCGTCACGCTGCCGTCGTTCGTCCCGGCGGGCGCCCGGTGACCGCCACGACCGCGGCGACACCGGCCGCCGGCCGGCCCGCCGCCGGCCCGGTCCCAGCGGACGCGCCGCCCGGCGCGGGCCTGCCTGGCACGATCGGCTCCGGCTCCTATGACCCGGCGGACGTCACGTTCCTGCTCAAGGACCTCTCCGCCGTCGCCCTCGAGCGGCCCACCGAGGACCGCGAGGAGGACATGCAGCGCGGCCGGCACTACTCCGAGGACCTGCCGGTCGAGTACCAGCCGGACGACGGCTACCTGGAGCTGTACCACCAGGCCCTGGAGCGCTCGGCGACCAGGGTGGCGCTGGCCGCCGGCCTCGTCTCCGAGCTGGTCCGGGTCGCGAAGCCCGCGCCGGTTCTGGTCTCGATCGCCAGGGCCGGCACGCCGATCGGCATCCTGATGCGCCGCTGGTACGCCTTCCGYTACGGCCTCGACGTGCCGCACTACGCGATCTCGGTGATCAAGGACAGGGGCGTCGACCTCAACGCGGTCCGCCACCTCACCGCCCGCCACGACCCGGCCGCGCTGCAGTTCGTCGACGGCTGGACGGGCAAGGGCGTGATGACCCGGGTGCTCACCGAGACGGTCGTCCCGCTCGGCCTCGACGACACTCTGGCGGTGCTCGCGGACCCGGCCCGGTGCGTGCCGCTCTACGGCACCCGCGACGACTTCCTCATCCCCAGCGCCTGCCTGAACTCCACGGTCAGCGGGCTGGTCAGCCGGACGGTGCTGAACGCCGAGCACATCGGCCCGGACGACTTCCACGGCGCGAAGTACTACCGCGACCTGGAGGCGCACGACCTGTCCCGCCACTTCGTCGAGACGGTCGTCGCCCGGTTCGCCGACGTCGCCGACGAGGTCGCCGAGACCTGGCCCCGGCTGTGGGCCGGCGACCGGGCCCCGACCTGGGAGGGCTGGGCCGCCGTCGAGCGGATCGCCGAGCGGTACGACATCCCCGACGTGGCGATGGTGAAGCCAGGCGTCGGCGAGGCGACCAGGGTGCTGCTGCGCCGGGTGCCGTGGCGGGTGCTGATCGCCCCCGGCCGGGCCGGCGAGCTCGCGCACGTGCTCGCCCTGGCCGAGGCGCGCGGCGTGCCGGTCGAGGAGATGCCCGGCCTGCCGTTCTCCTGCGTCGGCCTCGTCCGCCCGGTGCGCGCCGACGGGGAGGCCCCGGAGTTCCACACGGCGCAGTCCCGGTACCGCCCCGCCGCGTCCCCCCAGGCCAACGGCTCGTGACCGACGCAGCCGTGACCGACGCAGCCGTGACCGACGCAGCCGTGACCGACG
>NZ_MOMC01000041.1 GCF_001983105.1 Pseudofrankia asymbiotica | reverse complement strand
CGTGACCGACGCAGCCGTGACCGACGCAGCCGTGACCGACGCAGCCGTGACCGACGTGAGGAACGTTCCTGTCAGACGTCAGGGGCCTGGCGAGGCCGCGTTCCCGCCCCTGGCGTCTGACAGGACGACGACCTGGGTGGTGGCCTGCGACCTCGACCAGACGTTGATCTTCTCTCGGCGGTCGTTCCGGCTGGGGGAGGGGGTCGCCGAGCCGCCGCTGGTCACCGTCGAGCACCTCGACGGTGAGCCGGCGGCGTTCATGACCGAGGCGGCGTTCGCCAGCGTCGCCGAGCTCGCCGGCCGCGCCGTGCTGGTGCCGGTGACGACCCGCACGCTCGGCCAGTACCGCCGTGTCCGCCTCGGGGTCACGCCGGCCTACGCCGTCGCGGCGAACGGCGGCCATCTGCTCGTCGACGGCGAGCCGGACCCGGCCTGGGCCGCCACCGTCGCCGGGCGGCTGCGCGCCGGGGCGCCGCTGGCCGATCTGCTCGCCGTCGCCGAGCGGCTCGCCGTCGGCGGCTGGTGCCGGCTCACCCGGGTCGCCGACGATCTGTTCATCTACCTCGTGGCCCACGACCGCGAGGGCATCCCCGACCTCACCGAGGTGACCGCCGAGGTCGAGGCGGCCGGCTGGACCGTCTCCGTGCAGGGCCGCAAGGTCTACCTCGTCCCGGCCGCGCTCACCAAGCAGGCGGCGCTCGCCGAGGTGGCCCGCCGCGCGGGCGCCGACCGGGTCGCCGCCGCCGGCGACTCGCTGCTGGACGCCCCGATGCTGCTCGCGGCCGACACCGCCGTCCGCCCCGCCCACGGCGAGCTCCACGACCGCGCCTGGACCGCCCCCCACCTGCACGTCACCGCGGCCCCCGGCCTCCTCGCCGGCGAGGAGCTCCTCGCCCACCTCACCGGGATCGTCGCCGGCCCGCCGGCCCTGCCCGTGGCCCACCTGTGACGACGCTCGCCTGGGCGGGGTAGGCGCGTCGAGGCAGGCGGAATTGGGCCGGAAAGCGCGGTTGCGACCATAATTCCGGCTACCTCGATGAAGATCAGGCATCGAGGATCGTGGTCAGCTCGGTTGGCGGACGGCCTGGGCCGGCCGCCCGGCGCTGGGGCCATACCGTCCGGCGGGACGGCAATCGACGCACCGCTCGCGTTCGTGGTAGAGACGGACCAGACCCGGCCCTCGCCGGGCTCGCGTTCGCGCGCTGGCCGCCGAGACGCCCGGTCCTGACCCGGCCCGGTGCCGGTCGGCACGGCGGTTGGGCCGACGACGAGGTCGCCGTCGGTAAGCGAGGCCCGAGGACTGGGGCGGGTGGCCAGACTCCCTCGACGACGTAGGAGGACGCGTGAGCACCACCGACGAGACCGACACCAGCCCGGCACCTGTCACGGGCAGGCTCGAGGCGGAGCTGGAACGGCTGCTCGCGGTGGAGAGCTTCGACCCGCCCGCGGGGTTCACCCGCCGTCATCCGGTCGAGAACGACGTGGCCGCCGCCGCGGCCGATCCGGTCACCTTCTGGGCCGACAAGGCCCGCGAGCTGCTGAACTGGGACCGGCCGTTCACCACCGTTCTCAACGACGCGAATCCGCCGTTCTACAAGTGGTTCGAGGACGGGGAGCTCAACCTCTCCGCGAACTGCCTGGACAGGCATGTCGCCGCCGGCAGGGGTGACCGGGTCGCGTTCCACTGGGCCGGCGAGGAGGGCGAGCGGCGCGTCATCACCTACGCCGGCCTGCTCGACGAGACGCAGCGGCTCGCGAACGGGCTGCGTTCGCTCGGTGTCGGCAAGGGCGACGTCGTCGGCATCTTCCTGCCGATGATCCCGCAGGTCGCCGCGGCGATGCTCGCCTGCGCGCGGATCGGCGCCGTGCACAACGTGGTCTTCGGCGGGTTCGCCCCGTCCGCCGTGCGGGAGCGGATGGAGGTCTCCGACGCGAAGGTGCTCATCACCGTCGACGGCGCGCGCCGCAAGGGCCGCACCGCGCCGGTCAAGGCCGCCGTCGACGCGGAGATGGGCGACCTGAAGAGCCTCGAGCGCATCCTCGTCGTGGAGGCGGTCGGCGCGGCCGGCCTCGGTGGTGAGCGCGCGCCGATGACGCCCGGCCGGGACGTCTGGTACGAGGAGCTTGTCGCCGCGGCGGACCCGGTGTGCCCGCCGGAGCCGATGCCGGCGGAGGCGCCGCTTTTCATCCTCTACAGCTCGGGCTCCACGGCGAAGCCGAAGGGCATCCTGCACACGACGGCCGGCTACCTGCTCGGCGTGACCTACACCTACCGCACGGTCTTCGACATCGATCCGGCGACCGACATCTACTGGTGCTCCGCCGACGTCGGCTGGATCACCGGGCACTCCTACATCATCTACGGCCCGCTGTCGAACGGCGCGACCAGCGTCATGTACGAGGGCGCCCCGGACTACCCGGACTTYGACGCCTGGTGGAAGCTGATCGACGAGTACAAGGTCACCGTCTTCTACACAGCGCCGACCGCGATCCGCTCCTGCATGAAGTGGGGCGCCGAGTACCCGGACCGGCACGACCTGAGCTCGCTGCGCCTGCTCGGGAGCGTCGGCGAGCCGATCAACCCGAAGGCGTGGCTCTGGTACCAGCAGGTGATCGGCGGTGGGCGCTGCCCGGTCGTCGACACGTGGTGGCAGACCGAGACCGGCGCCATCATGATCTCCCCAGTCCCCGGTGTCACCTCGACGAAGCCCGGCTCGGCGACGAAGCCGCTGCCCGGTTTCAGCCCGGCGCTGCTGACCGAACAGGGTCAGCCGCTCAGTGAGGGCGTCGGCGTCCTGGTGGTCACCCAGCCGTGGCCGTCGATGCTGCGCACGCTGTACAAGGACGACGACCGGTTCGTCGAGACGTACTTCTCCCGGTTCGGCCCGACGACCTACCTGGTCGGGGATGCCGCCCGCCTCGACGCCGACGGCTATTTCTGGATCATCGGCCGGATCGACGACGTCATCAACGTCTCCGGGCACCGGCTGTCCACCGCGGAGGTCGAGTCGGCGATCGTCGCGCACGAGGCGGTCGCGGAGTCCGCGGTCGTCGCCCAGGCCGACGAGCAGACCGGCCAGGCGATCGTCGCGTTCGTGACGCTCACCGGTGGCCGGGTCGGCGACGACGCCATGGTCGCCGAGCTGCGCGACCATGTCGCCGCGCGGATCGGCAAGCTGGCCCGGCCGAAGCGGATCATCTGGGCCGACGACCTGCCCAAGACCCGGTCCGGCAAGATCATGCGCCGTCTGCTGCGGGACGTCGCGGAGGGTCGCGCTCTCGGCGACGTGACGACGCTGCGTGACCCCGCGGTGATGGCAGCCCTCGCCTCCAAGGTCGCCGAGGCCGACCCCGACGAGTAGCGCCATGCGAAGTCCCATCCACGAGCGAAGCGATGTGCCCCGCGTGAGGGTGGTTCTGGGTTGGTGACCTTCAGCGCGACGCAACTGGGCTGGGCGCGGAGGAGGCGGACCTCCCAGATTGGCTCCGCAGGCTCCGCCAATCCGGCAGGAACCCCGCCGCGCGGAGGTCCCTCGGGAGCGAAGCGAGTGAGGGGCCGTAGCGCGGTGCCCGGACGGAGCGAACCAGAGACACAGCCCGAAGGTGTAAACGTCGGCACAGTCCGGAATGAGCGCTATCGGAGCTTCGTTACCTCATTTCTCCTGTGACGTCGAAGGGTTTTCCTGTTGGTAACCCAGGGGTGAGACCCGGGCGCAGCCAGTTCACGAGGACTGTCTAGGCTCACGTCTTCGTGAGAGCACTCCGACGGTTCACCGTCCGCGCGCAGCTTCCCGAGCAGCTTGCTCCGCTCGCCGACCTGGTCATGAACCTCCGCTGGTCATGGCACCCGGAGACGCTGGACCTTTTTGAGTCCGTTGACCCCGAGCTGTGGCGGGCTACCAAGGGTGACCCGGTCCGCCTGCTCGGCGAGGTCGATCACAACCGGTTGGTCGCGCTCGCCGGTGATCGCCGCTTCCTGCGCAGGCTCACCGACGCGTTCGACGAGCTTCAGGAGTACCTGAACGCTCGTCTCTGGTACCAGGAGCAGAATCTGCTCGGCGCGCCGTCGGCGATCGGTTACTTCTCGCCGGAGTTCGGCATCACCGAGGTGCTGCCGCAGTACTCCGGCGGCCTGGGCATCCTGGCCGGCGACCATCTCAAGACCGCGAGCGACCTTGGCGTGCCCATCATCGGCGTCGGGCTGCTCTACCGCGCCGGCTACTTCGTCCAGTCGCTGTCGCGGGACGGCTGGCAGCAGGAGCGCTACCCGGGCATCGACCCGCACGGCCTCCCGCTCACGCAGCTCACCGACGCCGACGGCGTCCCGCAGAAGGTGGCCGTCGGGCTGCCCGAGGGCCGTACCCTGCACGCCCAGATCTGGAAGGCGCAGGTCGGCCGGGTCCCGCTGCTGCTGCTCGACTCSGACGTCGAGGACAACCAGCCCGCCGAGCGGGGGGTCACCGACCGGCTTTATGGCGGCGGCACCGACCACCGGCTGCTGCAGGAGATGCTGCTCGGCATCGGTGGTGTCCGGGCGCTGCGGGTGTTCTCGGACGTCACCGGCGCCCCGGCGCCCGACGTCTACCACACCAACGAGGGCCACGCGGGCTTCCTGGGGCTGGAGCGGATCCGCGAGCTGGCCGCCGCCGGGCTGAGCTTCGACGAGGCGCTCGAGGCCACCCGAGCCGGCACCCTGTTCACGACCCACACGCCGGTCCCCGCCGGCATCGACCGGTTCCCGAAGGACATGGTCGCCCGGCACTTCGGCGGCGACAACGCCTGGGACGGCGTGCCCGTCGAGCGGGTGCTCGCGCTGGGCGCCGAGTCCGACCCGAACATGTTCAACATGGCGCACATGGGCCTGCGCCTCGCGCAGCGCTCCAACGGTGTGAGCGCGCTGCACGGCATCGTCAGCCGGGAGATGTTCAACGGCCTGTGGCCCGGGTTCGACCCGGCCGCCGTGCCGATCGGCTCGGTCACCAACGGTGTGCACGCGCCGACCTGGGTCTCGCGGACGCTCATCGAGCTGGCCGACCGCGAGGCGGAGCCGCCGCTGCTCTCTCCGGACGGCAAGGGCTTCGCGAAGATCGACAAGATCTCCGACGAGGTGCTGTGGTCGACGCGCCGGGAGCTTCGCGAGGGCCTGGTCGCCGAGGTGCGCCGCCGGCTGCGCGCCTCGTGGCTCGCCCGCGGCGCCGCCGCCGGCGAGCTCGACTGGGTGGAGAACGTCTTCGACCCGGACATCCTGACCGTCGGCTTCGCCCGCCGGGTGCCGTCGTACAAGCGGCTCACGCTCATGCTGCACGACCGCGACCGGCTCACCCGGCTGCTCCTGCACGCCGAGCGGCCGATCCAGATGGTGATCGCGGGCAAGGCCCACCCGGCCGACGACGGCGGCAAGCAGCTCGTCCAGCAGATCGTCCAGTTCACCGACGACCCGGCCGTGCGCCGCCGGATCGTCTTCCTGCCGGACTACGACATCGRCATGGCCCGCTACCTCTACTCCGGCTGTGACGTGTGGCTGAACAACCCGCTGCGCCCGCTGGAGGCCTGCGGCACGTCCGGGATGAAGTCGGCGCTCAACGGCGGCCTGAACCTGTCCATCCGGGACGGCTGGTGGGACGAGATGTTCGACGGCCAGAACGGCTGGGCGATCCCGACCGCCGACGGCGTCGAGGACCCGGACCGGCGCGACAGCATCGAGTCGGCCGCGCTGTACGACCTGCTGGAGAACGCCGTCGCGGCCCGGTTCTACGACCGCGCGGACGGCGTGCCGCGCCGCTGGACCGCGATGGTGCGCCACACCCTGTCGACCCTCGGGCCGAAGGTGCTCGCCACCCGGATGGTCCAGGAGTACGTCGAGAGGTACTACGTCCCCGCCGGGGTGTCCGCGCGGGCGGCGGCGGCCGACGGCTTCGACGGCGCGAAGGGCCTCTCGGGCTGGAAGTCGAAGGTGCGCCTGGCCTGGTCGGGCGTGCGGGTCGTCAACGTCGACTCGACCGGCCTCGGCGACACCCCGCAGGTCGGCCAGGAGCTCGTCGTGCGCGCCACGGTCGAGCTCGGCCAGCTGGCGGCGTCCGACGTCGTCGTGCGGGCGTCCTACGGCCGCGTCGACGAGACCGACCGGCTGCTCGACCCGGCCACGCTCGACCTGCACCCAGCCGGGGACGCCGAGGGCGGCGGCCACCGCTTCGAGGGCACCATCCCGCTCTCACGCACCGGCCCGTTCGGCTACACCGTCAACGTCCTGCCCGCCCATGCCCTCCTCGCCAGCTCGGCCGAGGTCGGCCTGATCACCACTCCGTAGCGGCCGTGGCATGTCCTCGGGCCCGGGCCGGCCAGGCAGTACCGGCCCGGGCCCGAGGCGTTCCGGCTGGTCCCGGCTACCGGTGGGCGCGCAGGACGACGACGGAGGACCAGCTGGCGCGCAGGGTCTCGCCGGCGGGATAGGTGGCCAGGGGCTTGCGGGGGTCCTCGACGGCGGCGCGCAGGCCGGAGAGGTCGGTGGCCGCGGTGTCGAGGACAAGGTCGTAGCGGGATGCCCAGGGAGCGCCGGGAAGGTGGACGTCGACGTCCTCCTCGCCGGGATGCAGGACGAGCAGCAGGCTGTCGCCGGTAACCGGGGTGCCGTCCGGTCCGAGCCAGGCGAGGCTGTCGCCGGCGATGAACGCGACGACGGTGGCCGGATTGGGCGCGTTCCAGTCGGCGTCGGACATCTGGGTGCCGTCGGCGAGGAACCAGGTCATGTCGGCACGGTGCGTCTCGCTGGACTGGCCGCCGTGGAAGAACTGCCCTCGACGCAGCGCGGGTGTCGCCCGGCGCAGCGTCAGCAGGCAGGAGACCAGCTCGAAAAGGTCCTGGTCCCCGCCAGCCGGGTCGGGCGCCGGCACGTCCGACGTCGTGGGCGGCATCGAGCCGGCGCTGTCGCTTCTCGGGGTGGCACCGTCACTCCCGCGGTCTCGCCGGCCGTTCGCACCCCGCGCACCGCCGTTCCCGCCGTTCCCGCCGTTCCCGCCGTTCCCGCCGTTCCCGCCGTTCCCGTCGTCCGTGTCGGTGACGTCGGTGCTGGTGACGCGTTCCGAGCGGCGCGGCCACCAGCCGCCGCCGGAGCGCCCGGAGCTCCCGTCGGCCCGCGTCGTCGGCCAGGCGAGCCAGGAGACCGGGTTGTCCTGGCAGTAGGCGTTGTTGTTGCCGTGCTGCGAGCGGCCGAGCTCGTCGCCCGCGACCAGCATGGGCACCCCGGCGGACAGCAGCAGCGTCGCGAGCATCCCCCGGCGCACCCGCCGGCGGCGCTCCAGCACGACCGGGTCGTCGGTCGGCCCCTCCACCCCGTGGTTGCGGGACCGGTTGTTGTTGTCGCCGTCCCGGTTGTCCTCGAGGTTCGCCTCGTTGTGCTTGTGCTCGTAGGAGACCAGGTCGGCCAGCGTGAAACCGTCGTGGGCGGTGACGAAGTTGACCGACGAGCACGGCGGGCGCCCGCCGTGCTCGAACAGGTCGGACGACGCGGTGATGCGGTAGCCGAGGTCGGCGGCGCTCGCCGCCCGGCCGCTCCAGGTCTCGCGCACGGTCGCGCGGAACCGGTCGTTCCACTCCGCCCAGGGCGCCGGGAACGCGCCGACCTGATAGCCGCCCCAGCCCACGTCCCACGGCTCGGCGATCAGCTTCGCCTGGGCGAGCACCGGGTCCTGCCCGATCGCGGTCAGCAGCGGCGCGTCCGGATCGAAGCCGTCGGGATTGCGGGCGAGCGCCGCCGCGAGGTCGAAGCGGAAGCCGTCGACGCCCATCTCGGCCATCCAGTAGCGCAGCGAGTCGCAGACCAGCCTGACCACGTGCGGCGAGGTGACGTTCAGYGTGTTGCCGCAGCCGGTGACGTCGCGGTAGCGCCGCGGGTCGGTGGGCTCCAGCCGGTAGTAGACGGTGTTGTCCAGGCCGCGCATCGACAGCGTCGGGCCGCGTTCGTCCTGCTCGGCGGTGTGGTTGTAGACGACGTCGAGCAGTACCTCGATGCCGGCCTCGTGCAGCGCGGCCACCATCGCGCGGAACTCGGTGACCGGGTCGTCGGTGGCCGCGTAGCCCGGGTGCGGGGCGAAGAAGCCGAGGGTGTTGTAGCCCCAGAAGTTGGTCAGCCCGCGTTCGGCCAGCGCCGGTTCCGAGACATGGGCGTGTACCGGGAGCAGCTCGACGGCGGTGATCCCGAGGCCGGTCAGATGATCGAGGACGGCGGGGTGGGCGAGGCCGGCGTAGGTCCCGCGCAGCGCGGGGGGCAGCGCCGGGTGCAGCCTCGTGAAGCCGCGGACGTGCAGCTCGTAGATCACCGTGTCCCGCCACGGCGTGCCAGGCCGGTTGGCGGTCGGGTCCGCCGCCGTGAGGCCGCCGCTGCCGCCGCGTCGGCTGGGCGCGGGGGAGCGGCCGGCGGCGGCGCTCGGGAGTGCGGCGACGACCCCGACCGGGACGAAGGGCGCCGAGTCCTGGCCGTCGGCCGCGTAGCCGTAGGGATCCCCGTCGGCGTAGCCGAAGATCGCCGGGACCGGCGTCAGCGTGCCCTCGACCCGTCGGGCGTACGGGTCGAGCAGCAGCTTCGCGGGGTTGTAGCGCAGGCCGCGCGCCGGGTCGTACGGCCCGTGCGCGCGCAGTCCGTAGCGCTGCCCGGGGCGCACCCCGGGGATGTAGCCGTGCCAGACGCCGCCGCACCGCTCGGGCAGCCGGTACCGGGTCTCGCCGCGCCCAGGCCCGCTCCCGACCGCCGGCGTGTCGGAGCCGAGCAGGCAGAACTCGACGGCGTCCGCGCCCGGCGCGAGCACGGCGACGTTGACCCCGCCGGCGTCGGGCAGCACCCCGAGCGGGTACGGCGCGCCGGGCAGCGCGCGCAGGCGCGCGGGGTCCTGGCGCGTGAGACCTGGTTCGAACGTGTACGACACATCGGTGACGCTAACGGAACGCACTGATCACGTCCGGGTGAACGGGGCGCCTGTGGACCAACGGCGTCCCGTCGACCGATCTCGCCGGCGTTGTCCCAGCCGGCGCGCTCCGGCACCGGGCCCGGTCGGCGCGTGAGATGCGTCACCGCCGCCGGGCCGGCGCGGGCCGCCATGCGGTGCGATGGTCGTCGGCACAGGAAGCGCGTGGCCGGGCCCCGTGACACCGGGGCGACGGCCGGGGCGTGCGGTCAGCGCCCGGCGCAGGGACGGCGGGACGAGGAGGTCGGCCAGTGGCGGTCGTACGACTAGAGGTTGCGGACGGGGTGGGCACCATCCGGCTGGACCGGCCGAAGGTGAACGCCCTCAATGCCGAGCTCACAGCCGAGCTGCGGGATGCGGCGCTGGAGGCGTCCCGGCGCGCCGACGTCCACGCGGTCGTGATCTACGGCGGTGAGCGGGTGTTCGCGGCCGGCGCCGACATCAAGGAGATGGCGGCGCAGGGCCGTGCCGCCATGGCGAACTGGGGGACCGAGCTCACCGAGACGTTCGAGCTCGTCGCCCGGATTCCCAAGCCGGTGTTCGCCGCCGTGACCGGCTACGCGCTCGGCGGCGGGCTGGAGCTGGCGCTGTGCGCCGACTTCCGGATCCTCGCGGACAACGCCAAGGTCGGCCAGCCGGAGATCCTGCTCGGCGTGATCCCGGGTGCCGGCGGCACGCAGCGGCTGCCCCGGCTGGTCGGCCCGGCCAGGGCGAAGGAGCTGGTCTTCTCCGGTCGTCAGGTCGGCGCCGAGGAGGCGCTCGCGATCGGGCTCGCCGACGCCGTCGTCCCGGCGGCCGAGGTCTACGCCGAGGCGGTGCGGCGGGCCAAGCAGTACGTCGACGGCCCCGCGCTCGCGCTGGCCGCGGCCAAGCGCGCCATCGACGACGGTCTGGAGACAGGACTGTCGGAGGCGCTGCGGCTGGAGACCGGCCTGTTCGTCGGCCTGTTCGGCACCGAGGACCAGAAGAACGGCATGGAGTCGTTTCAGCAGCACGGCCCCGGCAAGGCCAAGTTCACCGGCCGTTGAGGGGTGTGCGCCGGTCCCGTCACGGACGGGACCGGCGCCGGCTCGGCGCGGGGCACCGCGCGTGGCCCAGCCCAGGAACCGTCAGCCCAGGAAGTAGCGGTAGCCCGCGCCATATTGTTGCATGGGAAACTAGTCTGACCATACCGATCATGGAGGGGCGGGCGATGAGCGGACCGGTGACCAGTGAGGACATCGTCCCCGTAGCGGAGATCCCGGGAGCTCGGGCCGAGGGACGGGCCGTGGAGATCGCCGAGAGCAGGCCGCGGACTGTCGGCGCGGTCCCGGTGCGCCGAGCGCTGCCGATCCGTACCCGACGGACAGTGGGCGCGTGGTGCTTCGCCGACCACATGGGGCCGTTGGCGGTCGCGCCGGGGACGGGGGCCGCCGGCACGCGCGGCATCGACATCGGCCCGCATCCGCACACCAGCCTGCACACCGTCACCTGGCTGCTCGCGGGCGAGGTACGCCACCTCGACAGCCTCGGCTCCGAGCAGGTGGTCCGGCCCGGCCAGCTGAACCTGATGACCGCCGGCCACGGCGTCGTCCACGCGGAGGAGGGAACCGACCACCGCGGCACGCTGCACGGCGTCCAGCTGTGGGTGGCGCAGCCGGAGGCGACCCGCCACGGCCCCGCCGCCTTCGAGCACCACGCCGAGCTGCCCCGCGCCGAGATCGGCGACGCCGTCGCGACGGTGCTGGTCGGCGAGCTCGCCGGGGCGGCCTCGCCAGCGCGTCGCGACACCGAGCTGGTGGGCGCTGACCTGGCGCTGCGGCCCGGCCGGGCGGTGCTTCCGCTGCGGCCCGGCTTCGAGTACGCGCTGGTCGTCACCGAGGGCGCGGTGCGGGTGGGGAACGGCCTGGCACCGGTGGCCGGTACCGAGGCGGTGGCGCGGCCCGGCCAGCTCGCCTACCTCGGCGCGGGCCGCGACGAGCTGGCGCTGGACGCCACCGAGCCGGCCAGGGTGCTTCTGCTCGGCGGCGTGCCGTTCGAGGAGCCGATCGTCATGTGGTGGAACTTCGTCGGGCGCTCCCGCGCCGAGCTGACCGCCGCGTTCGAGCAGTGGGAGGACCGTGACGGCGGCGCTGGCCGTTTCGGCCCGGTGGCCTCCCACCTCCGCCGCGTCCCGGCACCGCCCCCGCCCTGGCGCTGACCTCGGAGTACCCGGCCTTCCGGGCTCCGGCAGGCGCCTAGCCCTCGTCTGGCTGATCGGTGGAATCGGGGCTTCGCAGCGCCAGGTCGGCGATGACCGGGAGATGGTCGCTGCCGTCGTGGCCGCCCCGCTGGTAGCCGGTCACCGCGAACGCCGGCGAGGCGAG
Organism: Pseudofrankia asymbiotica; assembly: GCF_001983105.1. Taxonomy (GTDB): domain Bacteria; phylum Actinomycetota; class Actinomycetes; order Frankiales; family Frankiaceae; genus Pseudofrankia; species Pseudofrankia asymbiotica. Next base: position 11,825 of record NZ_MOMC01000041.1, on the reverse strand, counting down.
CACGTGGTCGATGCGCAGCACGGACGGCAGCCGGACGTTCGCCGGCCAGGTCGGGCTCCAGCTCGTGCCGGTGGAGTCGTGCGTGTCTCGGACGCCGGAGCTCAGCAGCCGCCGGAACGGGCGATGGTCGTGGGTCGCGTTGAAGTCGCCGGCCAGCACGACCGGCAGTTGGGAGCCGCGCACGTCGGTCGCCAGCCGGCCGAGCTGGTCGCGCCACGCCCGGGTGCTGTCGGCGCTCGTCGGAGCGACCGTGTGGACGGGGTAGAGCACGAAGCGCCGGCCGCCGTCGAGGGCGACGGTCATCCGGACCAGACGCTGCCCGCCGACCACGGGCTCGGACAGGTCGGACAGCGGGTACCGCGAGTAGACGGCGTAGCCGAACGCCCCCGGGGATGGCTTGTCCACCCGGTAGGGGTAAGGCGCGAGCGCCCCCGATTTCTGCACCGMGCCGAGAGTGAGCGGCGAGGCCTCCACGAGCACGACGATGTCGGGGTGCGCCGCCTCGATCTGGCCGCCCAGCCGCCCGGCGGACGCGTTGCTGTAAAGCAGGTTCGCCGAGAGCACCCGGACTGGCTGGGCGCCGGCCGGCGCCTTCTCGGCCCCGCCGGGCCAGATCTCCGGCACCGTCCAGAACAGATGCAGCCCGATCAGCGGCACCGTCGCCAGCATCAGCGTGTTGCGCCTGAGCCCGAAGCCGACGAGCAACGCGGCGTAGACCGGCAGGTAGAGCAGCGGTGTGAGCGCGTTCAGCGCCGCGTACGGCCAGCTCAGCACGTCGTCCAGATAGACCAGCCGGCCCAGCGCCACGACGCTCAGCGCGCCGACGACCAGCCAGGCCGCGACCACGAACAGCGTGCGCCCGACATCGGTCGGGAGCCAGGGCGGTTTCTCGCTCTCGACGCCCGCCCCGGTCGTGGCCGGTTTCGCGCCGACGCCGTCGTCGGCGCCTGACGGGCCGGCCACAGTACTTTCCCCCGAACTGCTCACCCCGTCAGGGTGCCGGATGCGCACGCCCCGCCCATACCCGGGCAGGCAAGAAGTGATCAGCGTGAGACGACCATCACAAACAGGCGTTCCCGGCGGCCGCATTCGGGGCTTGGCGACGACCGGCCGGCGCGGGGAGGGGATTCAGGGGAGGGGATGCAGAGGCCGGAAGACGGGCCGTCCGGCATGGCGACGACGACCAGCCGGGGAGAGCGGCGGCTACCGGGCGGAGTCTGGCCCGTCGCCGGAGGGGAAGCGCCGCAGGACGGTCGCGGCGTTGGCGCGCCATTCCTGCACGATCACCGAGCCGCTGTGCGGGGCGAACGCCGTCTCCAGCTCGCGCAGCTTGTCCGTGACCCGGACGGAGGAGACCGGCCCGGCGTACTCGACGGCGCGCTGGCCCGCGTCGACGGCGGCCTCCAGGTCGGGGGAGCGCCCGCGCAGGTAGGCGATGGCGAGATCGGCCTCGGCGTAGCTGCGGGTCCTGGCGCGGGAGCTGACCTGCAGTTCGCGCGCCTCGAGCAGGTGTTCGGCGGCCTGCTCCGGCCGGTCCATCAGCAGGTAGCAGTGGCCCACGCATTCGGCGACGTCGCCCGCGTTGTAGTGGGACGCCCAGGCCGGCTCGTCGTCGGACGAGCCGCGGTTGATCGCGCGCTCGATCGCGCGCTCCATGGCGGTCAGCGCCTCGACGCAGCCGGCCTCGTCGTGTGCCTGGGCCAACGCCCAGGCATGTTTGTCGTGGAGCATCGCCTCGACCGTCGGGGCGGCCGTCCGGTTCGCCCGGTCCACCGCGGCGCGGGCCATCGACAGGCTCTGCCGGTTGTGTCCCAGCCGGGCGGCCTGGTCGCTCATGGCCGCGAGCACCCGGCCGGCGAGCTGGACGTCGTCGGCGTGCTCGGCGAGGCTCAGCGCCTGGATGTAGTAGCGCTGTGCCAGCGCCTGCCGGTCGCTGTCCTGCGCGAGCCAGCCGCCGAACTGGGTGAGCTCCGCGAGCGCGCTGCACAGCTCGGCGTCAGGGTCCTCGCTCATCGCCGCCCGGGTACGGTCGTGCAGGAAGGTGATCACCTGGTTGCGGATCTCCCCGCTGCCGAACCGGGCGTCCAGCCGGCGGAAGGTCGCCGTCATGTCCCTGATCATGGCGGCGTTGCTGCCGCCCGCGGTCTCGGCACTCGCGCTCAGCGCCCGCCGGACGACACCGGTGATGCTCGACAGCACCGGCTCGGCGAACGCGCTGGCGACGAAGGCCGTCGAGTCCTGGAGCATCTCGCGACGTCGCATGTCCCGCCCCGTAAGTCCAGCCAGGGTCCTGACGGTCTGGACAGGGGTGTCGGCGACGTGCAGCCCCAGGTCCTCGCGCCCGTAGTGCTCCCCGCGCCAGCCCAGGTCCACGGGCAGCACCGGGTAGCCGACGAGCGCCGACACCTCGGCGGCGGCGAGCTCGGCCACCATCGGGTCACGGGGCTTCATGCCACGCCGCCAGTGCCCCACGGTCGTGCGCGCCAGCCCGAGCTCGATCCGCCGGTTGTGGCGGGCACGGCTGTTCACCTGCCGGGCGAACCGGGTGTCAGAGACGCCGGACTCGCGCAGCAGGCGATCGAACACGGTAGGTGAGGAGGGGCCGCTGGCGGGTGTGGAGCTGGACATCGAACCCCCGGGGTCGAATCCTGTCACTTAACGTGGGAGAGCCGTCGCCTGACGCATATCCAGGGCCAGAAAGTAGCGGACTCGTAACTTCCCACCGAGAGAGTGTGCAGAGTCACGGGCGAATGCACGGGCTTGGGTGGCGGTGTGTCGGGCTTCCTGCTCGGATCCGTGACGATGAGTCCCCTCGGTTGGCCCCACAAATGGCCACGGACAAGGAGAAATGGCCCCAACTAGCGGTTGGCGGGGTCAGGGGCGGGTTCGCGCACTCCTGGGCGGCCCGGGGCGCCGTAAGCGGCACCGACGGGCGATGGACAGACCCGGGCCGGCCGGTGGCGGTGGATGAGCGGCCGCGAACCATCCGCCGCCGGGTGATGGGCGGTCACTCGACGGCCTGGTTGCCCTGATGCCTCCCCGGGCGGGAAAGCATCAGGTAGAAAGGCCTTAGGAAAAGGCATCAGGTGGACGGCGTCAGCTGGACGCCCTTGGAGCGCCTGTCGGCGCGCCCCGCCGGCAGCGGCGATCGACAGGGCGTGGGCGGGTGGACGGACGAGACGAGACCGGCGGCGCGGGCCGTCCGTCTCGACGATCGTGGCGTGGACGCCAGCCGGGACCACCGGGCTACCCGGTCACGGGTGACTGCCGGATCGGCAGGGAACTGTGACGCAATGCGTCCGGCGTCACGCCGCCGATCATCGGGCATGTCGCGGCGACCGATGCCACCATGTCAAGAGCACTGGACACCTGATTATGTTGGCTACGGAGGCCCCTAGGCGTGAACATCGTCGTTACCGTCAAGCAGGTTCCTGATACCTGGGCGGAAAAGAAGCTCGACGCCGCGGACAAGACGGTCGACCGCGTCAGCGTCGACAACGTCATGAACGAGATGGACGAGTACGGAGTCGAAGAGGCCCTCAAGATCAAGGAAGCGCACGGCGGCGAGGTCACCGTCGTCACGATGGGCCCGGCGAAGGCCGTCGAGACGATCCGCAAGGCGCTGTCCATGGGCGCCGACAAGGCGGTGCACCTGACCGACGACGCGCTGCACGGCTCGGACGCGCTGCAGACGTCCGCCGCGCTGGCCAAGGTCATCGCCACGCTGTCCCCGGATCTCGTCATCACGGCGACCGAGGCCTCCGATGCGCGTGGCGGTGTGATGGGCGCGCTTCTGGCCGAGCGGCTGGGGCTCCCGCAGCTCACCCAGGCCCGCAAGGTGACCGTCGACCCGGCCGCGGGCAAGGTGTCGATCGAGCGGCTGGCCGACAACGGCTACGCACTGGTCGAGGCGAGCCTGCCGGCCGTCGTCGGCGTCGTCGAGAAGATCAACCAGCCGAGGTACCCCTCGTTCAAGGGGATCATGGCCGCGAAGAAGAAGCCGCTGACGACCTTGTCGTCCGGCGACGCGGGCCTGGACGCCGGTTCGGTGGGCCTCGCGGGCGCGGGCTCGACGGTCGTCGACTCCCAGCCGGCGCCGCCGCGGCAGAGCGGCACCATCGTCAAGGACGAGGGTGACGGCGGCGTGAAGATCGCCGACTTCCTCGCGGCGCAGAAGCTCATCTGAGGGGTAACGATCGATGGCTGAGGTACTCGTTCTCGTCGAGCATGCCGACGGTGAGCCCAAGAAGGTCACCGGCGAGCTGCTGACGCTCGCCCGCACGCTTGGCGAGCCGTCCGCGGTATTCGCCGGCGCCCCTGGCACCTACGCGAAGGCCAAGCCGTACCTGGCCGAGTTCGGTGCCGCGAAGGTCTACGTGGTCGAGTCCGACGACGTCGCCGGCTACGTCGGCGCACCGGTCGCCGAGGTGCTCGCCAAGCTGGTTGGCGAGGCGTCGCCGACGGCGGTGCTGATCGCCGCGACGGCCGACTCGCGGGAGGTCGCCGCGCGGACCGCCGCGAAGACCGAATCCGGCCTGATCTGGGACGCCACCGCGGTGAGCCCGGAGCTGGTCGCGACCCAGGGCATCTTCGGCGGTTCGACGATCGTCAACTCCAAGGTCACCAAGGGCACACCGGTGATCGTGGTCCGTCCGAACTCGACGGCACCGGTCGCGGCGCCGTCCACCCCGGCCGAGGCCCAGGTCGACATCACGATCTCCGACGTCGCCAAGGGCGCGAAGATCGTCGACCGGGTCGCGGAGGCCAAGTCCGGCCGCCCGGACCTCACCGAGGCCCAGGTCGTCGTCTCCGGTGGCCGTGGTCTGGGTGCCGCCGAGCACTTCACGCTGGTGGAGAAGCTCGCCGACACCCTCGGCGCCGCGGTGGGCGCCTCCCGCGCCGCGACCGACGCCGGCTGGTACCCGCACCAGAACCAGGTCGGCCAGACCGGCAAGACCGTCTCGCCGCAGCTCTACATCGCGGTGGGCATCTCCGGCGCCATCCAGCACCGGGCCGGCATGCAGACCTCGAAGACCATCGTCGCCATCAACAAGGACCCCGAGGCGCCGATCTTCGAGTTCGCCGACTACGGCCTGGTGGGCGACCTGTTCAACGTCGTCCCGCAGCTGACCGACGAGGTCGAAAAGCGCAAGGGCTGAGACGGCGCGACCGCTCGCCGTCCGCGTAACGCGGACATACGCAAAGACGGCTGGGTTCCGCCCGAAGGGGGCGGAAACCCGGCCGTCTCGCTGTTCGACGGCGTTGACGGTGTTCTGGTGGCGGATACGGAGCGGCGCGTCCCGGATCGGTGGTGTCTGCCGCGGCGGCGGGCGATGATGAGCGCTCCAGTCGCCACCGGGAGTGACACGGCCGACACTGAGGCCGCCGGAGGCGCGCATCCCCTCGCGGAGGTGGGCCCGTGCGGACCTTCGACCTCGACGCCTTCGATCCCCACGACCGCACCGGCGAGCACGTCCTCCCCTGGGAGATGTGGGAGCGCGACCGCCCCTGGCGCGCGGACAACCCCGACCCCGCGCCCACAGCGGCGGCGCGCTCGGAGAGGACGCCACCCGCGCCGGACGATCTCCCGGGCGATCAGGCAGGGGAGTAACCGCCCCGGGGAGCGACCGGGGCTGGCCGGCGGGGCGTGTGCCTTCACGGATGCCTCCAGGCCGCTCGCTGGCGTGTATCGAGTCTGGATAAATGTCGGGCTGTTCGTGCCGCTTGGCGCTTTTTTTCTCCTTGCGGCCCGCCCTGGCCATCGTTTCCCCATGCCGGGCAAAAAATTGAGGGACAGCCGCCGTCGGTGCGCGATGATGATCCGGCAACGTAGCGCGCGGGCCCCGTCCCTCAGGGCGGTCCCGACGGGTCGTGGCCGGCACCGCTCCATCCGGAGCCGCGGACGCGCCGGTCTGGTATCCGCCGCTCGCGGTACGGAGGGCGTCGATCCTGGGCGCGATCCGGAGTCCGCGGCCGACACCGAGGAAGAGGACGACTGAGCGCGATGGCGACGGGCGGCAGCGGGGACACGCACACGGCGACGAGCTCCACCGGGCCGGTCACGGTGACCGCCGGGCCGGTCACCACGACGACGACCACGACGGTCACGGTGACCTCGTCGGCGGGATTCGGCGGCGCGAGCGGCCGGAACCGGACCGCGCTCGCGCTCGACGTCGGCGGGACGAAGCTCGCCGGTGGCGTCGTCGACGCGACCGGCGCGGTTCTCGGCCGGGCGCGCAGAGCGATGCCGAAGACCCTTGACCCCGAGGTCACGTTCGCCGCCGCCGTCGACTGCCTGCACTCCGCCCTTGGCGACGCTGGCCTTGGCGGGCGGTACGACTACGCGGGCCTAGCCGGGGTCGGGGTCGGCTGCGGCGGGCCGATGATCTGGCCGGCGGGGGAGGTCTCGCCACTGAACATCCCGTCGTGGCGGGATTTCCCGCTGCGCGCTCGGCTACGTGACGAGTTTGGCGGCCTGGGGGTGCTCGTCCACAACGACGCGGTGGCGCTCGCCGCCGGTGAGCACTGGATGGGCACCGGCCGGAACACGCGCAACCTGCTCGCCGTGACGGTCTCGACCGGGGTGGGCGGCGGTCTGGTCCTTGACGGGCGGCTGTACCACGGGCGGTCCGGCAACGCGGGGCATATAGGTCACATCGTCGTCGACCCAGCCGGGCCGGACTGCGTCTGCGGCGGCGTCGGCTGCCTGGAGGCGATCGCCTCCGGACCGCGCACCGTCGCCTGGGCCATCGACGAGGGCTGGAAGCCCGTCGAGGCCGGGCCAGACGAGGGCCGACCCGGACCAGACGACGGTGAAACCGGGCAGAACGGGGCCGGGACCCGGCCCGGCGAGGCGGGAACCGGGTCTGACGATGCCGGTTCTGGCACGTCCGGAGCCTCATCGACGCGAGGCGAGGGCGGGGGGGTGGACGAGCAACGGGCCCCCGACGGGCGCGCGCTCGCGGCCTCGGCGGCGGCGGGCGACAGGATCGCGCAGGCGGCGCTGGCCCGCTCCGGGAACGCGGTGGGCATCGCGCTCGCGTCCTGCGCGGCGACCTTCGACCTCGATCTCATCACGGTCGCGGGCGGCTTCTCCCAGTCCGGGCCGATCTTCTGGGACGCGCTGCGTGCCGCCTACGACCGGCACACGGGCATGGAGTTCGCCCGCGCCGTCCCCGTCGAGCCCAGCTCGGCCCCGAACGACGTCGCGCTACGCGGCGCCGCCGCCTTCGTCCTCGTCCCCGACTGCTACGCCTGGGTCGGCTAGCGGCGCCTCACGGCGCCCGGCGGCGCTCCGCGGCGTCTGTCGGTTGACGCCGCCGCTGATGCCGTCGATCAGCCTACGCGCGCGGATCGTTCGCCCACGGTGACGACGTCGCCCTGGGTCAGCTGTCGACCGCGGCGAGTCTCGATCTCGTCGTTAACGCGGACCAGGCCTTCGAGGAGGAGCGGCTTCACGTCGCCGCCGGACTCGACGAGGTCCGCCAGCTTCAGGAACTGGCCGAGCCGGATCATCTGGTCTCGGATCTCGATCTCTCGCACCGACCCAGCATGCCGGACGCGGGTCCCGGACCGGTCAGGGGTGGGTGGCGCGGTAGGTCGACAGGTGACGGAACGGCCAGGCGTGCGCCGGCCGGCGCAGGAGACCGGCCGGCGGTTCCGGCAGGCGCGCGGGCGTGCCGGCGAACCGGGCGATGACGACCACCCGCTCATCCGCCGCGTCGTACACGTCGACCCGCAGGCAGGCTGGCGTGCCGAGCAGCTCCGGCACGGCTGTGCCGCGCACCCATCCGAGCAGGTCCGGCAGCCGTCCCGGCGCGGCTCGGACCTCCCACATCACCGTGTCGTGGCGTTGGCCGGAACTCGCCGGGCCGTCGGCCTCATCGGAGTCACTCATCGGTTGGTGATCCTTATCTACAGGCGTCATCTACAGGCGTCACCTGCCGCTGTGCATGGCCTGACCAGTCCCGGCCAGGACCGGTGCCCGCCGGGGCCGGTGTCAGCCGGTGAAGCCGCCGTCGACCGGGATGACGGCACCGGTGAGCGCGCCGGCGGCGGGCGAGCAGAGGAACGCCACGGCGGCGGCGACCTCGGCGGGATCGAGGAGCCGGCGCAGGTAGGCGTGCTGGGCGAACTCGCGCGGGTCGGCGAGGTCGTAGACCTTCGCGGTCTCGGCGAGCATCGTGGTGTCCATCGAACCGGGGCAGACGACGTTGGCGGTGACGGTCGTGCCGGCGAGCTCCGCGGCGATGCTGCGGACCAGCCCGACCACCCCGTGCTTGGAGGCGGAGTAGGCGGCCAGCCGGGCGAGCGGACGGGTGCCGGCCGCCGAGGACACCGMGACGAACCGGCCGGCGGGCGCGGCGAGCAGCGCGGGCAGCGTGGCGCGGGCCGTGTGGAGGACACCGGTCAGGTTGACGTCGAGCAGCAGCCGCCAGGCCTCGTCGTCGGTCTCCCATCCGGGCGGCCCGCCGGCGATGACCCCGGCGGCGGCGACGACCGCGTCGAGCCGGCCGAAGCGGTCCAGCGCCAGGCGTGTGACCGCGTCCATGTCGGCCTGGATTCGGACGTCGGCGCGGACGGGGAACGCCTGCGCGCACCCGGTGGCCACCGCCTCCAACTGCGCGCGGGTCGCGAACGGGTAGCCCGCCCCGCCAGCCGACGCGTCGGCGGCCTCCGGCAGGGCGATGTCGGAGAGGACGAGCCGGTAGCCGGCGGCGTCGAGCGCGCCGGCCACCGCCGCGCCCAGCCCGCGGGCCGCGCCGGTGACGAGCGCCACCGGCGCCTCGGTCCCTTCCACCACCACGTCCACTCCCATCGGCGTCGCATGGGGTACGGCCACGCGTTCCTCCTCGTCGCCCGCGGATGACTCGTCGCCGCGCGGGCGCTCGTTCAGCGTGGCGGCCCGGCCTCGATCCGCCGCAGCGCGACGTCATGGCTTCCAGGTTCCGGCCGGAAGCCCTCCAGCCACCAGGTGGCGCCCGCCTCCTGGATGGGCTCGACGACCGCCCGCGCCGCGGCCCGCTGTCGCGGGGTGCGACCGCTGATCACCACGTCGAACGGACCCGTGCTGTCGCGCTGTTCCCGTACGGCGGAGACGACCTCGGCCACCGCCGCCGGGGTCGGATTCCAGGATCCGTCCCGCGGGTTGACCATCATCGGCGCCACGCCGTCCCACCGGGCCGCGCGCCGCAGCGGCCGCCGCGCCGGCCAGTTGCAGCCGATCCAGACGGGCGGCCGCGGCCGCTGCGCCGGGGTCGGCTGGAACGTGACGTCCGCGGCCGTCACATGCGTGCCGTGGAAGTCCACTCGCTCCCCGGTCCACAGCCCGGCCAGCACCGTCAGGCTCTCGTCCAGCCGCTCCGCGACTGCCCGCGGCTCGACCGGCCCACCCCAGGTGCCGAACTCCGCCTCCAGCGTGAACCCAAGACCCGCGCCGAACACGAGCCGACCGCCGGAGAGCCGATCCAGCGAGGTGGTCTGGCGGGCCAGCGTCCCCGGGTGACGCCGGGCGGCCGCGGTCACCAGCGGTCCGAACCTGATGCGTTCGGTCGCCAGCGCGACCAGGGTCAACAGCACCCAGGGGTCGGCGACGTCGTGCGTGCCGCCGTGCGGGAAGACGACGTGGTCCCACACGAAGAAGCCGTCCCAGCCGGCGGCCTCGGCTCGTCGCGCGAGGTCACCGACCTGCCGGGCGTCGACGAACTCGCCGATGTTTGGCACACATACGCCGTAATGCACCTGTTGCTTCTACCACGGGCATCAGCGGGCTTGGCCTGCCTCGCCACGGCTGCGGGGTGGCCTACGACTGGGGGTGGCCTACGGCTGCGGGGTGGCCCACGGCCGCGAGGCGACCCACCTCACCGCGGCGGCGGCCCGGCTGGATCCGCCGGGGGCGCGCCGGGCGGAGGGGCATATCCGGGCCAGGCCCGGATCGCGGCGACGGCGTCGGTGACGAAGGCGTCGAGCAGGGCGACACCCTCGTCGGCGCTGGCGCCGGCGGGATCACCGAGGACCCCGGACGGGCTGAGCGGCAGCACGYCATGACGAACAAGGTCGGCGGTCGTCGGGCTGGGGCCTCGGGCCGCGGCGTCCAGCCGGACCAGCTCCGGCGCGAGGTGCAGGAGCAACGACGTCTCGACCCGCCCCGCATGCAGGTCACCGGCCAGCTCCGGGCCGAGGGCGGCGATCACGACCGCCGTCCGCGGCGTCCAGGCGAGAACCCGCCGGCCTTCCGTGGCGAGCAGCCGGGTCGCGCCATGGATCGCGGCCGCGTTGCCGCCGTGTCCGTTGATGAGGACGACTCCGGCCGCGGTGTCGTCGGCCGACCGCACCAGCTCGACGAGCGCCCGCTCGAGAGCCGCCGTGCCGAGCGAGAGAGTGCCCGGGAAGCCGGCGTGCTCGCCGCTTGCCCCGTAGTGGAGAGCGGGCGCGACCAGCAGACCCCGCAGCCGGGTCGCCACCGCGGCCGCGATGGCCTTGGCGATTCGCGTGTCCGTGTCCAGCGGCAGGTGCGGGCCGTGCTGCTCGGTGCTGCCGAGGGGAAGGAGCAGGACCGGACGAGGGTCATCCAGCTCGGGCCAGCGCAGCCGGCCCAGTCCGTCGGGCGGCCGCCCGGGGAGCCACGCCGATGAGGAGCTCATTCCACGCAGCATGACCCTCGCGGCGGCGTCCGGTCGCCGGTCCCACCGGGGCGGGTGGGCCGGCCGGTGCCGTCGGTGAGGTTCGGAAGGTGGGGGTTTGGGGGCCTCGAGGCCGGGTATGGCGACGCTGGCTCGACATGGACAGGCGCCGACCGTCGCCGCGTGTCGACCGTCACAGTCCGGCGCTCGACATCTGGCTTGAGCGTGTGTACAGTTAACGACTGCTGCTCCAGTCCGGCGCACCGTGCTGGTGGAGTTCGGATCCGCACCGCACCAGGGTGGTGACACCCCCCGCGAGGCCGGGTCCAGCTCAGGGAGTATAGTTCTGATCCAGCCCGGGTCGCGCGATTCACCTCAGGTGATCCGTCTTCCAGTGGGCAGCCTCAGTACTTGGAGACACCGACGTCCCCACCTGCGTGGAGTGTCGGTTTCTCCGTGGGTGGCGGAACGTGGCAATCGCCGACGCAAGTCGGAGCGATTTGACACCAAGCAAGAGGGCTGGTTAGCCTTAAAAGCGGAAAGTTCGGACACTGCGCCTCAGGGCGCTGGCCACTTCCGCCGATGAGGCCCACTGGGCCAGGCGAGAGAACGCAAGTTCCTCACACCGGGCAATTTGACAGCCTCTCGCCGGAAACGGTACGGTAACAACACCGGAACAGCGGGTCGGCCAGAAAAAACGGCAGACCGCGCACCGGGCGGAACCCCGATAATATCGGGTAACCTCGTGAAAGCCGCGAAAGCGGCGGAAACGGGTGTGTCCGCTCCTTGAGAACTCAACAGCGTGCCATAGAAGTCAGTGCCATATTTTTACCCCGTTCCGCGGGTGGCGCTGCTGGCCTGGTCTGATGCCTGGTTGGTGGTGTTGTCTGTGGGGGTTTGTAAGGTTCCTTTGGCATTTGATGGACGATCTACGGATCTGTGTCCATATTTTGCCGGGGTTTCTCCCATCGAGGGAGTTCAAAGCATCGATGGAGAGTTTGATCCTGGCTCAGGACGAACGCTGGCGGCGTGCTTAACACATGCAAGTCGAGCGGACCTTCGGGTCAGCGGCGAACGGGTGAGTAACACGTGGGCAACCTGCCCCAGGCTCTGGAATAACTCCGGGAAACCGGGGCTAATGCCGGATATTCACAGTACCGGGCATCTGGTGGTGTGGAAAGATTTATTGGCTTGGGATGGGCC
>NZ_MOMC01000040.1 GCF_001983105.1 Pseudofrankia asymbiotica | reverse complement strand
GGACCGTGTCGAGCCCGCTCCCGGACGCCGCCCGACCGATGACGGCGCCGGCGACGCCGGCACTCGTGGTCCCCGGAGCATCCACCGCGTCGCCCGGGTGCGGGGACCTGACCGCCAGTCTGCGGCCACCGGCTGTCCTTCCGGGCCCCGGCGCGATACCACCCGACTCCTACCTCGAGACGATCGCCAAGCGGGGATACCTGACGGTCGGGGTGCGGCCGGACACGCCGCCCTTCGACTCGCTCACTCCGGACACCAACCAGTTCGAGGGCTTCGAGATCGACGTCGCGAAGCTGGTCGCGGCGGCGATCTTCGGCCCCGTGGACGTGGACGAGCACGTGAAGTTCCACGCCCTGACCGCGGCCGAGCGGATCTCCTCGGTGCGGAGCGGGAAGGTCGACATGACCACCGCGACGATCACCGTCACCTGCGACCGGCTGACGCAGGTGGACTTCTCGTCCGTCTACTTCCGCACCTCCAAAGCGGTCCTTGTCCAGCGCGGGTCGGGTTTCCGCGGGCTGGAGGACCTCGGCGGCCGCCGGGTCTGCGCGGCCAGCGGCACCACGTCGATCCAACGGGTCGTCGACGCGCCGTCACAGCCCGTCCCGGTACCGGTCTCCACCGTCGCCGAATGCCTCGTGGCGTTGCAGAACGGCTCCGTCGACGCCGTGGTGAACGACGAGATCGTGCTGGCCGGAATGGCCGCGCAGGACCCGGAGACCGAAATCGTCGGTCAGGGACCCGATGACGTGCCGGTGGCCGCCGCCATAAGCAAGGCGCACCCGGAACTCACCCGGTTCGTCAACGGCGTGCTCGCGGCGGCCGCACAGGATGGCACCTGGACCAGGATCTACAACCAGCGCCTGTTGAAGGACCTGAAGCGCCCGGCGCCCGTGCCGCCGCCCGCTCGTTACCGGGACTGACGGATAGTGAGCGCCGCACCGGTCCAGGCCGCCGGCGACGCTGGACCCGGTCAGGTGTCCCGGCTGTTCGCCATCTACCGGCCAACCGCACACCAGCGCGGCTCAGCAGGCGGCCTGTGACGGCCGTCAGCCCGGTACCCGGTCCAGCCGCCTACCGGCCTGGTGCTCGGCCAACGCGGCCAGCAGCTCTCTGAGCCACCAGTCGTCGCCGTGACGGTCGACGTCGGTGACGACCTGGTTGAGCACCGCCACGTCGCCGAGCCGGGTCCGGGCCGCGCTTGGCGGCTCTCTCAGCCAGATCGGAGTTCATCGGGCATCGCTGGCCTGTTGCGAGGTATGGTTGATTACATGATTACAGAAGAAGTACGTGGCTGGTTCACCGGCCGTCTGCCGGTGGCCCTGTTCCAGGAGCTGGTGGAGGTGACGGTCGATCGCGAGGAGATCACCGTGGTCGGCCGGATCGAGGCGCCTGAGCTCGCCGAGGGCGTGTCCGACACGGAACGGCGCGCCGCTGTCGAGGGCCGCGTAGCGGAGTTCCGGGAGCGCACCCGCGAGGATCGGATGGAGGTGGCCCGGGAGGCCGAGGCGAAGTTCGGGCGGAAGGTGTCCTGGGGCGTGGAGTGCGGCGGCACCCGCGGGCTCTACAGCAACGTCTCCGCGCCGGTGATGACCAGGCTGCGTCAGCCCGAACGGCAGGTGCTCGACCTGCTCGTCGAGGGCGGTGTGGCACGAAGCCGCAGCGACGCCCTGCTCTGGTGCGTTCGACTGGTGCAACGCCACACCGGGGACTGGCTCGACGAGCTCAAGGAGTCACTCGTGAACGTCCAACGGGTCCGCGGCCGTGGGCCCAACGCCGGAATCGGCGAACAGGAATAGGCACCGGCGCCGCCCGGGCGACGGACTGGCACACCGGGCGGTGCTGCCGGACGGTCGCCTTCGCTCGGCTGGTGCGGCCGGCAACCGCGATCACAGCCAGCCGAGATACCAAGCCGTCCGGCTTTAGCTCGTCCCCAATGCCTTACGCAGGTCCTTCATYAGAAAAAGCAGATGCATCGGGTTGGTCGGGCTGGCATCGAACCTGGCCGACCAGCCTCACGCACCGTCGACAAGGTCGCGAGGGCCGGCGCAGCCGGGCACGCCACAGCGCGCAATCACGGCGTTACGCCGCGAGCCGGCGTTGCCGGGCCACTGCCACCCGTTTCGTCCCGCACCGGACAGATCAGCTAAATCGGCGGGCATATACGAGGCAAGATCAATTAAAAGTCGGAAACGAAGAGTGCTCTCCAGCGGCGCGCCCTCGCGCCCAGAGACGCAGACAGCCAAGTCTCCTGATGCTGCAGTGGGTGTGGGCGTGGCAGGGATCGAACCTGCGACTGCTCGCTTGTCAGGCCGAAGCCTCCAAGCGCTGTCCCGACCAGCCTTTTCGCACCTCGTGCGCGAGCGACGACACAACAGGCGAATTGTCTTCGGCTCAAGGATAACAGCGGAGATCGACAGGCGCGACACTCCGCTTGCTGACGCAAGCGTTCGCTTGCATCCGCGAGCACTCACCCATCGATCGTCGCCGCATTGGCCACTTGCTGTTGCATGCGGAGCGTTTGCAGTCGGAAGTGCGCTGACTTTGAGTAACCAGGTGCCCGGAGACCTTCCCGGACCGCACCACCGGTTCCTCATCGGCGAGGATACGGAGCTGCTCCAGCCCTGTCGGGCCTGCGGCCGGTAGCGAGTAGCGGCCGGACTCGGGGCGGCGGTCCTCACAGGAGCCGTTTCGGCGTGTTTCGCTGCCCGACCGCTACCCGCTACGTCGAGCTGTCGATGCAGCGTGGGACGGGTGGAGGGTGCAGCGGCGGGTGTAGCGCTACACGCCTCCGCCGCCCAGTACGCAGTGGTGCGTCAGACTCTTGCAGGAGACATGCTCGTGGACTCGGCTACCTGTCGCCGAGTCAGACCTAGTCGAATGCGCTGCTCAGTGGGTAGAACGCGCTCGTCCGCGCCCCAGGACCCCAGTGGAGACATGGTGAGCAGGGGTCACGTTGACGCCGCCCAAGCCAATGTCGACGCTATCGAACCAGACCGGTTACCTGTATATTGTTCGCAAGCATCACGAATAGGGAGCGATGGCTTGCGGACGACGCGCACGCGCCGATCACTGTTGAGGCTGGCCGCGGATGCAGGTCTCGGTCCTGTACGGCGGATACACAGGAAAAGGCTAGGCATGCAGTTCGGCTTGCTGCTCGGCCTGGCTTTCTTYGTGGCTATCACAGGTGCTTGGATAGCGATCGTGAGCTGGCGGCTGGCACTAGTGCTGCCAGCAGCAGCATACAYGGCTCTGATCTACTGGAATCATTCGCCGGCTGTCCCGCTAGGTGGGAGACGTCCGTGGTGCGACGCCCTTCGCTTCAGGAACCACGCGGCGCGAAGTTCACCGGTCCAGCTGAACGAAGGTACTCAGATACCRCATGCGGTGGTTGAGCATTTAGGCACTTCCATGTGCGCCGCGAACCGGTGAACATGAGGAACGTGTCGAATCCCACGCGGGTAGGGCGGTCATCGAGCCAGGTAGACGATCGGCCGCTGCCGCGGAGCATCCCTGGCCAGGCGAGCGCGGCTTGGTACAGCCGCCGGGCGTACGTCAGCGGAACCGGTCCGCTCGACCAGTGCGGGTCGCCACCCCGCAAGAGCCGACACGTCGTCGACCATCGACGTCGGCGGACGACGAGAACAGCCGTAGCACTCGGAGCCCTCTCCAGTGCCGTCATCTCCGCCTGCGCCCTAGGCCCGAGTAACGCGGAAAAGGCGGCCGACCGACACGCGCGCAACGCGGAGACCGTAATGGGGCGTTTCCCCAACGCGACCTCGGCCGACCGGGCTCGCACCGTGACCGGCTCTGCCGGAGGCGATGGATCTGAATACGCGACGACCATCGACGTCATGCGGGCCGACGGCGGCGGGCACAACGGCGCGATCGTACTGCGCATCCACGAGATCTACACCAACCGGGACGAGATCGTCTTCGGCGAGCAGCACAGCGAGACGACGCGTTGCTACGGCTACACCTGGGAAAACAGCCCGGTGCCAGCGGGTCCCGTCACCGTCTCCTGCCCGGATTTCCAACCAATTGTGTTGCCGCCCGAAACGCCCGTGCCCAAGCTGCCTGATGAGGCGGACGCCCGGCTCAGAACAATCCTCACCAACCTCGCCGCTTCTCACGACGACAATCTCGACCCCGTCCGCGCTGAGTTGGCGAGGGCGTTCCCCGACCCAGGGATCGTCATCGAGGTAACCGAGGTCGGTGGCGTCGTCGGAGTCTCGGTAGCAGCCGGCTCATCGACCGTGCCGTACGCGACGCCCGTCTGTCTGCTGGGCCGCGCGCTGGTTAATCCGAATATCGAGATCCGCCGTAGGGCTGCTCCGACGATGGGGCCCGATCTGGTCGAGGTCTGGAGCGAGCCCACTGTTCTTGCGAACCCGAATGAGTGGGGCTGCCGGCCCGGGACGGCCGCCTACGGCGAGGCCAAGAACCCGCCGCACTAGAAACCCGCGCACCTCGCGCGGAAACGATATTCCGGGAACTCGGGAGTGGTTCTCCCATGGCAGATTCAGAGGGCTGTGGAGTGCCGTTCATGGGCGCATGGTGAGGGGTCTGGATGGCCCCTTCCGCCCAAGCATTCGGGCAGAATGCCCAGCGCGCCGCAACTGCCGGGCCAGCCGGGCAGCTCCGTCGCGCACACTGCAAGGGCATCCCGACCCAGCACCCGCGGCCGGCGGAACCGTGGTCGGGGAGTGTCGCAGGGCGAAACCCCGGACCACGGGGTCCCACGGCGTCTCCCCCTGGGCAGGCATGACGCGAAAGCCCGGGAAGATGACCGCAAGGTCATCGAACACAGCAAGCCCGGATCGCGCGTGGGCGTGGCAGGGATCGAACCTGCGACCGCTCGCTTGTAAGGCGAGAGCTCTCCCGCTGAGCTACACGCCCGGGAGTCCAGCCAGAGTACGCAAGGACGTACCCGGAGGGGGCTGCCGGCGTTGTGATCTTATCGGTCGCCGGCCTCCCGGGGACGGCGGGCGGCTGTGGAGGTCCCGCCGGGCCCACGGCCGAACATCCGTGCCAGGGCGGCCTCGACGTCCGCCGTGAGGTCGGACCCGGCCGGCAGGCCCGGCTCGGCACCCGCGGGCGCGGCCCCGGGCTGGCCGTGGCCCGCCAGATCCGCTTCCGGTTCGCCGGCCGGCGACGGGATCGCGCTGGCGAGCAGGCCGGGCACCAACGCATCCGCCGTGCCTGACACGCCCACAGTGCCCGCCGTGCCGGTCATGATCGACCTGCCGGTTCCCGCTTCGTCCCGAACCGCCTCGTTTGAAGGATCCGCGTGAGCTGTGCCCGGACACGCCAGGCCGGGACGGACCGGGTCCCTCGGGCCAGCCGCCTCGCGGGCCGGGTCGGCGCGGGTGCCGCAGTCTCGGCACACGACCAGGCCGAGGGCCTTGGTCAGGTGCGTCGAGCCGCACGCGGCGCAGTTGTCGAACGCCTGCCGCCAGTTGGGCTCGCGCTGGCAGTCCGGGCAGATGAGAACCTGGTCACCACCGATGACCGCCCGGCTCCACGGGCTTGCCCCGCGGGCCGGGTCGGTCTGGCGGATGTGACAGCGATAACACGGCACGACGATCCACCCCGCCCGGGTACCGTTCGCCGCCTGCCTGCCTCGGGGTCCTACAGGGCAGCCAGCGCCTTGAGGTACTCGGCCTGGTCGCGGGCGTCGGGGATGCCGTTGACGACCTTCCAGCGCACGACACCCTCCTTGTCGATGACGAAGGTGCCGCGCACGGCGATGCCCTTCGCCTCGTCGAAGACGCCGAACGACTTCGCTACCTCGCCGTGCGGCCAGAAGTCGGCGAGCAGCGGGAACTCGTAGCCCTGGTCCGTGGCCCACACCTTGTGCGCGAAGGCCGAGTCGACCGAGACGGCGAGGACCTGCACGTCGTCGTTCTGGAACGAGCCCAGGTCGTCGCGGACGGAGCACAGCTCGCCCTGGCAGACGCCGGTGAACGTGAGGGGGTAGAAGATCAGGACGACGTTGCGCCGCCCCCGGAAGTCGGACAGGGTCACGACCTCGTTGTTCTGGTCCTTGAGCGAGAAGTCGGGGGCGACGGCGCCGACATCGACGGTCACGTGATCATCCTCCGGTCATGGCCTGTGCGCGGACGCGCGTGCTGACCCCAGCATGCCATCGCTCCGGGACCGGCTCATCGCACCGTTGCCGCCTTCGGGGCGTACCTGGGCCGCGTGGCGGATCCCATCGGCTACGGTCCCCCCGCGCACGGCCGGCGGACTCGCGCCGGCGGCGACGCGGCGCCGTGGCGCCGTGGCGACAGGCGCCGTGGCGACAGGGCCGTGACGGGAGACGCGGCGTTCCGCCGCGAGCGTGCAATTGCGGTCAGATGGCCCCATCGGCGCTACTCTGAGCGCGGCCGGCGGCCGGCCGGCCGCGCGGAGGGACGGGGATCCAGTGACGAACCCAGGTGCGACACCACAGTGGGCGCCACCTCATCGGCCAGAGCCGGACGCGTCGGCGGGGGCTGGTTGGGGGGTGCTGGGCAAGCACCGCAACCCAGTCGCCGTATGGCTGGGTCTTCCTCTGATCACGCTGGGGATCTACGGCCTGGTCTGGATCTACAAGACGAACCGCGAGCTGAGCCAGTACGACCGTCGGATCGCCGTCAACCCGGTCATGTCGGTTCTGGCATGCACGTTCGGCGCGATCCTGCTCGTACCGCCGTTCGTGGCCGTGTGGCGGCTGTGCGGGCGGACGGCGCAGGCACAGCGCGCGGCCGGCGTGCCCGAGGTGAGCATCGGTCTCGCGTTCCTGCTGTTCCTGATCGGCTTCGGCCCGCTGTTCCTCCAGCTGGAGATCAACAAGATCTGGTCCCGCTACCCCGCGGCCGTCGAGGGCCAGCAGGTGCCGCTCGGGGCCTGATCGGCAGACCGGCCCAAGCGGTGGCCGGACCTATCACCTTGGGCGAGCGGGCGCCATAGCCCGGGGATGCCAGGTATGCAGGCGCGCTGACACCACCTTGGTGGTGACCGTGCCGTGGCGCGCCCGCACCTTGACGCGACGCGCATGGCCGCGGGGCGCGGGCTAGATCCGCCCACACCCCGCGCCCGCGACGCGTTGCCTTCGCGCCGCGGTGAAGCCAGCCGCCGTGGTGCTATCGGTGCCGGACGCGCTGGGACTTGGGGGCGGCGAGGCGCATGCTGGCCCATTCCTGAGCGACGTTGACCGTGCTCGTCTGCACGAGGCCGGCGGTCGGCACCGCGTCGAGGATGTCGCTCGGTTCGACATGGCCAGGACGCCCGGACTTCGGGGTCAGCAGCCAGATGATCCCCTGGTCGGAGAGCTGACGCCGAGCATCGATAAGCGCGTTGGCAAGATCACCGTCATCGTCTCGCCACCACAGCAACACGATGTCGACGACGTCGTCGGAGTCCTCMGGCACAAGCTCGGTACCACTGGCGGCGACGACAGCCTCCAGCAGGTCGCCGGCGATGTCGTCGTCCTCGTTGATGGACTGCACCATGGTTCCGGCGACGACCCCCAGACGCTCCGCACGTCGCTGACCCTCGGCGTTCGCCGCGGTCGGACTCACCCTCCGCTACCTCCTGCTCGTATGCCTGACGGGCGAGCGTAAACCCGCGCGTCCCGGTCGGACAAACTCACGGCCATGCCGGCCGTGAGCCCCGCCGTGACCTAAGTCCACCGGACCATGCGGTGACAACGCAAGTGCCACGCCGCTGGTTGTGGACAACCAGGTGTATGCCGTCCGTTCTATGGCACCTCAACCGGACGAACCCGACCAGGGCGCGGCGTCTTGACTCGGCGTAAAGGGAGCGCCACCGGCTGCCCGTCCCGTTCCTTCCCAGCAACGGGCAGCGTCCCATTCCCGGGGCGCCTCCGGGGCACCGGTGCCCATCGCGAACCCGCCTATCGGCGCACTCGCGGACGTACGGCTGGCGCGGACGTACGGCTGGCGCGGACGTACGGCTGGCGCGGACGTACGGCTGGCGCGGACGTACGGCTGGCGCGGACGTATGGGCGGACGTATGGCTGGCGCGACACCCCGACACCCTGACACCCTGACAACCCGACGCGCCGCCCCCGCCAGCCGGCGACGAGTGGCCGCCCGGCCGGCGACGACATCAGCCTGAAGGACCTGGCAGGCCCGACAGAAACGACGTCAGGCGGAGAGAAAAGAGAAACGGACGGTCCGGTCGGGGTTGTCCACGTTCAGGTCGACCAGGGCGATCGACTGCCAGGTCCCGAGGGCGAGACGGCCTCCGAGCACCGGCACGGTCAGCGACGGCGGGATGAACGCCGGCATGACGTGCGAGCGCCCGTGTCCCGCGCTGCCATGCGCGTGCCGCCAGCGGCCGTCGGCGGGCAGCAGGTCGGCGAGGGCGGCGAGCAGGTCCTCGTCGCTGCCGGACCCGAGCTCGAGGATCGCGACACCCGCCGTGGCGTGCGGCACGAAGACCGACAGCAGCCCGTCCCCGCGGCCGGCGACGAACCGGTCCGCCTCCCCAGTCAGGTCGTGCACCCGGTCGCTGCGCCCGGTCCGTACCGAGATCGTGGTCGTCTCCATGCCGCGCATCATCGCCGGCCAGCGCGCGCGACCGAACAGCGAAACTCGGCACAGAAGATGACAGCGCATCGGCGCGGCGCCAGGCCAGCCATCTCCTCGGCCCGGCACCACACCAGCCACGGCCACACGCCTCGCCCGGGCACCACCCGTGAGGGCGCCCAACGCCCGACAGGCGGGCACAGCGGCGGGGCGCGAAGCGTCCCCGGCCGCGCGCCGCCACACCCGGACGAGGCGGGTGGGTGCCGGCGCGCCAGGGCATACGGTGGTGCGCGGCGGGCGTTGATTTCGCTGCACAGTTTCGTTGACGTTCGTCACAGTCGACGTGGCGGAACTCGGCGTTAACCGGGGTGTGCGTGACGTCCCTGACGGGACGGAGCACCATGGCGTCAGCATGTCCGCCCAGGCACGACCTGCCTGGGATGGCCATCACCCGAGGGCTAGGAGCAGAGGAAAGTGGCACAGGACAGTAACCGGAAGTTCTCGGTCATCACCGACGGACTGCCAAGCCAGCTGCCCGACGTCGATCCGTCGGAAACCAGCGAATGGCTCGAGTCCCTCGACGCCGTCATAGCCGAGCAGGGGCGGGGACGCGCCCGTTTCCTCATGCTCAAACTCCTGGAACGAGCCCGTGCCAACGCGGTGGGCGTACCGTCCCTGACCAGCACGGACTTCATCAACACGATCTCGCCCGAGCAGGAGCCCTGGTTCCCCGGCGACGAGCATGTGGAACGGCGCATCCGTKCCTATATCCGGTGGAACGCCGCCATCATGGTCAGCCGGGCCAACCGGCCGGAGTACAACGTCGGCGGTCATATCGCCACGTATGCGTCGAGCGCGAGCCTCTACGAGGTCGGGTTCAACCATTTCTTCGCCGGTAAGGATCATCTGACCAGCTCGCCCGGCAGCTCCTCCGGCGACCAGATCTTCTTTCAGGGGCATGCCTCCCCCGGTATCTACGCGCGCGCTTTCCTCGAGGGCCGGCTCACCGAGGCGCAGCTGGACGCGTTCCGCCGTGAGGGCGTTCCCGGCGGTCTTTCCTCGTACCCGCACCCGCGGCTCATGCCCGCCTTCTGGGAGTTCCCGACCGTCTCGATGGGCCTCGGCTCGATCGACGCGATCTACCAGGCCCGGTTCAACCGCTACCTGATGAAGCGGCAGATCAAGGACACGTCGAGCAGCCGGGTGTGGGCGTTCCTCGGCGACGGCGAGATGGACGAGCCGGAGTCGATCGGCGCGCTCGGCGTCGCCGCCCGCGAGGAGCTCGACAACCTGATCTTCGTGGTGAACTGCAACCTGCAGCGCCTCGACGGCCCGGTCCGCGGCAACGGCAAGATCATGCAGGAGCTGGAGGCGCTGTTCCGCGGCGCCGGCTGGAACGTCATCAAGGTGGTCTGGGGCCGCGACTGGGACCCGCTGCTGGCCCAGGACACCGACGGCGCCCTGGTGAACCGGATGAACACGACACCGGACGGCCAGTTCCAGACATATTCGACGTCGCCCGGCTCGTACATCCGTGAGAACTTCTTCGGCTCGGACGCACGGCTGCGCCGGATGGTCGCCGACCTCTCCGACGACGACCTGCGCAAGCTCTCCCGCGGTGGCCACGACTACCGCAAGCTGTACGCCGCCTACAAGGCCGCSACGGAGCACGCGGGTCAGCCGACGGTGATTCTCGCGCACACCATCAAGGGCTGGACGCTGGGCAAGGACTTCGAGGGCCGCAACGCGACCCACCAGATGAAGAAGCTCACCAAGGCGGAGCTCAAGGAACTGCGCGACCGGCTCTACCTGGAGATCCCGGACTCGGCCCTGGAGGCGGACCTCCCGCCGTACTACCACCCTGGCCCGGACTCCGAGGAGATCCAGTACATGAAGGAGCGCCGGGCCACGCTCGGCGGTTCGGTGCCGCGCCGGGCRGTGCACGCCAAGCCGCTGCCGCAGCCGCCGGCGTCGATGTTCGACATTCTGCGCAAGGGATCGGGCAAGCAGCCGGTCGCGACGACGATGGCGTTCGTCCGGCTGCTGAAGGACCTCATGAAGTCCAAGGAGATGGGCCCCCGGTTCGTGCCGGTCATCCCGGACGAGGCCCGCACCTTCGGCATGGACGCGATGTTCCCGACGGCCAAGATCTACTCGCCGCACGGCCAGAAGTACGAGTCCGTCGACCGGGAGCTGCTCCTGTCCTACCAGGAGTCCGAGTTCGGCCAGATGCTGCACGAGGGCATCAGCGAGGCGGGCTCCATGGGCTCCGTCATCGCCGCCGGATCGGCGTACGCGACGCACGCGCAGCACATGATCCCGGTCTACGTCTTCTACTCGATGTTCGGCTTCCAGCGGACCGGCGACCAGATGTGGGCGTTCGGCGACCAGCTGGGCCGCGGCTTCCTGCTCGGCGCCACGGCCGGGCGCACGACGCTCAACGGTGAGGGCCTGCAGCACCAGGACGGCCATTCGCTGCTGCTCGCGTCGACGAACCCGGCCTGTGTCGCCTACGACCCGGCGTTCGGCTTCGAGATCGCGCACATCACCCGGGACGCGCTGGACCGGATGTACGGCGAGCGCGACGAGAACGTCTTCTACTACCTGTCGGTCTACAACGAGCCGTATCCGCAGCCCGCCGAGCCGGCCGGGATCGACCCGGCGCAGGTGATCGCGGGCATGTACCGGTTCCGGGCCGCCGAGGAGCTCTCGTCCCCGGCCGCCTCGTCCCCGGCCGCCCAGCGCGGCGACGGGGCGGCGGCGCCGCGTGCGCAGCTGCTCGCCAGTGGTGTGGCGATGCGCTGGGCGCTGACGGCCCAGGAGATGCTCGCCGCCGACTACGGCGTGGCCGCCGACGTGTGGTCGGTGACCTCGTGGAACGAGCTGCGCCGGGACGCGCTGCAGTCGGAGCGCGCGAACCTGCTCAACCCGGAGCAGCCGGAGAGCGTGCCGTTCGTCGCCCGGATGCTGGCCGGCGCGCCCGGCCCGGCGGTCGCGGTGAGCGACTGGATGCGGGCGGTGCCGGACCAGATCGCCCGCTGGGTGCCGCAGCCCTACACCTCGCTGGGTACGGACGGTTTCGGCCGTTCGGACACCCGCGCCGCGCTGCGCCGCCACTTCAACGTCGACGCCGAGTCGATCGTGGTGGCGACGCTGGAGTCGCTGGTACGCACCGGTGAGATCAAGGCGAGCGTCGTCGAGGAGGCGATCGCCCGCTACGACCTGCGCAGCTCCTCCACGGTCGCCGGTACCCCGGACGGCGAGGCCGACGAGCGGCCCATCTCCGGCTGACACGGGTCAGAGGAACGAACGCCCGGCCCGGGCCGGCTGGTGGCGACCCGCTCGCCCCAGCCGGCCCGGGCCGCCCGGCACCTCGGTATCCCAGCGCCCGGCATCCACGGGCACCACGGGCGACACTCGGCGCTGGATCAGCGGGGCGTCTACCGGCCCACAGTGGCCAGGACGGCATAGATCGTCACCATCGCTGGAAGCACTGGCCACGAAGGGTCCCTGGACATACGCCGACAGCATTCATAACCAGTGCCACTGGTCGACTCCAACCCACCCCCGCCAGCATTGGCTACTATGAGTATCCGTCGGGCAGTGGGACGCGCTAGTCCATCCGCTCCGATAGGCCTGGATGGTCCAGAGACGAGGCAGTCCGCCTGTTTGGGTGCGATGACATCGACGTGGCACTACGCTGACGAGGTTGACGCTCAGTGTTCACTGGCGGCGCAGTCCCTGGCCGCACTGGAAGAGACAGCCCAGTGCCCACCCGGGGCGAGAACGCTCGGGGGCACTGGAGCGGCGGGCGTCAGCGACGCGGCCCGGGCCGGCCGGTCATCAGCCGGCAGGCATGGTCGCGTCCCCACCGCGCCGTCGGTGCGTGCCCGCGTGCCCGGCGGTGAGGTTGTACGCATCCGCGGCGAAAGCGCTCGACGGGGAAGCGCCTATGGCGAGGAGGACCACGTGAAGGCTGGCGTGACGCACGCTTCTCCGTTGATCTTTGCGCCAGCAAAGATCAACGGGGGTCCCGCGCCCTGGGTTGGCCAGGAGCACTTCTGTGCCCTGGGCCACAGGGGAGCGGGAAGGGCCGCGCCAGGCGCCGCCCGTACGGCCACCGGAGCGGCCGCATGATCCTTCGCGCCCGCCGCATCGAACGGCTCGAGGAGCACCCGAACCTGCGGGGCATCCTGGGCATCCTCGCCCAGCTGGTCCACACCTCCGACGGCGAGCTGGCCCAGCTGGCCGCCGAGTGGCGCAACTCCCCGGCGCTCGCCGTCGCCAGGGACCGGGCGCTCTCGCCCGAGTCGCCCCTGGTCGTCGAGGTGCTGGCCGCGTTCGACGCCCTCTCGGCCATCTACGCCGATGACCTCTCCGGCGCCGAGTACGTCACGGTCGACCCGTCCGTCACCGCGACGGCGCTGCGCTCGATGCGCGACGCGCTCGCCGCGGCCTACGCCCGCCCGATCCTGTCGCGCTCGGAGTACGCCGGCCTGATGCGCCCATGGCGCATGGTCTACCCACGGGTCCGTTCACACGAACCCGATCTGGGCCCGTCCGCCGCGGACGTCAAACGGGTGCTCGCCGCGCTGCCGAGGCTCGCCGTGCGCTGCCATGACCCGCGCAGTTCCGAGGTCTTCGAGGGCCTGCTGGTGACCGCGCTGACCCGCGACGAGTCCGACCATCAGGAGGCGATGGATGCCGCCTTCGGCACCGCCGTGCTCACCGGCCGGCGCCGGGTGTGGACGCTGGTCCGCCGCAGCGCCGCCGAGGGGTTCTGGCGTCCCTGCCAGGACTGCCGCGGCGACGGCGCGCTGCTCGCCCAGGACCCGTCGGCGGAGGCCCGCGTCATGGAGCTCTGCGCCGACCTGGCCTGCGCGCTGCTGGTCGAGGACCTTCTCGACCCGGTCCTGTGCGCCCGCCTGACGACTCCCCTCACCGCTCTCATCCCTCTGCAGGACCACCCCGTCCACTGAGGCGTGGGAGGCGTGGGAGGCGTGGGGCGCCCTCCGGGCTCTGTCCCGGACGGGCGGGCCGGACGAGCCGGACGGACAGACCGCCCGGCCGGACGGACGGGACGATCTCAGGCTCGCGCTGGCACCGCATGGGGAGCCAGCCGGGCGGTCTAGTCCGGCCGGTAGACGACCAGGCGGGCCCCGTTGGGCATGATGGTGATACTTCGCACACCGTCCGTGACCTCGCCGTCGCGGGCGAACGGGAGCGTCCTCGCGGGCTCGGTCGCGTCCGCGCCCCGGCGGGACCTCCGGCCCTGCCGCCCATCCGGTCGGGGGCCGGCGGCGGAGACCTGGATCCGGACGGCCGTCCGCTTCTCGTAGACCCGGCTGCGCCGCAGCTGGCCCGTGAGGACGGCGACGACGAGCCGCGCCCTGGCGAACGGGCTGACGCCGTCGACGAGGCGCAGGTCGAGAAGGCCCTCGTCGAGCCGCGACCGGTATGTCGGGGCGAACCCGGACGGGCGGTAGTTCCCGTTGCCGACGAAGAGCAGCCACAGCCGGCGCCGCTCCAGACCGGTCGGCGCGGAGGCGGTCACCGGCCATCCCACGCCCAGCGGGGCGTCCTTCACGCCTCGGCGGGCGGTGCGCGAGCGGGTACGGGCACGCGTCGGGCCAGTGGGGTCGAAGGCGGTGATGTCCACCTCGATCGGGGGGTCGTTGCGCAGCACCCAGGCCAGCGCCACGACCATGGCGGGCCATTTCCCGAACCGCTTCTCGAGCCGTTCCCGGATCGCGACCATGTGGGCGTAGCCACCCAGGCTGGCGGTGTTGAGGAACACCCCCTCGAACCGCTCGCCGGCGGCGTCGATCCCCTCGAGACGACCGACGTCGACGGCGACGGCGCTGCCCTCGCGGACGGCCCGCGCCGTGTCGGCGATGCCGGTCGCGAGGCCCAGGTCCGCCGCGAAGTGGTTCAGCGTGCCGACCGGGAACAGGGCGAGCGGCAGGCCGTGGGCGAGCGCCCTGGCGGCGGCCGCGCTGACCGTGCCGTCACCGCCCGCGACGCCGAGCACCAGGCAGGAGGCGGCGGCCTCGTCCAGCTCCTCCTCGAGGTCGTCGTGCGGCCCGACCTCGACGACCTTCGCGAGCGGCAGCTCGGCCCTTAACCGCGCGGCGACGTCGGGCCCCTGGCCCAGCCACGCACCCGACCCCGAGCTGGCGTTGACGACCACCGTCAGGCCCTCGCCCTCCGGCAGGGCAGGCACCGAGGCCGACGCCGGACGGCCCCGCGCGGGTGCCCACGACCGCCGGGGCATCACCTTCGTCGTCGCCAGCGCGCAGGCGGCGCCGAGGGCCGCGCCGGCGACGACGTCGCTCGGGTAGTGCACCCCGACGTAGACCCGGGAGAAGGCGACGAGGCCCGCGAGCGCGCCGACCGGCGCGGCGGCCTTCGGGGCGTCGAGCGCGACGGCGGTGGCGAACGCGGCCGCGGACGCGGAGTGCCCGGACGGGAACGAGAACGACAGATGCTGGCGGTGTGGCCGGCGGACGAGCGGGACCGCCTGGTTGACGGGGCGGCCACGCCGAAAGATCATTTTTGCGGGGCCGTTGGTGACGGCGCTCGCGAGCCCGAGCGCGATCAGGCCGCGTCCGGCCGCCCTGCGACGCCGGCCCCGGGTCATCCCGAGGGCGCCGGCGACCCCCCACCACAACAGGCCGTGATCGGCCGCGTGGGACAGCCGAGGGAGCAGCGGGTCGGCGATCGGGCGAGCTCCGGCGACGGCCCCGAACACCGCGCGATCGGCGGCACCGACGCGTGACGCCACGCCGCGCACCGGGCGTCTCCGCTGGGACGCCGGCACCGGGTTCACGCCTCGCGCGGCATTGCCCGCGCGAATGGCCACCTGCCGCGCCCATCTACTCTCCGCCACGTCCGCAGGCTAACCGGGGATGGCCGCAAGCACCTAACCCACCGGAACGTTCCACTCCGGCGTAGGCCCAACGAAGATCGCGAACGGGGCGTCGCCCGCGCCGGGGGCGCTGGCGGCGCAGCGCGGCGGGCCGCCGGCGCGCGTGGCCGCTCGCGACGCCACACCAGGGCGCCGCGGCGGCACGCGGGTCAGACCCCGGCCGGGATACCGGCGCGGCGCGGGGCCGCCGGCCGCGGGACACGCGCGGGGCCGTACCTCACTGGGCCGCGGCGGGGTTCCACCGTGCGTCCGGTGGGGAGGATCTCGCCGGTGTCCTCGAAGAGGATCACCCCGTTGCAGAGAAGGCTCCAGCCCTGGTCTGGATGGGTGCGTACCATCCGCGCCGCGTCCCGGTCGGCGGCGTCCGCGTTCGGACAGATCGGCTGGTGCTGGCAACAGCGGCCCGTTTGAAGAGGGTCGCTGTGGGCGTCGCTCTCGGTGCCGTCGCCCGATGTGGGTTCGGAACCGTGGGCAGAAGCTGGTCCGACGATGCCGTCGGACCCGGCGGCGCCCGCCCGCGCCGCCTGCTGAGAAGAACTCACCTGCACGGGCACCAGACGTTACGCCTACCGGTTACAGCAGTCACAACGACCTGCTGACTACGGCCTCGGCGTGTTTACATGGCAGGTTCCATATCGGCGCAAACCAGGACCCCGGATGGTCGCGGAGGGTATCCGAACGGGCGCACTCGCCCCGGATTCTTCACCGAGAGTAGCCAACAGGGGGACCACAACGGCACGAACCGGGGAACTTCCCGCCTTCATCGCAAAGACCCCGTACCAGGCCCGGGACGTCGCCAACCAGACACCCCCGCGGACTCACCGGCGGCCGCCGCGAGCGCCCCCACCGATGGGCCCTCGAGGGAGCTTCGGCGCCCCGGCCGGCGGCCATGGCACGGCGTCAGCGCGACCGCCGACCGGTTTCGGTGTCCAGCACGCCGCCACCGGGCGGACGGGACGCCGGTCCCGGACGCGGCACGCGCAAACGGTAGGTTACTGACCTGCCGCCCTGCGAGACCTTCGGGCACCCGGCGAGAATGGGGGCGCCGGCCGAGGTGGGGCGCGTCACGGGGGATGCCCTCGGTATGCGGCGCACGTCGCCGCGAGCGTCGGCCTGGGGCGCTTCGTCCTCGGCAGGGAGAGGGACGGTGGAGGACGAACCCGTGGATGCCGTCCGCCCAACCTCCACCACCAGTCAGGATGCCGAGTCGGCGAGCGGCTCCGGCTGGGCCGACGTCCGCCCGCCCGGCGGCGGCCACGCCGAGAGCACGGCGGTCAGCGGCCCGGCGCCCGCCAGCCCGGCAGCCGTTGGCTCGACAGCCGTTGGCTCGGAAACCGCGAGCCAGGCGGCCGCCAGCCAGCTCGACCCCGCCCTGACGGCCGGCGGTCACGCCACTGTCACGGCCGTCGCCGACCGGCCGGCGGCCGCGGGCCATCCCGGCTCCCCGGGCGGTCACACCCCCGGCAACGGCCATCCCTCCCGCGCGAGCTCCTCTCGGCACGGCCGCGGCGCCGCGCGTGGCGACACGAGCCGGGTCGAGGTGTCGGTCGTGATGCCCTGCCTGAACGAGGAGGCATCGGTCGGCGACTGCGTGCGGGCGGCACGGGCGGGGCTGTCTCGGCTCGGCCTGCCCGGGGAGGTGGTCGTCGTCGACAACGGCTCGACCGACTCCTCCGCCGCCCGCGCCACCGCCGCCGGCGCCCGGGTCGTGGCCGAGCGGCGCCGTGGCTACGGCAACGCCTACCTCACGGGCTTCGCGACCGCCCGCGGCCGGATCATCGTCATGGGCGACGCGGACAGCTCCTACGACTTCACCGCCATCGACGCCCTCGTGGCCCCACTGCTGCGCGGCGAGGCGGACTACGTGCTCGGCTCCCGGCTGGGCGGGCAGATCCTGCCGGGCGCCATGCCCTGGCTGCACCGCTACATCGGCAACCCGGTGCTCACCGCGATCCTCAACCGGCTGTTCGGGGTGCGGGCCTCGGACGCCCATTCCGGCATGCGGGCCTTCACTCGCGACGCCTACACCAGGATGGCGCTGCGCAGCGAGGGGATGGAGCTCGCCTCCGAGATCGTGGTGGCGGCGGCCCGCGCCGAGCTGCGCTGCGTGGAGATCCCGATCACCTACCACCCCCGGGTCGGCGCCTCCAAGCTGGACTCCGTCCGCGACGGCTGGCGGCACCTGCGCTTCATGCTGCTGCTCGCGCCGCGTCACCTGTTCGTCCTGCCCGGCCTGCTGCTGCTGGCGCTGGGCCTGCTCGGGCAGGCGTCGTTGCTGGTCGCCGCCGTGACCGACCCGGCGCGCGTGACCGGCGATCCAGGCATCCAGGGGGCGTCCGAGCCGTACGGCTGGTACGGCACGCTCATCTGCGTGCTCGCCGCGCTGGTCGGCGGGCAGCTCGTGCTGCTCGGCGCGTTCGCCGACGCGCATCACGGCCGGGTCGGCTGGCGCATGCCGGGCCAGCGCCCGCCCCGGCTGGTCCGCTGGCCGCTGACCCCTGGGCGGGGCGGGTTCCTGGGAAGCACACTGTTCGCCACCGGCCTGGTGGCGGCGGTCGTCCTGGGCGTCCTGGTCGTGACGGCGACGGGTGGCCACGACGCCGCCGGGATGACGCGGGTGACGGCGCCGTGGCCGGGCTGGTCGCCGCGCCTCGGCGCGCCGGCCGCGCTGCCGGCGGCCGGGCTCGCGCTGACGGTGGCGGCCCTCGGCCTGCAGGGCATGCTCGGCACGTTCTATCTGCGCCTGGTGGCGACGGCGACCGGCGCGGCCGCGCGATGACGGCCGCCTCCGTGGCGACCGGCCCCGACGGCGTCGGCGCCGACGAGCGGACGGCGGGGGGGCACGCGCCAGGGGACCCGGCCGGCGAGACCCTCCCCCACCGTCGTCCCCTTCGGCGGCTGGCGGCATGGAGACCGGGGGCACGGAGGCCGACGACGGAAGTGCTGGCGGCGGGGCGGCGGCACTGGCTGTTCGCCGTGTTCCTGGTGGCCGGAGCCGGGCTGCGGCTGCTCACGATGTACGCCTACCGGCCGGCCTTCGAGTTCTCCGGCGACTCGTACGCCTATCTGACCCTCGCCAGGCTCCACCAGCCCGACCCGATGCGGCCCGCCGGCTACCCGGTGCTGCTGAGCGTGCTCGCCCACGCCCATCGGCTCGCCGTCGTGCCCGCGGTCCAGCACGCCGCCGGGCTCGCGATCGGCCTCGCGCTGTACGCGCTGCTGCTGCGCCGCGGGATCGGGCCGCTCGGGTCGGCGCTCGCGGCCGCGCCGGTGCTGCTCGACGCCTACCAGCTCGACATCGAGCACTTCGTGATGGCGGAGACGCTGTTCCTCGCGCTGCTGGTAGGCGCGCTCATGGCGCTGCTGTGGTCGCCAAGGCCGTCGATCGCCGCCTGCGCTCTGGCCGGCGGGCTGCTGGCCGCGGCGGGGCTCACGCGGACGCTGGGCGTCGTGCTCGGCGTGCTCGCGCTCGCCTACGTCGTCGTCCGCCGCCTCGGCTGGCTGCGCCTGGCCGCGTTCGCCGTGGTCTTCGCCGCGCCGCTGGCCGGATACGCGACCTGGTACCACTCGTACCACGGGACGTACGCGCTCTCCGGCGGCGACGATGCCTGGCTGTACGGCCGGGCGGCCCCGATCGCCGACTGCGACAGGCTGYGGCTGAGCCCCGAGCAGCTCGTCCTCTGCTCGCCCTACCCGCCGGCCGACCGGCCCGGCCCGAACTACTACGTCTGGGCCGACACCAGCCCCCGGTTCCAGCTCACCGGGACCGCCGAGCACAGGAACCAGGTGCTCGGCGGCTTCGCCCACGAGGTGATCCGCCGCCAGCCGGTCGACTACGCCCGGATGGTCGCCGCCGAGGTCGGCCACTACTTCGCCCCCGGCCGCTACACCGGCTACCGGGACTGGCCGGACGGTGCCTGGCGCTTCCCGGACGCCCACACCCCGCGCTACTTCCACGTCAGCGAGCCGCTGCTCGACTTCGACGAGCGCCGCCCGCCCCGGGTCGTCCACGAGCGGGCCGCCGGCGTGCTGCGCGGCTACCAGCGGTTCGCCTACACCCCCGGGCCGTTGCTGGCCGTCCTCGTCGTTCTCGCGCTCATCGCGACCGGGCTGGGCCTCCCCCGGCCGCGGCTGCCCGGAAGGCCTCGGCGCGGCCAGGCTGACGACGTCGAGCCACCCGGCGATGACCCGACCGCCGACGAGACCATCGGCTCCGCCGGGACAGGCGCTGGTGCCGCCGTGACGGGCGGGGACGCACCCGCGCGGCGCCGGCTGCCGGGACGCGCCCGCCGGCGCCCGGCCCGGCCCTGTGCCGACCCTGTGACCGGCGAGCGCCGTCGGATCGGCGCCGACTGCGCGCTGCTCACCGCACTAGGCCTCGCGGTCCTGGTCGTCCCGGCCGCGACGGTCTGCTTCGACTACCGCTACATGCTCCCGGTGCTGGTCCTCTTCCCACCCGCCGCCGCTCTCGCGACACGCCAGTTCCGGCTCGGACGCGACGGCTGAGCTACCAGCGCCCGCACGCCTCACCAATTGGCGAGGTGGGCCTCGATCTTGGGGCAGGTGTCCATGACCACCCGCAGGCCGGCTTTTTCGGCACGGGCCGCGGCCGCCTCGTCACGCACGCCCAGCTGCAGCCACAGCGCGCCCGCGCCGGCGGCGATCGCGTCGTCGACCACCGGGCCGGCGAGCTCCGAGCGGACGAACACGTCCACGACGTCGACCTTGAACGGGATGTCGGTCACCCGGGCGTAGCCAGGTTCGCCCTCGAACTCCGCCTTCGACGGGTGCACCGGGATCACCCGCTTGCCGTGCTCGCGCAGGTAGTGGGCGATCTGGTAGGCCGTCCGTGCCCTGTTGTCCGACAGCCCGACCACCGCCCAGGTCTCCGTGTCGACCAGCAGGGACCGGACCGTCTCGTCATCTCCGTAACGCACACCGATCGCAACCACCATCCGCGCCCCGGTCATCCCCGCGCGACGATGGGTGCATGACGGCGGAGCGGCAGACGACGGGCGGCGGCGCGGCGGGAACGCCCGGGACGGCCGGCGGCGGCGGGCCGCGGGCCGTCGTCTTCGACATGGACGGGGTCCTGATCGACTCCGAGCAGGTGTGGGACGCGGTCCGGCGGGAGCTGGTCGCCGAGCGCGGCGGGCGGTGGGCGCCGGACAGCACCCGGGTCATGATGGGCATGTCGACGCCCGAGTGGGCCGCCTACCTGGTCAGCCTCGGGATCGGGATGACGGCGGACGAGGCGGTCGACGAGGTGCTGCGCCGGCTCGGCGAACGTTACGGCGACGCGCCGCCCCTGATCGACGGCGCGGTGGGCGCGGTCCGGGCACTCGCGGCGGCCGGGCTGCCGCTCGCGGTCGCCTCCTCGTCGCCCCGCCCGGTCATCGAGCTGGTGCTGCGTTCGGCGGGTCTCCTCGGCGAGTTCGGGGCGTTCGTCTCGTCGGAGGAGGCCGGCCGGGGCAAGCCGGCGCCGGACGTCTACCTGGAGGCCGCACGGCGGCTCGGCGTCCCGGCGGCTCACTGCGTCGCGGTGGAGGACTCGACGAACGGGGTGCGCGCCGCGGTGGCGGCGGGGATGCGGGTGATCGTCGTGCCGAACCCGCACTTCCCGCCGTCCTCGGAGGCGGTCGCCCTGGCGGCCGCCCGGCTGGGCCACATCGGCGACCTCACCCTGGAGACGGTCCGAACCGCCTACGCACCCACCTGAACCGCCCGGTGCGGGCGCCGGTCGGCCGGATGGCCCCGGACTGCTCAGCTCGGGCAGTTCTGGCCCGGGCTGCTCGGCCCAGGCAGCCCGGCCCAGGGCACAAGTGCCGCGGTGGCGAAGGTCCGCCCCGATCACGATCGCCCATGATCATCGTAGGCGTGTCGTCGTCGTCACGATCTGGCCAGATTCACAACCGCGACGACACGGCGGGGGCGATCTACCGCCGGGTGAGCACTGGCGAGACGACGTCTGGGCCACGGACGACAGAGCAACGGTGTGTCCGTCACAGTGGCTGGCCGCGGGCCGACGTCAATGCCCGATTCGGTGAGCCGATTCCACCTATGATCGGCTGGTGTCGAAGCCATCCGCTGGTACCGCCTGCCCGCTCCCGGCGCTCCCGGCGCCCCTGGCGGGTGACCGGTGAGCGAGAAGTACCGGCTGGTGCTGGCGCCATCGGCCGAGCGGGACCTTGAGCGGCTGCCCGAGCTCATCGCGGTCGACGTGAAGCGATTCCTCAACGGCCCGCTCCTGAAGGAGCCGTACAAGGCCGGCAAGCCCCTGGGCGCGCAGGACGCGAGCGAGTCACGGTCCGCCGGGCGGGAGGGCACGACGCCGTCGGCGACGATGCTCGAGGCGTCCGAGCACTCGTGGCGGGTCCTCTACCGCGTCGACGCGAACACCCGCACCATCCGGGTCATGGTCGTCGGCCACCGCCCCCGGGTCGTCCGCCGTCTCGCCGACCCGGGCCCGCGAATCCCCTTCGTCGACCGCTTCCGCTAGGACGGGGCTCGGTCGTCAGGAGACGTTGACGCCGAAGTCGACGGCGATGCCGCGCAGGCCGGTGGAGTAGCCCTGGCCGACGGCGCGGAACTTCCACTCGCCGCCGTACCGGTACAGCTCGCCGAACAGCATCGCGGTCTCCGTCGACGCGTCCTCGGTGAGGTCGTAGCGGGCGATCTCGATGCCCGTGTTCGCGTCGGCCACACGGATGAACGCGTCGCGGACCTGGCCGAACGTCTGCCGCCGCACCTCCGCGTCGTAGATCGAGACCGCGAACACGACCTTCGACGCCTGCGCGGTCAGCCCGCGCAGGTCGACCATGATCTGCTCGTCGTCGCCGCCACCGCCGCCGACGAGGTTGTCGCCCAGGTGCTGCACGCTGCCGTCCGGGCTCGTCAGGTTGTTGAAGAAGATAAAGTAGCTGTCGGACAGCACACGGCCACGGTCATCCACGACGATCGCGGAC
Source organism: Pseudofrankia asymbiotica (assembly GCF_001983105.1). GTDB lineage: Bacteria > Actinomycetota > Actinomycetes > Frankiales > Frankiaceae > Pseudofrankia > Pseudofrankia asymbiotica. The sequence goes on along the minus strand of NZ_MOMC01000040.1, from coordinate 111,743 downwards.
GCGTCGAGGTCGTACGGCGCGCCGGATGTCTGCCGGACCTGCCAGCCGAGACCGACGGTGACCGTGGTCAGGTTCGGGGCGGCCTTGCTGAGGGAGACGTTTCCACCCTTGGACAGGGACACGGAGGCCATGGCCACAAAGCCTAGTACTGCCCATACAAATCGGAACACTGAACCTTGTCCGCTGGCAGACGCCGGAGACCCGTTGCCATACCCCCGCCGGTCATGCCGGTGGGCCGCGCCCCCTGTACCTCCGCGTCGGCTCGATGACTCCGCGCGGCGGCTGACGCTCGTGGCCGGCCGGCCCTGGCCGCGTCGCCGGTAACCTTCGTCCGATGTGCCCGCCGATCCCGACCGAGCCCTCGGACGCGCCGCCCTATCCCGACGGCGCGGTCCGCGTCCTCGGCGCGGCCGAGCCGACCGGCGGCCGGGACGGCTCGGCGGTCGCCCGGGGCATGGCGCTGGGCGCGGCGGACGACGGGATGGCCCGCCGGTTGAAGGCGCTGGCGCTGACGGCGCCACTGCATGACCTGGACGCGCGCAAGCGCCTGCTCGACGGCGCCGACTTCGCCGTCTACGCGATGGCGGAGCTGGCACTGCACGCGATCGACCTGGTGACGGTCGCGATGGACTTCGACCGGGGCGCGAGCCACGACCAGGTGCTGCGCCGCCTCACCCCGCTCGCCGGCGCGCAGGCACCGCGGCGGCCCGCGGCCGAGCACGAGCGGGCCGCCCGCTGGGTGCTCGACAACCTGATCAACGTGGGCAGCGTCGACCGCGGTTTCGACACGGTCTACGGCACGTACCACCCCGACGGCCGCTACGAGCGGCGCCGGTTCGACTTCAAGCTGCTCGTCGAGCTCGCCGACCCCGCTGGCGAGATCTACCTGCGCGCCACCGACGAGGCCGTCACCGTGCTCGTCGGCGCGCTGGACACCGACGTCACGTCCGCCCAGGTCGCCGCCGAGGTGACGCTGGACAACCTGATCCGCCGTGGCCGGCTCTCCGACGCGCGCACCGCCGCCGAGGCCGCCCGCTACCGCACCGTGCAGTACGCCGAGCAGCTGCGCCGGAGCCTGGAGGGCACCCGCCGGGATGTGCTGTCCGTCGACTGGCTGCACACGCTGCCGGCGCTGGTCGACGAGGCGCTCGGCCACGTCGAGGCCCGTTACCGGCACGAGAACGCGATCCTCACCCACATCCGCCGCTACCGTGACTCGGCCGAGGACCCGGCGCACAAGCGGGCGGCGGCCGACCTCGTCACGATCGTCGCGGACTGCGTGCGCAGGCACACCCAGCTGCAGGCCCGCCTGCAGGAGGCGTTCGCGGTGTTCCGGGCGGAGCAGGACCGCCAGCAGTTCGCGGCCCCGGCGGCCGGCGGCGGGACCGGTGTCGACCTGTACACCCAGCTGCTCGCGCCGACGCTCGCCCGCCCGCTCGGCGAGGCGAGCCAGGTGGCCGCGGCGTTCTTCCCCGGTGCCGCCGGGGTCCGCCCGCCGCGCGCGCCGCGCCTGGCCGATCTGGTCGACGCGTTGCTGCGCCCGCCGGCCGAGCGCGACACGCTGGGCGCGCCGGTCCCGGAGGCCGAGCTGGTCGCCTGGGAGGAGCCGCCCCGGTTCGGCGACGACGCCTGGACGCTCGCGCTCGAGCTGCTCGACGAGATCGACCCGGAGGCGCCGCGGCGGCTGTCCGGCCTGCTCGCCGAGGCCAGGGCCCTGGCGGGCAGCGCGGCCGTCGCCCTTGAGGCGGGCCAGCTGCTCACCCTGCTCACGCTGCACGCCATGAGCCCACGGCTCGCCGCCGTCGCGGACCGAGCCGGCCAGCCCCAGCGCCTCGGCGCGAAGCCCCGGCACGGCGGCGACGGCGCGGCCGGCCAGCCGGACGCGGCCGACGGCGCCGAGGCGGTGGCCGGCGAGCGGCCGCTGCTGGCCGTCGACGACGGCACGCCGCTGGACGACCCCGAGTTCGCCGGCGCCGACCTGCTCGTCGGCCGCGTCACGGTCACCGACCGCCCCGATCCCACCGAGGCCGAGACCGCTGGGGCCGCGGCCGCCGAGACCGACGTCGCCGGGTCCAGGGCCGCCGAGACCGAATCCGCGGGGACGAGGGCCACCGACGCCGGCACCGAGACGGGCATCGGGGCCGGCGAGAGCGGACGGGCGGCGCCCACCGCCACCGAGACCGGTCTGGTGGGTGCGCGGTGAGCCTGCCCGTCGAGGCGGCCGAGGATGACGCGGGCACGGCCACGCGGTCCTGGCCGGGCGCAGGCCCACCGGTGGAGGCGGTGGCGCGGGACGCCGCCGAGCTGGTGGCGTTCGGGCTGCGGCCCCGGCTGGTGCCGGCGCGGGACGCGCGTTACCGCGAGCTGGTCCGCCGCTACCTGCACGAGTCCGGCTTCGCGGCGCTGACGCACGCGGTCGCGGACGGGCTGGGCATCGTCGTGCTGGACGTCTCCGACCGGGCGGGGCTGGTCGCCGGCGGCACCGCCGAGTCGGCGTTCACCGTGCGGATCAGCGACTACGCCCGGCGTGCCGGCGGCGAGCACCGCGCCGCCGACCGGATGCTGCACGCGCTGGCGCAGCTCGCGATCGCCGCGCTCGCGTTTCCCCGCCCGGCCGACCTCACCGACGACTCCTATGTCGGGCGGGTCAGCGTCGACGGGGTGGACGCGTTCGTCCGCGAGGCCGCCCGACTCCTCGAGACCAGGGCCGGCGGCTCCGCCGTGCCAGGCCCCGGCGACCCCACGCCTGAGGACGAACCACGGCTGGAGGCGGCCTGGCGGCTGTACTCCCGCAGGCCGGCGACCGGGACCACCAGGGACGCGCGCCGGCTCTCCGGGTCGACAACCGGGATCATCGCCCGGGCCATGGGGTTCCTCGTCGAGTCGGGCTGCCTGGTCCAGGTCGGCGAGGAGGGCGGCGGCACGTTCCGCACCACCCCGCGCTATCAGGTGCAGGTCCGCGAGCTGGCCGCCGACGCGGCGATGGAGGAGCTGCTCGCGCTCGGCGTCGTCACCGTCGCCGCTCCTGACGGCGGCCTGCGCGTCGTCCCGTCCGTTCCCGACCTCCTCGACGCCGGCGCGCCCGCGAGCTCCGCCGATCCGGCGGCGACCCCGGCGGAGGGGCGTGTCGATGTATGAGCTGGCACGGGTGCGGCTGCACTCGATCGGGCCGCGGGGTGCCCGCTTCGGCGACGTTCTGCTCGACTTCTCCGGCGTCGGCGGGCCGGTGACGGGGCCGCGCCAGGACTCGATGTTCGACCTCGCCGCCGCCCAGGCGGCGTCGCGGCCGACGGGCAGCGGTTCTGGTGAACCAGGTGGGTCGGGCTCGGACGCCGGCGTGGGCGACGGCGCCGCGGCCGCCGCGGGCGCCGCGAGCCTGACGGCCGGTGCGCCAGGTGGCGGCTCGGCGGCTGACGTGGCGCCCGCCGGGTGGCGGCTGGGCGGGGAGCCGCCGGTGCGGCGGCGGGCGTCGCCGGCCACCGTGCTGTTCCTGGAGAACGGCGGCGGCAAGAGCGTGCTGATGAAGCTGATCTTCTCCGTCGTGCTGCCCGGGCGCAGGCACGTCGTCGGCACGTCCAACGGACGGGTGCTGGACAACTTCGTGCTGCCCAGGGACTGCGGTCAGGTGATCTGCGAGTGGCAGCACGCGGTGACCGGCGAGCGCGTCGTCACCGGCAAGGTCAGCGAGTGGCGCGGGCGTGGCCCGGCCGACGGCGGCCGGCTCGCCGACGCCTGGTACTCGTTCCGCCCGTCCGGCGGCCCCGGTGGCACGGAGCTCAGCACCCTCCCACTGCGCCGCGACGGCCGGCTGGTGACGCTTGCCGGGTTCCGCGAGGCGATGACCCGCGCGCACGCCGCCGACCCGGCGCTCGACCTGACCTGGGAGACCCACCAGGGCGCCTGGCTGGAGCACCTGGACGCCCTTGGCCTCGACCCGGAGCTGTTCCGCTACCAGCGCGCCATGAACGCCGGCGAGGGTGAGGCCGCCGAGGCGTTCGCGTTCACGACCGACGAGGGGTTCGTCGACTTCCTGCTGCGCGCGGTGACCCCACCGGAGGACCCCGCCGGCGTGGCCGAGGTCGTCGACGGCTACGCGGCCAAGCTCGCCGAGCGGGCGGTGCTCGCCGCCGAGCGCGACTTCGTCGCGGGCGCGCTGGAGCGCCTGTCCGTCCTCGTGGACACCCTGCGCGACCGGGACGCGGCGCAGGTGGGGCTGGACGCCGCCCGCGTCGAGATCGCCCGGCTCGCCGCGGGAGTGGACGGACGGCTGCGGGCCGGCGAGGCCGACCGCGCGGGGCTCACGGCTCAGCTCACGGCGGCCGGCGACGCGGAGGCCACCGCCGAGGCGGGCCGAGCGCACGCCGGCGACCTGGTGGCCGCGCTGCGCCGCCGGCTCGCCGAGCTGCGCCTCGCCGACGCTCAGGCCACCCGTGACGAGCTGGTCGCCGCGGCGAAGGCGACAGCGACCGTCGTCGAGGGCTGGCGGGCCAGCGCGGACACTCTGCGGCTCGCGGCGGCGAGCGCCGAGGCGGGCCGGCTGACAGCGCTGGTCGCCGAGGCGCGTGACACCGCCGCGCCGGCGCTGGCCGACCGGGACGACGCCGCCCGCGCGTTGGTCGCCGGGCTGCTCTCCGCCGCGGCCCGCGCCCGCGCCGCCGCCGACGAGGCCGAGCGGCGGGCGACCGGGCGGGACCAGGACGCCGAGACGGCGGCCGAGGCCGAGCGCCGCGCCCTCGACGAGGCCGCCACCGCCCGTGCCGGCGAGCGCGCGGCCCGGGCCCGCGTCGAGGCCGCGGCCACCGCGCTGGCCGCCGCGGCCGCCGGCGGCCTGCTCCCCGGCGCCGCCCGCACCGCTGGCACCGCTGGCACCGCTGGCACCGCCAGGGACGCGGCCATCGGCGGCGCGTCGTTGGGCGAGGCCGCGGCGGACGCGGCCGACGCGGCTCGCGCCGGGGCGACGGCGGTCCAGGAGGCGCTCGCCGAGGTCGGCCGGCTGGACCGGGAACGCACCGCGGCGGCCGAGGCGAGCCGGCGGGCCGAGCGCGCCGCCGACGTCGCCCAGGCAAGGGCCGCGGCGCTGGCCGACCAGGCCGCGGCGGCCGACGACGCCGCCGCGGCCGTCACCGCCGACGGCAGGGTCGCCGCCCTGCTCGGCCTCGCGACGCCGGCTCTCGCCGGCGCGGCGGGGCTGGACGGGGTGGCCGAGGAGGCCCTCGCCGCGCTGCGGGCCGCCGTGGCGGCGGGCGAACGGCGCAGGCTGGAGCTGACCGTCGAGTCCGACGCGGACCGGCGGGTGCTGGCCGCGCTGGGCGGCGACGACCTGCGCCCGGCCCGGCCCGAGGTGCTCGCGGTGTGCGCGGCGCTGACCGGAGCCGGCATCTCGGCCGAGCCTGGCTGGGCATACCTGGTGCGCGCGGTGGCCGCCGCCGACCGCGAGGCCGTGTGGCGCGGGCGTCCCGATGTCGCCGACGGCGTTGTCGTCACCTCCCGGGACCCGGACGGCGCGCGGGCCACGCTCGCCCGCGCCCGCGAGGTCCTCCTCGCCGCCCGCCTCCTCCCCAACGCGGCCGTCAGCGTCGCCACCCCGGCCGCGTTCGCCTCCGCCCGAGACACGGTCACCGCCCGAGGTTCGGCCGGCCCTGGCACCCAGGCTGGCCCTGGCACCCAGGCCGGTCCTGACGACGTGGCCCGCGCTGACGGCATGACCGGGCCCGGGGGCGTGACCGTCCGCGCGGAAGGCGCCGAGCGCGTGAGCTGCGCCGGCGACGAACCCGCGTCTGACGGGCTGGTGTTCGTCGTGCCACCGAACCCGGCGCTGTACGACGCGGCGGCGGCCGCGGCCGAGCGGTCCGCGACCCAGCGGCGCCAGGACGACCGGGCCCAGCTCACGGCCGAGCTCTCGGCGAGGGTCGAGGCGGACAGGGCGTTGACGGCCGCGCTCGCGGGCTGGCGGCGCGCCTACCCGCCGGGCCGGGTCACGGCGCTGGCCGCGGAGTTCGCCATCGCCCGGGACGCCGCGGCCGAGGCCGCGAGCACGCTCGCCGGGACGACGGCGCGGGCCGACGAGGCCAGGGCGGCGGCGGACGGGGCGTTCGCCGCCGTCGAGCCGCTGCGCGACGCCGAGCAGCGCGCCGTGGCCAGGGCCGGCGAGCTCGACCGGCTGGCACGCGCGATCGGGAGCCCGACAGAGGACCTCGCGCACGCGGATGAGCTGGCCGCGGCGGCCGCGCGACTGGCCGCGGCGGCCGAGGCGCATCGCGCCGCCGCGGCCGCCGCCCGCCGCGCGGCCGCCGAGGCGCGCCGCGAGGCGGACGGCGCCCGCCGCACCGCGGACGCGGCCCGCGCCGAAGCCGCCGAGGTCGTCGGCGCGGGTGCGGAGGTCGACGAGGCCGACGGCGCCGACGAGACCGGGAGCGGCCCGGGCGCCGGCGGCGGTGACGGTGACGGCCAGGGTGGCGTGCCGGGCACCGGGGGAAGCGGCGTGGCGCCGCGGGTCGCGGTGGCGGTGCTGCGGGCCCGCTACGAGGCGGCGACGCGGACATACCAGCAGGTCGCCGTCGGCGCCGACCTGACCGCCGCGCTCGAGCTGGCCCGCCGGGAGGAGGCCACGGCCCGGGCCGCTCTGGACGCGCTCACGCCCGAGGTCCGGCGGGCCGCGCGCGAGCTGCTGGACGGCCCTGACGGCGCCGACGCGGCCTCGCGCGCCGCGGCCGCCGCCACGGCCGGGCGGCACGCCGAGGCGCTCGCCGCCGAGCTGGACGAGATGCGGGAACGGGTCGGGGGCCTGCGCGAGGAGGTCCGAGCCACCAGTGAAGAGGCTCGTCGCCGCCGCGCTGGCCCGCTGACCGGCGATCAGGTACCCGCCGACGCCCGGAACGCCGAGGAGCTGCTGGGACGGGCGTTCGCCGCCGTCCGCGCCGCCGAGACGGAGCTCGGGCGCGCCAGAGCTGGGCGGGAGCGCCTTGGGGTGCTCGCCAGCCAGTACGACGGCACGCTCGCCGCGTTCCGCGCCGTCGCCGAGACACTCGCCGAGGCGATCGCCGACACCGCGAACGCCTCGGACCGGCCGGCGGACTCCCGAGCGGACCAGCCCGCTCGGATTCGCCGGTCCGGCGAGAACCCCGGCGACGGCGACGCGACCGCGAGCGACGGCGACGTCCCGGCCGGTGGTCCGGACGCCGGCACGCCGGCCGGGACCGTCGCGTTCGGCGGAGGTCCTGAAGAGGCCCGCGCCGCGGCGCGGTCGGCCCGCGACAGCTGGCGGGCGGCGACCGCGCGGCTCGCGACGGCCGCCACCGCCGTGCGCGCCGCGGCGGACGCCGTCGCCGCCTGGGCGGGGCAGGACCGGTTCGAGGGCGTCCGGGCGCCCGCCCGCCGTCAGATGGTCCGCGCCGGGCGCGAGGCGGTCGCGGCGAACGCCGTCGCCTGGGCCGACGCGCTGGCGCCCCGGCTGCGCAGCCTCGACGACGACCTCGCGCACATCGGCCGCAACCGGGCGGCGATCGTGGCCCGGCTGGAAGGCATGGTCCGTACCGCGCTCGGCACGCTGCGCGCCGCGCAGCGGCTGTCCCGCCTGCCCGACCAGCTCGGCGACTGGTCCGGCCAGGAGTTCCTGCGGATCTCGTTCTCCGATCCGGAGGGGGCGACGCTCGCCGACGCGCTCGGCGACGTCGTCGACGCCGCGGCGGCGCAGGGCCGGCCCGCGACGGCCGCGCACGGCGAGCCCACGGCCGCGGTGGCGGGAAGCCCGGCGGCCGGCGCCGCTGGTGGCGGCCGGGCGCCGGCGGCGCGGCTGGACGGGATGGCGCTGCTGCTGCGCGGGGTGCGCGCCGCGCTGCCGCGCGGCGTGCGGGTCGAGGTGCTCAAGCCGGACGCGGTGCTGCGCACCGAGCGGGTCCGGGTGTCCGAGCTCGGCGACGTGTTCTCCGGCGGCCAGCAGCTCACCGCGGCCATCATCCTGTACTGCACGATGGCGGCGCTGCGCGCCAACGACAGGGGCCAGCTGCGCACGCCGCACGCCGGCGTGCTGTTCCTCGACAACCCGATCGGCCGCGCCTCCGCCGGCTACCTGCTCGACCTGCAGCTCGCCGTCGCCGACCGGCTCGGTGTCCAGCTCGTCTACACCACGGGCCTGTTCGACACGGCCGCCCTGGCCGCCTTCCCGCTGGTGATCAGGCTACGGAACGATGCCGACCTCCGCGCCGGCCTGAAATACCTCCGCGTCGAGGAACATCTGCGCCGCGGCCTGCCGGCCACCGCCGGCGGCGGCCAGGATGCCGCCACCGGCGTCCTCACCGCGACCCGCGTCTACCGCCGCCCCGCCTGACCACGCCGAGTGGACTTCCACGGTTGGCCCGGCCCGGTCTGGATACAGGTCCGATCAACGCCCGTGTCCACACGCCAGCATGGATTTGTCGAGTTGGTGTCTTGTGCGATCCACCGGTAGATGCCACTATCGAAAAAGTACCGCCCGGTACCCCCCGAGCCGGGCGGTACGTAAACTTGCCCTACTCGCCGGCTCTTTCGCCCGGCGGCCCGCGACCCGCATTGTCGTTCAGGGGCTGCCCCCGGAGTCCCGGCGTAGCCGAGGCTCCGGCCTCCTTCGGCTCGTCGCCGCACGATGAGGTGGCGCACAACCTTTTCATCGCCGCTGGGCGGCGACTTCGGCCTCCTCCGTTTCCAGCCGCTTGACAGCGGGTGGCTCCCTCTGTTTGTGGCCGCCGGCGACGTCGGCGAAGTTGCGTTTACAACTTCTTGGTCCACTACCTTCGGTGACGTCGGGCCCCGGTCACTCCCGGGCGTGGCGCACGTTCAGCATTACAACGTGAGTGCCGGTTTAACCCTCGGGCGGAAGGGTACACAACCGCGCGCCTCGGGTTAGGAGCGGAATCCGAAACGTCGCCTGCTCCACTTTGACGTCACGCTTGGGACCGGTCACTGTTCGACACCCGAAGTCGATGTCCAGGTGCATTCTGCCGCCGCATCGCGCCGTTCCCGGGTAACGAATGCGCTTCTTGAACGTCACAGGCGTGGGCATGCCGTCGCGAGGCCGTCCCACGGTCATCTCGGCCGCCATCCGCGCGCCGTCCCCGCAACCGGCGACGCGCGCGGTGCCGGGAGTGGAGTGGCCGGTGCTGGAGCGTGCGTGCGTATATGCGCGTGCGTACGCGCTAGGAGCACGCGGCGACGGTCAGGGAGCCCTGCTTGGTGGCCACGCGGTTGTTGAGGTCCTTGACGGTCACCGTGTAGGCGAGGGTGCCGGCGGCCGCGGAGGGGCCCAGCTGGGCCGTCCAGGTGGACCTGTCGTCGGTGGTGGAGCCGAGCTGGAGGGCGACCGTCGCGGCGGCGCCGTTCGGGGCGGTGACCGCGACGCTGCCGCCGGCCATGCCGATCGGGTCCTGGACCTCGACGGTCAGGGTCGCGGCCGCCGGGGCCTGGTCGGTGGCGCAGGCCTGGGCGCGCAGCGACGACGGCGCGGCGGCCGCGGAGAGAATCCTCGGCCCGGCGGTGACGACGCCCGTCACGTGGATCGTCCCGCCGCCGGTCCCCGAGACCGGGGCGACGGTGATCGGGACGTCGAGCTGGCCGACCGGCGCGGCCGAACGGTCCAGGCTGATGAGCAGCTGAGTGCGGTAGCCCGGGTCGAGGCGGGTCGCGCGCGGTGACGCGTCCAGATAGGACGGCGCGCCGCCGGTCCGGATCGTGAAGGCCTCGGTACCCGTGTTGGTGAGGTCGACGGTGTCGGTGGAGTCGACCTGTCCGAGGTTGACGGACGTCCGCCCGAGGGTGAGCACGGGACCGGTACTCCGGGGCCCGGCGGGGGTGGCGACAAGCGTCGACGCCGGGCGCGAGGCCGAGGGCGGCGGCGGGACCGGGGGGCCGCTGGGCAATACCTCGAAGACCGTGCCTGGCGCGGGGCTGGCGCTCACGHTGTTCGGGCCAGCCTCGGCGCCCGTCGACGACGGGCCGGCCACCGTGACCCGGTCGGTGTCCTCCGTCGGCCTACCGGCGGGCGCCGAGCCACCGCTGGAGGTACCGGCCATCTTCGGGCCGCCGCCACTGAGCAGCGCGTAGCCGATGAGGACACCGACCACCGCGAGGGCGACGACGGAACCGGCCACGATCCGGCCCCACCTGATCGGCAGGATCCGCCCCGACCGGCCCCACGGGGACCGGTGCCGCCCGGCCGGCGCCGACGGGGCCTCCGGGGGCGGTTCCTCAGGGCGCGGCGCCCGCCGCGCGTAGGCGCTGGGGACGCGGCCACCCTCGGCATTGCCGCGCCGGCTGAGACTCTCGCCGCGTCGCCGCTCCTCCGCCGCACGTTGCTCCATCTCCGCCGAGCCTAGGGCTGGGAGCAGATATCCGTGGACGGTTTGCTCGTTTCTGTGACGACCGTCCACATGATGACGAACCGGGCGGCGACCGCCCGGACGACGGCCGCCCGCCGCCCGGTGGACGATCTAGATGCATCCGGGGCGAGTCCGTGGCAGCCTTGCAAGACCCGATATCGATCGATCGGGACAGGATCTGGTGACCTCCGGAGGCGCGAGGCTCGCCTGCCTCCGTCGGCCCAGCGCATCGCYGCGTGTGTCCGCCCGCGTCCGTCGCGACCCGGCGGCCCGGAGCCGCGCCGCGAGGGAAGGAGCCCCATGCCCGCACCGGGCTACACGATGGAGGTCGAACTCGGCAAGATCCGCGAGTTCGCCCGGGCGACCAAGTCGCGCAACCCCGACTACCTGGCGGCCGAACGGCCGGTCTCGCCGGCCACCTTCCTGATGACCGCCGCGTTCTGGTCCGAGGGCGCCGGTGTGCCCTGGGACGAGGTCGAGGGACACGAGGAGATCGACCTCGGGCGCGTGCTGCACGGCGGCCAGGAGTTCGTCTTCCACGGCGAGCCGCCGCGCGCCGGCACCCGGCTCGTCGGCCGAGCCAGGATCGCCGCTGACTATGTCAAGGAGGGCCGTCGTGGCGGCACGATGCGGTTCATCGAGGTCGTCAACGAGTTCCGGACGACCGACGGCCGCCTGGTCGCCGAGGCGAAGAACACCGTGATCGTCACGAGTCAGGCACCGAAGACGGCCAGCACGGCCGACGGCGGGAAGGACGACACCCGATGACCACGACCGTCGACGTCGGCACCGGCGAGGCCACCGCTCCGGTGCTCGGGCCGAGACCGGCCTGGGAGGACCTGGCCGTTGGCCTGGGTCCCGCGCCCTTCATCGACCAGCCGCTCACCCGTACCGACTTCGTCCGCTACCAGGGCGCGGCCGGCGACATGAACCCCATCCACTACGACGACGAGTTCGCCCGGGCGGCCGGGTTCCCGACGGTGTTCGCGGTCGGGATGCTGCAGGCCGGCGTGCTGGGCACGTACGTGACGGACTGCTTCGGCGCGGCGAACCTTCGCCGGTACGGCGTCCAGTTCCGCGAGCAGGCCTGGCCAGGAGACGTGCTCACCTACCGCGCGACCGTGACCGGGCTGCGCGAGGAGGCCGGCCAGCGCCTCGTCGACCTGGACCTGCTCGTCACCCGCCAGACCGGCGGCACCCACATCAAAGGGCAGGCCACCTTCGTCATTCCCTCCTGACGGCCTCCGGGGGGCGCGAGGCTTCGGCCGTCATCGCCCTTCGACCAGACCGTCGTGCCCGCCTGGGGCCGTCCCCTGGCCAGGCGCTCCCAGCGCCTGGCCAGGGGACGGCGCCGTCAGGAGCCGGCCTGGGCCAGCAGGCCTCGGGCGATGACGATCTGCTGGATCTGGCTGGTGCCCTCGTAGATCCGGAACAGCCGGGCGTCGCGGTAGAAACGCTCCACCGGGACGCCGCGGATGTAGCCGGAACCGCCGTGGATCTGCACCGCGCGGTCGGCGATCCGCCCGACCGCCTCCGAGGCGAAGTACTTGGCGCAGGACGGCCCGATCCGCTTGTCGCTGCCGTCGTCGAACCTGGCGGCGACATCGGCGACCAGCGCGCGGGCGGCGTAGAGGTCGGTCGCCGAGTCGGCGATCAGGCCCTGGATCAGCTGGTAGGTGCCGATCACCGCGCCGCCCTGCTCCCGGCTGGCCGCGTAGGAGACGGACTCGTCGACCAGCCGCTGGGACATGCCGACGCACAGCGCCGCGATGTGGATCCGGCCGTGCGCGAGGCAGCGCATCGCGGTCGCGTAGCCTCGCCCGACGCCGTCCTCCCCGCCGATGAGCGCCGACGACGGCACCCGCACGTTGTCGAGGTAGACGTCGGCGGTCCAGGCGCCCGCCTGGCCCATCTTGTGGTCGCGCGGGCCGACGGACAGGCCGGCGGTGCCCTTCTCGACCATGAACGTGGTGATGCCCCGGCTCGGCGAGGCGTGCGGGTCGGTGCGGGCGAAGACCATGAAGACGTCGGCGAGCGGCGCGTTGGTAATGAACCGCTTCGATCCGTTGATCACCCAGTCGTCACCGTCACGGACGGCGGTGGTGGCCAGGCCGGACGGGTCGGAGCCGGCGCCCTGCTCGGTCAGCGCGAACGACGCGGTCCACTCCCCCGAGGCGATCTTCGGCAGCCAGGTCTTCTTCTGCTCCTCGGTCGCCCCTTCGAGCAGCACATGGCCGGCGATCCCGTTGTTCGTCCCGAACATCGACCGGAACGCCGGCGTCGTGTAGCCGAGCTCGCAGACCAGCCGGGCCTCCTCGCTCATCGACAGGCCAAGTCCGCCGTAGAGCTCGGGAATCGCGAACCCGAACAGTCCCATCTCGGCGGCCTCGGCCCGCAGCGCCGCCGGTATCTCGTCGGTCTCCTCGATCTCCTGCTCCAACGGTGCGACCCGTTCGCGAACGAACCGTCGCACCGAGGCCACTACCTCGGTGAAGTCACTCTCCTGCACGGCACCCGTCCGTATCTGCTCGTGGTCCAGCATCGGTACGGCACTGCTCCCCGTCGATCCCTGCTGGCGCTGGAATCGGCGGGACCCCGCGCTCTGGGGTGAACCAAGAGCACCGCCGGTTGGGGCCACGGCACGCGCCGTCGTCCATCCTGCCTACCCGGACGCCATGGCGCACACCGGACGGGACTGGACGACGGAGCTCGCCGCCCGTTCGCTGGCCCGTGACGGGCAGGCGCGACACGATGACGTCCGGCTCCCCACCGGCTTCCGCGAGGCCGGGCAGKACCGACCTCCCGGGTCGACAGGCGTATGGGAGGTCGGATGGGCGTGGTTCGTCCCGCGCACAGACGAGATCGACCGCACAGACGAGATCGACAGAGCGGAACAGCACGGAACTCGACACGTGACAAGAGGAGTCCGGGTATGAGCGGGATCTGCGAGGGACGCGTCGTCGTCATCACGGGCGCGGGCGGCGGCATCGGCCGGGAGCACGCGCTGGCGTTCGCGGCCGAGGGCGCGAAGGTCGTCGTCAACGACCTCGGCGGAGCCCGCGACGGCACCGGCGCCTCCGCCGGCCCGGCGCAGTCCGTCGCCGCCGAGATCGTCGCCGCGGGCGGCGAGGCGGCCGCGAACACCGAGGACATCTCGACCTGGGACGGTTCGAAGAGCCTCGTCGACCAGGCCATCGACACCTTCGGCCGGCTGGACGTCGTCGTGAACAACGCCGGCATCCTGCGCGACCGGATGCTGGTGAACATGACCGAGGCCGAGTGGGACGCCGTCATCAAGGTGCACCTGAAGGGCACCTTCGGCGTCGCGCACCACGCCGCCGCCTACTGGCGGGACCGGTCCAAGGCCGGCGAGGCGAACGACGCCCGCATCATCAACACCTCGTCGCCGTCGGGCATCTTCGGCAACGTCGGCCAGACGAACTACGGCGCCGCGAAGGCCGGCATCGCCGCGTTCACCGTCATCGCCGCCATGGAGCTGGGCCGCTACGGGGTCACCGTCAACGCGATCGCCCCGACCGCGCTCACCCGGATGACCGAGGACCTCGGCTTCGTCAAGAACCAGCAGGAAGCGGACCTCGACGAGCAGTCCCAGGCGAAGGCCGCGTGGAACCCGCTGGGACCGGAGAACATCTCGCCGCTGGTCGTCTGGCTCGGCTCGCCGCAGTCGAACGGCGTCACCGGCCGGGTGTTCTCCGTCGCCGGCGGCTTCATCAGCGTCACCGAGGGCTGGGTGAACGGCCCGTCGGTGAACCGCGAGGGCAAGTGGGAGCCGGGCGAGCTGGGCGAGGTCATCCCCGACCTGGTCGCCAAGGCCGCCAGGAACGCCGACATGCAGGGCAACCGCCCCTCCGCCTGATGGGGCTGCACCGGTCCTTTCTGTGATGGGTTGGCGGTGCCGCCAGCGGGYGGTACCGCCGACCACGGCCCGCGTGCATCCAGCGCGTGGTGCCCGCGCTCGTGCGTGTGGTCAGGCACCGGCTGTACCGACGCGCCCGATACCGCCGTCCTCATCCCGCTCATCCCGCTGACCCGGCACATTTGGCGCCTTTCGGTGTCAATCGGGCGACGTCTCATTCCGTCGACGGCCTCAACCGGCCAAGAAGGCACGTATTTGTTGTTTTCTGTTGCCGAGTACGTGGTTCTGGGATTATCGGGACGTGTGGGGAGAGACTGTTTCGCCGGCGAGCGGCCCGGCACGGATCTTCCTCAGCGTGGCGGGGCCGGACGAGCCGTGGGGTAGCTGGCTGGACCACGTGCTGCGCGACGCCGGCCACGAGGTGGCCTTCTACCGGCGCTCGTTCCCGCTCGGGACGAACTTCGTCGACCAGATAAACGCCGCGCTCGCCCGCGCCGACCGAATGATCGCGGTGATCTCGCCGTACTACCTGGACCGTTCGTCCTGGGTGCGGGAGGAGTGGCAGGCCGGCATGCGCATAGCGCACGACCGGGACGGATTCCTCCTGCCGGTGCTCGTCGAGCCCTGCGAGCTCCCGCCGCTCCTCGGCACGATCAACATGATCGTGCTGGTCGGCCTGGACCGGGCCGCGGCCGCGCAGGCGGTGCTGCGGGGGCTGCTCCAGCCGCACACGGGTCCACCCGAGCCGGATCACGAGCCGCCCTTCCCCGGCTACGGCCTGGTCCCGCGTGCTCCGACGCTGAGGCTCCCGGCCGCCGGCGCCGCCCCGGCTGCCGCCGCGACGGCTGTCCCGGCGGTGCCGGCGCAGCCGTCGCCGCTCGACCCCACGCCGCCGGGCGGTCCCGACCTGGCTCTCCTCGCGAACGGCGGCGTCCTCCCGCTGCCTGGCGCCGCCGATCCGCCACTCCCGCCGCCGACGCCTCCTGGCGCGCCGCGAACGGCACCGCCGGGGGCGCCGTCGCTCGCGCGGCAGGACACGGGCGGGCCGTCGCCGCCGCTGTCACCACAACGGCCGCCACCCACGCCAGCCGCGCCTGGACCGGCCCCGCCCGCACCCGCCGCGCCCAGGCCAGCCGCGCCCGCGGTTCGGGTCCGCCCGCCGGTCACGGCGCACTCCGCCGCCGCCGGGTTCGCCGCCCGGCCCGCGGCGCCCGGGCCGACCGAGCACCGCGGGGAGGGCCGCGGCGGCGAGCGGGAGTCGATCACGGTGCTGCACCTGCCGGCGCTGGCCGTCCCGCCGCGTCCCGGCCACGCCCCGGACACCGGTCTGGATCCGTTCGGCAGCGCGCTCCACGACGATCTCGCGACGCTGGCCGCCAGCCCCGGGATCACCCCCGACCTGGTGGTCGTCACCGGAGTGGCGCTGGAGGGGCGACGCGGCGAGTACGAGCAGGCGGCGCCGCGGCTCGCGGGACTGGCCGAGCGGTTGGGCCTGCCAGCTCACCGGATCGCCCTGGTCCCCGGTCGTGGCGACGTCAGCGCCGCCGCGGCCCGCGCCTACTTCGCCGCCTGCGAGGACGAGGAGATCGAGCCGACGCCGCCGTACTGGCGCAAGTGGCGGCACTTCGTCGACTTCCACGCGGGCTTCTACCGGGAGCTGGGCGACCGTACGTTCGCGGTCGGGCAGGAGTGGACCCTCTACCCGATGCCGGACCTGCGGGTCGTCGTCGCCGGGCTGAACTCGACGATGGCGATGAGCCACCGACAGGCGGACGACCGCGGCGAGGTCGGCCAGGCGCAGGCCCGCTGGTTCGCCGACCGGCTCGCCGGCTACGAGCGCGCCGGCTGGTTCCGGATCGCCATCGGTCACCACCCGCCGCTCGCGGCCGACCGGGTGCACTCGGCGAAGGCGACCGACGCCTCCGGCGCCGACCTGATCCTCGGCGGTCATGTCAACGTCGTGCTCGCCGGGCACGGTCACGGCGCACCGGTGTCGGCCAAGCCGTTGCCGGCGATGCCGGCGCGGCTGCCGCGGTCCGGCACGACGCTGATCAGCGCGCACCCGCCGCACCCTGTCCCGACGGCGGAGGCGGCGATCCGTTACCAGCTCGTCCGGGTCAGCCGCACCGAGCTGACCAGGCTGGACCGCCGGTTCTCCCGTCGCGCCGGTTCCTGGCGGCCCGCCAACGAGGTCGGCCCAACCGGAACGGTCACCCACCGGACCCGCTGGGAGCACGCCGCGGCGACGTTCCCTCGCCCGGCCCGCCGGCAACCGCCCGCCGAAGGCCCGGCGGCCGCCGAGGGCGGGCCGGGTGACGGCCGGCGGCCCGTAGGCGAGCGGAGGCGGGGCACCCCAGGCACCCGCGGGGACGGGCGCGCCAACCGGCGCGGCGAGACGTTCGCCGACCGGATCGCGGAGATCGCCGAGCTCTCCTCCCCCGGCGCGACGGTCACCCGGATCTCGCCCGCCGGCGCCACGCCCGAGTACCTGCGGGTCACCGTGCCGCACGGGCCGGTGTTCGAGCAGCGACCAGTCGGGATCATCGAGGGCGGCGTCGACGAGAGCACCGTCGACCGGTTCGTCGAGCACGTGCACCACCAGTACGCGGCGACCGACCCGCAGCTGACCTCCGACCTCGTCTACGGCGGCCCGCTGCCGGCGCCGGACGAACTGGTCCGCCACGCCGCCTCGCGCGGCGTGCGGCTGCGCAGCTTCGTCGAGTACCAGGGCCTGCTGGACCTGCGTGGCTACCTGCGCCGGCAGGGCGAGCGGCTGGCGGCCGACCGGCTCTACCCGCCAGCGCTCTATCTGCCACAGCGGTTCCGCCTGATCGACGGCGGCGCGGGGGTCACCAGCCCGGGTACGGCGGACGGCACGGCGCCCGACGAAGCGTCATCCGACCGGACACCGTCCGATGAGGCGACGTCCGACGCGGCGGCGTCCGATGGCCCGGCAGGCCGCGGCGGCGGGGACCTGCTCGGGCGGGTCGTCGACTGGCTGACGGCTGACTCGGCGCGGTTCGTGCTGATCCTGGGCGACTTCGGCCGGGGCAAGACGTTCTGCCTGCACGAGCTGGCCCGCACCCTGCCCGGCCTGCGACCGCACCTGATCCCGCTGCTGATCGACCTGCGCACGATGGAGAAGGCGCACAGCGTGGACGAGCTGGTCGCGGCCCATCTGGTCGCCTCGGGCGAGCAACGGGTCGACGTGTCGGTGCTCCGGTACATGCTGCGCCGCGGCCGGCTGGTGCTCCTGTTCGACGGGTTCGACGAGCTCGCGCTGCGGGTCACCTACGAGACCGCGGCCGAGCACCTCGGGCGGCTGCTGGACGCCGTCGAGGGCCAGGCGAAGATCGTCGTGAGCAGCCGGACCCAGCACTTCCTCTCCCACGGCCAGGTCCGCGGTGCGCTCGGTGCCCGGGTCGAGCTGCTGCCCGCGAGCCGGATCGCCGAGGTCGGCGACTTCACCGAGCGGCAGATCGAGGAGTTCCTCGTCCGGCTGCACCACGGCGACGCGGCGCGGGCACGGGAGCGCCTCGAGCTGATCCACGACATCCGCGACCTGCTCGGGCTCTCGCACAACCCGCGGATGCTGGGCTTCATCGCGTCGCTGGACACCGACCGGCTGCGCGCCGTCCAGGCCAGGACCGGGATGATCAGCTCGGCGGACCTCTACGGCGAGCTGATCGAGGAGTGGCTCCGCCATGAGGAGCGGCGGGCCCGCCCGCCCGGTGCCGGGCCGGCACTGACGGCGGGCGAGCGCCGGGAGGCCGTCACCGCGCTCGCGCTTCGGCTCTGGCGTACGACCGACCAGATGATCAATCTCTCGGAGCTGGCGGCGACCACCAGCGCGGCCCTCGACGCGATGACGGACCGGGAAGACGCCGGCCAGCTCGACTCCGGGCAGGCCGCGCACATGGTCGGCTCGGGCAGCCTGCTGGTCCGCGCGGAGGCCGGTGGCTTCACCTTCATCCATCAGTCGGTGATGGAGTACCTGGTCGCCGCCGCGGCCGCCCGCGGTCTGATCGCCGGTGCGGCCGGACCCGCCGGTGCGGCCGGACCCACCGGGGACCTGACCGGCGCGGACGTACTGGCTGCCCGGGTGATGTCCCCGTTGATGGTCGACTTCGTCCGCGGCGTGGCCGGCGACGAGGCGGTCGCGGCCTGGGCGCGCCGTGTCCTCGCCGACCCGGACTCCGGCCAGGCGGCCAGGGCGAACGCGCTGACGATCGCGCGCCGGGCCGACCCGGCGGTGGCCCGAGGCGCGAGGCTCGCCGGGGCTCACCTGGAGGGCGCCAACCTGACCGGCCTCGACCTGACCGGCGCCGACCTGCGCGGCGCGAACCTCACCGACGCGAACCTCGACGGCACCGACCTCGGCGCGGCGAACCTCGCCGGCGCGCGGCTGACCGGCGTGCGCGCGCGGGGGCTCGGTCTCGCGGGCACGGACCTCACCGACGCCGACCTGAGCCGAGCCCTCCTCGCCGACCCGGACCTCACCGGCGCCAACCTCACCGGCAGCCGCTGGAGACGCGCCGCGCTGCTCGGCGCCACGCCGCCGGACCGGCCCTGGACGGTTCCCGAGCTCGCCAGCGCCGCCGTGCCCGGCCGCGATCCCGTCGAGGTCATCATCGACGCCGGCGTCCGCCTGACGCAGGCGATCTCGCCGGCGCACGATCTGATCGCCTACGGAAGCGGCCGTCATGTCGCGCTCTCGGACCTCGCCGACGGCCGGCCGCTGGCCGTGCTGCGGGGGCATGGCGACTGGATCCGCTCGGTCGCGTTCTCCGCCGACGGATCCCAGCTCGCCGCCGGGGACGTCGCGGGCCGCGTCCTGGTCTGGGATGTCACCACGGCCGAGGAGGTGGCCGTCTTCGACGGGCTCGCCTCCCGGGTGCGCTCGCTCGCCTTCTCCCCTGATGGCCGGCTGCTGGCCGGTGGCTGCTGGGATGGCGACGTGCAGGTCTGGGACCTCGCGTCCCGGGAGAGGATCGTGACGCTGGGCCAGTCGCGGGATCAGGTCAGGGCACTGTGCTTCTCGCCCGACGGGTCCCTTCTGGCCCATGGCGACCAGGTCCAGCTGTGGAACGTGCGTGACCGCCGCGACGCCGGGACGCTCGGCGCACCGGGCCAGCGCGCCCGGGCAGCACGGTTCTCGCCCGATGGCACGATGCTCGCCTGGATCGACGACCGCGCGAACGTGGCGCGGGTCTGGAGTCTCGCCGCCGGCCGCGAACTGGCCCCGCTACCCGGTGACGCCCACCCTGTCCGGACGCTGGCGTTCAACGCCGCGGGTTCCCTGCTCGCGGTCGGCGCCCCCGACGGAACGATCCGGGTGTGGGACCCGCGCACCGGGGCGCTGCGCGCGACGCTGCGGGAGCGTACCGGCTGGCTGGCGGTGCTGGAGTTCGTCGACGCCGACGGCGAGACGCTGCTCGCCGGGAGCGCGGACGGAACGGTCCGGCTCTGGAAGGTCGCCGACGGCTCCCCGCCGGGCCGGACGCTGCTCGCCAGCCACACCACCGACGTGCTCGCGACCGCGTTCGTGCCGGACCAGCCGCTGGTCGCCTCGGCCAACGAGGACGGCACCCTGCGGCTCTGGGACACCCGGACCGCCCGCCAGGTCCACGTCGGCTCGGGCGAACGCGCCTGGACCTACGGCATGGCCCTCACCGACGACGCCACGCTGCTCGCCGCCGCCGGCGAGGACGGCCTGGTCCGGATCTTCGATCTCGCCGCACCAGACCTGGACGCCCCGGCACGCACGCTGAACACAAGGCGCGCGCCGGTGAACGCGGTCGCCTTCTCCGCGGACACGACGCTGCTCGCGGTAGGGCATCCGGATGGCACGGTCGGCCTGTGGAACCCCTGGACCGGCCAGCCCACGGCGACGTTGCGTGCCGACGGCCTGCGGGTGCTCACGGTGGCGTTCTCACCGGACGGCGAGCTGCTGGCCGCCGGCACGGACGCGGGCACCGTCCATCTCTGGGACGCGGCGTCGCCCCCTCGCCCGACGAGCGGATCGGGAACCGCCCCGGCGGCCCGCCGGCTCGTCCACCACGGTGACCGGGTGAACGCCGTGGCGTTCTCTCCCGACGGCCGGCTGCTGGCGAGCGCCTGCGGATCGGGCGTGATCCAGATCTGGGACGCGGCGAGCGGCGCGCTACGCCATCGGCTGGTGGGCCACGCCGGCCCGGTCAGGACCGTCGCCTTCGCGCCGGACGGCCGGCGGGTCGCGTCCGGCGGCGAGGACGGCATCGTCCGCGTCTGGGACGCCGGCTCGGGCGCCGAGACCGGCCAGCTCGCCGGGCACACGGAGGTGATCCGGTCGCTGGCGTTCGCCGCCGGCCGCGCCACCATGACCGGGTCTCCCGCGGCCAGCGGTTCGCCGGTTCCCGGGGCCGGAGCGGGCGACATGCTGGTATCCGGCGGCGGCGACGGCACCACCCGGCTGTGGGACGTCGCGGCCGGGCGGGAGATCGCCACGCTGCTCGGGCTGTCGGGCGCTCACTGGGCGACGTTGTTCCCTGACGGCGCGTACAAGAGCTCGGACGAACGGGCGGCCGAGGGTGGTAACGGGTTCTCGTGGTCGATCAGGCTGTGCCGGTTCGACCCGGATGAGCTGACCCCCTACCTGCCATGGATCCGCCGGCTTCCCCCCAACGCGCCGATCCCATCGCCGCCGTGACGGCACGACGGCGCGACGGCGCGACGGCGCGACGGCGCGACGGCGCGACAGCGGTCGTGTGAATCCGGGTCCTGCCGCCACCGGCCCCGCCGCCGGTTCAGCCGCCGGTTCAGCCCGACGCGGCCGGCCCGGCCGGTGGCTGACCGGAACCGGCGCTGGGCAGCCGGCGACGGGCGCGACGGCCCCACCAGACCCACCAGTCGAGGGTCCACAGGACGAGGGCGAAGCCGAACAGCAGGTCCTCGACCGGGGCGAACGCGACCCGCGGGCCGAGGATCGCGCCCGGGTCGTAGCGCACGACGCCGAACCCGGTGAGCACCCCGTTCGTGATCAGCTGACAGACAACGATGATCGCGTAGGCGGCCCAGAACACCCGCCGCCGCACCAGCCGCACCCGGAACACGGCCAGGTCGGCGGCCAGGGCGGCCAGCACGCCGGTGACCGCGAGCGCCGTGTAGCTCACAGGAGCCCGGCCTCCCCGTCCGTTCGGATTCCGGCACGGTCCCGCCGAGCATGGGACGGCGCCGCGGCCGGCTCGGGCAGCGCGGGCTCGAGCGGCGCGGGCTCGAGCGGCGCGGGCTCGAGCGGCGGCGGTTCGTCACCGACGGTCCAGTCGTGGCGACGGGCGCGGACGGCCTCCAGGGTGAGGATCGCGCAGATCGGCACGACGACGAAGAACAGCGCCTCCTCGAGGGGAATCCCGCCCGGCAGCCGGACCCCGGTCACGCCGCGCGGGTCGAACGTCCACTGCCCGCGTGCTATCGCGTACAGGTCCCAGCCGACGAAGACGACCAGCACCGGGACGAGGGTGCGCACCAGCCGGCGCCACCGGGCGTAGACCCGGGTGCGCAGGAACACCTCCAGCGGCGCGGTGCCGAGCAGGCAGGCCGCCAGCACCGCGAGATAGCTGAAATGCCGCATCACGCACCCGCCGCCGCGCCGCTCCGGCCCACCATTTCCCCGCCTCTGCCCGCGAGGCAGGCCGAGCGCCGTCGCCCGCGGCACAGAAACCGCGACACCGTCCGCTCACCGCCAGAAGCCGGATCAGTCAGACGCCGCGCGCCGTCGCCGACGCGGGGAGTCTGACTGATCCTGCGGCACGACGCGCGGATCAGAGGGGTGGGCACGGAGGGCGTGGCGCCGGCGGGTCAGCCGGCGGCGCGCAGGCGGGCGGCGAGGGAGGCGGACGCGGCGGCCGGGTCGGATGCGCCGGTGATGGCGCGGACGACGACGGCTCGGCGCGCGCCCGCGTCGAGAATCGCGTCGAGGCGCTCCTCGTCGATCCCGCCGATCGCGAACCACGGCTTCGCCCCGGGCACGAACGGCGCAGCGACGGCCACGGCGGCCGCTACCAGCCTCAGGCCGACCCCGGGACGGCCCTCCTTCGTCGGCGTCGGCCAGACCGGGCCTACGCAGAAGTAGTCGACGTCCGGATCGACCAGCGCCGCCTCGAGCTGCCGCTCGTCATGCGTCGACAGGCCGATGATCACGTCAGGACCGAGGAGGCGGCGCGCGACGGCCGGCGGGATGTCGTCCTGGCCGACGTGCAGGATGTCGACGCCAAGCACTGAGGCCAGGTCCGCCCGGTCGTTGCCGCTGACCAGTGCGCCGTGGCGCCGACCGGCGGCGAGCATGCGTTCCAACGCCGCGGCCTCCTCCCGCCACTCCAGCCCCTTCTCCCGTAGCTGGATCAGGTCGACGCCGGCCACGCCCCCGGCACCAGGCGGGGCGAGCACACCGTCGAGGAAGGCGTCGAAGCCCGGCTGCCGGGGCGTGCACAGGTAGAGCCGGGCGTCCGCGAGCCGCGCCAGCCGCGCAGCACGCGCCGCCGACACACCATCCACCGGCTCCGACGGCGGTGACGGCGGTGACGGCACGACCGGTGTTCCCCCTTGCGGCGTGAGCGACTCACTCGCGAAGGCGTCCGACGATGGCATGACCAGGCTGTCATCCACCGGCGACCGCCCGGACGAGCTCGAGCCGGTCGCCGGCGCGCAGCCGCACATCCCGGCGCTGCGCGGAGGTGAGCGCCTCGCCGTTGTACTCGACCACCACCGACCCGGCCCGCAGGCCCAGGTCGGCGAGCAGGTCGGCGAGCGGCTGCCCCGCCGGCACCTGTCGCTCCTGGCCGTTCACGACGACGGCCACCGCGGCCACAGACGGATCAACCACACCCTGGACCCTACGCGCATCCGGGCGACCGGCCGCCGCCCGCCGCCGTCAGAAGCCGAGCGCCTGGGCGCGGCGCTTGACCTCCCTGCCCCGGTTCTCGCGAAGCGCGTCCAGCGGGGTGCCGGGAAGGCTCGGGTCCTCGCGCAGCAGCCAGTCGATGGCCTCCTCCTGCGAGTACCCGGCGTCGGCGAGCAGCGTCAGCGTGCCGGGCAGGCCCTTCGTGACCTCGCCGTCCTGGATGAAGCCGGCTGGGACCCGCAGAATGCCGTCCTCCTGGCGGCGGGCAAGCAGGCTGCCCTCCCGCACCAGCTGGCGCACCCGCGTGATCGGAACCCCCATCGCCTCGGCGACGTCGGGCAGCGGCAACCAGTTGTCCATGGTCGAAAGTAAACACGACCAGGAGATGTCCTCAAGACCGACCTCGCGCCCGTGACCGCCTAGGCGGGGCCGATCTGGACGCCGCCCCCGCCCGCCGAGCGGGTGGCGGCCTCCGCGACGGCCACGACCTTGCGTGCGGTCTCCACTCGATAGGCGGCGAGTGGCCAGCCGGAAAGGAGCGCGTCGGCGAGGTCCCGGTAGAACGGGTGGGGGGCGCCCACCGTGAGCGGGAGACGGGTTCTGGTGCCGTCGTGGGAGATCACGGTGAGCGGGCCGGCCGACAGCGCGGCGGAGTGCGCCCTCTCGCCGGTCCGGCCCTCGTGCCGGCCGCCGGCCCGTGCCCATCCGCCCGCCGGCGCCGTCTCGGCGGTGCCGCCCGCGGCGAGGGCGCCCGTCGCCGGGTCGTCGCCGAACACGGAGCCGGTGGAGCCGAGCACATGCAGCCGGGTGGTGGGCACCGCGAGCAGGTCGGAGACCGTCACCTGCGCCTCGGCGCCGTTGGCGAAGCGCAGCAGGACGCGGGCGTGGTCGGCGTTGGTCACGTGGTGCCAGACCCGCTTGTGGGCGGTGGCCGTGACCCATTCGACCGGCTCGTCGACCAGGTCGAGGACCCAGTCGAGGTGGGCGGCGGCGCGGTCGTGGATGAGGCCGCCGCTGGCCCGCTCGTCGTCGCGCCAGCCGCCGGGCGGCCTGTTGTACGCGCCGTGGATGACCTCGACCGAGAGGATGTCCCCGATGGCCCCGCGGCGCACGGCTGCCCGCAGGCTCTGGTAGGCCGGGTCCTCGCGGCGCTCCGGGTACATCGCCAGCAGCGACGAACGGGCGGCGGCGAGCAGYGCCAGGTCGTCGGCCTCCTGGGTGGACAGCGCGAACGGCGACGGGATGACGACGTCCTTGCCGGCCTCCAGCGCCCGGGAGGCCCACTGCGCGCGGGTGTTGTTCGGGGTCCCGATGACGACGAGGCGGACGTCGGCGTCGGCGATCAGGCTGTCGGGCTCGTCGTAGGAGCGGGCCTGGCTCTCGCCGGACCGGCCGCCGCCGGCGCGGCCGGTGCCGCTCACCGCGACCAGGTTCAGGCCCTCGGTGGCCTCGACGGCCGTCTGGTGGACGGCCGGCGTGCCCGGCTCGCCGAGCAGCCCGACGCCGATGGGTGCCTCGTCGCGGACGCCGAGAGTGTGGCGCAGCCAGCGGCCGACGAGCCGGTGGTAGGCGGGGTCGGCGAGTGTGCTCGCGGTGGAGCCGAGGGTGAACATGCCCAGGCCGGTCGACGGCCGCCAGGTGCAGATCGGGAACTCGGCCGTCCCCTGCTGGACGAGCAGCAGCCGTTCGACGTCGTCGGCGATCTTGTCGGGGACGACCCAGCTGTCCACCGGCCGGAACTCGCCCATCCGGGCGGCGACCTCCGCGCCGTTCGGCCCGACCGTCACCCGCAGCTCATGCGTGGGCGTGGTGTGGCCGGGGATGAGCCCGGAGGCCTCGACCAGCGGGCTGTCGGACGGCAGCGCGCGCACGGTCGGCCCCGCRAGCAGCACCGGCACCGATTGCCGCGCACGGTCGAGGAGCTCCTGCTCGACGGAGTCCAGCGGCCGGTCGATGAGGACCAGCAGGGCGTCGGCGGAGCGGGCCGAGGTGGGCCCGAGCCCGGCGGCCCGGAGGTGGTCACCGAGGGCGCTCACCCCGGGCAGGTTGGAGACCAGGTGAATGCGCGGCACAGCGCCAGACTCTAGTGACAGGACCCCATCCGCCCGTCAACGGGTGCTATACGGCCGATCGACCTGAACGTCCAGCTAGTCGACCCGTCCCACTACCTGACCACCGGCACCGGCAAGCCCACGACCAGCGACGAATCGAGGCCCCCGCCACGCACCGTCACGACGGCTGGTGACAGGTCGGCCTCGTCGGCGGACCTATACGGCTCGTACGTGCCGCGACGGCCGTCGCGCCATGAGATCTGGTCATGAGCGAATCCATGGCGAGGGCGCCCCCGGGCCTCTGGACAGCCCGACAGCCTCGGACCGTGGACGATCAGCCGGTGCCAGGCGGTCCCCCGGTCAGGCCACCGATCGATGCGGCCACGGCGGACTTCAGGAATCGGGCAGGAGGGACTTCAGGGGGACGGCGGGGTCGGCGAACTGGGCCCGGTCGGGGTGGGCGGCGGCGGCGAGCAGGCGGCGGCCGGCGACCATGTCGATCGGGCGCGCGACCGTCACCAGCGCGGTGAGCGCGCCGTCCGGGGCGAACCAGCCGGCCGACCAGCCGGGCGCCTTCTTCGCGTCCGGCGCCCGGCGCGCGGCCGGGTCGCCGCGGAACACCAGGTGGGCGTCGTCCGCCGGCAGGCCGGCGAACTGCACCATCCGGCCGAACTGCTCCGACCAGAAGTACGGCACCGGGTTGTAGGCGGGCAGGTCCGCGACGGCCTGGCCGGCGGCGAGGCCGAGCAGGGTGCTCGCGGCGACGGCGGGCGCGCCCTGGGCACTGTCCCAGTGCTCGACGTGCATCCGCGTGCCGTAGCGCAGCGACCACCAGGCGGCGCAGTCGCCGACGGCGACCACCGGCGCGGCACCCTGGGCTCCCGCCACGCCAGAAGCCCACGTCGTCAGCAGGTGCTCGTCGGTGACGATCCCACGCTCGAGGACCAGCGAGCCGCCCAGCCAGGCGACGTCGGGACGCACGCCGACGCCGACGACGATCTCGTCGGCCGGGATGAACTCGCCGCCCACGAGCAGCAGCCCGTCCTCACCGATCTTGTCGACCATGGCGTCGACGCGCAGCGTGACCCCGGCCTCCTCGTACCAGTGGACGGCGTGCCCACCGACCTCGGCGCCGAGCGGCGCGAGCGGGAAGCCGCCGCCCTCGACGACGGTCACCTCGGCGCCCAGCTTGGCGGCGACGGTCGCCACCTCGGCGCCGATCCAGCCCGCGCCGACGATGACGAGCCGCAGGCCGCGGCGCAGCGTCTCGCGCAGCGCGAGCGAGTCGTCGATGGTGCGCAGCACCCGCTGGGCGGGCGCTCCGGGCAGCCGGATCGGCGCCGAGCCACTGGCGATCACCAGGCCGTCGTACTCGACGGGGCCGGCGTCGGTGTGGACCACACCGGGCTCAAGGCCGGTCGCCTGCCGGCCGAGCAGCAGCTCGACGCTGTCCAGGTCGTGCAGCCCATAGGGCAGGTGGGTGCTGTCGGTACGGCCGGTCAGCACGGCCTTCGACAACGGCGGACGGTCATAGGGCGGGTGCTCCTCCGCCCCGATCAGCGTGATCCGGCCGGTGTACCCCTGCTCGCGCAGCTCGACGACGGTCCGGCCGCCGGCCAGCCCGGCGCCCACCACCACAACGTGTTCCATAAGGCCGCAGGCTATCGGAGCACCACGCCAGGAAGCCCCCGTGAGATTCGCCAGATCACAACCGGCGGCGTCCGCGCGCCGCCGTGTGGTGACCTTGCCGGTCAGGTCGCGACGAGCGGGAAGGCGTCCTTCCAGACCGGGTCGTAGCCGGCCGCGACGAGCATGGCCGCGACGGCGTCCGGGGGACGCTCGTCGCTGATCGAGAACTGTTCCTGCGCGGTGCCCGGCGTCCCGTAGCCCCCCGGCTCGGTCGACGAGCCCGCGCTCATGGTCGTCACCGCGATGCGGGCCAGGCCGTCGCGCATCGCCACCGGCTCGCGGGTGGACAGCGACAGGTCCAGGTCGGGCTCGTAAAGCCGCAGCGCGGCGTGCGCCTGTACGAACTCGGCGTCACCGACGACGACCACGGGCGGGAATCCGGCCGCGTTCGGCCGGATCCGCGGCAGCGCCGCCGTGACCTCCGTGCGCCAGAACCGGCGGGACAGGAACGTCGCGTGCGCGGCGAGCGCGAGCACGTCGGCCCGCCAGTCGACGGCGAGGCCGAGCAGCACGCCCAGGCCGAGGCGGCGCACGCCGGCGGCGCCGGCCCGCTCGAACGACGACAGCCGGCGGTCGAAGTCGCGCTTCCAGCCGGCGACGTGCACCTCGCTGTAGCGGGCCCGGTCGTAGGTCTCCTGGTAGTGGACCGCCCCGACGAGCCCGGCCGCGACGAGCCGGGTGTAGGTGTCGTCCGACCAGGTCTGGGTCTCGATCGAGATCGCCGGGAACAGCGGGGCGAGCCGTTCGACCACGGCGACGAGGTAGTCGGCGGAGACCTCGACCCGGTGCTCGCCGGAGACCAGCAGCAGGTGGCGGAAGCCGCGCTCGGCCAGCAGCCTCGCCTCGGCCTCGGTCTCGTCGACGGACAGCGTCCGGCGCACGACCGGCAGCCCCTTGGAGAAGCCGCAGTACGTGCAGGACGACAGGCAGGCGTTCGAGACGTACAGCGGCGCGAACAGCCGCACGGCGCGGCCGAAGCGGCGCAGCGTCGTCTCCCGGGCGGCGTGCGCCAGCTCCTCGATCCGGCCGGTCGCGGCCGGGGAGAGCAGGACGGCGAGGTCGGCGAGGCCGAGCCGGCCGCCGGCGCGGGCGGTCGCGAGAACGGCGGTCACGGCGGCGTCGTCGGCGCGCGGCCCGGTGGCGGCGAGCCCCGGAAGGTCGAGGCCGGCGAGGACCGCCGCGAACTCCCCCGGCGGGGCGCTCACAGGGCGACGGTCCCGGGCTGGGCGCCGAGGAAGCCGGTGAGCGGCGAGGACGCCTTGGCCCTCGTCGGCGCGCTGACGGCGCCGCGGCCGGCGAGGTAGCCGAGCCGGCCGGCGACGGTCGCGAGCGCGAACGCGCGGGCCATCGTCACCGGGTTGCTCGCGACCGCGATCGCGGTGTTGACGAGGACGGCCGACGCGCCGATCTCCATCGCCTCGGCGGCGTCGGACGGGACGCCCAGGCCAGCGTCGACGACGACCGGCACGCCGGCCGCCTCGATGATCACTTCGAGGGCGTCCCGGGTGCGCAGGCCGCGGTTGGAGCCGATCCAGCTGCCGAGCGGCATGACCGTCGCGCAGCCCGCCTCCTCCAGCCGGCGGGCGAGCACCGGGTCGGCCGGGCAGTATGGCAACACGGTGAATCCGTCGGCGATCAGCAGCTCGGCGGCGCGCAGCGTCTCCACCGGGTCCGGCGCGAGCGTGCGCGGATCGGGGGTGACCTCGAGCTTGACGAGCGGGCTGCCGGTCGCGGCCCGGCCGAGCCGCGCGAGCCGGTGCGCCTCCTCGGCCGTGACGGCGCCCGACGTGTTCGGCAGCAGCGTCACCCCTGCCGGGACGAAGTCGAGCACGTCGCCCTCGCCCGCTCGGGCGAGATCCACCCGGCGCAGCGCGACCGTGACGATCTCGGCCCCGCTGGCGACCAGGCTGTCCCGCATCAGCGCGTGGCTGCCGAACTTCCCCGTGCCGACCATGAGCCGGCTGGCGAACGCCCGCCCGTCGATCCGCAACGGCTCGTCCTCGAGCTCGGTGAGCCCGACCGGTGCCGTCCCAGGTGCTGCCACCACTTCTCCCTCCCCACGCGCGCATGACCGCGATCGGGTCTACGGGTCGCCGACGGATACTCAGCCGGCCTCTCAGCCCGTCTCACACGGGCTCCCCGGGTCCGAACGAAATTCTATGCCCGACATTCGCCCACAGGCCGCGCCGAGCGACGCGGGGCACCACACGGACCCCGCACCAGACAAGGATGATCTTGCGGTTACGCGTTCGCTCGGTCACTGTCGGTCCTTGTCGACCGACGCCGGAGGAATGCGGATGCCAGCACGACGCCCGACCCTACTGGCGCGCGCCACCCTCTCACTCCCAGCCCGGGTCCCGCGGCCTAGCCGGGCCGCGCTCCGCGGTGCCGCGACGCTGGCCAGCGCGCTCGCCGTCGCGACCGCCGGCGGCGCGGCGGCCGGCGAGTGGGGGCCGTACGAGGTCAGTCCCGGCGACTCGTTGTGGTCGCTGGCCGCGCGGCACGGGACGACCGTCGAGCGGATCAGGACAATGAACGGCCTGCCGGACGACGAGCTGCGGGCGGGCGAGCTGCTCTACCTGCCGGGCTCCCATTCGGGGATGGCGGGGATGGCGGGGACGGCCCAGTCCGAGACGGCCGCGGACTGTCCGCCCAGTTCGCCCATCGAGGCGTGCCCGCCGTTTCGGCCGCCCGGCGGCTATGTCGTCCAACCGGGTGAGTCGCTGTCCGTGCTGGCCGCCCGGGCGGGCACGAGCGTCGCCGACCTCGCGGCCCGCAACGGGCTCGGCCCCGACGAGGGCC
This sequence comes from Pseudofrankia asymbiotica, assembly GCF_001983105.1. GTDB lineage: Bacteria > Actinomycetota > Actinomycetes > Frankiales > Frankiaceae > Pseudofrankia > Pseudofrankia asymbiotica. Next base: position 82,097 of record NZ_MOMC01000040.1, on the reverse strand, counting down.
TGCGGATCGGCCAGATCCTGCTGGTCCTTCCGGACCCGGGCCAGGCCGGCACCCCGGCCGCCGCCCTCTCCGCCGGCGCCCCCGCACCAGGTGCGCCGGGCGATGGCGTCACGCCGTCCGCGGCGACGTCGAGCTCGACGGTCACGACAGACTCGACAGTCACATCGAGCACATCGAGCACGGCAGTCACGACGAACTCGACGGTCACGTCCAGCTCCACGGTCACCACGAACTCGACGGCCTCGGCGGGGTCAGCGGCCACGACGAGTTCAGCGGTCACGGCGGGGTCGGCGGCCCTGACGAATCCGGCGGCGACGCCGGCCGGGACCGGCGGGGGCGTGCTGGGAGGCACCGAGCCGGTCGTCTCCGCCCTGGGCGAGACCCAGCGCGCGATCCGGGCTGAGGCGGCCCAGCAGGGCGTCGACCCGGCACTCGCGCTCGCGGTCGCCTCCGTCGAGAGCGGGTTCGACCCGACGGCGGTCAGCCAGGTCGGGGCGGTCGGCGTCATGCAGCTGATGCCACGCACCGCGCGCTGGATCGCCACCGTGCTGGACCGGCCGGTCGACCGGTCGGACCCGGCCGACAATATCGCCGGCGGGGTGGCTTTCCTACGATTTCTGCTGGTAGAGACCTCAGGGGATGTCCCAACGGCGGTCGGCAGCTATTACCAGGGTCTTGACTCGGTGCGACGGTACGGTTTCTTTCCGGATACCCAGGAGTATGTCGGAAAGGTGATCGCGAGACGGGCGCACTTCGCCGAAGCCCCTTAATCGTAAACTGGCGGCGTGGATGCCACGGTCGCGGACCCCGTCATCGGTCGCCTGCTGGATAGCCGGTACACGGCGCAGGAGCGGCTGGCCGTCGGCGGCATGGCGAGCGTCTACATCGCGCACGACAACCGGCTGGACCGGATGGTCGCCCTGAAGGTGATGCATCCGAACCTCATGCACGAACCGGACTTTGTCGCCCGGTTCCACCGGGAGGCCCGGGCGGTCGCCCGGCTGAACTCCCCGCGGGTCGTACAGGTCATGGACCAGGGCGCGGCCCAGACCCCCGTCGGCGTCCTGAACTATCTCGTCATGGAGCTGGTACGCGGCCGCTCGTTGCGCCAGCATCTGGGCGCGCACGGGCGGCTCGCGCCCTACGAGGCCATCGACATCATGGAAGCCGTCGCCGAGGCGCTGGCCGCCGCGCACCTGGCCGGCATCATCCACCGCGACATCAAGCCGGAGAACATCCTGCTCGGGGACGACGGCCAGGTGAAGGTGGCCGACTTCGGCCTCGCCCGCCCGATCACCCAGCCGACGGCCGCGCTGACCCAGGGCGTGGTGATGGGGACGGTCGGGTACCTCGCGCCCGAGCAGGTCACCCATGGCGTCGCGGACTACCGCAGCGACGTGTACGCGGCCGGCGTCGTGCTGTTCGAGATGCTGACCGGCCAGCTTCCGCACACCGGTGCCACCCCGATGTCGGTGGCCTACCAGTCGGTCCACAGCGAGATCCCGGCGCCGTCGACGATCGTCGCCGGCATCGAGCCCGAGCTCGACGCCCTGGTGCTGCGGTCCACCGCCCGCCAGCCCGACCAGCGCCCGTCCGACGGCGTCGCGCTGCTCGACGAGGTACGCCGCGTCCTGCCCTTCATCACGGACTCGGGACCCGCCTCGCCGGCCGCTCCCTTCCAGGCCGGCGGTCCGCCCACTCCCACGTCGGCGGACCGCTACCCACCCACCCGGATCGAGCGTCGTTCCGACGAGGTCGACCTCGACGCCTACCTCGACGATCCGGACTTCGCCCCCGGGCCGGCCGCACGCGGCGGCGGCCACCGCGCCGCCTCCGGCGGCCGGGACGGGACCTACGGGAACCGGCCGTCCGCCCACCGTGGCGGCGGTATCGGGGGCTTCCGCCCGCCTGCGTGGGCGTACGCGGTGCTTGCCGTGGTGGTCGTGCTGATTCTCCTGATCGTCGGGGCGAAAGCGATGCTGGGCGGCGGTGGCGGCGGTACCGAGGTACCGCTGCTGACGGGGCTGACCAAGGTGGACGCCGAGGCCGAGCTGAGGTCCGACGGCCTGCAGTGGACCTACGGCACGCCCGTCCACAGCTCGACCGTCCCCAAGGACAAGGTCGCCGACTACTCGCCCAACGGCAGCAAGAAGGTCAAGCCCGGCGAAACCGTCACGATCATCCTGTCGCTCGGGCCCGAGCAGGTCTCCGTCCCCGATCTGAAGGGCCATTCGCAGACGGACGCGCAGGGCACGCTCCAGTCGATGAACCTGGGGTTCGCCGGCCTGCGGCAGCAGCCCAGCGACGACGTCGAGAAGAACCAGGTCATCGGGACCGACCCGCCGGCGGGCACGAAGGTCGACCCCGGTACCCAGGTCACCATTCTGGTCAGCAGTGGTCCGGCCGCTCGGACCGTCCCCGACGACCTCGTCGGCAAGAGCTACGACGACGCGAAGGCCGAGCTGGAAGCGCTCGGGTTCACGGTCCAGAAGGACATCGACACCAGCGGCGCGTTCGACAAGGACAAGGTCGCGCGCACCTCGCCGGACCCAGGTCGGCAGGTCAACCCCGGCGCCACCATCACGCTGTTCGTCTCGGCCGTCGACGGCGGCGGCGACGGCTCGGGCGTCATGGTGACGGTCCCGAACGTCAAGGGCAAGAGMTGGAACGACGCGCAGTCGATCCTTCACAACGCGGGGCTCGAGGCGGACTTCCAGGGCGGCGGGTTCTTCAGCAGAAACAAGGTCAAGTCAACGAACCCGCCCGCCGGCACCCGCGTCGAGCAGGGAACCACGATCCACGTCACCCTCGGCAACTGAGCTGTACTGCTGGTTCGTTCCGTCCGGGCGGCGCGCCGCCCGGACGGAACGAACCAGCAGATCAGTGTCGGCGGGAGCGGGTGGCCTGGAGCATCTCGGCGACGAGGAAGGCGAGCTCGAGGGCCTGGCTGGTGTTCAGGCGCGGGTCGCAGGCCGTCTCGTAGCGGCCGCCCAGGTCGGCCTCGCCGATCTTCTGCCCGCCGCCGAGGCACTCGGTGACGTTGTCGCCGGTCAGCTCGATGTGCAGGCCGCCGGGGTGGGTGCCGAGCTGCTGGTGGACCTCGAAGAAGCCGAGCACCTCGTCGAGCACGTCGTCGAAGTGCCGGGTCTTCACGCCGCTCACGTCGCGCGTGTTGCCGTGCATCGGGTCGCAGGCCCAGACCACCGGATGGCCGGCGCCGTTGACCTTCTCGATGATCGGCGGCAGCGCGTCGCGGATCTTGCCTGTGCCCATCCGGGAGATCAGGATGAGCCGGCCGGGGATGTGGTCGGGGTTGAGCCGGTCGACGATCGCGAGGACCTCGTCGGGGCTTGCCTTGGGGCCGACCTTGCAGCCGATCGGGTTGCCGACCCGGGACAGGAAGTCCATGTGCGCGCCGTCGAGGTCGCGGGTGCGCTCGCCGATCCAGATCATGTGGGCGGACAGGTCGTAGACCGCGTCCGTCGCCTCCTCGACCCGCGTCAGCGCCCGCTCGTACTCCAGCAGGAGACCCTCGTGGCTGGTGTAGAGCTCGACGCCGCCGAGCTCGGCGGTGCGGTCGAGGTCGATGCCGCAGGCCGCCATGAACGCGAGCGCCCGCTCGATGTCGGTGGCCATCAGCTCGTAGCGGCGGCCGGCGGCCGAGTCGCGCACGAACGCCTTGTTCCACTCGTGGACCTGGGACAGGCTCGAGAACCCACCGGTCGCGAACGCGCGGATCAGGTTCAACGCGGCGGCGCTGTGGTGGTAGGCGGAGACCATCCGGGCCGGATCCGGCCGGCGCGACTCGGGCGTCGACTCGATGCCGTTCACCGCGTCGCCCCGGWAGGACGGCAGGCCGGTGGCCGGCTCGATGTCCGCCGAGCGCGGCTTGGCGTACTGGCCGGCGATCCTGGCGACCTTCACGACCGGCGTGCTGGCGCCGTAGGTGAGCACCACAGCCATCTGCAGCAGCGTCTTCACCTTGTCGCGGATCTTGTTGGCGGTGTTCGCGGCGAACGTCTCCGCGCAGTCGCCGCCCTGGAGCAGAAACGCCTCGCCGCGGGCGACGTCCGCGAGCCGCTCGGTGAGCGAGCGGACCTCGGGAGCCGTCACCAGCGGCGGCAGCGTGGCGAGCTCGGCATAGGCGGCCCGCAGCGCGCCCTGGTCCGGCCAGGAGGGCTGCTGACTGGCGGTCAGGGTGCGCCAGAAGTCCAGCTCAGGCCGCGGCCGCTCGAGTTCGGTCTGCCCACCATCAGGTCCGAGGTCCATCACCCACCCAGGGTACGGGCACCGACCGAACGTTTCACGCCAGTTTCCGCGCCCCCATCGTGCGGTGGCGCACAGTGACAGACCCCGCCGACCCGCCCGCGTCGGGCGGGCCGGCGCCGTTCCGGAGATATCAGCCGAAGAAGACCTCGGACTCGGCGTAAAGGTCCTCGGGGACCGTTTTCAGCTCGGCGACGGCATCGCGCAGCGGGACACGCTCGATGCGGGTGCCACGCAGCGCGGTCATCATGCCGAAGTCACCGTCGTGGACCGCGTCGATCGCGTGCAGGCCGAAGCGGGTAGCCAGCCACCGGTCGAACGCCGTCGGGGTGCCGCCGCGCTGGACGTGGCCGAGCACGGTCGCGCGGGACTCGCGGCCGGTCCTCGCCCTGATCTCCGCCTCCAGCAGCCCGGAGATGCCCTGCAGCCGGACGTGGCCGAAGGAGTCCAGTTCGCCCTCCTTGACCACCATCGTCCCGGCCAGCGGCGCGGCGCCCTCCGCGACGACGATGATCGGCGCGTAGTGAGTCGCGAACCGGCTCTCGACGAGTGAGCAGACCTTGTCGATGTCAAACGGCCGCTCGGGGATGAGGATGACGTTCGCGCCGCCGGCCAGGCCGCTGTGCAGCGCGATCCAGCCCGCGTGCCGGCCCATCACCTCGACGATGAGCACCCGGTGGTGACTCTCGGCCGTGGTGTGCAGCCGGTCGATCGCCTCCATCGCGATGTTGACCGCGGTGTCGAAGCCGAAGGTGTAGTCGGTGGCGGCCAGATCGTTGTCGATCGTCTTGGGCACGCCCACGACCGGCACGCCGGCGTCGTCGTACAGGCGGCTCGCGACGCCCAGGGTGTCCTCGCCGCCGATCGCGATGAGCGCGTCGACGCCCAGCTCCGCGAGGTTCTCCTTGATCCGGTCGGATCCTCCCGCGATCTTGTACGGGTTGGTCCTGCTGGAACCGAGGATCGTGCCCCCGCGCGGCAGGATCCCGCGTACCGCCTGGATGTCGAGCGCGCAGGTGTCGTTCTCCAGCGGCCCGCGCCACCCGTCGCGGAACCCGACAAAGTGGTGTCCGTAGACCCCGATGCCCTTGCGCACGATCGCGCGGATCACCGCGTTGAGCCCGRGGCAGTCGCCGCCCCCCGTCAGCACACCGATCTTCACGGCCCAAGTCCTCCAACGGTCGACGAAGCCGATCGATGACGGAGCGTAAGTCCGCGTGACAGCCATCACAAGGTCCACATCCCGCCAGCTGGCGGTGGACAGCGTCCGGTCCGCGGCCGGCAGTGGTCCCGCGCCGAAGGGCCGGGCCTCTCGAACTCGAGGACGGTCGGCGGGTGTCCCTGCCCTAGGAAGCTGCCGCGCGCCGCGGGCGCAGGGGGTCGAGCACCCGCCAGCGGGCCAGGTTGTGGCGGGCGTCGACGAGCGCGTCGTGTGCGCCCGCCGGCGGCGAGGGCAGCCGTGGCCGGCCGGTCTCCTCCCACAGCTGCCGCAGGTCACGGGTGAACCGCGGCAGCGCCCGCGGCAGGGCCGGCATCATCCCGAACAGCTGGCACAGCACGACGTGGTCGTACGCGCCGTACCAGGCCCACAGCTCCGGCTCACCGTCAGCGGTGAGGAAGGCGAGCAGCTCCTCGCGGATCCGGGCACGCGAGCGCCACGCCGACGCCGACGGGGACGGCAGCTGTTCGAGGACGTTGCGCCGCACCCAGGGCCCCGCCCGGCTGGGGTCGAACTCGGTGGAGACCGCGTAGAACTCGCGCTCCCCGTCCTCGCTCACCGCGCCGATGCTGACCAGGTCGAGCCAGAAGTGGCCACCGTCCAGCCGCTCGATGAACTCGGTGTCGTAGAAATACCGCTCGCCGCCCACTCCCCCAGTGAACCCGCCCTCCCGCACACACGACGACGAGGGTCACCGCCGCGCCAGAACGATCGCCTCTAGCGACCGTCGGTGAAGGTGGCCGACGGTTCGGGCGAGTGGTAGTCGGGGACGAGCTCCTTGGCCAGGTGCTCCAGGAACAGGCCGGTGTCGGCGATGACACCCAGCCCCTGCGAGGCGGCCCGGTCCGTCAGCGCGGCGACGGTCGCCGGGTTCATGTCGACGGCGGCCAGCGGTACCGACGCCGGCAGGATGTTGCCGGTCGCGACCGAGTGCAGCGCGGTCGCGACCATGATGGTGAAACCGACGCCGCGCAGCGCGGCGCGCATCGCGCGCTGGCCGGCGAGCACGTCGGTGTGCACGTCCGGCAGCGGCCCGTCGTCGCGCACCGAGCCGACGAGCACGAACGTCTTGTTGGCCTTCACCATCGCGTGCATGACGCCCTGGGCGAGCACGCCCTGCTCGACGGCGGCGCGCACCGAGCCGGCCCGGCGGATCGTGTTGATCGCGCGGATGTGCTGCTCGTTGCCGCGCTGCACCCGCTTGCTGCGCAGGGGGCCGATGCCGATCGGGTGGCCGTAGAGCGCCTGCTCGATGTCGAGGGTCGCCAGCGCGTTCCCGGCGAACAGCACGTCGACGTAACCGGCCTCGACGAGGGCGACCAGCGCGCCGCCGGCACCGGTGCTGATCGCCGTCTGCCCGAGAACCCACAGCACCTGCTGGCCCTCGGCCTTGACCTCGCGGATCTGGCGGGCGATCGCGCTGACGAGCATCGCCTGCGGCTGGGTCGACCCGACCGGCGGCACCGACATCGCGCCGAAGGTGCCGTAGGAGCGGCTCGAGTGGGTGGAGTGGTCGGTCATCGGCAGCACGACCTTCACCCCGGACGAACCGCAGACGATCTTGTCGCCGGCACGCACCTCGGCGACCGGCACCGTCCGCACCCGGCCGCCGGACACGACCAGGCCGCAGTCCATCTCGGGCTGCTCGACCGGCACCCACTGGCCGTCGAGATGGACGACGGTCTCCAGGTTGGTGGTGGCGTAGAAGTCGGAGGGGAACACGCCGTCGCGGTCGGCCGGGCGCAGCAGCGCCTCGCCCGGGTCGACGCGGTTGACGCCGTGAACCTGGATGCGCATGAGGATCCGCATGAGCAGGTCCTCGGTGTCCGCCCCGACCGTGATCACCGCGTGGGACTCGTCGTCGTGCGTCTTGCCCAGGTCGATCCGGTCGACCCCGTAGTCACCGCCGTAGTCGAGCACGTCGTCGAGCACGCGGGCGAGCACGCCCGTATCCATCAGGTGCCCGTGAACCTCGACCTTCTCGTAGAAACGCACGCCGCCGTCCCTTCCCTGTCCAGTTCGCGGGCGGCCTCGGCCCTGGACCGCCCGTCTCCCTGCCCGCCCCGAAACACCCGCCCACCGGCGCTCCGTCCGCCCGCCCGGTCGTCCAGCCAGGCAGTCGACCGCCCGATAGCCCGATCACCCCAGCGACCGGCCAGCCAGTCGGCCAGCCGGCCGTGTTCGGACGATCATGCCGGTRCGGCGCCACATGCGCCATCCCGCCAGACGAGGTTCTTCCCCGGGCGGCGGCTGTCTCCCGGCCCTGCCCGTGGTCCGCCCAGTGGGCGGCGGTGCCCTGCCCGCGCGGCGGTATCCACCCAGCGTGACGCACCTCGGGTCGAGGCGCCACGCTTAGACGCTGGGCGCCAGGGGCGTCCACGCGCCCCGCCGTTCGAGTTTCAACCAATCAGAGGACGGCGCCGTTGTCCGGCCCCTCGTCGTCAGTGGGAGGACGCTCACTCAGCCGCGCGACCAGCCCTCCGACGCCACCTAGGATGAGCACCACACCGGTGATATCGCCCACGCCGCTCGTCACCTGACTCACCAGCGTGGGGATGACGAGGATCAGCACACCGAGCACGATCGCGCCGAGCGCGATCCCGGTGGAGGGCCTGACCCAGCCCGCCTTCGGCGGTGGCGGCGGGAGGTAGTGCTCGTCCTCGTCCAGCTCGTCCCCGTCGGCCGCGCCCGGCGCGGTGTCGCCCGGGCGCCGCCAGCCGGAGCCGTCGACCAGGCCGCGGCCGACCGCGTCGTCGAGCAGGTCGCGGCCGCTTCGGCCGCCCGGCCACCCGCCGGCGCCGTCGGCAGGGCCCGACGCGGGCGTGGCCACGCTCGTCGGGCCGGTCGGATCCTCGTCGTCACCATCGAGGGCGTCGCCGCCCGCCGGAGGGGACGTCGGCAGCGATCCCACCTCCCCCGCCGCGCCCGACCCGGGGATGACGTCCTCCGCGTCCGGCCACGTGTGCTCCGCCGGCTCGTCGTCGAAGTGGGCCACCAGCTCCGCGAAGACGTCGTCGTCGGCCGGCTGGTCGGCGCCGCCGTCGGCCGGGCGCGGGTCGGGGTTGTCCGCCATGGTCGTCAGCCGTCACCCTCGGCCAGGGCGGACGGTCTGGCCGCGTCACCCACGCTCTGGACGGGCGCGGGGGCGGGGGTGGGGGCGGGGACATGCTGGCGGACGAAGTCCAGGCTGCCCTGGAAGATCGTCTCCTTGTCGTTGTCGAGCGTGGCGACGTGGTAGCTGTCGGGCAGCAGCCGCTCGGTCACCGGCGCGGACGTCACCCCGGCGAGCAGGCGACGCCCCGAGCTGGGCTCGACGACGTGATCGACGACGCTGCGGAACGTCAGCACCGGGCTCTCGATCCGCGACAGGTCCGGAACGGTGATCTTCCATAGCTCCTGGAGCGACACGAAGGCGCGCACCGGGACCCGGTCGTAGCCGATCTCGGTAGCGCCGTCGGCCTTGATGTCGCTGGCGATCCCAGGGACCGACCGCCGGATCCTGGACAGCAACGGGGCGATCTTCGCGTCCCAGCGGTCGGTGCCGAGGCTCGGGTTGACGGTCACCGCGCCGGCCACCTCGGCGCCGCGCTCCTCGGCGAGCCGCAACGTCAGCGTGCCGCCCATCGACAGCCCCATCACGAAGACCTGGGAGCAGCGGGCGCGCAGGTCACCGAAGGCCTCGTCGACGGCGCCGTACCAGTCGCGCCAGCCGGTCGCGGCGAGGTCCTGCCACCGGGTGCCATGCCCGGGCAGCAGCGGGCAGCGCACCGTGAGCCCCGCGGCCGCGAGGAACTCCCCCCACGGCCGCAGGCTCTGGGGCGAGCCGGTGAACCCGTGCACCAACAGCACGCCGGTGCTGCCCGCGCCGCCCAGCTCGAAGGGCTCCGCACCCGGCAGCACCGGGCCGAAGCTCGCCGCCGCGCCAGCGGATGCCGCCGTGGTACGTCCGGCACCAGCCATCTGATCCGCCTTCCCCCGTCAACGCGTCGTCCGTCGCCAGCCAAAGGAGATGCGAAATTGATCTTCCTTCGCACCTCCGGAGGCCCCAGTCTCCGGTCGAGAGCCGGAGGAGATGCGAAATGATCTTCTTTCGTACCTCCCAAGGCTCCTGTCCCAGAAGCACGGGCAGGAACACCCCAGTACTGGAATGCTCGCACGGCGCCGCCGGCCAGACCACGGCCACCGTGGGCACCGCATGCCCATGGTGAGGCGGTGGCGGGCCGGACGCCTCGGTTTCCAGGTCACTGACTCAGCTCACTGGATATGGCCGGGATTGACCCCGTCTCCGGACAAGATCTTGGTCGGGTTTCGCGGAATACCGAACCTTGGGGCAACGAGCCGTCGTTCGGGCGGCAGAAAGACATCAACTGGTGCCGGCCCGGGCGGCGGCGACCGCCCTGGTTGGGTCGCGGGAGTGGCCTGACGGTGGACCGGTGGTGACGAGGCCGGGTGCGCGGAATCCGGCGGCGGGGATTGCTCCCGGGCGCCCCCTCGGGAGGCTAGGGTCGTCTCGACCATCGGGCGCGGCCACGGCGCGACGATGGCACCGTGATGCCGGGAACCCACGATGGTGGGAGCCGGACATCAGGGAACCCGATGTTGGGGAACCCGATGTTGGGGAATCACGGTGCGGACGGACCGTGGCGCAGGGTCCGGGCGCCGGGAGGGCGGGTGGCCGCGGCGCGGCCGAGCAGGGAGCTGGCGTGTTCTACTGGATGCTCAAGGTGTTCCTGTCCCCGTTCCTGCGCACGTTCTGGCGGCCCTGGATCGAGGGAGCGGAGAACGTGCCCGCGGAGGGGCCGGCCATCCTGGCCAGCAACCACCTGTCCTTCCTCGACTCGATCTTCCTGCCGCTGATGCTCCCCCGGCGGGTGACGTTCCTCGCCAAGATGGACTACTTCACCGGCAGCGGGCTGAAGGGCACCGCGAAGCGGATGTTCTTCAGCGGCGTCGGGCAGCTGCCGATCGACCGCAGTGGCGGCAAGGCCAGCGACGCGGCGCTGCGTTCCGGGGTGCRCGTCCTGAGCCAGGGCAAGCTGCTCGGCATCTACCCCGAGGGCACCCGCACGCCGGACGGCCGGCTCTACCGCGGCAAGATCGGCGTCGCCAGGATGGCCCTGGAGGCCAGGGTGCCCGTCATTCCCGTCGCGATGTTCGGGACGTTCGAGGTCCAGCCGCAGGGCCGGACGATCCCGCGGATCCGGAAGGTCGGCATGCGCATCGGCCGGCCGCTGGACTTCAGCCGCTACGAGGACATGGCCGACGACCGGTTCGTGCTGCGCTCGATCACCGACGAGATCATGTACGAGCTCATGCAGCTGTCCGGCCAGGAATACGTGGACATGTACGCCCAGAAGGCCAAGGACGACCTCGCCGCGGCCCGCGCGGCCGCGACGGCCGCCGCGGCCGAGGCGGCAGGCGCGGGCACCGGCACCGGCGGGGCGTCGCCCGGTGGCCCGGCCAAGCCAGCCACATCGGCCAAGCCGGCCAGCATGCCTAAACCGCCGAAGCCGGCCAAACCGACCAAGTCGGGCAAGCCGCCGACCAGGCCCGCCACGTTCACCAAGCCGGGCAAGCTCCCGAATCCGCTCGCCAGGACGGCGGGGGCGCCCCCGGCCGCCGCCACGGCGCGGACCGGCGCCGCGGCCGCCGAGCACCCCGCGACGGACGTCCCACCGCCGCCGCGCCCGCAGGCGCCGGAGGCCGCCGTCGAGCTGCCTCCCGACCCGCTCCAGCGCTGAGCATCGCGACAGCCCTCGTGCCCGGGCCTTGGCGCGTTCTCCGGCGGGCCGGCGGAAACGCCTGTACCTGGGCCGAGGCACCCGGTGGCTGGCGCGCGAACGCCACCGCCCCGGCCGCCCCGGTCAGCCCTGGCGCCCGAGGCTCCCGGCCGTCCGCCAGGCGGTGTCGGCCCACCGACCCGCGAGACGGCGAACACGGCAGGATGGGGGACGTGGCGGCACATTCCTGGCCAAGCCGGGCAGCGGGGCGGGGTGTCCGCCGGCTCGCCGTCGGCACCGTCCTGGCCGGCGTCCTGTTCGCATTGGCTCCGGCGTCGCCGGTGCTCCCGGCGGCGGGGGCGCGCGCCGCAGGGACGCCCACGCGACCCCCCACAACCCCGGCGCAGCCCCCCACCATGCCAGCGCAGGCGCCGCCCGGGACGGTCACCCGGACCAGCGAGTACCTGACCGACGCCCAGGGCCGGGTGCTGGTGATACACGGCCCGACGCTGCCCGCCGGGGCGGCTCCCGGCGACGCCGATCTTGCCGCCTGGGTCGACGCAGGTTTCAGCACGGTCGGGGTGACGGTTCCCGTCACCGCGGCCGGCGGCTTTCCGGACCCGCGGCCCGGTGCCGGCTCCTCCATCGCGGGCGACCCCGGCCTCGCACAGGCGGCGGCCGTCGTCCGCGCGCTGACCGACCGGGGCTTCCGGGTCGTGCTGCGGGTGGTACCGCTGCCCGGTGGCGCGGCCGCGCCCGCGGCGGCGCTGACGGCGGCGGTCGGCCGCCTTGCCACGGCGTTTCGCGGCACCGGCGGACTGGTCGGCTACCAGCTCACAGCCGCCGAGGCCGCGCGTGCTCCCGGCGCGGCGGCCGCCGTCGTCGCCGCCGACCCGTTCCACCTGCTCTGGCGCGAACGGCCGGCGCCGTTCGACCCGACGGCGACGGTCGCGGTCAACGACCCGGCCGGCTACCTGACCGGCTGGGCCGGCACCGGTGACGGCGCCGTCGCCGCGCTCACCGCCGCCGCCGACGGCAACCAGATCGGCTGGCTCTACCCCGTAGGGGCCGGCGGCGCCCCCGGTACCGCCGCGTTCCCCGCCGCGCTCGCCCGCCCCTACCCGATCGCGGTCGCGGGTGACCTGTCCGACTTCGGCGTCGACGGCGCCGGCACGTTCACCCTGCGCTACGCCACGACGCTTCCCGTCGGCAAGCCGGCGCCGGGTGGGCTGCTCACCGCCGTCAGCCTGCCGGCGACCGCCTACCCGACCGGCTACCAGGTCCAGGTGACCGGCGCGAAGGTGCTCTCCAGGGCCGGCTCGGGCCTGCTGTGCCTCGCCGCCGAGCCCGGGGCCACGGCGGTCTCGCTCACGGTCACCCGCACCCCGTCCGGCCAGGCGCCGGCCCCGCCGCCGGCGGCGGGCGCCGCGGCGTGCCCGGCCGTGGCCGCCGCCCCCACCACCGGGGCGCCGGCCGTGGCTCCTCCAGGTCGCGACGGCAAGGCGGAGTCCACGAGCTACGACCCACTGCTGTGGGCGCTGCCGCTGCTGGGCGCCGCTGGGATGGCCGCGCTGCTTGGTGTTCCGTTCCTGAGGCTTCGCCGGCTGCGCGCCGGTTCCCGCACCCGCGCGGCGGCCAGTCCCGCCGACGCCGACGCCGAGGCCGACGGCGACGACGGCGACGGCGACGGCGACGGCGACGGCGACGGTTACGCCGCTGGCGGCGACGGTCATGTCGACGACGTCTACGCCGACGGCGGTCACGCCGTGGCCGGGGACTCGTCCAGGCCGCCCAGCACCCCCGGAGGCAGGCACCGGGCCACCCGCCGGTAGCGAGTCCCGCCACCGCCCACCGCGCCTGGCCGCGGCGCCCTTCTCTCGGGCGCCGCGAGCTACTTCTCGGCCGCGGTGCCGTAGATGTCGGTGACGGTGTCGGCGAACCTGTCCATGACGGCGGAGCGGCGCACCTTCAGACTCGGGGTCAGCTCGCCGCTCTCGACGGTGAAGTCCACGGGCAGCACGGCGAACTTCTTGATCCCCTCGGCGTGTGAGACGGACGTGTTGGCCGCGTCGACCGCGCCCTGCAGGTCGGCGAGCAGCTCCTGGTCGTGAACGAGCTCGGCCGGCGGAGTGCTCGCGGGGCGGCCGTGCGCGGTGAGCCAGGGCTCGAGCGTCTCCTCGTCGAGGGTGAGCAGCGCGGCGACGAACGGGCGCCGGTCGCCGATCACCATCGCCTGGCTGATCAGGGGGTGCGTCTGCAGCCGCTGCTCCAGCGGCGCCGGGGCGACGTTCTTGCCGCCGGCGGTGACCAGGATCTCCTTCTTGCGGCCGGTGATCCGCAGGAAGCCCTCCGCGTCCAGGGTGCCGAGGTCGCCGGTGCGGAAGAAGCCATCGGTGTCCAGCGCCTCCTTGGTGGCGGTCTCGTTGGCGTGGTAGCCGCTGAACAGCACCGGGCCGCGGACGAGGACCTCGCCGTCGTCGGCGACGCGGACCGTCACCCCGCCGAACGGCCGGCCGACGGTGCCCATCTTCACGTGGCCTGGCTGGTTGGCGGACAGCGCGGGCGCCGTCTCGGTCAGGCCGTAGCCCTCCAGGACGACCACGCCCAGGCCGCGGAAGAAGTGGCCGAGCCGTTCGGACAGCGGCGCGCTGCCGCTGACGGCGTAGCGGACGCGCCCGCCGAGGACGGCCCGCAGCCGCGTGTAGACGAGCCGGTCGAACAGCGCGTGCCGCAGCCGCAGCCCGACGCCCGGGCCGCCCAGGGTGTCGAGCGCCTGGCTGTAGGCGATCGCGGTCCTCTCGGCGGCGTCGAAGATGCGTCCCCGGCCGCTCCCATGCGCGGTCTGGCGCGCACGCGCGTGGACCTTCTCGAAGATCCTCGGGGCGGCGAGCAGGTAGCTCGGCCGCGACCTGGCGAGATCCTCGACCAGCGCGGAGACGTCCGACGAGTAGGCCAGCGGGAAGCCGACCTGGACCGCCACGTTCTGGACCAGCCGGGCGAAGGCGTGCGCCAGCGGGAGGAACAGCAGCGTCGACGGGTCGCTCTGCTTGCTGAACAGCTCCGGCAGGTGCGCCTCCGCCGCCAGCACGTCGAACAGCAGCGCGCCGTGGCTGAGCTCACAGCCCTTCGGCCGGCCGGTGGTGCCCGACGTGTAGATGATCGTGGCCACGCTGTCGCCGCGGACGCCGGCGCGCGCCGCCTCGAGCTGTTCCGAGGTGACCGCCGCGCCGTCGGCGCGCAGGGTCTCCAGCGCGCCGTCGTCGATGACGAGGACCTCGCGCAGCGAGGGCGTCCGGTCGCGGACCTCGGCGACCAGCTCGGCGAGCCGCGGCGTCTCGACCACCGCGAGCGACACCGCGGCGTCGGTGACGATCCATTCGACCTGCTCCGCGCTGGAGGTCTCGTAGACCGGCACCGTCACCGCGCCGGCCATCCAGATCGCGTAGTCGAGGACGGTCCACTCGTAGCGGGTCCGGCTCATCAGCGCGACGCGGTCGCCCGGGCCCACCCCGTGGGCGACGAGACCGCCGGCCGTCGCCATGACCCGGTCGAAGAACTCCCGGTACGTCATGTCGGCGAACTCGCCGTCGACCTTGTGCCGGATCACCACCTGGTCGGGGCGGTCACGGACGAGCTCGAAGACGCCGTCGGTGAGGGTCGCGTCGTCGGACAGCGTGACCAGGGCTGGTGAGGTGAACTCGGGCACCGGAAGGGCTCCTCGGATTCGCGGGGCCGGTTGCCTCGGCCACGTCGGCACGCGCACGGGGCAGGTCGCGCGGGTGGGCGGTCGCGGGTGGGCGGGTCGCGGGCAGGGCATGTCCCGGTTGGCGGGGTCAAGGTCAGACGTTAGTCCGCGCGTGAGGGTGCCGGCGAGCCGCGCGGCGCGCCCGACCGGTCGTTCCAGCCATCCGAAACCGGTCCGAAACGGTGGCGTTCCCGGAAAGGAGAAGCCCCAGTTACCACCCAGTAGCATGGCGCGTACCTGGTTCGTCGGGCAGCCGTTTGCGACCCGCGGGGCTCTAAGCTTCGGATATGCGGGTCCATGTGGTGAGCGACGTGCACGGCCGGGCGGACGCGCTCCCGGCCGCGGCGGCGGGCGCCGACGCGTTTGTCTGCCTCGGCGACCTGGTCCTGTTCATCGACTACCACGACCACAGCCGCGGGATCATGGGCAGCCTGTTCGGCGCCGACGCCGTCGGCCGGATGATCCAGCTGCGCACCGAGATGCGGTTCGACGAGGCCAGGGAATGGTCGCGCGGGCTGTGGGCCAGCCTCGAGGGCGACCGCGCCACCATCATGGAGGCGGCGATCCGCGGTCAGTACGCGGAGCTGTTCGCGGCGTTCCCGACGCCCACCTACCTCACCTACGGCAACGTCGACCTGCCGCACCTCTACCCGGAGTACCTGCGCGACGGCGTCACGTTGCTCGACGGCCAGACCGTCGACATCGGCGGGCTGCGCTTCGGGTTCGTCGGCGGCGGCCTGCGGACGCCGATGAACACGCCCTACGAGATCGACGACGAGACGTTCGCCGCGAAGGTGGCGGCGGTCGGTGAGGTCGACGTCCTGTGCTGCCACATCCCGCCGCACGTCCCGGAACTCGTGTATGACATCGAGGCCGGCCGGTTCKAGCGGGGCAGCGAGGCGGTGCTGGAGGCCATCCAGGCCACGCAGCCGAAGTACGCGCTGTTCGGCCACGTCCACCAACCGCTTGTCGACTCTTTGTATATTGGCTCGACGCGCTGCGTGAACGTCGGGCATTTCAACGCCCGCGGCACGCCCTTCGTGCTCGAGTGGTAGGCCAGAGGAGATGCGATCATGCCGCTCCTCGCGTCTCCGGCGGCTCGCCACGGGGTCACGGCGGTAGGCCAAAGGAGATGCGATCATKCTTCTCCCGCACATCTCCGGCGGCCAGTTGAGGGGTACGGCGGTAAGCCAGAGGAGGCACAGTGCCGCCCGGCCGGCGAGGCGGCCAGGCGGCTTCCGGCTGATGGTCAGCCGGCGGTTGGAGTGACGGGTCGGCCGGCGAGGCCCCGATGCCGGTCGGGTAGCCTCGTCGATCGATCGGTGACGGTCGCACCCGCCCCGGCGCGGAGCGGCCGCCACCAGCCGAGGGAGGCGTGGGCCGGATTCATCTCGCCCCTGCTCCGGAGGCATCCAGAGGCCAGCCGAAAGACGTGCGACCATGCTCGCGTCGCACGCCAGGAGGCCCGCTAAGGGGCTGGCAGCCATACATGCGATCATGCGTTTCGTCGCATGTGAGGCGGCCTCCCCAGGGAACACCACAGAATGGGTGCGATCATTCAATCGATCGCGGCCAAGGTGACCCTGGCCGATGCGTTGGGGACGTCGTTGCCTGGGGCCGGGTCAGCCCCAGGCGGATCTGGAGGTACTAACAGCGATGGCCGATCACGCACGCGCCTCGATCGTCATCAACGCCAAGCCCGCGACCGTGATGGCCACCATCGCCGACATCGCGAACTACCCGACGTGGGTCGGCCAGATGGAGCAGACCGAGGTTCTGGAGGTCGGCCCGGAGGGCCGGCCGAGCCGGGCCCGTTTCCGGGTGAACGCCGGCATCGCCAAGGACGAGTTCGTCACCGAGTACAGCTGGTTCGGCGACGAGAAAGTCACCTGGACGCTCATCGAGGGCCAGGCGATGTCCGCCCAGGACGGCAGCTACACGCTGCAGGACCTCGGCGAGAGCCGGACCGAGGTGACCTACGACCTCACCGTCGAGCTGAAGATCAAGATTCCGGGCCTGCTGCGCCGCAAGATCCAGGGCGGCATCGTCGACGCCGCCCTCAAGGATCTCAAGCGGCACGTGGAGGCCTCGCCGGCCCTCGGCGCCGGCGCGTACCCCGAGAAGTTCTCGGACCTCGAGAAGAACGTCGAGAGCTGAGGCTCGTGTGCGGTGTGTGCTGTTCACCGGTAAGGGCGGCGGCGGGACGACGACGGTAGCCGCGGCGAGCGCGACGCTCGCCGCCCAGCGCGGCCACCGGACGCTCCTGGTCTCGTTCAACCCGGTCGGGGAGCTCGGGGCCACGCTCGACCACCCGGTGGCCGGCGAGCCGGTCGAGCTCGAACCCGGGCTGTTCGGTCAGCAGGTCGACCTGCAGGACTCGTTCGAGCGGCGGCTGGACGCCGTCCGGCCGCTGCTGGACGCCGCGTGGACGCACGCCGACCTCGACCCGATCGAGACCGAGGAGCTGGCCGGGCTCACCGGCGTCGGCGAGACGCTGGCCCTGCTGGAGCTGCGCGACCAGCTCACCTCCGGCCGCTACGACCTCGTCGTCGTCGACGCGGGCCCGGCGGCCGACGCGCTGCGGCTCCTGGCGTTCCCGGAGACGCTGTCCTGGTACTGCCGCCGGCTGCTGCCCCCGGACGGGCGCTTCGTGCGCTGGGTTCGCCCGTCGCTGGCCCGCTCCGCGCGGCTGGCCGCCCGGGTCGGCCACCTGGCCGAGCCCGTCTACGACGTGCTGACCCGGCTGCGCGCGACCGCGGCCGAACTGCGCGAGGTGCTCACCGACCCGGCGCGCACCAGCGTGCGGCTCGTGCTCACCCCCGAGACGGCCTCGGTGGCGGTCACCCGGCGGGTGTTCACCGCGCTCTCGCTGCACGGCCTGCCGGTGGACGCGCTGGTGGCGAACCGGGTGATCGGCCCGAGCGGCGGTGACGTCTGGCGGGCCGGCTGGGCGGCGTCGCACCGCGAGCAGCTCGGCGAGATCGAGGCCGCGTTCGCGCCGCTTCCCGTGCTGCGTGCCGCCTACCGGGGCGGCGAGCCGGTGGGGCTGGAGGAGCTGGCCGCGTTCGGCGCGGCCGCCTACGGGTCGCTCGACCCGGCGGGCGTGCTCGGCGCCAGGGCGGGCGCGGACAGCGAGGCGCCGCTGGTGGAGCGGACCGAGGAGGGCTATTCGCTGTCGTTCGGCGTGCCGTTCGCCGACCGCGGCGAGGTCGACCTCGCCCGGCTCGGCGACGAGCTGGTGGTGACCGTCGGCCCGCACCGGCGGCTGCTCCCGCTGCCCGCCGCGCTGCGCCGCTGCGACGTCCGCGCCGCCTGGCTGCGCGACAACCGGCTGGTCGTCTCGTTCGTGCCCGACCCGGACCAGTGGGTGCGGGCGTGACCCAGAGCTCCCAGCGCGACGCCCAGCAGACCTCCCCGAACGGCTCCGCCGATCCGGCGGGAACCCCGCCACGGGTCCAACCGGAGCCCGGCACGCTCGCGCAGGAAGCGGCGCTGTTCACCGCCGCGGTCCGCGAATGGCTGACGGCGCACGGAACCCCGCCGGCCTCCGCGCGGGCCGGCGCCGCCGACGACCAGGACGCGCGGGAGGCCACCGCCGACTGGCCCGGGCCGGCCGAGGACGCCTGGGGCCTCTCCGGGCCGGAGGACCTGGGGGGCGCCCGGCAGGACCCGACCGGCGCGTACCCGCCCGCCGGTGACGCCCAGGACGACCAGTTCGACCAGGAGCACGGCGAGCACGGCGAGCACGGGGAGCACGGGGAGCACGGGGAGCACGGGGAGCACGGCGAAGGCTTCAGGCCTGGCTCCACGCCGGGCCCAGGGCCACGCCACGGCCCGCCCTGGGTGGTGGGACCCGGCGAGACGTTGTGCACCGGCTGCCCGTTGTGCAGGCTGCTCGCCAGCGTCGCCGGCAGCCACGCCGAGGTTCTCGGACACCTGCTGGCGGCGGCGAGCTCACTCGCCGCCGCGGCCCGCGCCGCCTGGCCGCCCGCGGGCGTCCCCGGCCAGGGCACGGGTGACGAGCACGACGACCCGCCGGCCTGGCAGGCTTCTCCACGACAGACCGCGACGCAGCAGACCCGGCCGGCCCGCGGCCGGGTACAGAGGATCGACATCGGTGAGTAGCACGCACGCGACCGGCACATCCGGCACATCCGTCTCGTCCGGCGCGCCCTATGCGCCTCCCGCCTCGCGCACGTCCGGCATGCCCGGCGCCGAGCCGGGAGCGCCACCCCCACCACCCGCGCCGGCCGGCGGCGCGCGGGGCCCGGCGATCGGGGTCGACGTCGGCGGGACCAAGGTGGCCGCGGGCGTCGTCGACGAGCACGGCCGGATCGTCGGCTCGGTGCGCCGCCCGACGCCGGGGCACGAGCCGGCGCTGGTGGCGGACACGATCGCCGAGGTCGTCGGCGAGCTGCTCGCCCGCCACGCCGTCGGCCTGGAGGCGCCGATCGGCATCGGCGCCGCCGGCTGGCTCGACCGCGACGGGGCGCGGGTGATGTTCGCGCCGAACCTCGCCTGGCGCGACGAGCCGCTGCGGGACATCATCTCCGACCGGCTCGGCCGCCCGGTGATCGTCGACAACGACGCGAACACGATGGCGTGGGCGGAGTACCGCTTCGGCGCGGGGCGCGGCTGCTCCGAGCTGGTCTGCGTCACGGTGGGCACCGGGATCGGCAGCGGGCTGGTGCTCGACGGGAAGGTGCGCCACGGCGCGTTCGGCGTCGGCGCCGAGTTCGGCCACATGCAGGTGGTACCGGCCGGGCTGCCGTGTGGCTGCGGCGGCCAGGGCTGCTGGGAGCAGTACGCGAGCGGCCGGGCGCTGGTCCGCCACGCCCGGGAGATCGTCGGTGGCTCGTCGGCGGCCGGCCGGCGGCTGCTCGAGCTCGCCGGCGGCGACCTGGAGCGGCTGACCGGCCCGGACGTCACGACCGCCGCCCGCGAGGGCGACCCGGCGGCCGTCAAGTGCTTCGAGGAGGTCGGCTACTGGCTCGGCCAGGGCCTGGCCAGCCTCACCGCCGTGCTCGACCCGGCGAGGTTCGTCATCGGCGGAGGCGTCTCCGACGCCGGTGAGCTCCTGCTCGGCCCGGCCAGGGCCCAGTTCCGCGCCGCCCTCCCCGGCCGCGGTCACCGCCCCGAAGCGGAGATCGTCCTGGCCCACCTGGGCCCCGACGCCGGCTTCGTGGGCGCGGCGGACCTGGCCCGTACGATCAAGCTCGGCCGCGCCTAGAGGACGCCTGCCCGGGGGTACGGGGGTGTCCCCCGGGCAACACAGCGTGGGCGCGGCGGACCTGGCCCGCACGGTCCAACTCGGCCGCGTCTGAGGTCGGTGTCGCGCCGCTCCGCGACGATCAGCGAGGGTTGGGGCTGAGGAACTCGATGAGGTTCTTGGTCAGGAGATCCCAGCGCCACGTGAGCTCGACCCAGGCGCGGCCGGCGGCGCCCATGGATCGGCCTCGGTCCGGATCATCCAGCAGCTCCGCGACGGCCGAGGCGACGTCGGTCAGGCTGCGGCCGTCGACCACGAGACCGGTGCGGCCGTCGAGCACGGCGTCGGGAGCGCCGCCGCTGTCTCCCGCCACGACCGGAAGCCCGGCGGCGGACGCCTCGAGGTAGACGATCCCCAGGCCCTCGACCTCCAGGCCGCCGAGCCGGGAGCGGCATGGCATCGCGAAGATGTCGCCGGCCGCGTAGTGCGCCGGCAGCTCCTCCCACGGCACCGACTCGGTGAAGACGACGTGGCCCTCCACGTCGTGCTCCCGGGCGAGCCGGGCCAGGTCGGCGCGGTAGGGGCCGCCGCCGACGAGCAGCAGGGCCGTGTCCGGGTAGCGGCGCCGCCAGCTCGGCAGGGCGCGGATCAGCATGTCCTGCCCCTTGCGCGGGACCAGGCGGCTCACGCAGACGACCACCCGCCGGCCGGTGAGCCCGTGCCGGGCGCGGATCTCGTCGCGGCCGACGCCGGGGCGGAACAGCTCCGCGTCGACGCCGCTGGGCAGCCGCTCCAGGCGCGGGCGGGGCCCGAAGGCCGGGCCGATCCGGCGTCGGGTGTAGTCGCCGAGGTAGGTGATGACGTCGGTGGTCGCGCCGACCCGGCGCAGCGTCTGGCGGGCGCCGGGCAGCGCCGCCCAGCCGACCTCGTGGCCGTGGGTGCTCGCGACGACTCGCTCAATCCCGGTCGTGGCGCGCAGTGGCGCGCCCAGCAGGCCGAGCGGCGCCGCCGCGCCGAACCAGACCGCGTCGCACCGCTCGGCGCGGGCGATCCCGCGGGCCCGGCGCAGCACGGACCGGGTGGGCAGCATCAGCGACGTCGGGTGCCGGATGACCGGGAAGCTCTGGGCCGCGTCGAACTCGGCCGCGCCCTTCCACGCCGGCGCGTAGACGACGACGTCGCCGGCGGGCAGCCTGCTCGCGAAGTTGTGCACGTATGCCTGGATGCCGCCGGCACGCGGCGGAAAGTCGTTGGTCACCACGAGCACCCGCATGCGCCCATGGTCCTCTACCGGCCCGTCCGCCGCTGGCCCCTCCCCGCCGATCGGCCGCGCGCTCGCCGGAGCGCGCGGTTCGACGGAGTCATCGCGGCGCCGGGCGAGGGCGCCGCCCGGCGGCCGGGTCGCGGCCCGAGGACCCGGCCGGATGGGCCCGCTACCCGCGGCAGCGGCCACGGCCGGCGCCGGCGGGCGCCAGCCACCGCCGCCGGCCGATGAGGTTGCCTGTCGGGACCAGGCCGGGTCTTGGGCCAGGTCCCGGATGCGTTGCCGATCAGTAACGGAAGTTCGCCCGGGACGTCGCGAACAGCGGCTCCCAGTACACGAGGTGGTTGTCGTCCGGAACGTCGAAGACGATGTTGCCTCGCACCTGCTGGCCGGCCGCGAGGTCATCGGCGTCCAGCCGTGAGCCGACCTCCTCGTAGGTGGCGTCGTACCGGGTGCCATCCGTGGTCTGGCCGAAGAAGCTCAGCGGGTAGACGTTGGCCTTGCCGGTGACCATCTGCACCGTGAAGTTGGCGACGATGAAGACGCCGTTCTCCGGCGGGTCGCCGTACGTCGTCACCGGGGCCGTGGTGCGGCACATGCTGTTCAGCGTGATCCGCGCGGTGTAGGTGGTGAGTTCGCTGGTGCCCTCGCCCTGGACGGTCGCCGTCTGGCCGATGTCGGCGACGCCGGCCGCGGGCGCCCCTCCCGGCGCGTTGATCGTCGTGCAGCCGGCCGGCCCCGGGCGCGTCGACGGCGTGGTGACCGGGCCGCTGGATGCCTGCGGCGGGGTCGGAGCCGGGGCGCTGCCTGTCGGCAACGTGGTCACCGGTGGCAAGGTGACCGGCGGGTCGTCATCGCCGCCGCCACCGACCGCGAGCGCGATGACGACGCCGAGGACGATCGCGAGGACCGCCACGAGCGCGGAGACAAGGATGACCACGTTGCGGTTGGAGCGGCCCGGCCGGCCCGGCTGACCTGGCTGGCCCGGCTGGCCGGTCCAGCCGGTGGGGGTACCGGGCTGGGCGTAGCCGCCCTGCTGGTAGCCCGCCTGCTGGTAGCCGGGCTGCTGGTAGCCGCCCTGCTGGGCGTAGTCGGGCTGCTGGTAGTTGGGCTGCTGGTAGCCCGGCTGCTGGTAGCCGGGCTGCGAGGGAGGGTAGCCACCGGCGGGCGGGTAGGCGTCGCCCTGCGGATAGGGCGTCGTCTGCGGGTAGCCGCCTGGTGCCGGCGTGCCGGGTGAGGGGTAGCCACCGGGCGGCGGGGTGCCCTGCGGCGGGTAGCCGGCCTGCTGGTAGCCCGGCTGCTGGTACCCGGGCTGCTGATAACCGGGCTGCTGGTAGTCGCCGGGTGCGGACCACTGGCCGGGTGAGGTCGGGGCGCCCGGCGGCGTCGCCCCAGGAGTGACGTTCTGCGGGGTCTGGCCGGCGCCCGATGGCCAGGCCGAGCCGTCCGCCTTGGTGGTCGGTGCCGCCTGCCAGTCCGGCGCCGGGGTGCTTGGCGGCCACCCACCGCCGCTCTGCGCGTTTCCGCCCCCACCGTCTGGCGGGGTCGGGGGGTTCTGGTCGCTCACAGTGTTCCTCTCGGCGTACACCCCGCTGCCAAAAACGGAGCATGGGGATGGATAGCGCGACATTACAGAAGTCGGTCATCCCCAAGGGAAATGCCCTTGTCGAACACCTTCCCGATGGTTGGGTCAACTGAGGCGGGACATCTTTCGGCAAACGTTGTCCCCCCGTCGTTGGGATTGAGGTCCCGGTGGCCTTTCGGCGTGGTTCCTGACGGTCGGGTTACTGGCGGGCCAGCGGGTGCGCCGCTCCGGCAGAAGTGCCACGCACGCCGTTGGCCCATCCCCTCGGATCCGCCGGATCGTGGCGGATGGTGACGATTCATGGCGGATGGTGATGGCTGCGCCGCCGGACTACGCTGGAGTGCTGCCACTCGTTCCTGCGACAGGGAGTCCGTACCGTGCCCGTCGACCTGCCTCCCCCGGACGCCGGGTGAGCGAGCCGCTGCCGGTGGAGGTACGCACCCAGGTCGTCGCCTTCGCCGCCGAGACACTCGCCGGGCTTGAGGACGTTGAGGTGCCCGCGAGCCTCGTCGCCGTGCGCAGGTTCACGCCCGCGCGCCGGGCCAAGCAGGGCGCGGTCCCGCTCGCGGCCGCTGTCGAGCACGACGCGATCTTCCGGGGCCGGGTGGCGGAGTGGGTCCGGCGGGCCCATCCGGGGCTCGCGGACGCCGTGATGGCGACCGACGGCCCGCCGGCCGCGGCGCCGCCTGCCGAGGTGGCCGCGGTCGCCTTCGTCCTACGCCCGGCTGGCTGGGAGGACCTGCTCGCCGTCGCCGCCACCTCGTCCGTGCAGGCCGCGGTGTCGGCCAAGGCCGAGGAGGCCGCCCGGGAGGTCGACCGGCTCACCGACGCGCTCGCCGCGGTCCAGGAGGGCGGCCGCGCGGAGAAGGAGCAGCTGCGCGACCAGCTGGCCACGGCTCGCCTGGAGACGGATGACCTGCGCCGGCGGATGCGCGGCTCGGCCGAGCGGGTCCGCCGCGCCGAGCAGGCGGCGCAGGAGGAGATCGCGGCCGCGGCCGCGGACCGGGACGCGGCCCGCGCCCTCGTCAGGGCGGCGGAGGGCGAGACCCGCCGGCTGCGGGCCCGGGTCGGCGAGCTGGAGACGGCGCTCGCCGCCGCCCGGCGGGAGGGACGCGACGCGCGCAGCCTTGACGACGCCCGCCTGCGAGTACTGCTGGACACGCTGATGGGCGCGGCCAACGGCGTGCGCCGCGAGCTTGCCCTGCCCAGCACGGTGCAGCGCCCGGCGGACCTGTGCGCCACGGAGGACGGGCAGGCACGCGACCCGTTCTCCGCGGTCGGCCCCCGCGGGCGCCCCGACGACGACCCGACCGTCATCGACGAGGTTCTCTCGATCCCCGGCATCCACCTGATCATCGACGGGTACAACGTCACCAAGCGTGGCTACGGCGCGCTGCCGCTGCAGGCCCAGCGGGTGCGGCTGCTGTCCGGCCTCGGCCCGCTCGCCGGCCGGGCGTCGGATGCCGAGGTCACCGTGGTCTTCGACGCGACGGCGGTCGCCAGCCGCCCGGTCGGGGTGACGGCGCCACGCGGGGTACGGGTGCTGTTCAGCCGGCTGGGCGAGCTCGCCGACGAGGAGATCGTCCGGCTGGTCCGCGCCGAGCCCTCCGGCCGTCCCGTGGTCGTCGTGACCTCGGACCGTGAGGTCGCCGAGACCTGCGCCGCCGCCGGTGCCCGCGCGGTTCCCTCCGCCGCCCTCCTCGCCCGCCTGGAGCGCTGAGCCGACACCCACGGCGCGAAAAACTGTCGGACCACGCGTCTACGGTCAGCGATGACACAGTGTGAGCGACAGAGGTGAGCGCGATGCTGATCGACTGTGATTCGTGCGTGGCGCGTGGGGACGCGTGTAAGGACTGTGTGCTGTCGGTGCTGCTGGCACCGCCGCCGGTCGTGGAGTGGGACGAGGACGAGCGCCGAGCGCTCGCGCTGCTGGCCGACGCGGGCCTGTTGCCGAGGCTCCGGCTGGTGACACCGCTGGACGTCGTGCCGGCTGACGGCGGCACGGCGCCGGATGTCCCGACGGCACAGCAGCCGGCGCAGCCGATGATTCCGCTGCCCGAGCCGTTCGCGGTCGGCCCGCGCCAGCGATCCCGCCCGGCGCGCCGCCCCGATGCCGCCGGCCCCCGCCGCCGCTCCCGCAGGGCCGGCTGACCGCTCCTCGCGTCGCCGCGTTTCTGGCGGCGCCGTGGACGTAGGCGCCGCGGGTCAGGCGAGCGCGGCCCTGATCCGTTCGGCGGCCTCGTCCAGCGCCTCGGGCGTCGGGCTGGAATCCGCGAGGCCGAAGTCCAGCTGCTTCTCGCTGTCGATCGGGATCAGGTGCACGTGCACATGCGGCACCTCCAGCCCCGCGATGATCGCCGCGACCCGACGAGGCTGGAAGGCGTCCTGGATCGCCCGGCCCACCTTGGCCGCCGCGCTCCACAGTTCCCGCTGTTCCGCGTCCGGCAGGTCGATCCAGTGGTCGATCTCGAGGCGCGGCACGACGAGCGTGTGGCCCGGCCGGATCGGGGAGATGGTCAGGAACGCGACCGTGTGCTCGTCCTCATAGACGAACCGACCCGGCAGCTCTCCGTTGATGATCCGGGTGAAGATAGTCGGCATGGCCAGGACCCTACCGACCCAGGTAGGCCACGAGATCCAGCGGGACGCGGCCCGCCGGCAGGCTCGGACCAGTGACCGTTTCACAACACGCCGGCCACCGATGAACCAAGGCACCCGCAATGCGGCATCATGCGCGAGTGGCCAGGTTTGAGACGCACGGGCTGAGGGTAGCCCGGGTCGGGGTTGATTGTGTGGATGTCGACCGAATGATCCGGTTCTGGTCCAGAGCGCTGGGTTATGAGGTAACCCTTCGCGGCGCTGAGACCGCCGAGCTGCGTCACCCGGCGAGCGCGGGGCCGAAGCTGCTGCTGCGCCAGGTCCGCAAGCTCGGGCCAGCTCGCAACCGCCTCCAGCTCGATCTCTACGCGGTCGACGCCGAGCGCGTCGCCAGCTGGCTTGCCACCCTGGGCGCCCGGCGAGTACGCCGCCTGGAGGCCGTCGGCGAGGCCGGCTACCTCCTCGCCGATCCCGAGGGCAACGAGTTCCGCGTCATCACCGCCGGCCCCGCGGCCTTCACCCGCCCGTTCGCGTAGCCGCGGCCGCGGCCCCGGCGTAGCCGCACCCACGCCAGCCGGACGGCGCGGACCGACCTTCTAAGGCCAGGGCGGCGCACCGCCGTGACCGGCCCAGATGTTGACGACAAAGGCACCCCCCACGACCCCGAACGCCAGCGCGCCGGCGGCGATGACGCCGATGGAACAGCCCGCGGCGACGGCAGTCATCGTCGCGAACGTGGCGCATACGGCGGCGCCGACGAAAGCGAAGAAGGCCGCTCGATTCCACCGGGCCGACCAGGTGCGCGTCGTCGCCGGCTCGAGCACGAAGGACTCGGGCAACCGGGAACGTGTCGGCCCGAGAGGCACGAGGCGGGTGCCGTCGGCCAGCTGGACCACGACGGGCCCGATCAGCCAGCCAGATCTCGTCAGGTCACCAAACATGATCACAGGGGAACCAGGCGACAGGCTGGCGGCGGCCGGATGCCACATCACCCGCTGCCAGCTGACCGCCCGCTCCGTCATGTCGTACTGGTTGACGACCGGCCCGACCAACTGGATCCAGAGCTCCACTCCAGCGGGAATGAAGAACCGATGGAACTCGACTCGTGTGAAGAAGGACCAGTCAAGATCCCGCTGGCCCACGTACGCGGCCGCGGCCATGGGTCTCGGGGACTGGCGGGACACGATGAGGAACCGCGCGCCGATCACGGTCCACCAGCCGAGAACGGGAACCAGGCCGACGAGAGCAAGGAACCGGAGGTGACCGTTCGCCGTGGCGGACTCCCCCGGTAGCGCGGGATAGGCCCGCGCGTTCGGTCGCCGCGGGTCGTACAGGACAGGGAAGCGGTCGCCCGGGTGGTACTCGGCGCGCGTCGAGAAGTTCTGTACATGCGTGTCGCCGTCGGTGTCGGACCAGCGAACCCGGGCGGACAACTCTTTCCCATGATGGTGAGCGTCGATGACGGTCCCCTCGGCGAGCGTCACCGCGCGGGCGCGCTGGTCCCGCTCCCCGTGGTACCCCCAGGTCATCAGGCAGAAGATGACCGTGACGGCGTAGAGCGCGCTGGCGAGTGCCACGAGCGCGGCGATCGCCTCGGGCTGCTCACGGTCGGCCCGGGAGTCCATGAAGGTGGCTGGCATCCGTGCCTCCCGGCGCTGGGCGTCGTGATCGGACCGCCGACCAGCCTTCCCGGCACACCACGCATCAAGGTAGCCACCCCGCCGATCCGGGACAACGGGCGATGTGCCGTGCGACGCGGGAGCACAGCGGCGTGCGACCCGACCGATGCAGGGCCCGGAGTGTCGGACCTGGTCACCGGTTCGTGGAGTGTCGGACCTGGTGACTAGGTTCGCGGTGTGTCACCTGAGCCTTCGGCGCCAGCCCCGGCCGGCGGGCGGCAGGGCARCTTCGACGAGCTGGGCCGGCCGCTGCGGGACGTCACGTTCGTCGTGTTCGACCTGGAGACGACCGGTACCGGGCCGGCGGACTCCGAGATCACCGAGTTCGGCGCGGTGAAGGTCCGCGGCGGCGAGGTGATCGCCGAGTTCGCCACACTGGTGCGCACGTCGAACGCGGTGCCGCCGCTGATCACCGTGCTGACCGGGATCACCGACGCGATGCTCGCGACGGCGCCCGCGCTGGCCGAGGTGCTGCCCGCGTTCCTGGAGTTCATCCGCGGCTCGGTGCTCGTCGCGCACAACGCCGGCTTCGACCTGAGCTTCCTCAAGGCGGCCTGCGAACGCGTCGGCTACCCCGTCCCCGCCTGGGAGCACCTGGACACCGTCAGGCTGGCCCGCCGGGTCATCACCCGCGACGAGAGCCCCGACAACAAGCTGTCCTCGCTCGCACGGCTCTTCGGCGCCCGCCACGAGCCGTGCCACCGCGCGCTCGCCGACGCCCGCGCCACGGTGGACGTCCTGCACGGCCTGTTCGAGCGGCTCGGCAACCTCGGCGTACGGACGCTGGAGGACGTCCACGAGTACAGCAGCCGTGTCTCCCCCGCCCAGCGGCGCAAGCGCACGCTCGCCGACGACCTCCCGACCGGCCCCGGGGTGTACCTGTTCCGCGACGGCACCGGCCGGGTGCTCTACGTCGGCAAGTCGGCCTCGATACGCGCCCGGGTGCGCACTTACTTCACCGCGAGCGAGACGCGCACCCGGATGGCCGAGATGGTCGCCGCCGCGGAGCGGGTGGACGCGATCGAGTGCGCGCACACGCTGGAGGCGGAGGTACGCGAGCTGCGCCTGATCGCCCAGCACAAACCGCCCTACAACCGCCGCTCCCGGTTCCCGGAACGCGCGGTGTTCCTGCGCCTCACCGACGAGCCGTTCCCCCGGCTGTCCAGAGTGCGCCAGGTGCGCGCCGACGGCGGGACCTACCTCGGCCCCTTCGCCGGCTCCGGCGGAGCGGAGCTCGCCGCCGACGGCCTGCTGGAGGCGGTCGCGCTGCGCCGCTGCGGTGGGCGCCTCTCGCCGCGCCAGACGAGCCCCGCCTGCGCGCTCGCCGACCTGGGCAAGTGCGGCGCGCCCTGCGACGGGCGCCAGTCCCTGGAGGAGTACGCCGCGGTCGTGGCCGACGCCAGGGAGGCGATGGCGGGCGACCCGACGGTCGTCGCCGCCGCCGCGCGGGCACGGATCTCCGTGCTCGCCGCGCAGACCCGGTTCGAGGAGGCGGCCGTGGCCAGAGACCGGATGGTCGCGTTCGTCCGGGCCTCCGCCCGTCAGCAGCGGCTGACAGCGTTGGGTGTCGTGCCTGAGCTGGTGGGCGCCGTGCCCACCGCCGACCGTGGCTGGGACCTGGCCGTCATCCGGTACGGCCGGCTCGCCGCGGCCGCGACCGTCGCGCGAGGCGTCGACCCGCGCCCCTGGGTGGACGCGGTCGTCGCCACCGCCGAGACCGTCCGCCCCGGCCCCGGCCCGACCCCGGCGGCGAGCGCTGAGGAGATGGAGCGGATCGAGCGCTGGCTCGCCACCCCAGGCGCCCGGCTCGTCCAGCTCACCGGCACCTGGGCCTGGCCCGCCGCCGGCGCCGCCAGGGCCGCCGCCGAGCTCCCCCAGCCGCCGCGGACCGACCGCGGGGAGGCCGCCCAGCGCACCGCCCACCGCCCAGGCGAGCCCCGCCGCCCCAGCGAGCCCCACCGCGCTGCGCGCGCACCCGCCCCCGAAGACGGCTGAGAGGCGTCTCTCGAGTGGTCGCCACGGTTCGGCGTCCACCGCCCCCTTCCGAGACGTCACCAGATTCAGGACTCATCGGGCCCGATGTCTTCCAGGATCAGACGGCCACGTCGCCTCTCGCGATCGCCACGAGCCGCGAAGCGCCAAATCGCCCCGATCGCTTCCGCGCGGGCTGAACCAGTGACGAAGGTCAGAACCGCGTCAAGCACATCGACAGCAAGGAAGTCGACAGCCCGCTCGACGGGGCTGTCAACGCGCGCGCTCACCGCGGATATGACATCCCGCAGCGCGTCCTGAGTCGCTTCGACCACCGCGGGGTCCGCGAATGTAGGAGGTGAAGCACCCGCGGCCAGTTGGGATAGAAGTTCCCACGACTCCCGCACGCCGGCCCCCGAGGCGGTGAGAAGCCCGTCGACGACACGTTCGACCAAGATCGCGGCCCCGCTCTGAAGAACCTGGTTCGGCAGGAACCGCGCCTCCAGCAGCAGGCGCAGCCGGCCGGCCTCGCCTGCTGATCGAGCGCGCTGCATCCGCGCGATGAGATCTTCCATGGTCATCCCAGCCCTCCGAGGTCATCCGGCCAGTCCTCTGAGCTCATCCGTTTGGAACCTCAGCGGGGAATCCGTCCTTCATGTGGAGAGATACCAGTTGTCCACAGGGAGGTGGCCCTGCGTGGACGGGACGATCAACTGGAACGATCGTCTCGGTGTGCCCAGAAGATCAGCTCAACCAGTCTCGGCGGCGATGGGGCTCGTCGGGCGGGTGGCTAAGGGGCAGAGCGGGATGGTGACCCACGCGCAAGCGATGAGACAGGTCTGACTCGGCGGGAGATCCGGACATTCGTTCGCCGGGGCTGGTGGGAGCGTCCGGTACGCGGCGCCTACGTAGTCAGGTCGATCGCCGACCGGCTCGATCCGCCCGGCCATCCCAGCCAGTGCGCCTGGCTGCGTCCACGGGTGCTGGCCGCCCTCGCCACCCACCCGGATGCCATCGTCTGTGGCATCACGGCTGCTCGGCTGCTCGGCTTCGGCTCGGTCGTCGACGCGGCCGACGACGAGCCAGTACACCTGCTGGTCCCTGACCGCGGGAGCCGGCGTTCGGCGCGCGGAGTTGTCCTCAAGCCACGGCGCGGCGCGCTGTCGCCCGACGACATTGTCGTCATGTCAGACATACCGATGACCTCGCCGGCCCTGACGCTGGCGGATCTGGTCCTCGCCGCTGACACCCGGGAGGACGCGGTGAGCCTCATGGACGCGGCCCTGCGGTCCGGGACCCTGACCGACGTGACGCTGGCACGCGCCGCGAGCGCGTGGCGACCCGGATGTCGGCGGGTCGGCGCCTGGTGGGCCTTGGCCGACGGACGGTCGGAGTCCGTGCTGGAGACGCTCACCCGGCTTCTGCTGGTCGATCACGACCTCGCACCCGAGGAGCTGCAATATCTGGTCCGGGACGACGACAACAGGTTTGTAGCTCGGGTGGACCTTGCATACCCAAGCGACCGGGTCGCCGTAGAAGCGGATGGGGCACGATTCCACGGCCACGCCACGAGAGTTCGTTCATCCGGCTCGATTCCACCCCGCTCTGGAACAGCCCAGGGCAGCGTTCCCCATGATCCGGAGCCGCTCTTCCGCGACCGCCGCCGCCAGAACGCGCTCACCAGGCTCGGCTGGAAGATCGTGCGCGTCACCTGGGCCGACGTGACAGACCGGCCACCAGAGGTGGTCCACGACGTCCAAGGCGCCCTCCGAACCCTGCCCCCTGGCCCCGGCCAGGCGCTGCAGTGATTCCTGTCAGACGTCCGGGGCACCACGAGCACCCTTCCGCGCCCCGGACGTCTGACAGGACGCGGGAGAGCGGGATACGCGTGGCTGGGGCGGCGGGGGCACAGACCGGAAGAGGGCAGGGGCGAGGTCAGGAAGAGGAGTCGAGGTGGGGAAGGGCTTGAGGTTGAGGCAGGGGGTGGGGGTAGGTGGGAAAGCTGAAGGGGACGCGCTCGGGTGAGCGCGTCCCCTTCAGGGTGGGTCAGGTTCGGCCGGTCAGTGGCGAGGGCCGCCTACCGGTTCCTCGCCGCTCTCGGCCTTCTCCTCGGTGAAGAAGCCGGTGACGGCCTTGCGGGCGCGGGTGGTGATGCCACCCTTCGCGTGCCCGTTGCCGTTGCCGTTGCCGTGACCTGGGGCCGGCAGCTCGAAGCGGTGCGTCGGCACCAGCGGGTAGTCGGGCACCGGGTCCGGCTTGGGCCGGTGGTCCTCGACGAACTCGCCGGTCGGCAGCTGCCGGATGATGCCTGTCTCGATGCCGTGGTGGGCGATGTCGTGGTCCCGTTTGTTGAGCGCGATGCAGATCATCTTGGTGACCTTGTACGCGATCGGCGGGACGATGATGATCCCGACTCGGCCGGCCCAGGTCATCGCGTTCAGCGAGATGCTGAACGTCTTCGCGATGACGTCGTTACCACCCGAGATCAGCAGCACCACGTAGAAGCTGATCGACATGGCGCCGATCGCGGTGCGGGTCGGCGCCTCTCTCGGCCGCTGCAGCAGGTTGTGCGACTCGCGGTCCCCGGTGAACTTCGACTCCAGCCAGGGCCACAGCGCCAGCAGCGTGAACAGGATGCCGGGGAGGATCACCGTTGGCCAGAACACGGYGGCCACCGTGTGCCCGAGCCCGCGGAACTCCCAGGGCGGCATGAGACGGGTCGAGCCGTCCAGGAAGCCGATGTAGAAGTCCGGCTGGGACGCCGAGCTGACCTTCGACGGGTCGTACGGGCCGAACACCCAGATCGGGTTGATCTGCGCGAGGCCGCCCAGCAGCGCCAGCATCGCGAAGACCATCATGAAGAACCCGCCGGACTTCACCGCGAACACCGGGAACACCCGGTGGCCGATGACGTTGTCCTCGGTCTTGCCCGGGCCGGGGAAGTCGGTGTGCTTCTGGTACCAGAGGATGCCCAGGTGCGCGCCGACGAGCGCGAGCAGGAGCCCGGGTATCAGCAGGATGTGCGCGACGTAGAGCCGCGGCAGGAAGTCCGTGCCCGGCCACTCGCCGTTGAACACGAGGAACGACGCCCAGGTGCCGGCCACCGGGATCGACTGGGCGATCGACGAGGCGATCCGCAGACCGGTGCCGGACAGCAGGTCGTCCGGCAGCGAGTAGCCGGCGAAACCCTCGAAGATGCCCATGACCAGCAGGCCGACGCCGATCAGCCAGTTGACCTCGCGCGGCTTGYGGTAGGCGCCGGTGAAGAACACCCGGAACAGGTGGACCATCATCGCCGCGACGAACAGCAGCGCCGCCCAGTGGTGGATCTGGCGRAACACCAGCCCGGCCCGGGTGTCGAAGCTGATGTCCAGCGTCGACGCGTACGCCCGGCTCATCTCCACGCCCTTGAGCGGGACGTACGAGCCGTTGTAGATGACCTCGGTGTTGCTCGGGTCGAAGAACAGCGTCAGGTAGATCCCGGTCAGCAGCAGGATGATGAAGCTGTAGAGCGCGATCTCACCGATCATGAAGGACCAGTGGTCAGGGAAGACCTTGTTCAGGTTCTCCCGCAGCGCTCGCTGGGTGTGGAACCGCTCGTCCGCCGCCCGGTTGAGCTTGCGGACCGGGCTCGGCCGCTTCTCGAACTTCGGGGCGGCCGCGGGCGAACCGTCCGGCCCGGTAGTCGTCATGAGCGCTCCCAGAACGCGGGCCCGATCGGCTCAGTGTAGTCGCCGTTCTTGGCGATGAGGTAGCCCTCACCGTCGACGCCGAGCGCGAGCTGCGGCAGCGACCGGCTGGCCGGGCCGAAGATGGCGCGGCAGCCGTCCGGCACGTCGAAAACCGACTGGTGGCACGGGCAGAGCAGGTGATGGGTCTGCTGCTCGTAGAGGCTGACCGGGCAGCCGGCGTGCGAGCAGATCTTCGAGTAGGCGACCAGGCCCGCCAGGTCCCAGTTCTCCCGGCCCGGCCGGGGCTTGTTGATGCCCGGCTCGAGGCGGACAAGGATCGTGGCGCTGTCGGCCTTGGCGTGCAGGTCAAGCTGGGGCTCGAACCGGGTGGTGCCCCCGGCGTCCTTGACGGGCACCGCCGGGAAGACGGTCTCGATGCCGCCGATGGAGACGTCGCCGAGCTTGACGAACCGTCCCTCGCCGGTGACCATCCGCGCGCCCTTCACCCAGTGGGTGTGGTCGAGCTTCTTGYCCGGCTTGGCGTTCGTGAGGTTGAGCAGCGGCACCACCGCGAGGCCGCCGAGCACGGCGCCGGCGCCGAGCAGGCTGCGGCGCACCAGCTTGAACCGGCCGAGGCCCATGGCGTCGAAGCCGAGCGCCACCTCCTCCTCGAGGACCGCCGTCTCCTCGTCGGTGCTCTTGAAGGAGTGCCGGTCCTGGACGGCCTGCTCGTGCGGCATCAGCCGCTTGGCCCAGAGGATCATGCCGACGCCGAGGCCTCCGACGGCGAGCGCGATCCCGAGGCCCAGGCACGGGGTGTAGTACGCCTTGTGCTTGTCGCCCACGAAGTTCGCGACGATGAAGCCGAGCGTGCCGATCACCGAGACGGTGAACCAGAGGGCAATCAACCGCTCGGCGCGCCGCTCGGCGCGCCGGTCGACGTCCTCGGCCCGCGGTGGCCGGTGCGCGACGCCCGCGTGCCGCCAGGAGGTGTGCTCCTCCAACTGGGTGGAGTCGGTCGGAGCCGGCGGGGTGCCCAGCACCTCGGGGCCCTCCGGGGCCCCGGCGCCGCCGCTCCCCTCGGCCGGCCCGCCTCCGGCCGGGCGCTTCACCCGATCGAAGACGCTCCCACCCCCGGTGGGGGTGTCGTCCTGCTCGCTCATACCTTCTGCCTCGCTCCGATCCACAGACACACGCCGAGCAGTCCGCCGATACCGATCAGCCAGGCGAGCAGGCCCTCCGGGACGGGGCCGTAGCCGCCCAGCTTGTGGCCACCGGGGCTCGGGGTGTCGCGGTTCATCAGGATGTAGGCCGCGATCGCCTTCGCGCCCTCGTCGTCGATCTGGCCGGAACCGAACACCGGCATCGACTCGGGACCGACGCGCATGGCCTCGACGATCTGCTCTGGCGTCGCGTTCGTCAGCGCCGGGGCGTACTTGCCGTAGGTCAGCGGGGCGCCCTGGCCCGCGGCCTGGTGGCACTGCTGGCAGTTCGCCCGGTAAAGCTCGCCGCCGTACGTCAGGTCCGCGTCGGCGAGGTCGTCCTTGCTGATCTCCGGCTTGGTGGTGCCGCCGCCGAGCGTCTGGATGTAGGCCGCGAGCTGGTCGATCTGCGTCTCCGAGTAGCTCGGCTCCTTGGCCTCCGCCTGGGCGCCCGGGTGCGCGAGCGGCATGCGCCCGGTGGACACCTGGAAGTCGACCGCGGCGGAGCCGACGCCGATCAGGCTCGGGCCGGAGACGGTGCCGGCCGCGTTGAGCCCGTGGCAGGTCGAGCAGCCCTGCAGGTAGAGGGCGCGGCCCGCCTTGACCGCGGCGTTGTCGGTCGAGTCCGCCGCGCTGCCGCTGGGTGCCAGCACCGACCACAGCACGCCCGTGGCCATCAGGGCGAGCGAGAGGACGAGCGTGGACGAGCGGCGCCGGCGGCGCGCGCTGGCGGGGCCGCGGGACCGGCGGGAGGTCCTGGTGACCAGCCGGCCGCGCACGTCCGCGAGGGGCGCCGACGCCGGCGTCTCCCGCTCCTCGGCGTCCTGCGCCTGGGCCTCCGGCTCCGTCGGCCCGGCCTCCGCCTCGGTCTCCTCGGCCACGTCGCCCGCCTCGGCCATCTCCACCGCTTCGGCCACGTCGTTCACCTCCGCCGCCTCGGTCACGTCGGTCGCCTCGGTCACGTCGGTCGCCTCGGTCACCGCGGGCGCCTCGTCGGCGGGACCGGTGGGCGCGGCCGTGTCCTTCTCGTTGCCGGTGGATGCAGTCATGTCGCTCACTGGAGGAGGTAGATGGTCGCGAACAGGCCGATCCAGACGACGTCGACGAAGTGCCAGTAGTACGACACGACGATCGCCGAGGTCGCCTTCTCCGGCGTGAAGCGCCCGAAGGTCGACCTGGCCAGGACCATGATGAAGGCGATCAGACCGCCGATCACGTGCAGACCGTGGAAGCCGCTGGTCAGGTAGTACACCGAGCCGTAGGCGTGCGAGTTCAGTCCGAACTCGTTCTCCCGGAAGAACTCGTTGGCCTGCCCGAGGACGAAGACCAGGCCCATGACGAACGAGATCGTGTACCAGCGGCGCAGCCCGAACACGTCGCCACGCTCCGCGGCGAACACGCCCAGCTGACAGGTCACGCTGGACAGCACCAGGATGATCGTGAAGACCAGCGCGTAGGCGACGTGTAGGTGCACCGGGCCGATGTCG
The DNA here is from genome assembly GCF_001983105.1 of Pseudofrankia asymbiotica. Taxonomy (GTDB): domain Bacteria; phylum Actinomycetota; class Actinomycetes; order Frankiales; family Frankiaceae; genus Pseudofrankia; species Pseudofrankia asymbiotica. The sequence goes on along the minus strand of NZ_MOMC01000040.1, from coordinate 46,481 downwards.
GAACCAGCCGGGTCACCGGTCGTAGGCGGCCAGTTGCCGCTGTTGACCGAACGGATCGTGTAGTACATCGCGAAGAGCGCCGCGAAGAACATCAGCTCCGACGACAGCCACACCACGGTGCCAACCGAGACCATCGACGGACGGTTAGCCATGGGGTGTGGTGGCGGAGCCTTCTCGAGAACAGGTGCCGTGGCCACGTCGGTCATTCTGGCACGCGCTGGCGCAAGCGCCACCGAAGGTTCGACGTTCGGTAGGACTACGGCCCGTCGAGGGCCCGCGAACCCACCTTCTACGACTAGTAGAAGACCGTCCGGTAGCCCTTCCGGGCCAGGCCACACGCCACCCGGCCAACGCCTCCGCCCGCCGGCGCGCACCGGACACACTGCGGCAAAAGTCTCCCAAAACCCATGCCCTACCAGCGGCGCACACCCGCCGAACCCGTCACACCCGCCGCCCCGGCCGACTCCTGACCGCCGACCGACCGGACCACATCGCGGATGTGCTGCGACTCACGACGCCGGGGACCGGGGCCGACCGTCCGGGTCGGGCGGGAAGGTTGTTTCTGGTTCGCTCCGTCCGGGCGGCGCGCTCCGGCCCCTTGCTCGCTTCGCTCCAGGCGGATGGGTAGGCGGAGTCGGGCGGGAAGGTTGTCATGGTTCGCTCCGTGCGGGCGCGGCGCTCCGCGGCCGTCCTCGCCTAGCGGCTCGGACGACCACTCCGCGCCGCGTCCTCCTGCGCTCACGGGCCCTCCGGCGACCTCGCTGCGGCCCGGTCCACGTCGCTGCGCTCGTGGACCGGGCCTCCGCGAGGTGCGCCTCCGGGCCCAGCCCGGTCACCTTGAGTTGGAGCGTCGCCACTCCAGGACCGGCCCCTACCCGGAGTTAGAGCCGTACAGAGCCACCGACCGACCGCGCCCCACACGAGCGAAGCGGAGTGCCCCTGCGGTCCAGCCTCAAGCCGGGTTCCGCAACGCTCCAGCGCAAGGCGACCGTGCTGGGCGCGGAGGTCCCGTGGGAGCGAAGCGAGTACGGGGCCGTAGCGCCGTGTCCTCACGGAGCGAACCAGCAACAACCTTCCCGACCAACCCAGCCTGAGTCTCTGCCCTGCCCCAGATCGAACTCCCAGGCCGTAGCGCCGTGTCCGGACGGAGCGAACCAGAGACAGAGCTCAGGGGCGCAGGGTCAGGTCGGCTATGAGGCTGCGGCGGGTCGCGCCGTCGATGAGGGTGGAGTCGTTGTAGGCCTCGTGGTCGACGACCAGCTCGACGGGGACCTCGGGGTCGCGGAATTTGTCACGCTGCTCGTCGGTCAGCGGGAACCGGAACATGTGCACCGAGACGGTCTCGCTCGGCGTGTCCAGGTCCTCGTCGGTGCCGCGGATCTCCTCGGCGGGCGCCCTCTCGCCGTCGATCTCCAGGGAGATCGCCCGCTGCAGGCCGTCGAGATGCGCCAGCTCGTCACGGACGGACTCGGTGGCCCTGAGCTCGACGAACATCGTCGCCGTCAGCGCGTGACTGGACGGCATCAGGCGCCCGTACACCTCGACCTCGTGCGCGACGTCCGACCGCTCGGTCAGCCGCTCGGTGTAGACCATCTCCTGCACCTGGTAGCGCAGCGTGTCCAGGTTCTCGAACTCGAACGCGACGATGTCGCCGACGCGGACCCGCCGCTCGGCGCGCACCGGGATCATGCGCTTGCGCGTCTCGGCGCGGGTGGCAGCGTAGGCCTGGTGGTCGATGTTGATGTCATCGACGGTCAGCATCATCGGTAACCCCCTGGGTGCGAGCGGCACGGTGCCCGGTCCGCGCTCCGGTTCCGGCTCAGGGACCCGATCCTGGCTCAGGGATACGTGCCACGGGTGAGCCGTCCGCACGCGTGCGCGAACCCGAGCGGGCGCCGGTGCCGGCCCGGCTTCGGGCTGGCACCGGTCGTGAAAAGCGCTGGACCGGGGCCCGGGCGGTGACGACGATGTCGCCCCGCCCGAGGTCCCGGCCCAGATGGTTCTCGTGTGCGCCAGTCGGCCTGGGCCGAAGGTCAGGCGTTCTCCTCGGCCAGCACGGCGTCGAGGGCCTTCTTGAAGCGGCCGGCGTGGGTCTTCTCCGCCCGGGCCAGCGTGGCGAACCAGTCCGCGATCTCCTCGAAGCCCTCCTCGCGGGCGTCCTTGGCGAAGCCGGGGTACATCGCGGTGAACTCGTAGGTCTCACCGGCGACGGCCGAGGCCAGGTTCTTGGAGGTGTCGCCGACCGGCTCGTTGGTCGCCGGGTCGCCGACCTCGGCCAGGAAGTCCATGTGGCCGAAGGCGTGGCCGGTCTCACCCTCCGCGGTGTCGCGGAACAGCGAGGCCGCGTCGGTCAGGCCCTCGATGTCGGCACGGCGCGCGAAGTACAGGTAGCGGCGGTTGGCCTGGCTCTCGCCGGCGAACGCCTCCTTGAGGTTCGCGTGCGTCTTGGTGCCCTCGAGCTTCGGCATACGTGCTCCTTCGATGTCGTTTCGAGCTGAGATGGATCCGTCGACGCCCTCGGTCCCGCGTGGGCCTCAGGCTCCGTTGTCCGCACTCGGGCCGGCCGCGGCGCCCGCTGGCGCCGCGCACTCCGGACACAGGCCACGGAACTGCAGGTCGTAGCCGGTGATGGAGAAGCCCGAGTTCCGAGCGATCTCCGCCACCATCCCGCTGGGGATGGGGTGGTCGATGTCGACCGCGCGTCCGCAGCGGTCACAGACCGCGTGGTCATGGCGGTCGGTGTTGGCGTCATAGCGGGCGGCGGCCCCGGCGCCCAGGTTCAGTTCCAGGGCATGCCCGGTCGCGACCAGCAACGCGAGCGAGCGGTAGACGGTCGCGCTCCCGATGCCCGGCGCGACCGCGCGTACCCGCTCGTACACCTCCGCCGCGGTCGGATGATCGTGCGCCGCCCGCAGCACCGTCAGCACGGCGGCACGCTGAGGAGTCAGCCGCAGTTCCTGCTCCCTGCTCGGCACGCGCCACCTCCTTCACGCCATGGCGGCCGGTCGGCGGTTTCTCCTGCCGGCCGACCGTCACTGAGAACGAGTCTCAGTATCGATTCCACCACTGACGGGGGACAAACGGGGGGATGGTGAGCTGGGTCTCATGGCCTGGGCCGCCGTGGGTCGCCAGGCTGGGCAGACCGTATCGCGCCTGGTCCGGTACCCTCGCACCGGATTCCTTGTCGTCGTGGGGTTCGCCACGCCCAGGCCGGCGCCGCCGGCGTCGCGGGTGTCGCGGGCTCCGGCAGGCGCGGTGAGCGGACAGGCCGGGCTGGCACGCCAGCGCGGCCGGCGCCGGCGCCCGCGGCCGGCCGCGACGGCCGGGACGCCGCCCCGCCGCCTACCGCGGCGGTACCTCGGAGCGAAAGGCCGCGCAGGACATGAGCACAGTCCTGGTGTACGCCGACCGGGCTGACGTGCGCGAGCGCGTCAAGGCGGCCATCGGCACCGTCCCCGATCAACAGCTCGGCGAGATCGAGTTCGTCGACGTGACCGACGGCCGCGTTCTCGTGGCCGCCGTCGACCACGGCGAGGTCGACCTCTGTGTCCTCGACGCGGAGGCGACTCCCGAGGGCGGGATGGGCCTGTCCCGCCAGCTGAAGAACGAGATCACCGACTGCCCGCCCACCATCCTGCTGGTGGCGCGGCAGGACGACCGGTGGCTCGCGACCTGGTCGCTGGCCGACGCGGTGGTGACCCACCCGGTCGACCCGGACGAGCTGACGGCCGCCGTCGTCGGCCTCCTGCGGGCCCGGGCCTCGGGCGCGCCCGTCCGCCGGCCGGTCACCTACGCCGCGCACGGAACGTCCGAGCCGTGACGCCCTCGGCGCCGGYGCGGGCGCCGGGCGAGCAGACCTGGCCCGACCTGCTGCACGCGCTGCTGTCCCGGGAGGACCTCGCGGCGGAGCAGGCCGGCTGGGCGATGAACCAGATCATGTCCGGGACGGCGAGCCCGGCGCGGGTCGCCGCGTTCGTCACCGCGCTGCGCGCCAAGGGCGAGACCGCGGCCGAGATCGGCGGCATGGTCGCCTCGATGCTCGACTTCGCCCTGCCCGTGCACGCCGACGCCTCGTTGCTCGCCGCCGCCGTCGACACCTGCGGCACCGGCGGGGACCGGTCCCACACCGTCAACCTGTCGACGATGGCGGCGATCGTCGCCGCCGCCGCCGGCATCCCGGTCGTCAAGCACGGCAACCGGGCGTCGTCGTCGTCGTGCGGCTCGGCCGACCTGCTGGAGGAGCTCGGCGTCGTCATCGAGCTGTCGCCGGCGGGGGTCGCGTCGACGCTCGCCGAAGTGGGGATCGCCTTCTGCTTCGCCCGGGCGTTCCACCCCGCCATGCGCCACGTGGGGGCGGTGCGCGCCGAGCTGGGGGTGCCGACGGCGTTCAACATTCTCGGGCCGCTGACGAACCCGGCCAGGCCCGGCGCGCAGTCGCTCGGCGTCGCCGACGCCCGGCTCGCGCCGGTGATGGCGCGGGTGCTCGCGGACCGGGGCACCCGGGCGCTGGTGTTCCGCGGCGACGACGGGCTCGATGAGCTCTCCCCGTCCGCCACCTCGACGATCTGGGTGACCGGCGGTGACGGTGAGCTGCGCGCGGAGCGCTTCGACCCGCGCGACGTCGGCATCGACGTGCCGGATCTCGAGGCGCTGCGCGGCGCCGACGCGTCCTTCAACGCCGGGGTCACCCGCGCGGTGCTCGCCGGCAAGCCGGGCCCGGTGCGTGACGCGGTGCTGCTCGCCGCCGCCGCCGCGATCGTCGCGGCCGAGGGCCCGACCGAGCGGCCCGTGACCGAGCAGATCCGCGCCCAGCTCGAGCGCGCCTCCGCCGCCGTCGACTCTGGCGCGGCCGCCGTCGTCCTCGAGCGCTGGGCCGCCGCGAGCCAGGCCGCCGCCGGGCTCCACTAGGCTCAGCACCATGATCGACGACGTGCGGGACCAGATCGTCTACGAGCCCAGGCGCGACGGGCGCCCTGACCCGGGCGAGGTCGTGTGGGCGTGGGTGCCCTTCGAGGACGACCCGAGCCAGGGCAAGGACCGGCCCGTGCTGCTGATCGGCACCCGCGGCAGCCGGCTTCTCGGCCTGATGCTCACCAGCAAGGACCACGACCGGGACGCCGAGCAGGAAGCGCGCTACGGCCGGCACTGGATGGACGTCGGCACCGGCGGATGGGACCGCGAGGGCCGGCCGAGCGAGGTCCGGCTCGACCGGCTGCTCGTCCTCGACCCGGCGGAGGTCCGCCGCGAGGGTGCGGCGCTGCGCGAGGGCGTCTTCGACGAGGTGGTCGCCGCCGCCCGCGGGCTGCACGACTGACGTCACCAGCTGGCCAGCGCGGCCACGCCGCCCTGACGCGGCCCGGTTCGGCTTGGTTCGGTTCGGTTCGGGGTTCGGTTCGGTTCGGTTCGGCTTGGGCGTCACACGCGGCAGCACAAAGGCCTGGCGGTGAACCACGAGGTCTCCGTGGTTCACCGCCAGGCCTTTGCCATACCCGGTATCAGGGTCTCGCTAGTCCTCCGGGACCGGAGGGTGCCAGAAGTTCTCGAAGACCAGGCAGGTCACGAAGAACACGGTCATCAGGGCGCCGATAAGGACGAGCCAGATGCCGAAGACGAACCCCGAGACAGCGACGGTGGCGCTGGCGGCGATGAAGAACGGGTAGTAGCTGCCCGGCGTGAAATGCCCGAGCTCGCCCGCGCCGTCCGCGACCTCCGCGTCGGGAAGATCCTGCGGGCGCATCCCGATCCGCCGCCCGGTGAACAGCAGGTAGAAGCCCACCAGGAAGCCCATGCCCGCGGTCAGGGCCAGTGCCGCGGTGCCCGTCGGGTCGTGCGAGTAGATCCAGTAGATAATGTCAACGATCACGGCGAAGACGCCGATGATGCTGAAGACGTAGCCTTCTACCCTCATGCCACGGCCGCCTTAGCTGCTCAGTTCCGGAGTGGCGCGCTGCTCTATCGCCCCRCCCGTGGCGTACGCCGGGTGGTGCAGGTCGAACGCGGGACGCTCGGAGCGGATCCGCGGCAGCGACAGGAAGTTGTGCCGCGGTGGCGGGCAGGACGTGGCCCACTCCAGCGAGTTGCCGAAGCCCCAGGGGTCGTCGACCTTGACGATCCGGCCCTTCTTGTACGAATGCCACAGGTTGTACATGAACGGCAGGGTCGAYAGCGCCAGGAGGAACGCGCCCGCCGTCGAGACGGTGTTGAGCGTGGTGAAGCCGTCGTCCGGGCCGTAGTCGGCGTACCGGCGCGGCATGCCCTTGATACCCAGCCAGTGCTGCACCAGGAAGGTCAGGTGGAAGCCGAAGAACAGCGTCCAGAAATGGACCTTCCCGATGCGTTCGTCCATCAGCCGGCCGGTGACCTTCGGGAACCAGAAGTAGACGCCGGAGTAGGCGGCGAACACGACCGACCCGAACACCACGTAGTGGAAGTGGGCCACGACGAAGTAGCTGTCGGAGACAYGGAAGTCGATCGGGGGGCTGGCGAGCAGCACACCGGTCAGGCCGCCGAACAGGAAGGTCACCAGGAAGCCGAGGGCGAACAGCATCGGCGTCTCGAAGGTGAGCGAGCCGCGCCACATCGTGCCGATCCAGTTGAAGAACTTGACCCCGGTGGGCACCGCGATCAGGAACGACAGGAAGGCGAAGAACGGCAGCAGCACCGCGCCGGTGACGAACATGTGGTGGGCCCACACCGAGATCGACAGCGCGCCGATGCCGATGGTCGCGAAGACCAGGCCCTTGTAACCGAACAGCGGTTTACGGGAGAAGACCGGCAGAACCTCGGTGATGATCCCGAAGAACGGCAGGGCGATGATGTAGACCTCGGGATGCCCGAAGAACCAGAACAGGTGCTGCCAGAGGATCGCGCCGCCGTTGGCGGCGTCGAAGATGTGCGCGCCGAACCGGCGGTCGGCCTCCAGCGCCAGCAGCGCCGCCGCCAGCGGCGGGAAGGCGACCAGCACCAGGATCGACGTCACCAGGAAGTTCCAGCAGAAGATCGGCATCCGGAACATCGTCATGCCGGGCGCGCGCAGGCACAGGATCGTGGTGATCATGTTGACGCCGCCGAGGATGGTTCCCATACCGGAGGTCGCCAGGCCCAGCACCCACAGGTCACCGCCGACGCCCGGCGAGTACGTGGCGCTGTTCAGCGGCGCGTAGGCGAACCAGCCGAACGCGGCGGCGCCGTCCGGGGTGAGGAAGCCGGCGATCACCGTCAGGCTGCCGAACAGGAACAGCCAGTACGACAGCGCGTTCAGCCGCGGGAACGCGACGTCCGGCGAGCCGATCTGCAGCGGGATCAGGTAGTTCGCGAACGCGAAGGCCAGCGGTGTCGCGAACATCAGCAGCATCAGCGTGCCGTGGATCGTGAACAGCTGGTTGTACTGCTCGTTCGACAGGAACTGCAGGCCCGGCCGGGCGAGCTCGGCCCGCATGAACATGGCCAGGATGCCGGCGAAGGCGAAGAACGCGAACGAGGTCAGGAAGTACATGAGGGCGATGTCCTTGTGGGACGTCGTCCGCAGGTATCCCAGGAGGCTGTTAACCGCCTTGGGCGGCGCCTCGTCGGCCGGCGGGCCAGCGTGCCCGACCGGCGGCTCGTGCACAAGCGTCACTGTCCGCTCCCGGAGGTCGTGCCGCTGCCGGCGGTGGTGAGCGCGGGAGTGCCGGCGGCCGTCGCGCCCGCCGCCTCCTGCTCCGCGATGAACTTGTCGTACTGGGCGGCGGGGACGACGTTGACGTAGAAGTTCATCTTGTCGTGGTCCGCGCCGCACAGCTCGGCGCAGCGGCCGATGAACGTGCCGGTCTTGGTCGGCGTGACCTCGAAGGTGTTGATCCGGCCCGGCACGACGTCCCGCTTGAACAGGAACTCCGGCACCCAGAACGAGTGGATGACGTCCGGCGAGGTCAGCACGAACTTCACGGAGCGCCCCTCGGGCAGCACCAGCACCGCGGGCTGGCCGGGCTGGCCGGTCACCTCGACGACGTTGCCGCCGCTCTGGCCGGTGTCCGTGTAACGGAACTGCCAGTTCCAGCGGAAGCCGACCACGTTCACCGTGACGTCCGGCTTGGCCGAGACCTTGTCGATCTCGATCTCGTCCCGGGCGGTGTAGTAGAACAGCCCGGCCACGACCACGAGCGGCACCACCGTGTACAGCACCTCGACGGGGAGGTTGTACCGGACCTGGCGGGGCAGGACGTCCGACCGCTTCCGGAACGCGATGATCGCGTAGAAGATCAGGCCCCAGACCAGCACACCGACGGCGAGTGCCGCGATGGCCGAGCCCTTCCACAGGTTCAGGATGCGGGGGGTCTGGTTGGTCACCCCGTCCGGGAACCCGAAGTTCGGCACACCACACGCCGTAGCGGTCAGCGCGAGCACAGCGAGGCCAGCGCCGAGTCGCGTCACGCGGCCGGCACGCCCGCGGCGGTGACCGTTACGGACTACGCCGGCGTCGGGCCCACCACCCTCACGGGCTGGCTCGCCCGCGGCGCCGGCGGCCTCCCGGAGCATCGGCGMGGTGCCCGGGATCCCCGCCGGAACGGCGAAGCCGATCCGGGAGGTCTGCCCGCCACCTCCGCCGACCCCGGACGAGGCCAAGCCATCGTCATAGGATTCGGCCTCAGCCCCGGGCCGCGCGAGCGGGCGCGCAGCGCCCGCCTCACTCGCGTCCGCGCGCGCCGGCCGGATCCGACCGAAGGAACTCCTCACCAGGTCCTGCCTCCCACGACTACGTCGGCCCGGGACACGCGAGGTTGGGTCACCTGGGCCGGCGCACGGTCTTCGACACGCTGTAGATGCTGCGACGGGAGCGTATCCCAGCCGACGTCACGGTTCTCGCCAGAGGCCCTCCCGCGCCGGGCTTCACACGAATCGATCCGGCGGAACAAAACACAGCGTAACGATCGTTTACGATCAGTCGCCGAACCGGGGCCTCCGCCGCCGCCAGGGGGCCCTGCGGGACCACTAATGTGACCCAGCCGACGACGCGGGCCTGGCCCGGTCAGCATCCGCGGTCTGGCCCGATCGACGCCTCCGGCCTGGCCCCGCCGGGAAGGTCGCGGCGTCGGGAAGGTCGTAGCGTCGAGGTGTGCCGGCCTACCTCGACCATGCCTCGACGACCCCGCTGCACCCGGCCGCCCGCGCGGCGCTGCTGGCGGCGCTTGACGACGGCTGGGCCGACCCGGCCCGGCTCTACCGGGAGGGCCGCCGCGCCCGCATGCTGCTGGACGCGGCGCGCGAGACCGTCGCCGGGGTCCTCGGAGCGCGGGCCGACGAGGTCTCCTTCTGCTCCAGCGGCGCGACCGCCGCGCACCTGGCCGTGCTGGGCACGGCGGCGGCGCGCAGACGCGCCGGCGACCTGGTGCTGGTCAGCGCGGTCGAGCATTCGAGCGTGCTGCACGCGGCCGAACGCCACGAACGGGCCGGCGGCCGCACGCGCTCCCTGGACGTGGACCGTCACGGCCGCGTGGACCCGGCGAGCTGCGTACCCCCGCCCGGCACCGCGCTGGTCTCGGTGCAGCACGCCAACCACGAGGTCGGCACCATCCAGCCGGTGGCGGAGGTGGCCGAGGCGGTGCACGCGGTCGCCGGTTCCCAGGACGCCAGCGGTTCAGCGGGCGCCGGACGTCCGGCGGGCGGAGTCCCCCTCCACACGGACGCCGCGATGACCGTCGGGCGCATCCCGGTGGACGTCGCCGCGCTGGGCGCCGACCTGCTGACGGCCAGCGCGCACAAGTTCGGCGGGCCCGCGGGTGTCGGGATCCTGGTCGTGCGGTCCGGCACCCGCTGGACGAACCCGATGCCGGCCGACGAGCGCGAGGCGGGCCGGGCGGCCGGTTTCCCGAACCTGCCAGCGGTCGTGGCGACCGCGGCGGCGCTGCACGCGAGGGCCGGCGAGCTCGCCGGCGAGCGCGAACGGCTGGGGGAGCTCACCGCCCAGCTGCGCGCCCGGCTGCCGGCGCTGGTCGACGACGTCGAGCTGCTTGGCGACCCGGACCCGGCCGGCCGRCTGCCGAACCTGGTCGCCTTCTCCTGCCTCTACGTCGCGGGCGAGGCGCTGCTCGGCGAGCTGGACCGGGCGGGGATCGCGGTCAGCAGCGGGTCCAGCTGCACGTCGGACTCCCTGACACCAAGCCACGTGCTGGTCGCGATGGGCGCCCTGTCCCACGGCAACGTGCGGGTCTCGCTCGGCCGCGACTCCACCGCCGCGGACCTGACGGCCCTGTTGGATGTCCTGCCGGGCGCCGTCGCCGCGATCCGTGAACGAGCCGGCGCGGTGGGTCTGTAGCGGCGATGATGCCCGCGGCACAGACGCCCGAAGACAGCCGGAAGGGGCGCAAGCCGCCGAAGACGCCAGAAAGGCGAGCGACAGAAGAAGCCGGAAAGACCGAAACGCCGAGAAAGGCGGAGGAGGGTAGGCGACGGCCATGAGCGACGCGGATCCTGACCCGGGGCTGGAAGCCCCGGACGTGGTGGTGGATGCGCTGGGCCGGCTCTGCCCACTGCCGATCATCGACCTGGCCCGGCGCTTCGGCGAGGTGCCGGTCGACGGCACGGTCGCGCTGTTGGCCGACGACCCGGCCGCCGCCGCCGACGTGCCCGCCTGGTGCCGCCTGCGCGGCCAGCGGTTTCTCGGCGCCCGCGACCTGCCCACCGGCCGGGCGTACCTCATCCGCCGGACGCGCTGACGCCGCGGACTGGTGTCAGCCCGTGGTCAGCGGCGCCGCGGGCGGCGGTGAACCCGAACTCGGTCACCGCCGCCACGCCACGCCACACCGCGCCCGTGGACGCCAGGCCTGAGAACCCCGGAACGCCTGTCGCCGCAGGAGCTCGACGAACTCGTGGAGCTCAGGACCGCGGGAGGTAGTCCTTGATCTCGGTGGCCGCCTCGGCGCCGTACGCCTCGGTGAGCCGCTTGACCAGCTCGGCCTCGTCGGCCTCGTAGTCCTGTGGGCCTACGGTCTCGAGCACCAGTGTCGCCAGGAGGCAGCCAAGCTGCGCGGAGCGCTCCAGCGACAGGTCCCAGGAGCGCCCGGCGAGGAAACCGGCGCGGAACGCGTCGCCGACGCCGGTCGGGTCCGGGGTGTCGCGGGCCGGAACCACCGGTACCTGGATCGCGGTCGCGTCCGCGGCTCGCTCGATCCGCACCCCGTTCGCGCCCAGCGTGGTGATCCGGGTGTCGACCCGGGCGAGCACGTCGGCGTCCGACCAGCCGGTCTTCTGCTCCAGCAGTGCCTTCTCGTACTCGTTGCAGAACAGGTAGGCGGCGCCGTCGACGAGCCGGCGGACGTCCTCACCATCCATCCGGGCGAGCTGCTGGGACGGGTCCGCGGCGAACGGGTAGGCACGCTCGCGGCACTCGTCGGTGTGCCGCCGCATCGCCTCGGGGTCGTTCGGGCTGATGAGCACGAGGTCGAGGCCGCCGAACCGGTCGGCGACCGGGGCGAGCTCGATGTTGCGTGCCTCCGACATGGCGCCCGGGTAGAACGAGGCGATCTGGCAGAGGTCGTCGTCGGTCGTGCAGACGAAGCGCGCGGTGTGCGCGAGATCACTCACCCGCACCGACGCCGTGTCGACGCCGTGCCGGTCGAGCCAGGAGCGGTAGTCGGCGAAGTCCTCACCGACCGCGCCGACCAGGACCGGGTGCAGGCCGAGCCGGCCCAGCCCGTAGCTGATGTTGGCCGCGACGCCACCGCGCCGAATGACCAGCTCGTCGACGAGGAAGGACAGCGACACCCGTTCGAGCTGCTCGGCGATCAGCTGATCGGCGAAGCGGCCGGGGAAACGCATGAGGTGATCGGTCGCGATGGACCCGGTGACGGCAATACGCACGATGCCTGAGCCTAGCCTCTGGCTCGCTCCGTCCGGGCGGCGCACTCCGGCCCCGTACTCACGACCTCCGAAATCGGCTTCGCCGATTCCGCAGGGACCCCGTCGCTCCCACGGGACCCTCCGCGAGGCGCGCCTTCGCGCCCAGCGCGCTTACGTGCCGCTGCACGTCACCAAATGACGGGTCGGCTCCGAACATGCCGAGGGCCTGGTGGGACGAATCAATCTTCGTTCCCACCAGGCCCTCAGAAGCCATCACGCCTAGCTGCTCAGCTCGCCCACCCGGTCGAGCGAAGCTCGACATCGGGGGTCCGGGGGTCGCCCCCGGAGCAGACATTACGAGTGCAACTCCCGGGGAAGCTGCCCGCAGGGCAGCGAACAGGGTTCGCCTAGTGGAACGAGTCGCCGCAGGCGCAGGAGCCCTGGGCGTTGGGGTTGTCGATCGTGAAGCCCTGCTTCTCGATGGTGTCGACGAAGTCGATGGTGGCGCCGCCCAGGTACGGGGAGCTCATCCGGTCGACCGTGACCTTGACGCCGGAGAAGTCGAGCACGGTGTCCCCGTCGAGCTGGCGCTCGTCGAAGAACAGCTGGTAGCGCATGCCGGAGCAGCCACCGGGCTGTACGGCGATACGCAGGGCCAGGTCGTCGCGGCCCTCCTGCTCGAGCAGAGACTTCACCTTGCTCGCGGCCAGGTCGGTGAGGGTGACCTGGCTAGGCCGGGTCTGGGTGTCCGTCGTCGTGTCCTGGACGGTCATAGGGGCTGCTCCTGCCCTTCGGAAGGTGCCTACAAGGGTGCGCCGCTGGGGATCCGTGCGACTCAGGCCGCGTCGGCGCCCTCCACACGGCCCAATCGGTGCCACGCACGGCACCACTGCCGCCGCGTGGAGCGGCCGAGGTGTGACGCACGCCGTGCCGACGCACACCGTGTCACCGGTGTCCGTCTCCAGCGCCCAACAACCGCGGCCCGGTTCCGCTTCCCATCGTAGCCACCAGCGGGTGGGCCGGCCACGACGTCGGCCTAGCTCCCGGTGCGCTCCCCCACACACAGGCACGCAATGCCAGGGCCGATGGGGCAGGTGTTCCCGGCCAGCCCACCCGGCCCCCACCCCCCAGTGACCCATCTCACTCGGGCCRAACGCCCCGTCCACCGCGGGCCGCCAGACCCGGCCGGGCCCGCGCGGCCGCGAGCGAATGGGCTGGCGGCAGGGCGCCACGGCCCTCGACGACTGCCGGGCGGCCCGCCACGACTGTCGGGAGGGTGACCAGAGAGCGACGCTCGGACAAACCACGCATGGCCCACGGACCGCAGTTAGTGTCTCTTCGACCATTAATGAGTTAGAGTCTCTTCGACCATATGTCGACCGGCCTCCCCGCAGATCGCCACAGCCAGCCCGGCGACGCCGGCGGTCCCGAAGCCATCGGAACCGTCCGGAGTCGTCCCGGATCCGGCCAGGGCCGACCAGTGGGGCGGTCCTCGCACAGCGCGCCGCCCAAGGGGGCCTGCCATGACGACCAACCCGACCCTGGAACGCATAGGCGTTACCCCGTCGCCACTGGCCCTGCTGCTGCTCGGCCGGGAGACGGACGCCGGCAGCGAGCGCGGCGTCGAGTGCCCAGGAGAACTGCCCCCGGCCGCTGATCCCGCGCTGGCCGAGCGCGCCGCCGCGGCCAAGGCGGCGCTGGGCGGGAAGGTCTTCATCCTGGGGCACCACTACCAGCGCGACGACGTGATCGCCTTCGCGGACGTCACCGGTGACTCGTTCAGGCTCGCCCAGCAGGCCGCGGCCCGGCCCGAGGCCGAGCACATCGTGTTCTGCGGCGTGCACTTCATGGCCGAGAGCGCGGACATCCTGACCGCGCCGCACCAGGGGGTGATCCTCCCGGACCTGGCCGCGGGCTGCTCGATGGCCGACATGGCCACCGCCGAACAGGTCGAGCAGGCCTGGGACGACCTGCTCGACGCGGGCGCGGCCGAGGGCACGGTGCCGGTGACCTACATGAACTCCTCGGCCGCGATCAAGGCGTTCACCGGCCGGCACGACGGCACCGTCTGTACGTCCTCCAACGCGCAGCGCGCGCTCGAGTGGGCGTTCGGCCCGGAGCGCGGCGGGCAGCGCGTGCTGTTCATGCCCGACCAGCACCTGGGCCGCAACACCGCGATCGGCGAGCTGGGGATGACCGAGGCCGACTGCGTCGTCTACGACCCGCACCGCCCGAACGGYGGGCTCACCCCCGCCCAGCTGCGGGACGCGAAGATGATCCTCTGGCKGGGGCACTGCTCGGTGCACGGCCGGTTCAGCCGGAACTGCGTCGACGAGGTGCGGGYGCGGGTTCCCGGGGTAACTGTCCTGGTACACCCTGAGTGCAAGCGTGAGGTGGTGACCGCCGCCGACCTGGTCGGATCGACGGAGTACATCATCAAGGTGGTGGACGCGGCCCCGGCCGGTTCGTCGTTCGCGATCGGCACCGAGCTCAACCTCGTGCAGCGGCTCGCGAACCGCCACCCCGACAAGAACATCGTCTTCCTGGACCGGACCGTCTGTTTCTGCTCCACAATGAACCGCATCGACATGCCACACCTAGTGTGGGCGCTGGAGTCCCTCGTCCGCGGCGAGCCGGTCAAYCGGATCACAGTCGCGCCGGACGTGGCCGCATACGCCCGAAAGGCCCTCGACCAGATGTTGGCTCTCCCGTAATGGCCACGATCGGCCTCAGAAAGCGGTCGCGCGACGCCGAGCCGGAGAACTCCGKCGCGGACGTCGACGTGGACGAGTTCGCCTCCACGACGGACGCGCGGATGACGGCCAAGAAGGGCCGGCCGACGCCGAAGCGCTCGCAGGCGCGCGCGGCCCGCTCGACGGTCAGCACCTTCGGCCCGTCGGCGAACACCAAGGAAGGCCGCCAGCGCGACAAGGGTGAGCGCCGCCGCGCGATGGCCGAGCAGCGGGCCGCGCTGCGTTCCGGCGACCTGTCGAAGATGCCCGCCCGGGAGCGGGTACCGGAGCGGGTGCTGGCCCGCGACGTCGTGGACAGCCGGATCAACGCCGGCTCGCTGTTCCTGTTCGCGATCGTCGTCTACTTCATCGGCGGGCTCGTGCCAAACGGCTACGTGCGGCTGGTCGCCGTCTACGTGATGATCCTCGGCATCGCCGCGGTGGTCATCGACGGCTTCTTCCTGGCCCGCAAGGTCGGCAAGGCGGTCCAGGAGCGCTACCCGGACTCGCGGGTCAAGGTCCGCGCCTATGCGGTGCAGCGCTCGCTCGTCCCGCGCCGCTGGCGCATGCCACCGCCCCGCGTCGCCCGCGGAGGGGCGGGGCGCTGACCATCACAGTCAGCACCTGAGGTGACGGCACAGGGGCGGAGCTGGGGTGGAGCGCCCCGGCCCGCCTGGTGCCGGACGGCCCACGCGGGACGGGAACCTCGACGTTCGGTCCTCGGTAGAAGTCCTAGAGTCGGCGGTGTGGAGTATCGACGCCTAGGGCGCAGCGGCCTGACCGTCAGCCAGATCGCATACGGGAACTGGATCACCCATGGTGACCAGATCGAGGCCGAGCAGGCGATCGCCTGCGTGCGCGCCGCCTTCGACGAGGGAATCACCACCTTCGACACCGCCGACGTCTACGCCGGCGGGCGGGCCGAGGCCGTGCTGGGTGAGGCACTTTCCGGCGTCCGGCGCGAGTCCTACGAGCTCGCGACCAAGGTCTTCTGGCCGACGGGCCCCGGCCCGAACGACAGGGGCCTGGGCCGCAAGCACATCATCGAGTCGATGAACGCGTCGTTGAAGCGGCTGCGCACCGACTACGTCGACCTGTACCAGGCGCACCGCTACGACCCGACGGTGCCGCTCGAGGAGACCCTCCGCGCGTTCGACGACCTGGTGCGCACCGGCAAGACGCTCTACATCGGCGTTTCCGAGTGGTCCGCCGAGCAGATCACCGAGGCGGTGCGGCTGGCCGGCGAGCTGGGCCTGGACCGGATCATCTCCAACCAGCCGCAGTACTCGGCGCTCGTACGCACGATCGAGGCCGAGATCGTGCCGGCGTCCGCGAAGGTCGGTGTCTCGCAGATCGTCTGGTCGCCGATCGCGCAGGGTGTGCTGACCGGGAAGTACCTCCCGGGGCAGCCTCCGCCGCCCGGCAGCCGCGCCACCGGCGCCACCGGCTCCGGGTTCATCCAGCGCCTGATGGGTGACGACGTGCTGACCGCCGTGCAGAACCTGCGCCCGATCGCCGACGAGGCGGGGCTCTCGCTCGCCCAGCTGGCCGTCGCGTGGGTACTGCGGAACGACAACGTCGCGTCCGCGATCATCGGCGCGTCCCGGCCCGAGCAGGTCCGCGAGAACGTCAAGGCCGTCGGCGTCACCCTCGCCCCGGAGGTTCTCGCCCGTATCGACGAGACGCTGAGCGCCGTCGTCGAGTCCTAGCCAGTCACGAACTGTGGCGGCTGGCCCCGTCCATAGGCTTGCCCATCCAACACACATCCACAGCAGTGTTTGGAGGTGTGTTGGATGGGCGTGTCCATGCGGTTGGCCATCCGCCACAGTTCGAACTGACGCTGGTGGTGGGCGGCGGTCAGGTGGTGAAGGCCCTGGCGAGTGCGCGCCAGGTCGCATCCAGGTCGGACATGTCGGAGTAGGCGCTGTCCATCTCCAGGATCACGGCCCCGTGGGCGGCGGCGAACAGCGCCTGGGCGACCCAGGGGTCGCCGGTCGCCCGGTAGAACGGCTCGCCGGACCAGCCGTCGAGACCGGGGGTCAGCAGGCTCCGGTCGATGCGGCCGGAGGTCGCGAGCCGGTAGAGGTTGGCGCTCATGAGCGCGAACCGCCGGTACTCGGCCAACAGCGCGGCGACGACGTCCGCTGGCCCCGCCGCGTCGACGACGGCGTGCAGCGCGTCGCCCATCTCGAACAGGCCGGTCTCGACGAGCGCCGCCTCCAGCGCCGGCTTCCCGGGCAGGTGCTTGTAGAGCGACGCCGCCCTGATACCGATCTCGTCACCGAGACGGCGCATCGTCAACGCGTCCGCGCCCTCCGCCGCCAGCAGCGCGAGCCCGGCGGCGACGATCTCGCGCACCCGCTCCGACCGTCCCGCCGGCTCCGGCCGCGCCGCGATCCGCGCCAGCGGCAGCCCGGCCCGCGCCACGTCGACGCCCTCCCCCGCCGTGGTGGCGTGGGCGGTCAGTTGGTCCGCTCCAGGACGAAGGCCGGGTGGCGGGGAGCGATCGCGGCGAGCTCCTCGTCGGACGAGTCAGGCCCCACACCGCCGAAGAAGACGCCGACCTCGGCCTTCCACCGCTTGAGGTAGGCGCGCAGCACCTGGACCTTCTCCTCGTCGACCAGCTCCGTGGCCCGGTAGTGAGCTCGGGACCGGCCGAGCAGCAGGTACAGCTCGCCGTCGGCCGCCCGCACGTTGCGCACCCACTGGCCGTGGCCACGAGGCGACACGAGGTACTCCCGGCCGTCGAGGACGAGCAGGTTGACCGGCGTACGCCGCGGCTCGCCGCTGGTCCGGCCACGCACCTCCAGCACTCGACTGCCGAGCACGCTCACCCCGCGCCGGGTGAGGGCCGCGACCAGACGGTTGAAGACCTTCCGGGTGAACGCGCCCGGCGCCCGGTAGTGCGCCGCCGCGCCCGGCGCGGCGGAACCAGCGGCCTCGGCCGGCCCGGCGGGCCCGGCGGAAGCAGTGGACTCATGGGACTCGGCGGCCGGCAGGGTCTCGTTCATGACGACTCCCGAAGAGGTAGCTAACAGCGTTAGCCCCACTATGGCTAACGCTGTTAGCTACGTCAACCCTTTCGGCTAACGTCGTTAGCCACGGTGACCTGGATCTCAGTCAACCGCCGTGCCCGCCGCGTGCCCGCCGGGCCACTCGCGCTCGCGGCTCAGGTCGTCGGGCGCAGGCTCATCGGGCCGTAGACCTTGCGACCCGCCTCGCACAGCGTGACCTGCGCGACGCCGCCGTCAAGCAGCTCGGACCAGGTCTCCCCGATCCAGGTCTCCGCGTCGCCCTGGCTCGGGAACGACTCGGACCCGGACGCCCCGGCCACCGTCACCAGTGCCCCGTCCTCGGCCTCATACCGCCAGGTCCAGCTCACCCGCGTACCTCCTCGTGAACCCACCACGACCGTCGGCGGCAGCCCGCCGTCCACCCCATCCAACCGTCACTGGCCTCCGGCGGGGCGGTGAGGCCAGGATGTGCCCTACGTCGGTAACGCCTGCTGCCAGTGACGTCGGCATGGATTCGCCACCGATTGGCTACCGTAGGCGCGACGCCCCGCCTCGCGCCCGGTGGCCGGCCGGTGGACGTCGGCGCGCGGGCAGGTCGGCAGACCCGGATCTGCCGGGACGAACGGGCCGGGCGGCCCAGCGGCCCGGCAGGACCCGGCATGTCGGCACCGGCACCGGCACGCGCAGGCCAGCATCAGAAGCGGAGGAATGTCCACGTGGTCACACAGCTCGCCGAGGCGGCCCAGCACAGCGACAGCGGGTTCGCCCCCTGGGTCGTGGCGGCGCTCACATTCGGCTCGATCATCCTGCTCGGCATCGTGCTGACGCTCATGACCCTCGCGGAGCGCAAGCGCCACCCGCACGTCTGAGCATCCGCCCGAGGCCCCGCGGCCGTCCCCGGCAGAGAGCAGGGCAGGAGAAGTGCGCGTCACCCTGCTGGGCACGGGTTCGGCCGACGGCTGGCCGAACCCGTGGTGCGCGTGTCCGTCTTGCGCCTGGGCACGCGACACCGGTAACGCCCGCGCGCAGACGGGCGTGCTGCTCGACGACGCCATGCTCGTCGACCTCGGGCCGGACGTGCCGCGCGCGGCGGCCCGGTTCGGCGTCGACCTGGGTCGCCTGCGCCACCTCGTGATCGGGCATGCCCATCCGGACCACCTCGGGCCGGAGGCGCTGATGTGGCGGTCGTGGAGCACCGTGGCCGACCGCCCGCTCGACGTCGTCGGCCCGCGGGCGGTGCTCGACGCCGTCGCGGCCTTCCTGACCCGCTGGGAGCGACGGGCACCCGGCGAGGCCGGCTCGCCGCTGCACCCCCGGCTGGCCCTCGCCGGCAGTCCCATCCGGCTGGGCGGTCCCGGGCCGGACGGGGGCGGCTACCTGGTGGTCCCGGTCGCGGCGGCGCACGGGGACGCCTCGGTCGGGCCGGCCGTGCTCTACGACATCACCGCCCCGGACGGTGCCCGGCTGCTCTACGCCTGCGACACCGGTCCACTGCCCGCGGCCACCGTCGAGGCGCTGGCCGGCCGGGAGTTCGACGTGGCACTGGTCGAGGAGAACAACGGCGACCGTCCCGGTTTCGGCGACCATCTGGACCTCGCGACGTTCACCGCCGACGTCGGTCAGGGCTCCGCGCGCGCGGAGCCCTGACCGACACCTCGACGGTCGTCGCCGTCCACCTGAGCCACCGCAACCCGCCGGGTCCGCGGCTCGCCGAGCGCCTGGCCGCGATCGGCGTCGACCTGCTTCCGGACGGCGCGGTCCTCGAGGCCGCCCCCGGCAGGCGCGCCACCGTCACGCTTCCCGCGCCGGGCTGAGGCCGGCGCCGCCCGGGCCCCAGGCACCCGCCGCCCAGCCCAGGCGCCGGCAACCGGCACCGGCACCGGCACCGGCACCGGTGAAGGCTCCACGAACGGGACAACCCGGGCGGGTCCTTCCGCCCGCTCCGCCGGGGCACGGCGTCCGGATCTGTCACTGTGGGTACTTCCCCTGCCGTGACGTGTCAGACGGGCCACAGTGTCCGTGGCCGCGGCGTTCGCACGGGACGCGCCCTGGCTGTGCTCATGGGTCTGTGGGCGGGCCTCGGCTGGGTTCCGGCGGATGGCGTCTCCGGCCGGCTGGCGGCGCTGGTGAGCGTCGTCGCGCTGGTGGTCGTCGTCACCGGCCGTTCCGCGCGGGCCCGCCCGCCGGCCGGGCGAGGCAGGCTGGACGCCGTCTCGGCCCTCGCGCTCATGCTCGTGGTCGTCGCCTCGGCCGCCGCCGCCCTCACACCACCCAACATCAGTTGACGCCGGCGAAGGGTGGGTCAGTCGAGGCGCAGCTCGTAGAGGTAGAGGCCGCCGGAGGCGGCCACGGCCAGGCCGCGCGAGTCGGGCAGCCAGGCGCAGTCCCTGGCCGCGCCGTCGAACCGCATCAGCGTGACGCACCGCCAGCGCGCCGTCTCCCAGATCCGCACCGAGCCGTCGCCGCCGGCGCTGGCGAGGAACGCCCCGTCGGGGCTGACCGCCGCGCCCCGGACCGTGTGGGTGTGCCCGGTCAGCACCGGGCCCGCCCGCCAGCCGTCGGTCCACCAGACCCTCAGCGTGTGGTCGGCGCCCGCGGAGACCAGGAAACGGCCGTCCGGCGCGACGGTGAGGCCCAGCACCTCGCCGGTGTGCCCGGTGAGCAGGTCCAGGGGCTCCAGCGTGGCGACGTCCCAGATCCGGATCTCCTGGTCCGCGCCGCCCGCGGCCACCCAGGTGCCGTCCGGGGCGACGACGCAGGTGTGCCCGGCGCCACCGCCACCGGTCACCGGTTCGGTGTTGAAAGCCTCGATGTCGTAGGGATCTTCGGGGTATGGAGGACCGGTCGGGTACAGGTCGGCGTCGTTCGGGTTCCGGGCCCGTCGGCCCGTGGTCGACGGCTGGCTGGTCGACGGCTGGCTGCTGTAGGCGCGTGACGGCTCGGCCGGCCGGCGGCTGCCGGCGCCGTAGGGCCCGCCGGCGCCGCCGCCGCCGGCCTTGCGGCCGGCGAACGAGGCGAGCCACTCGCCGCTCTGGGTGTCCCACATCCGCACGGCACCGTCCGCGCACGCGCCCACCAGCCAGGACCCGTCAGGCGACGCGGCGAAGCCGCGGACCTCGCTCGGCGAGCTGAGGACGGCCCGGACCGTGCCAGTCGCGGGCTCCCACAGCCGCACGCCGCCGTCCCGGCCGGGCAGCGCCACCCAGCTGTCGTCGGGGGCCACCGCGCCGCCACGGACGGGGTTGAGCCGCTCCCCCACCAGCGCCGCCCCCTGCTCGGCCGTGGCGACGTCCCACTGGACCGCGGTGGCGTCCTCGGAGACGGAGACGACCCAGCGCCCGTCCGAGCTCGCGACGCAGGCGCGCATCCCCTCATCCCGGCCGCTCGCCGCGATGCCCGGGTCGGCGAGCCCCACATCCCAGATCCGCAGCGCACCGTGCCGGCCGGCGGAGACCAGCCAGCTCCCGTCCGGGGCGATCGCGCAGACCGCCGCCGTCCCGCTCGGACCGACCAGCTGGCGGCGCGCGCCGGTCGCCGTGTCCCACAGCCGCACGACGCCGTCGGCCGCGGTCGCGGCCACGGCCGCGCCGTCCGCGGTGACCGCGCAGCCGCGCGCCGCCGCGCCCACGTCATAGCGCGCGACGGCCATGCGGGCCGCCGGGTCCCACCGCCGAACCGTGCCGTCCTCCCCGGCGGAGACCAGCCAGGCCGGCCCGTGGCAGCTGGCGAGCCGGCGCACCGGGCCTCGGTGGCCGCGCAGCTCCCCGATCGGGGCGCCGCCCTGGCGGGTGTCGAACAGCCGGATCACCCCGTCCTCGCACGCCACCGCGAGCAGCGAGCCGTCGGGTGAGATCGCGCAGTCGCGCAGGCGGCGGCCCGGCGTCACCACGATCATCGGGCCGGGCAGGCCGCTGCGGGCGCGCCAGCAGCGGACGATGCCGTCGTCGCCACAGGTCGCGAACCAGGCGCCCGACGGCGCGACGGCGGCGCCGCGCACCTCCCCGGAATGGCCGCGCAGCTCGAACCGGGCCGGGCCGCCGCGGGCGTCCCAGACCCGGACCACCCGGTCCGCGCCGCCTGACACCAGGAAGCGGCCGTCCGGCGCGATCACGCAGGTGTGCACGGCGCCCGTATGGCCGGTCAGCACCCCGCGGGCGGCGGAGGCGTCCGCGTCCCAGATCTGGACGGTGCCGTCGTCGCCGGCGCACGCCAGCCAGTCACCCGCCGGGGCCACCGCGCAGGCGTTGACCGACGGGCGATGGGCCTGGAGCACCCGGACGAGCCCGGGGTGCGGCTGATCGGGCAGGCTCCAGCGGTTGACCAGCCGCGGCCCGCGCACGGTGGCGGCGAGCTGGGCGCGGGCGCCGGCCAGCGCCGGGATGCCGTCGAGCCGGCTCGCCAGCACCGCGCCCAGGGCGCCCGGCGGGTCGGTGGGGCCGAACAGGTGTGCGGTCTGGCGCAGCACGCGGCGCAACGCCCTGGGCGCCGCGTCCGCGGGGTCCAGCTCGGTGACCAGCGCCAGGTCGGCGTCGAGGGCGACCAGGCCGAGGCTGGGCCGGGTGAGCTTGGCGACGGTCCAGCGCAGGTCCCGCAGCAGCGCGAGGGCCTCGCCGACCCGGCCGGCGCCGGCGAGGTGCGCGACCAGGTTCGTCCACACGTAGCCGGCCCGGCTCGGCAGCTCCCACCAGGCCGCGGGCTCGACAGCGTCCGCGAGGCCCGCGCCGGGGTGCTCGGTGTCGCCCGCGGCGTCGCCGCCGTAGCCGTCGGCGTCCCCGGGGTCGTAGCTGTAGCCCCCGGTGTCGTCGGTGTCCGGGAGGCCCCCCGCGCGTGACCGGCCCGGCACGAGCAGCCGGGCCCGCAGCGCGTCGCACAGCACCCCGTGCAGCTCACGCAGCCGCCGCGGGCCGACGCGGACGCGCAGGTAGGAACGCAGCACGTCCTGCATCAGCAACGCCGGCGGGTAACGGCGGTAGGCGAGCACCAGCGACAGGTCGAGGAGCTCCTGGCACAGGTCGTCGACCTCGTCGGGAGTGAGCTCCCCGGTGGCGCCCCAGTAGGCGTCGAGGACATAGCGGGGGATCTCGACGTCCTCGGGGAAGACGGCGAGCTCCAGGTAGCGGTCCAGCTCGTCGCCGGTGAGCAGGCCGACGCTCGCCGACAGGGTGGCGCCGACAGCCTGGTTGCGGTCCTCGAGCCGGGTGACGTCGAACGCCGTCGGGCCGCGGCGGGCCAGCCGGGCGAGCACCCGGTCGGCGGCGCGCGGCGGGGGGACGCCGTCGCGCACCAGCCGGACGAGCGCCCGGTTGACCAGCCGCAGCAGCACGGGCCAACGCCCGGTCGCGTCCAGCAGCCGCCGCGCCCGGTCGGCCGGCAGCACCTGGCCCAGCGCGAGCTCCGGGTCGGCGGTCTCGGCCGCGCCGCCTGCATCGGTCCGGCCGGGGGCGCCGCCGTTGGTATCAGTGCCCCTGGCGGGTGTCTCCCACTGCCCCGGAGCGAGGTCGAGGGTGAGCAGTCGGGCGGCCTCCGCGTCGGACATCGCCAGTACCTCGACCGTGTCGGCGGCGGCGAGGTCCGACCGCAGGTCCCGCATCCGGGTGGTGACCAGCCGAACGCAGCCCGGGCCGCCCTGCAGGAACGGCGCGAGCTGCGCCCGCGTCCACACGTCGTCGACGACGAGCAGCCGCCGAGGCGTGCCGAGCAGCTCACCGAGGCGGAACCCGGCCTGCTCGGGGTCCGCGAGCGCCGGTCGGGCGCCGGAGAGGGCCTCGCTCAGGTCGTTGATCTTGTCGGCGAGGTTCGCGCCGGTCACCGACTCGCCGACGGTCACCCACAGCACTCCGCCGGGGAACGCGCCGGCGATCTCCGGGCGCCGGCACACCTCGGCGGCGAGCGTCGTCTTGCCGAAACCGCCCACTCCGCGCAGCACCACCGTCCGTGGCGGGACCGCGCCCCGGGGCGGCTCCGCCGGCGCAGCGCCGCCGGGGACGACCGGAAAGCCGCCCGTCCCGCCGGCGCCGCCCGCCGGCGGCGCAGCCGGCAGTCGCGACGCGGAGGTCGCGGCCGGGTCGCCGGATGACGGCGTCGCCGCCGTCTGGGTGAGCTGCCGGGGGACGCGGGAAGGCGGCAGGGCGGGCAGGGTGATCTCGTCGGCGGTGTCCGCGTCCATGTCCGCGGCGGGTGTTCCCGGGCCGATGGGCCGCGTGGCGGCGCCGGTGATGCCGGTGACGTGGTCCAGCAGCCGGACGAGGACCGCCTCGGTGAGCTCCGGACGGGCGACGACCTTGCCGTGCGGCGACGGCACCATCCACGGCCGCCGCGGCCCGGTGCCCACCAACGCCGCGTCCGGGTTGACCGTGCCGACGCCGACGATGACCACGGCCGGGCCAGGCATCAGGGTGTGGCCGTTCGCCAGGCCGGCGGACGTCTCCTCCAGCTCACGGCGCTCGCGCTCACGCAGCTTGACCAGGGCGTCGAGGACGGCCGTCTCAAGGTCGGCGGGCGTCCGGAAGCTCGTGGTGATGAGACCGGCGTCGTTCAGCCGCTCACGGAAACGGCGCTGGCGGTCGCCGTGGACGATGTCCGAGAACTCCTGGAACGGGACGRGCGCGTCCTGGGCGAGCAGGAACACCAGCCGCGGAATGCCGGCCTCGGTGGCCGCCTCGAACTCGACCTCGGTGTAGGACAGGTGCGGCCGCTCGCGCACCGGCGAGCCGTAACGGAAGCCGATCAGGCCGACGTAGACGTCGCTCTCGCGGACCTGCCGGGCGCAGAAGTCGGCCGGCGGGTCGTCGCGGGCGCCGAAGTACGCCATGTCGACGGCGAGGTCGTCCGCCCGTGCCACGGCACGCTCCGCCGCGGCGACGAACGACAGGTCGCGCGGGTAGGCCCGGAGCTCGGACGTGTGGCTGAGGAACACCCGCCGCCGGTCGCCCGCCCCCGACCTGCGCGGGACGACTCCCCGCCGATCCGGAACCAGCGACACATGTGGAAACTACCGCCTTCGGCCCGCCCTGATCGCCTTCCTTGCCCGCCGGTTGTGTCGCTCGCACGATTCATGCTGTTCGCGCCATCTGGCCCCACCCTCCGCGGCTGACGGGCCAGTCACGGGGGCGCGCGGCCCGGGGCGTGGGCAATCAGGTAGTAAGGACCTCGTGGAGAACCCGCTGACCGCCGCGACCGGGGCGTCCTCGGACGGAGAGCCGACGGCTGAGGTGTCGCCCGCGGCGACGGCCAGCTGGGCGTCCGGCTCGGCCGGCATCGGCGAGGTGCCCGAGCCGGACGCGGCCGCGGCCGCCGTCGAGCAGGCCGCCGCCCACCGCCGGGCGCTCGCGCTCAACCTGCCCCGGGGCTCACTCGGCAAGCTCTCCGAGGTGGCCGCCTGGCTCGCCGCGGTCCAGGGCGTCTCGCCGCCGCGGCCGATCGCCCGGCCCCGTGCCATCGTTCTGGCCGCCGATCACGGCATCGCCGACGCGGGCCTGTATCCCTGGCCGCCCGGCGCCACCGCCCGCCGGCTGGCCGCCGTCATCGCGGGCGCCTCGCCACTCGCCGTCCTGGCCCGCCGCGCCGGTGTCGGGCTGCGTCTCGTCGACATCGCTGTCGGCACCACGGTCGACGGCGCGCCGGTCGGCGACGACGCGGGAACGGGCCCGTCGGACGAGGAGGACCGCCGGATACGGACAGGCAACGGGCGGATCGACCAGGACGACGCGCTCACCGTCGCCGAGGCCGAGCGGGCGTTCGTGACCGGCCGGCGGCTCGCGGACGAGGAGATCGACGCGGGTGCGGACCTGCTGATCCCGGGCGCGCTGGGCGTCGGGGCCGACACCGCCGCCGCGGTCGTCGTCGCGGCGCTGCGCGATCACGAACCGATCGACGTCGTGGACCGTGGCGACGGTGCCGACGACGCTCGCTGGATGCTGCGCACCGCGGCGATCCGGGACGCGCTGCGCCGGACCCGCCCGTTCGCCCCCGACGCCCGCTCGGTGCTCCGGGTCGCCGGCGGCGCGGACCTCGCGGCCATCGCCGGCGTGCTCGTCCAGGCCGCCATCCGGCGCACCCCGGTCATCATCGACGGCCCGGCGGCCTGCGCCGCGGCGCTCGCCGCCGAGCGGCTGGCGCCGGGCTCGCGCGCCTGGTGGCTGGTGGGCAGCGACTGTCCCGACCCGGCGGCGCGCCACGCGGTCGAGGCGCTCGGCCTGTCACCGCTGGTCGATCTGAAGATCCGCGTCGACGACGCGACCGGCGCGTTCGCCGCGGCCGTGCTGGTGACGGCCGCGGTGGAGACCGCCGCCGACCTCGACGCCGCCGCGGCGGAGGCCGGCGGGGCCGAGGCCGACGTCGACGCGGCGGACATCACCTGATGGTTGGTCGATGAGCCTTCGCGCCATGCTCGCCGTGCTCGTCGCCGCGCCGGTACGCCCGACCGAGCCGGTCAGCCGGACGGCGGCGAGCCGGCTGACGGCGCTCGCCCCGCTGGGCGGCCTGCTGCTCGGCCTGGTCACGGCCGTGATCGTCGTCACCATCCGGGTGTGGGCGCAGCTGCCCGGCGGCCAGCCCCAGTCGCTGCTGCCGGCCGCCGGCGGCCTGGCGCTGCTCGCCCTGGCGACCGGGGCACGTCACCTGACCGGCCTCGCCGCGGTGGCGGACGCGCTCGCCCATGACCGCGCGGGGCGGGACGCCCCGGACTGGGACGCGCCGGCGGAGAGCCCCGGCGGCGCGCTGGGCGCGGTCGGGGCGGTCACGGTGCTGTTCACCGTGCTGATCCAGGTCTTCGCGCTGAGCACGGCGATCCTCGCCCATCGCGGCACGGTCAGCATCCTCGTCGCCTGCCTGGCCAGCCGCCTGGCCGTGACCCTGGCCGGCGCCCGGGCCTCGGGGGAGCCCGAGGCGGGCGAGGTACCCACCACCCGTCTCTCCGCCCGGGCCGGCGCCCCGGCTGGCACAGCGGCCAGCACAACGGCCAGCGCGGCCACGTCCAGGCGACGGATCGTGGTCGGCCGGGTCTCGGCGTCCGGCGCGGCGCTCGCGACGGCGCTGTCGTTCGCGCTGGCCGCGATCGCCGGCCGCCTCGACTACGACGGGGGCGACCCCAGCCGAGCCCTGCGCGCCGTCGTCGCCCTCGCGCTCGCGACCGCCGCCGGCCTGCTGCTGCGCCGGTTCCTGACCCGCCGTTCCGGTGGCGTCCCCGCACCGGTCCTCGGTGCCGTCATCGAGCTGACCGTCACGGTCGCCCTCATCACGATGGCCTTCACGGTCCCCGACCGCATCCAGGACGCCATCGGCGGCTGATCCTCCCGCCCGGGCGCGAGACCTGGACGGGGGATCGGCGGCGTGCTCGGATCAGCTGGCGGAGGCGCGGTCCTCGGCGAGCTGGATGAGGGTGCGAGTGATGGCGCCGGTGGCGGCCTTGGGGGTGTGGCCGTAGGACTCGCCACCGTTCCAGGACGGGCCGGCGATGTCCAGGTGAGCCCAGGGGACGTCGGCGGGCGCGAAGGCGGCCAGGAAGTGGGCGGCGACGAGCATGCCGCCGTCGCGGCTGCCGTTGGTCGGCACGTTGGCGATGTCGGCGACCGTCGAGTCCAGGCCCTTGCGCAGCTCCGGCGGCATCGGCATCGGCCAGACGGCCTCGCCGGTGGCCTTCGCCGCCGTGGCGACCGCGTCGACGGCGCCGTCGCGGCCGAGCAGGCCGGTGGTGCGCTGGCCGAGCGCGACGATCTGCGCGCCGGTGAGCGTCGCGACGTCGACGATCATCGCCGGCTTCTCCTCGCCCGCCCGCACCAGCGCGTCACCGAGGACCAGCCGGCCCTCGGCGTCGGTGTTGAGCACCTCGACCCGGGTGCCACCGCGCAGCGTGAGCACGTCCGACGGGCGGATCGCCGTCCCGCTCGGCATGTTCTCCGCGCAGGCGAGCCAGCCGACCACCCGGGCCGGCAGCCGCAGCCGCGCGGCCGCGACGAGGGCCGCCAGCACGGACGCGGCTCCCGCCATGTCGGTCTTCATCCACTCCATCGACGTCGGCGGCTTGAGCGAGAGGCCGCCCGAGTCGAACGTGATGCCCTTGCCGACGAGGGCCAGCGCCACCGGGGCCGGCTCGGCGCCGTCGGCGGCGCCCGCGCCCGGCCACTCCAGGCGCACCAGCCGGGGCGGGTTCGTGGAGCCCTGCCCGACGCCGAGCAGGCCGCCGTACCCGCCGTCCGCGAGCTCCTTCTCGTCCAGGACCTCGACGAGCAGTCCGGCCGCGGTCGCCTCCTGCTCGGCGATCTCGGCGAGCCGCGCCGGGGGCAGGTGCCCGGGCGGGGTGTTCACCAGGTCACGCACCAGCCTGACCGCGTCGGTCACGGTCAGCGCGTGCTCGACCGCGCCGGCGGCCATCTCCGCGTCCGCCTCGCCGACGAGCACGACGACCTCCTCGGCCGGGACCGGGCGGCCCTTCGCCGACGTCGTCCGGAACACGTCGAAGCTGTACGCGCCGAGCAGCGCGCCCTCGGCGACCGACCGCACCGACTCGGGGGTGGCCGCGCCGCCCGCGAGCGCGAGCGTGGTCGCGACCCTGGCGGTGCCGGCGAGCGCCCGCGTCGCCGCCCCCGCGGCGCGGCGCAGCGCCTCGTGCTCGAGCTCCCCCACCCCGCCGGCCGGCAGCGGCCCGACCCCGACGGCGACGACGCTGCCCGCCTGGATCGCCCCGAGCGTCGCGAACCGGACCACGTCGCCGGCCCGGCCGGTCGCGCCGACATCGGCGAGCACCTTGGCCAGCCGGCCGCCGAGCGCCGCGTCAAGCTCGGCGGAGCCGCCGAGCGGTATCGGGCCGTCGTCGCCGGCGGCGGTACCGATCACCACCGCGTCCACGTCAAGGGTCTTGAGGGCTGCGGCTGCGGCGACGGCGGAGGTCATGCCCAAAGCCTAGTGCTTCCAAGCAGAAGTGCCTGCTCGCGTCCGACCAGGCGGAAGCGGTCTACGCTGCGGTGACATGGCCGAGACTCCCGGGAACACCGAGACCACCGAGACCTCCGGTGGCGCCGCGCTGCTGCGCACACCGCTGTTCGAGCGGCACGTCGAGGCGGGCGCCAAGCTCGCCTCGTTCAGTGGCTGGGAGATGCCGATCGAGTACGCCGGCGGCGGGGTGCTCGCCGAGCACAAGGCCGTCCGCGAGGCCGTGGGCGTCTTCGACGTGAGCCACCTGGGCAAGGCGAGGGTGGCCGGCCCCGGCGCCGCCGCCTTCGTCAACGCCACCCTCACCAACGACCTCGGCCGCGTCAGCCCAGGGCAGGCGCAGTACACGCTGTGCTGCGACGAGTCCGGCGGCGTCGTCGACGACCTGATCGCCTATCTCTACGGCGACGACGACGTCTTCCTGGTGCCGAACGCGGCCAACACCGCGGAGGTGGTGCGCCGGCTCGCCGCCGCCGCGCCGCCCGGCCTCACGGTCACCAACCTGCACGAGGCCTACGGCGTGCTCGCCGTCCAGGGCCCGCGCGCGCCCGAGGTGCTCGCGGCGCTGGGGCTGCCGACCGAGGGCGACTACATGTCGTTCCGCGACGCCGAGTGGAAGGGCCGGCCGGTCGTCGTCTGCCGATCCGGCTACACCGGCGAGCGCGGCTACGAGCTGCTGCCCCGCTGGGGCGACGCGGTCGAGCTGTGGGACGCGCTGGTCGCCGCCGCCGCGGGCCTCGGCGGGCGGCCCTGCGGCCTGGGCGCGCGGGACACGCTGCGCACCGAGATGGGCTATCCGCTGCACGGCCAGGACCTGTCGCTGTCGATCAGTCCGGTGCGGGCGCGATCCGGCTGGGCCGTCGGCTGGGGCAAGGAGGCGTTCTGGGGCCGGGAGGCACTGCTCGCCGAGCGGGCGGCGGGGGCGACGCACCTGCTGTGGGGCCTGAAGGCCACCGACCGCGGGATCCCCCGCCCGCACATGCGCGTCCTCGACGCCGCCGGYGCCGATGTGGGCGAGGTCACGAGCGGCACGTTCTCACCGACCCTGCGGCTCGGTATCGGCCTGGCGCTGCTCGACCGCTCCGTGAGCGAGGGCGACGAGGTCGGCGTGGACGTCCGCGGACGACGGTCGACGATGACGGTGGTCCGCCCACCCTTCGTGCCCTCTTCGCCCAAGTAGGGACGCGGCGGGCCGCCATGCCGGGCGCTGACGGTCGGGCCGATTGACGGGGCATACCCGGCTCCCACCACCCGTTCCCTATTTAGTTGCCCTGACAACAGTTGCTGATCAGAGCAACGTGACCGGTCGCACGGCCTGACAACCTGCCCGAGCGGTAGGCATGCCGTGAAAGACTGGGCAGCCGGGACCATCGGCGGTCCCGCGGGGGCGGCAGGGCACGCGGATCAGCATGATCGCGGCCCGCGCGGCCCCGCCGGCTACGAGTAACGAGAAGGGGCCCTTGGCGTGGCAGAATCTGCGGCCGGTCCCGTCGACCTTGTCATCCTCGGTGGCGGCAGCGGCGGATACGCCGCCGCGCTGCGCGCCGCCGAGCTCGGACTGAGCGTTGTCCTGGTCGAGAAGGACAAGCTTGGCGGCACGTGCCTCCACCGCGGGTGCATCCCGACGAAGGCGCTGCTGCACTCGGCGGAGATCGTGGACAACATCCACGAGAGCGAGACCTTCGGCGTCCTGTCGACCTTCAACGGTGTCGACATGGCCAAGGTCAACGCGTACAAGGAGTCGGTCGTCGGAGGCCTGTTCAAGGGCCTGACGGGGCTCATCAAGGCGCGCGGCATCGAGGTCGTCACGGGTGAGGGCCGGCTGGTCTCCCCGACCGCGGTCGCCGTCGACGGCCGGGTCATCGAGGGCCGGCACGTGATCCTGGCCACGGGTTCCTACTCGCGGTCCCTTCCCGGCCTGGAGATCGACCACGAGAAGGTCATCACCAGCGAGGACGCGCTGGGGCTGGACCGGGTACCCGGCTCGGTCGTCGTGCTCGGCGGCGGCGTGATCGGCTGTGAGTTCGCGTCGGTGTGGCGCTCCTACGGCGCCGACGTCACGATCGTCGAGGCCCTGCCGCACCTGGTGCCGCTGGAGGACGAGTCCAGCTCGAAGCTGCTGGAACGCGGCTTCCGCCGCCGTGGCATCAAGTTCAAGCTGAAGACCCGTTTCTCCGGGGTGAAGACCACCGACCACGGCGTCACGGTCTCGCTCGAGGACGGCTCGACGCTGGACGCCGAGCTGCTGCTCGTCGCGGTCGGCCGCGGCCCGGTCTCCGCGGGTCTCGGCTACGAGGAGGTCGGCGTGGCGATGGAGCGCGGCTTCGTGCTCGTCGACCGCGACCTGCGGACCAACATCCCGACGATCTCGGCGATCGGCGACCTGCGTCCGGGCCTGCAGCTCGCGCACGTCGGCTTCGCCGAGGGCATCCTCGTCGCCGAGCAGCTCGCTGGGCTCAACCCGGTGCCGGTCGACTACGACAACGTCCCCCGGGTCACGTACTCCTCCCCGGAGGTGGCCTCGGTCGGCGTGACGCTGGCCGTGGCGAAGGAACGGTTCGGCGCGGACGCGGTCACCTCGGTGACCTACAACCTCGCGGGCAACGGGAAGTCCCAGATCCTGAAGACCTCCGGCGCGGTCACGGTCATCGCCGTCAAGGACGGGCCGGTGGTCGGCGTGCACATGGTCGGTGACCGGGTCGGCGAGCTGATCGCCGAGGCGCAGCTGATCACGAACTGGGAGGCGTACCCGTCGGACGTCGCCCAGCTGATCCACCCCCACCCGACCATGTCGGAGGCGCTCGGCGAGGCCCACCTCGCCCTGGCCGGCAAGCCGCTGCACCTGCACGACTGAACGGCTGGCGCCGGGTGCATCCCCGCTCACGCGGGACCCCGGCGCCGCGCCGCCGCACCGCACCGCACCGCACCGCAACCAGCCAGGCACGGCACCTGGCCTCGGCCAGTGCCGGCACGCGTCCCGCCAGGCGTATCGCCGCCCCGTGGACGCCCGCCCGGCGCCGCGGCACCGTGCCGCCCGTCTGCCCACCGGCCACCGCACGCTCGGTCGGCGGCAGGCGGGCGGGGCGATGCCGAGACGCCGGACGGGCGGCGCGGCGGTGGACGCCCCGCGGGCACCATGAAGGAGTCCCGCAGCAATGTCTGTATCCGTCACGATGCCCCGCCTGGGCGAGAGCGTGTCCGAGGGCACGGTCACCCGGTGGCTCAAGCAGGAGGGTGAGCGCGTCGAGGCCGACGAGCCCCTCCTCGAGGTCAGCACCGACAAGGTCGACACCGAGATCCCGGCGCCGGCCTCCGGCGTGCTCTCCTCGATCAAGGTCGCCGAGGACGAGACCGTCGAGGTCGGCGTCGAGCTCGCGGTGATCGAGGACGGTGCCGGCGGTGCCGCGGCTCCGGCAGCCCCGGCCGCGGCCGCCGAGCCCGAGCCCGCTCCGGCTCCGCCGCCCCCACCGGCACCCACTCCGGCGCCGACGCCCCCGCCGGCACCCGCCCCCGCCCCCGCTCCGGTCGCTGCTACGCCAGCCCCGGCCCCAGCCGCGCCGACGCCGCCGGCTCCCTCCCCGGTCGCCGCCGCCCCGGCTCCCTCCGCCAACGGCGAGGCGCGCTACGTCACCCCGCTGGTCCGCAAGATGGCCGGTGAGCTGGGCGTCGACCTGGGGTCGGTCACCGGTTCGGGCCCCGGCGGCCGCATCAGCAAGCAGGACATCCTGGACGCCGCCCGCTCGGCGGCACCCGCTCCGGCCGAAGCACCGGCCCCGGCTCCCGCCGCCGCGCAGGCCCCCGCAGCCCCGGCTCCGCGGACCTCCCAGATCGGCTCCGCCGATTCGGCGGGAACCCCGGCCACCGCGCCCGCTCCCGCGTCCGCCCGGCCGGCGGCACCGACCGCTCCGGTGCCGGCGCTACGGGGCAGGACCGAGAAGCTGTCCCGGCTGCGCTCGGTCATCGCCCGCCGGATGGTGGAGTCACTGCAGGTCAGCGCCCAGCTGACCACGATCGTCGAKGCCGACGTCACGAAGATCGCCCGGCTGCGTACGCGGGCGAAGGACGCGTTCGCGGCCCGCGAGGGCGTCAAGCTGTCGTTCCTGCCGTTCTTCGCGGTGGCGGCCTGCGAGGCGCTGCGCGAGCACCCGGTGCTCAACTCCAGCGTCGACACCGAGGCCGGCACGATCACCTACTACGACGTCGAGCACCTCGGCATCGCGGTGGACAGCGATCGCGGCCTTCTCGTGCCCGTGATCCACAACGCCGGCGACCTGAACCTCGCCGGCATGGCCCGCAAGATCGACGACCTGGCGAAACGGACCCGGGCGAACCAGGTCTCCCCCGACGAGCTGGGCGGCGGCACCTTCACGCTGACCAACACCGGCAGCCGTGGCGCGCTGATCGACACGCCGATCATCAACCAGCCGCAGGTCGGCATCCTCGGCACCGGCGCCGTCGTCAAGCGCCCGGCCGTCATCGAGGACCCGAACCTCGGCGAGGTGATCGCCGTTCGCTCGACGGTCTACCTGTCGCTGACCTACGACCATCGGGTCGTCGACGGCGCCGACGCCGCCCGATTCCTCAACACGATGAAGGCCCGCCTGGAAGAGGGCGCCTTCGAGGCCGAGCTCGGCCTCTAGCACCCAGACCAGACCAGCCGAGCCCCGCGCGCCGAAGGGCGCGCGGGGCTCGTCGCGTCCTGCCCTGGACGGAGGCACGCGGCTGGCGAAACTCCCCTGGGCCCGTTGGCGCCCCGCGCGTCAGCTGACGCTGGCG
The DNA here is from genome assembly GCF_001983105.1 of Pseudofrankia asymbiotica. Taxonomy (GTDB): domain Bacteria; phylum Actinomycetota; class Actinomycetes; order Frankiales; family Frankiaceae; genus Pseudofrankia; species Pseudofrankia asymbiotica. Next base: position 13,213 of record NZ_MOMC01000040.1, on the reverse strand, counting down.
ACGACGGCGTCGTCGGCGTCGGCGGCGTCGGCGTCGTCGGCGTTCTTGCCCGGCCCCTCCGGCGGCCCGGCCGACGGCCCCGCCGCGGCCGCGGCCGGCGTGCCGGTGTCAGCCGCCGAGGGCGCCGCCTCCGGCTGGCGTGGCTGGTAGGCGGCGACCACCTGGTCGATCTGGCTCCGCGACTCGTAGATCTGGCGCAGCAGCCAGAACCGCAGGAATCTCGCCAACGACGCGTAGAGGAACAGCGCCGCGCCGGCGCCGGCGACCGCGAGGAACGCGACGGCCAGGATGATGTCCGACTGGATGTCACGGGGGTCGTTCAGGTTGCGGGACGACGCGTACACCACCAGGTCGACGACGATGCCGACGGCCATGAGGACGATGCCGACGATCTGCAGGACGCCGTCCCGGCGCGCGTCCCCGGTTCGTACCTTCAACTTGGACACATCGGCCTTGAACTGGTCGATCCGGCCTTGTTCCATCGTTGCTTCACGCTCCCAGGTACGAGGCGGAGAGGATCTCCTCCACCTCTGACGGCGCACCGACGTCGACGATCCGGCCATGAAGCATGAGCGCTACCTGGTCGGCGATGGGCAGGACAGTGCGGGCGAACTGCTCGACGATGAGGATCGACATGCCCTCCGCCGCGAGGCGGCCGACGATCTCGTAGAGCTCGCGGACGACCCGGGGGGCCAGCCCCATCGAGAGCTCGTCCAGCAGCAGGACGGCCGGGGTGGTCCCGAGCGCCCTGGTCAGCGCCAGCATCTGCTGCTGGCCGCCGGAGAGCGTGCCGGCGAGCTGGCCGCGGCGCTCGCCCAGAGCGGGGAACCGCGCGTAGGCGGCCTCCTCGAGGTCCGCCAGCGAGGTACCGGCCTGGGACATCATCCACAGGTTCTCCCGGACGGTGAGGTTCGGGAAGATCCCACGGCGCTCCGGGATCGTGCACATCCCGAGCCGCGCCAGCGCCTCGGCCGACGCTCCGGTGACGTCGCGGCCGGCGAGCCGCAGCTGTCCGCCGGCCGGCTGGTGCAGCCCGCAGCAGATGTTCAGCGTGGTGGTCTTGCCGGCGCCGTTCGGCCCGAGCAGGGCGACCACGGAGCCGGCGGGCACCGCGAGGTCCACCCCGTGCAGGACCTCGATCGGGCCATACCCGGCGCGGACCCCGGTCAGCTCCAGCAGCGGCGGCTCGGAAGCAGAACTGGCACTGGCACCGGCCGCCGGCATGCCGTCCGTCCCGCTCACGCGGCGCCCTCCTCGGCCGAGCCCAGGTACGCGTCGATGACGGCCGGGTCCGCGCGGACCGCCTCCGGCGGCCCCGAGGCGATGACCTTCCCGTAGTCCAGCACGTAGATCATCGAGCACACGTCCATCACCAGGCCCACGTCGTGCTCGACGAGGCAGATCGCGATGCCGTCCCGCGACGCGAGCCGCCGCAGGAGGCGCCCGAACGCCTCGGTCTCCTGCTCGGTCTGACCGGAGGCCGGCTCGTCCAGCAGCAGYACCCCCGGCCCGGTCATCAGCGCGCGGCCGAGCTCGACCAGGCGTGCCTGGCCCGTGGGCAGCTCGGCGACGTCCCGGCCCGCGACGCCGGCGAGACCGACGAGCTCGAGGACCCGGTCGGTTTCCTTGTCGAGGTCGATGCGCCCGGCGCGCCGCCACGCGTTGCGTATCTGGCCGGCGACCCGGACGTTGTCCCGGACGGACAGCGACACGAACGGCTCAAGGCGCTGAAAGGTGCGGGCGAGGCCGCGGTGCGCCCGCTTGTAGGGCGGCAGGCTGGTCACGTCAGCGCCGTCGACGAGCACCCGCCCGTGGGTGGGGGCGAGCAGCCCGGTGACGATGTTGAACAGGGTGGTCTTGCCGGCCCCGTTCGGGCCGATGAGCCCCGTCACCCGGCCAGGCTCGACAGAGATCGAGACGTTGTCCAGCACGACGTTGCCGCCGAACCGGACCGCGACGGCGTCTGTCTCAAGCAAGGCCATGCCGGGCCTCCCATCCTGCTTCGGTCGACGGGGAAGACCCGAGCCGCGCGGCCCGCATGGCCGGCGTGCCGGGCAGGCCCAGCGTTCGGTCCAGCAGCGCGAGATGCTCGGGCGCGAAGGGGACGTCCACGCCGACAAGCTCCAGCGGCACCTCGCCCGAACCGGCGACGGCCAATCCGACCTTCCTGGCCCGCGCGGCGAGAACGAACCGGTCTGTCACCAGCGGGGTGACCCGCGGCCAGATCCCCCACAGCAGGAAGCTCAGTGCGACGAACCACCAGTTGCTGATCGTGTCGGTGTACGCCAGCAGGTACACGACGGCCTGCAGCGCCAGACCGGCGCCGAGCATGGCGCGGGCGCGCCTGAACACCGCGAAGGTCTCGATGATGTCGTTGACGAAGCCGGTCGGATTGCGGGACAGGCCGACACCGATCAACGCCGGCAGCACGGTCGAGAACTGGCCCAGGAACGAGAACAGGCCGTGCAGGGAGCTGTGGTCCGTGCCGACCTTGTCGAACACGTTCTGCAGCGCCACGAAGCCGACGCCGGCGAGCAGGCCGCCGGCGAGAGCCCCGCTGACATGGCCGATGCCCGCGACGACCACCGTCATGACCAGCCCCAGGCTGACGAAGATGGTGAACCGGTCGGGGTTGACGGAGACCAGTGCCGACGACATCAGGGCGCCGCCGAGGCCCGCGATCGCGGCCGAGAGCATGAAGACCGAGAGTTTGAGGCGGACGGGGTTCTGCCCCAGCGTGGCGCAGGCCGCCGGGCTGTCCTTCAGTGCTACCAGGCGGTGCCCGTAGCCGCTGCGGCGCAGCGCGACCATGAGCACGCCGAGCACCGCGAACAGGATGGTGACGACCATCAGGAACGTGCCGCCGTCGGCCAGGTCGATCGCGCCCAGTCTCGGCCGCGGGACGTTGAGGGTCCCGTTCGGGAAGATCGAGAACTTGATGTGCAGCAGTGGCAGCACTCGGGGAACCGTGTCCGCGACGACCATGGTCGAGACGAACACACCGAAGGCCATCGTGGCCAGCGCCAGGTAGAGCCCGCGCAGGCGCAGCGCCGGCAGCGCGACCAGCGCTCCGACCACCGCGCACACCACGGCCGCGAGCAGCAGGCCCCACACGGTCATCCGGGTGTCCGGCCCGCTGCCGGTGATGCCGTAGTGGTAAGCGATGATCGTTCCGATCGCGCCGAAGGACACCGGGGCCAGGTTGATCTCCCCCGCGTAGCCGGTCAGCGGGACCAGCGACAGCGCGACGATCGCGAAGGTCATGCCGGTGACCATCGTGTTGACCACGGTCGGCGCCATGATCTCCTTGAGGAGGAACATCCCCACGACCAGGATCACCGCCCAGCTCAGCGCCATCCGCATGGTCGGGACCCGGAACCGCTCCCGGGCCCTGGTGATCGTCCCGCCGCGCAGCCGGTCCTGCGGCAACCGGAGAAGCACGACGAAGAGCAGGATCATCGGCAGCGAGATGCGGAAGTTCGAGGTCCACGTCCACCGCTCGCTCGGGAAGTACGCCAGCACGTAGTTGTTCGCCAGGCCCAGTACGACGGCGCCGAGGAACGTCAGCGGCACGCTGCGCAGCCGGCCGAAGACGGCGGCGGCGAAGGCGTCGATGACCAGYAGGGTGAGCGCGTTCGGGTCGAGCGAGCCGCCCAGGATCGGTGTGATCAGGATGCCGGCGAGCGCCGCGAGCATGGCGCCGAACGCCCAGGACAACGTCGCCAGCCGCTCCGGGCGCCCCCCGGTCAACCGCAGCAGCGGCGGATCGTCGACGACGGCGCGCATGCCGACGCCCGTGCGGGTCCGGTAGAAGAAGAAGCGCAGCCCGACCGCGATCACCACCGCGGCGGTGAGCGCGAGCAGTTCGTGGTACGTGATGTGGCTGCCGAGGACGTTGACCTGGTGGGTGGGGCCGAAGAAGTAGTCGAACCGTCGAGGGACGGTCGGGTCCCAGATCCAGTTCGCCAGGGCGAGGGAGCCGACGGTCAGAGCGACCGTCACCGTAATCCTCGTGATCTCCGTCGTTTCCCTCAGGCCTCGCATGATCGACAGATGCAGCAGCGCGCCGAGGGCCGGCGCGAACACGCCGAGCACGGCGATGAGCGCCAGTGGGGCCGGCCAGTTCCAGTCGAACCGGATCTGCCAGTAGATGAACGCCGAAAGCATCGCTATCGAGCCATGGCCGAAGTTGAAGATGCCGGAGGTGGTGCATGTCAGGACCAGACCCGAGGCGGCGATTCCGTAGATACCGCCGAGCACCAGGCCGAGGATGGTGTATTGCAGAAACTGCTCCACTGCTGAGCCAACCCGTCTCGAGTGACCCTTCTCCATCGACTGGCCCGCCGCCCGCGAATCGGGGCGGCGGCGGGCCACTCAAGGAAAGTCGCCGCGGACGCGGCTAGGCCTGCGGCTTGATGGCCTTGTCGGTCAGGTAGTTCAAGGCGATCCGGTCGGCGTTGAGCTTCACGGTCACGAAGTCGGCAGGCAGTTTCACGGTGTAACTCGGGGAGCAGTCGAAGCTGCCGGTCTTCTGTGGGTACACCTGGACGTACTTCGTGCCCTGCAACCGCAGCAGCATGCCGCAGGTCGGACCGTGGTTCCCGCCCGGGTCGGTCGCCGCGTGCATGCMGCCACCGGTCCAGTCGTGGATCTTCGCGAGTTCGTTGACCATGCACTGCCTGGTCAGCGTCGACCCGCACTTCTTCGCCGCGGTCGCCCACAGCAGGAAGGACGAGGTCGCCTGCATCCCCAGCTGGCTGGTGTCACCACCGTCGGCCTTGACGACGTCGATGTACTTCTTGACAGCCGGGAACTGGTCGGCCTGCTCCATCGGGATGTAGGCCGTGCGGACGAAGACGTCATCGGCGAGGCCGTTGGTGTTGAAGTCCGCGAAGCCCTTGACGTAGTTGTTGGTCTCAGTGATCCAGAGCGGGTGGAAACCGACCTGGTTGGCGGCCTGCAGGGCGTTGTACAGCTGCGGGCCCGCGGAAAGGGTGAACCAGACGACCTCCGCCCCGCAGTCCTTCAGCTTCTGCATGAACGGCTTGTAGTCGGGCTCGCCGAAGTAGTTGACGGTCTGCGTACAAGGCAGCCAGTTCCAGCCGAACTGCTGGGCCGTGACCACCCCGCGCCTGGTCGAGTAGTTCTCGGTCGCCAGCGTCGTGGTGTACTGAGCAGCCTTCTTGATCTTGTCTGGGTAGAGCTTGGCGAACTGGGCGTAGAACGCCCCGACCGTCTCGTCGGCCGGGCTCGGCACGGCCTCGAACTGCATGGGACCGTTCGCGAACTCCGGGCTCACCGAGTACGTCTCGACCGACGCGAGGTTGCAGTTGACCCGGGTCTGCTCACCGGTGGAGTCGAGCGCCCACCCCTGGCCGACGAGCATGAACGCCGAGGCGCATGCCTCGGTCATCACGTTGTTGGTCTCGGTGATCTTGGCGTCGTAGAACTTGCCCTCGATCTTGCGGCCGTTGATCCCGCCCTGCTCGTTGCACCAACCGATCATCGCCTTCATGGCGTCACCGATCTCGTGCGACAGGCCGGGGCTGCCGGTGAAGCCGCGGTCGTCGCCATAGGCGATGTCGATGGCGGTGTCGGTGACGCCCTGGTCCGTCGCACCCTTCGCGGTTCCCGGGCCGCACGGGCTGGGCAGGTCACCGAAGGTCTGGGAGGCCGGCGCCGCACCGCCCGAGGTGCCGGTGGGCGCGCCGCCGCCCCCTTCGGGATTCGCGCCACGGTTGCCCGACGCACAGGCAGCGGCCAGGACGGCCACCATCGCCAGGACGCCGAGGCATCGTAATCGGGACGGTCTCTCCATGGCACACCCTTCATGAGGGGAACACCGCTGCTGCTACGCGGCCGACCATCACGGACAACCCAACGGCGCCGAGGCGGTGRCCTCACCGGAGCCCACGTCGCCGGCTCCGGTGGACGGGAACCGTATCCACGCTGAATCTGATGGTCAATCATGGATTACGCCGCCGCACGGATCGCGGATCCTGCCTACTGAGGGGCGATCCTCCGTCGATCCCTATATTGATCATCTGATGCGCCATCAGATCAGGGCTGACGCTCCGCCCCCGCCGGTCGCCGGCTCCGGCGACCGGCCGCTCGGTGCAGGCGCCGCGGAGCGGGCCCGGGAAGCGGTTTCGGCCGCGCTCGGTCATCCTGTCGCCGACCGACGACCATCGGGTCGTCTGACGGCGCCGACGCGGCCGCTTCCTCACCCCCATCAAGGCGCGCCTGGAGGAAGGCCGCCTTCGAGGCAAAGCCCGACCCCAGCACCGACACCAAGGTGGCCCGTGCGCTGTGCCGGCGCCGGCCAAGCGGTGACGCGCCGGTCATCCGACGGTGCCGGTTGGCCCCGGCTGAGAGGTCCGAGTGGGCTGTCCCGAGCGGGTGGTCCGTCAGGCGGGCTTGGACACCGCTGCCGGGGACTGGCCGCGGGCCGCGATCGCCTGCTGGTAGAGGCGGCCGGCGCGGTAGGACGAGCGGACGAGCGGGCCGGCGAGCACCCCGGCGAAGCCCAGCTGTTCGCCGCGCCCCGCCCACGCGACGAACTCCTCCGGCCGGACCCAGCGCTCCACCGGGTGGTGACGCGGGGTGGGCCGCAGGTACTGGGTGACGGTCAGCAGGTCGCAGCCGGCGGCGACCAGGTCGGCCATCGCCGTCTCGATCTCGTCGTCGGTCTCCCCGAGCCCGAGGATCAGGTTCGACTTCGTCACCAGCCCCGCCGCGCGGGCGGCGCTGATGACCTCCAGCGAGCGCTCGTAACGGAACGCCGGCCGGATCCGCTTGAAGATCCGGGGAACGGTCTCGACGTTGTGCGCCAGCACCTCGGGGGCGGCCCCGAACACCTCGGCCAGCTGCTCGGGACGGCCGCCGAAGTCGGGGATCAGCACCTCGACCCCGGTGCCAGGCGACAGCTCGTGCACGGCGCGGACCGTCTGGGCGTACAGCCAGGAGCCGCCGTCGGGCAGGTCGTCGCGCGCGACGCCGGTGATGGTCGCGTAGCGCAGGCCCATCGTGCGCACCGACTCGGCCACCCGGCGGGGCTCGTCCCGGTCGAGCGGAGTCGGCCGGCCGGAGTCGATCTGGCAGAAGTCACACCGGCGGGTACAGACATCACCGCCGATGAGGAACGTCGCCTCCCGGTCCTCCCAGCACTCGTAGATGTTGGGGCAGCCGGCCTCCTCGCACACCGTGTGCAGGCCTTCGGCGCGGACCAGGTTCTTGATGTCGGTGTACTCCGGCCCGGTACGCAGCCGGGTGCGGATCCACGGCGGCTTGCGCTCGATCGGCGTCGCCGCGTTGCGCGCCTCCAGCCGCAGCAGTGGGCGCCCCTCCGGCGCGACCGCGGTCACGCGGGCACCGCCGCCGGCTCGGGCGCCGTCCGGACCGCGCCCGCCGGCCTGATCGCGCCGTCCCCTTCCGACGGGCTGCCGCCGGCGAGGAAGTGGCCGAGATGGTGGAGCAGGTGCCGCTCGACGACCGGCCGGACCTCGGCGACGGTGACCGTCCGGCCCAGCTCGCCGGTGAGGCTGCCCGCGCTCGCGTCGGTGATCCCGCAGGGGACGATCCGGCCGAAGGCTCCCAGGTCGGGGCAGCAGTTCAGCGCGACCCCGTGGTAGGTGACGCCCTTGCGGACCCGGATGCCGATGGCGCCGAGCTTTCGCTCGTCGTCCAGCGTCCAGACGCCCGAGCGCCCCTCGACCCGGTGGGTCGGCACACCGAACTCGCCACAGACGGCGATCATCGCGTCCTCCAGTGCCCTGACGTAGGCGACCACGTCGAGCGGCCGGGGCAGCGCCACGATCGGGTAGCCGACCAGCTGACCCGGGCCATGCCAGGTGATCTTGCCGCCTCGGTCGACGTCGACGACCGGGGTGCCGTCGACCGGGCGCTCCCAGGCCTCGGTGCGCCGGCCGGCGGTGTAGACGTCGGGGTGTTCCAGCAGGATCAGCGTGTCCGGCGCGTCCCCCGCGGCTCGCCTCGCCGCCAGGTCACGCTGCAGATCCCACGCCTCGACATACGGCACAACGGACAACCGCAGGACATCCACCCGCCCGAGCCTACCTGCTACCCCGTAGATTTTTGCTGGCGCAAAGATCTACGGGGACCCCTCGCGCCGGGCCCGGCAGAAGCGGAACGGGTGAAGGGCTGCGGCTAGCCGCGCGGGTCGGGGAGGAGGCGGGGCTCGACGGCCGTCTCGACGACCGCGCCGTCCTGCCCGAGCTCGACCCGCCAGGCCTTCGCCTTCGGCCGGTCGGCGACGGCCTCGACCAGCTGCGTGCCGCGGAAGTGCAGGCCGGCCCCGTCGTCGGTGGCCCAGCCCGCGGGCAGCACGCCGTCGCCGACGAGCTTCTGGTAAAGCGGGCGGCGGGCGGCCTCGGAGTCGTAGTGCGGGGTGTTGCTGAACGGCAACAGCGCCAGGCCGTTGGTCACCGGCCGCAGGTCGGGGCCGAAGGAGTCGGTCGTACCGCCGACATGCCAGCACAGCGAGCCGGCCGACACGCCCGCGAGCACCACCCCGGCACGCCACGCCTCGGCCAGGATCTCCGGCAGCCCGTGCGCGCGCCACACCGCGAGCAGGTTCGCGACGCTCCCGCCGCCGACCCAGATGACGTCCTGGCCGAGCAGGTGCGCGCGGATGTCGTCCACGTTCGGCATCGGGAACAGCGCCAGGTGGCTGGCCCGCACGTCGGGACGGTCGCGTGACATCGCCGCGTACCAGCGGGCGTAGGCCGCCGAGTCGTCGCCGAGCGCGGTCTCCAGCAGGCATACCCGCGGCCGGTCACCGGCGTCCGACAGCGCGATCGCGTGCTCGATCAGCGGCCCGATCCGGGCACCGTAACGCCCGTCCGGGCGATAACCGCCGCTCGTCGCGAGGATGTTCACCGCTGCACTCCACTCCAGTCCAGTCCGAGGCCGGACCTGGGCCGGTCCGGCCTCGATCTCCAACCTATCCGGGGGGCTCCCGCTGATCCTCGCGGACCGGCGTAGCCAAGCCGCGCGTCGGCAGGCCAGCCAGCAGGTTCCGCGAGGGAGTCCTGATGGGTGGCCGAGCGACGGATCGGACCGACGCGCCGGTGCCGTGGTGCCGCGCTGGCCCGCCTGGGTGATGGGTGCGGGCGGGATCAGCGCCGCATGGCAGGAAGTTATCCACAACTTGCGCGGAACTCGGGACATCGCTATCCCAATCGGCCAGCGTCGCGGTTTGTGACGTCGACCCACGGTTATGGGACAGAACCTCCCCCGCCCGACGGCCCGGACGAGCTGGGGCCGCCGGGCGGGGCGGAGACGCCCGCGCCGCCGACCGTGCCAGGGGTGACGCTCGGGGGATGGCCGGGCGACGCGGGTGCCGGCGAGGTCTGGGCCGCGACGCTCGACGACGACGCCACCCCGTGCGTGGTCCGGCTGATCCGGCTGCCGGCCGACCCTGTCAGGCGGGGCCGGGCAGCCGCCGCGGGGCGGCGCCTCATCCAGCTGCGCCATGCCCACCTGGTGCCGGTGCTCGCGGTGGAGGAGGTCGACGACGGCCTCGCGGTGGTGATGGCTCGGGTACCGGAGGCCGTGAGCCTGCGCAGGCTGCTCGCCGCGCGTGACCGGCTGGAGCCAGGCGAGGTCGTCACGGTCGGCCTGCCGATCGCGCAGGCGTTGGCGGCCACGCACGAGGCCGGCCTCGCGCACGGCACGCTCACCCCGGCCGACATCCTGCTGGAGCCGAACGGCCGGCCCCAGCTCGCCGGGATCGGCGTCGCGGCGCTGCGCGCGCTCGCGGCCGGCGGGCCCGCGCCGACGGCGGCGGGCGACGTGTACGACGTCGCGGACCTGTTGCTCGACACGATGGCGCGGGCGACCGGGCCGGATGCCGCGGCGGTGGCCGTGGCCGTGGCGACCGCCCTGGTGCCGGACCCGGGCAGACGGCCGACCGCCGCGGAGCTGGCCTCGGCGCTCGCGCACAGCGCCCGTCCCGCTCCCGTCCAGATGATCGACCCTCCCCCACCCGTGCCGCCCCCCAACGAGGAACCTCGGCCCCAGGGCGGCGCCGGCCTTCTGGCCACGGACGACGCCCGGGCGCGGGCCACCGAGGCGGAGCCTGGCGGCCCGGGCGGGGAGGGCGGGCACGACGAGGACGACGGATACGACAGGTACGCCGGCGGCGCCGTCCACGGGACGTTCGGCACCGGCACCGGCACCGGCACCGGCACCGGCACCGGACGCGACGATGACGATGACGACGTCGTCGACGCCGTCATCATCGGCCCAGCCGCCGGGGACGACGAGCCCCCGGCTGGTGGCACGGTCGTCGAGGGGGCCGTCGTCGACCCGGAGGTCGACGTCCTGCCGATACTTCCCCGGCCGGAACCGCCAGGTCCTCGGCTCCCCAGGCCTCCCAGATCGGCACCCCCGGTAGGGGAAGGACGCCCGCGCGGCCGCGGCCCCCGGCCGTTCCCTGGCGGCCGCCCCACGGACGACTCGCCTCTCGACGCCGGGCGGCGGCCCGCGACATCGCCGCGGGCCGGCGGTCCTGGCGCCGAGGTCGAGCCGGGTGCCGGCCGGAACCGAGCTCACACGCCCCGGCGGGGCAGCCGGGAGGCACGCGGGCGCGGCCGGCTGTCACGCCCGATGCTCGTGCTCACGGGGGTCGTCGGACTCGTCGCGGTCGCTGTCGCCGCGGTGCTGCTGAGCACCTCCGGAGGTGGCACGCACGACGAGGTGGGCGCCCCGGTACCCGGGGCGGTCACACCCGGCGGCGTGGGCTCGGCCAGGCCCTCGGCGGCGACCTCCGCGACGGCGAGCCAGCCGCCGGAGAAGGCCTGGGAGACGGTGCTCGCCGGTCTGGACGCGGCCAGGGGCCGCGCCTTCGAGCAGGTCAACGAGTCCGCGCTCGGGGACGTCTACGAGGTTGGCAGCGCGGTCTACGCCGCCGACCTGGCACTCCTGCGCCAGGTCGCCGGCCAGGGCGGCCACGTCTCCGGGTTGTCGTTGCGGGTCCTGGACCTCCAGATCCGCGAGCAGACCCAGGATCGCGCGGTGCTGCGGGTCACCGAGCAGCTGGGCGCCTACGAGATCCTGGACGCGGGCGGCAAGGTGCTCCTGCGCAAGGAGCAGGCCGCGCCCGAGCGCAACGACGTCACACTGGTCCGCACCACGGCCGGCTGGCGGATCTCTCAGCGGGTCATCGCCGCCTGACAACCGGAGCGGGCCCACGAGCGTCTTCCTCGACACCGACGTGTCCGCGTCGGACCAGGACATCGGGGGTAGGCACACCGGAGCACGGGGCTCGAGGTTCCCGCCGTTCGGCGGAACCCGGGTTTCCCATGAGGTCCGGGACCCGCCGCGACGGCGGGCCGGACCGCCGATGACCGGGGCGTTCCGGCGCGCGGCGCTCCCCGGATCATCACTCGACGAGAAAGGCGGCGGTTGTGGTGGCGGAGGCGAGATCGTGCGACCATGGCTGCGCTCCCCTAACGATCACGCCGCCGTCGGGGACTCGGCCTCGCCGGGCCCGGTGACGCCGGCAGGCGAGGAGATGGGCGCTATGGGCGAGTGCGGCCAGGCAGGGCGGAGGGTCCTTGTGCCGTCGTCTCCGCGTGCCGCCGTTCCAGCCGTCGCCCAGGTGCGAAAGTATGCGGGTCAGCCACGCCGACCCGCGAGGATCGGAGCGAGCCGAAGCGTGACATCCGGGAACCCGGGCTGTTCCATCCACCACCGGGAGTTCCAGGGGACCGACCCGCGGTCGGTCATCCGCGCCCGCCCCTGTGCGAAGCGAGATTCGTCGGGCACCAGGCAGGAGATCGGGTGAACGCCTCCCCGGCCGACACGCTCCGGGACCCGGCGGGAATCCGCGCCGCCGCCAGGCGGTCATCAGTCACCGCCCGGGGGCCAGGTGCAGCGAGAACCGCCTCGTCGAACCGGGCCGCCGCCTGGCTACCCACTCACCGCAAGTTGTGTCGTATCCTTGAGGGCGAAACCTCGCCACTATACTACATCACGGTAGTTCGGTCAATACATTGGACGCGCGGCGATGGTGAGCCCGACAACAGTCCGGCGCGACGAAACGACCAGATCGGGCAGGGCGGCCCGACCAAAGGAGGTGCGACCTTGAAAATCGAGCGCGCATCCGCCGGTCCCGGCCGCTTTGGCGATTACTGTGGGTCGGTCGATCACGCCAGATCGGTTCATCATCGTCATTCCGGCAACAGGATTCGGGAGGGGTGGCGTTGACACAGCCCGCGACTCAGCCTGTCACGCAGTCTTCGGGGCAGCCGTCAGCGCAGGAACCCGGCGCCCAGGGCGCGGGGCAGCCAGCGGCGCAGGCCCCTCGGCAGGCCACGAAAGYCCCGTCCCGCCGGGCGGCCGGCCCGGGCGGGGCCTCACGTCGCAAGGCCGACGCTGACAAGACGCCGGCGCCAGCCGAGGCGGCACCGGCCCCGCGCGCGGCGGGCGCTGACGACGAGGACGAGGAGGACGCCGAGTTCGACGCGTCCACCGAGACCGAGGAGCCCGACGAGCCGGAGGCCGACAAGGTGCCGGCGGCGGCGTCGGCCGCCGACCGGATGTCGCACGACAGTGTCCGCCAGTACCTCTCCCAGATCGGCCGGGTCCGGCTGCTGACGGCCGAGGAGGAGGTCGACCTCGCCAAGCGGGTCGAGGCAGGCCTGTTCGCCGCCGAGAAGCTCGCCGCCGACGCCGGCCTCGCGGCCAAGCTGCGCGCCGACCTGTCGTGGGTCGAGCGGGACGGCGAGGTCGCGAAGAGCCGGCTGGTCGAGGCGAACCTGCGGCTGGTGGTCTCCATCGCCCGCCGCTACGTCGGGCGGGGGATGCTGTTCCTGGACCTGATCCAGGAGGGGAACCTGGGCCTGATCCGGGCGGTCGAGAAGTTCGACTACACCAAGGGTTACAAGTTCTCGACGTATGCGACGTGGTGGATCCGGCAGGCGATCACGCGGGCGATCGCGGATCAGGCGCGGACGATCCGGATCCCGGTCCACATGGTCGAGACGATCAACAAGCTGATCCGGATCCAGCGGCAGCTCCTGCAGGACCTGGGCCGTGAGCCCACTCCTGAGGAGATCGSCAAGGAGATGGACCTGACCCCGGACAAGGTCCGGGAGATCCAGAAGGTCGCCCAGGAGCCCATCTCGCTGGAGACGCCGATCGGTGAGGAGGAGGACTCCCACCTCGGTGACTTCATCGAGGACACGGA
>NZ_MOMC01000039.1 GCF_001983105.1 Pseudofrankia asymbiotica | reverse complement strand
GTGGGTGGCGTGGGTGGCGTGGGTGGCGTGGGTGGCGTGGGTGGCGTGGGTGGCGTGGGTGGCGTGGGTGGCGTGGGTGGCGTGGGTGGCGTGGGGTTGGTCGTCAGCGGACGGATCGTCGGCGCCGGGGCGGCGAGCGACTGGGTAGCCGTGAATGACGGGGTGTGGCTGTCAGAAAGGCTCGCGTCGTCGACAATTCTCGCGTCGTCGACGCCGTTCTGCCTGCCGTCGTCCACGATGGTCCGCCGCCCTGGGAGATGTCCGTTCCAGTAGGGCCGTCCAGGTGGCCGGCCCGTCAACGGGGTGGCCGAGAGGTGACCAGCCCTCGGCGGGCCGGCAGCCTGGGTGCCGCGCCCAGCGGGCTCGACGGCCAGGTCACGACCAAGCGCCTCAATCTGGACAATACCGAGCCGACCCCGACCTGTCCGTCCGCGTTACAAAGCCCTTGGGTAAACGTTGGCGCGCGCCAGATCTGTACGCCCACCACCGGCCGCCGGGGTGCCCGCCGCCGCGGCGACCAGCACCTGATGGCACGCCACCGGCACCTGACGGCATGGCCCCGCTACGGCGGATGGCCGGCTCACCGCGTCTCTGCTCGGCTCRCGGACGCTGTCGCCGCGCCCCCGTGAACGGTTCGCCGGACCGGGCGTGGACTGGCTGACTCGCTGACTCGCTGACTGTCCGCTTCCCACAGCTCCCTACACGAGCGCCGCCGTCCAACCGCCACCCCTCGGTGATCGCCGTTCGTGCCTCGCCGTGGTTGTCAGCGGGCCGACCAGATCGTGACCACCGCAGGGCCCAACCGCGATCAGGTCGCAGGTCCGGCCACCGGGTAGGCGGCGTCGACGGTGATGAGCCTGTCCGCGGTGGCGGCTATCGACGGCGGCCGGCGATCCGATGGGATTCTCGGGGCCGGAGCGAGCAACCGTATTCGAAACGGTCCCTCGTCGGATCCGGTCATGGCTTGTGGGGTGGATCCCGACTTCCCATCCACCACAACCCATGGATGGATGGACGGACGGCCAGAGCGGAGCGGTGCCCCGGGCGCTTCTCTCCACGCGTACCAGCCCCCCGATCTCGGGCGTCGTGTCAGACGTCTGGGGCATGAAACGGCGCTGGTTGTGACTCTGACGTCGGACAGGATGAGCACACGGCCGCCCGGCCGCACGGCCGCACAGGCGGCCGGGCGGCGCCCCGCCTGATCCCGGTCGGGCTCCAAGGGTTGGCTCTGCGATCACCAAGAAGTCCCAAAGCAATTGGGTTCTCGCGTGCCAGAGCGAGGAACCGAATTTACTCAATTCCCTCATCGGATCTGGCCATGGCTTGTGGGGGTGCATCCCGGTCTCCTGGGCCCCAGAACCCATGGACGGATGGGTGTGCCGTGGGTCTGTCGGCGCCAGAGTCTCGGA
>NZ_MOMC01000004.1 GCF_001983105.1 Pseudofrankia asymbiotica | reverse complement strand
GCAGTGCCGCAGTGCCGCAGTGCCGCCATGTCGCAGTGCGGCACTGCCGCGGCCGCAGGCCGCCATCAGCGTCCATGGAATCACCCACCGCGACTCGCCGGGAGTCGGTGAGCGCAACCTGACCGAACGCCGCTGGGTTAGGCGAGGGTTGACCAAGGGCCGGTGATGACGCAGGTGAGGCCCGGGTACTGCACGTTGATGACGAGGCGGTGGCCGTCGGCGGTGAAGCGGGCGCCGGAGAGTTCGCTGGCCCCGACCACGCCGGGCTCCGGGAAGTCCTCCGGTGACCAGTGGTGCAGGTCGAGCGGGGCTATGACCTTGGCTATGTCGACGATCCGGCCGGCAGGGGTCAGCAGCCGCAGGTAGTTGTCGCCGCTGTCCTCGTCCTCGCCGTCGCCGTCCTCGCAGAGCAGGACGCCGCCGTGTGGRCCGACCGTGATCGTGTCCGGCTGGTCGAGGACCTTGCCATCCTTGGACTCGTACAGCAGCGTCAGGACGCCGGTGTCCCGCCCGGTCGGCCGGTAACGCCACACCTGCCCTTCGCCGGCGTCACCCGACTCCGAGGCGACGAACGTCAGCGCGCCATCCGCCCACTCGGCGCCTTCCAGGCCGATGAACCGAGCACCGCCGCGGGCGCGGCCCTGGCTGTACACCGATCCGGGGAACGACTCGGCGTCGGCCGGGTCGGGATGGGCGATGTCTACCCAGGTGACGGGTAGGTTCTCGCCGACTTGCTGACCGGTCTCGGTGTTGTAGGTCGGCTCGCCGCGCACCGCGAGCATCTGCAGCCGTCCGCCGGCGGCGAGCCGGCCCAGGCGATCCGGCAGGAAKCGGTAAAGACCGTCGCCAGGGTCGCCGTTGTCCTCGGTCAGGTAGGCGATGCCGGTTTTCGGGTCGATCGGCGCGCACTCGTGCTCGAACCGGCCCATCGCCCGCAGCGGTACTGGCTCGACCGGCCCGCGGGCGCTCGACGGGACCTCGAAGACATAGCCGTGCGGCTTCTCGTAACCGGCATCGATCCCGTCGACCGTCTCCTCGCAGGACAGCCAGCTGCCCCACGGCGTCGGCGAGCCGTTGCAGTTCTCCAGCGTCCCGTTCAGGACGAGGAAGCTCTCCCGCAGCCGGCCGGCCGCCAGATCGTAGGTGGACGAAGTCACCCCGGCCGGGGCCGCCCTGTCGTACGCGGCCCGCTTGCCGATGCTTTGCTGCTTCACGCCTGGCAGGTCGGGGTCGATCTCGTGGTTGCGCAGGATTCGGATGGTGTCCCGGCCGGCCGCGAACAGTGCCTGCCCGTCGTGCGCGACGGGGGTGACCAGGCCGTCGGACATCCGCGTCCCGGCGGCGCCGAACGAGGTGTACCGGAACCCGCGCGGGAGGGCCAGCTCCGGCCCGGCCGGAACCAGCGGGCCAAGACCGACCGCCGTCCCGCCAGCGTCAGCGCCGGCGCCAGCCCCAGCGCTGGCGCCGGTCTGAGCCGCACCGCTCGCGGGTGTCCCGGCCCAGGCGGCCTGGCCGAGGCTCGCGCTGAGCAGGCCGAGTCCGGTCGCGGTCAGTACCTGCCTGCGTGTCGCACCCATCGCATGCCGCCGTTCGGTTGGTCGGACGGCCGGACAATCGGACGGCCGGACGGGAGGCACGCTAGGGACGAGCGGAGAGGACCCGGCGACGGATCCGGGTCCGCCAGGCCGACGCGGGGCGAACAGTTCGTGCCTTACCTGGCCTGACCAGGCAGGCAAGGGTCCGAGCGTGATCATCGATGATGGCCGTCGTCACGCCACGTGGCCGGATGTGTTGGTGGTGTCGTGACGGGGATGGTCGAGGTGTCTCGAGGTATCACCGCGACATCACCGCACCGCGACCGGCGAGGAGTGACGATGACGACGACAGTCGCCGAATCGATCGACGTCGAAGTGCCTGTCCGCACCGCCTACAACCAGTGGACCCAGTTCGAGTCCTTCCCGCACTTCATGAGCGGCGTGGAGTCCGTGCGCCAGCTCGACGACACCCACACCCACTGGCAGGTCAGCATCGGTGGGGCGCAGCGCGAGTTCGACGCGACCATCACCGAGCAGCGTCCCGACGAGCGCGTCGCGTGGAAGAGCACCGGTGGCACCCAGCACGCCGGCGTTGTGACCTTCCACCGCCTGGGCGACAGCGAGACCCGGGTGACGGTCCAGCTCGACTGGCAGCCGGACTCGGTGCCCGAGAAGGTCGGGGCGGCCGCCGGTGTCGATGACCGCCGGGTGAAGAGCGACCTGAAGCGGTTCAAGGAATTCATCGAGGAGCGCGGCCCCGGCAACCAGACCGGCGCCTGGCGCGGCGAGGTCCCGCGTTCCTGAAGGACCCCGACCCCCACCGACCCGACCCCCACCGACCCGGCCCGACCCGACCCGATCCGGCCCGACCGATCCGGCCCGACCGGATCCGGCCCGACCCGATCCGGCCGGCCGACCCGGAACGGCCCGATCGGCCGACTGACCGGCCCGACCGGCCGAGCCCAGCCATCAGGCCGTTGGGACCACAGGAGCCGGCCCGAGCCCGGGCCGGCTTCTGCCGTCCCGTTGGGCGTGACGAAGCCCACCGGACGGTTGTCACGCGATCTCGCTGGTGGCCGGCTTGTGATCGGCCAGCGCCCGTACTGTCGCCCCGTCGCGGAGCCGTCAGCTGGGCGTGGTTGTCTGGTGAGCGTGACCCCGGATGAGCTGCTCGCGTCGGCACGCGAGACCACAGGCCTCGACGACTTCGGCGACGACGAGCTGTTCGGTGGCGACGGCTGGCGCGACGGACTGGACGTCCTTCTCAAGAGCCTGGAGAACGACGGCAGACTGACCGAGTTCGGCCAGGTCGCCGTGGCGGGCGAGATGGGCGGATACCTGGCCAACCGGCTGCGGATCGTCGCCCATCACCGCGCGCGCCCGGAGATCAGAGAACGAGACGTCGCGTCGCCGGTCGTCATCATCGGGCAGGCCAGGACGGGCACCACCATGCTGTTCGACGTCCTCGCCCAGGACCCGGCCCACCGGGCGCCGTTGACCTGGGAGGTCGAGGCCCCGCTGCCACCGCCGCGAACCGAGACCTACGAGACCGACCCCCGGATCGCCCAGGCCGAGGAGCTCATCGGGCTCGTCGACCTGTTCATCCCGGAGTTCCGGTCCATCCACCAGCTCGGCGCCGGGCTCGCGCAGGAATGCGGTCGGATCACCGGCAGCGCGTTCACCAGCGCGATCTTCGCGACCCAGTACCGGGTACCCGGTTACCTGCGCTGGTGGTCGCACGACGCCGTGCGCGACGGCCATGTCGCCGCCTCGTACACCTGGCACCGCCGCTTCCTGGAGCTGCTGCAGAGCGAGCACCCGGGTACCCGGTGGCTGGTGAAGTCGCCGGCGCACGTGTGGACGCTTCCGCAGCTGATCGGCGAGTACCCGGGCGCCCTGCTGGTGYAGACCCATCGGGACCCGGCCCTCGTCATGGCCTCCACCGCCAGCATGCTGGCCTCGCTGCGCCACCTCTACACCGACGACGTGGACGTGACCGAGATCAGCGGGGAGTTCGCCGAGCTGATCCTGGACGGCCTCGAGCGGACCGTGGACGCCCGCCTCGACGGCACGGTGCCGGCCGGGCAGGTCATCGACCTGCGGTTCGCGGATCTCATGGAGGACCCGCTCGGCGCCGCGCGCGCCGTCTACGACCGGTTCGGCTTCGAGCTTTCCGACGACACGGCCGCGCGGATGACCCGCTTCGCGCGTGACTACGCCCGCGAGCCCCGCGGCCACCAGTACACCTTCGCCGACACGGGCATGGACCTGGCCGGGCTGCGCCGCCGCACCGCCCGCTACACCGAGCATTTCGCCGTCACCAAGGAAGTCGTTTAGGCGCCGCTTCCCCAGGTGCCTCTGGTTGAGGCCGCTGGACACCCGAGGTCGTGGGATTTCTGTCACCATTTACTGGGTGTCGGACAGCGCGTGGCCACGGGAGAAGAGGCTGYCTGGTGGGTGCCAAGCGGTGGGTGCTGGTCGTCGGTGTCGCCGTGGGGCTGCTGGCCGTCGGGGGCGGGGCCGGATTTCTCGCGGGGCGGATGTCAGCGCCCGAYTCCCCGCCGCCGATCCGGCCGGCCTGGGCGGGTGAGAAGGTCCAGCACGCGGCCGCGGCGCGCTACGGGAACATGACGCTGCGGCCGATCGGGCTGACCTGCGGAATGCACTGGGTGTCCGGGACGCACGCCGAGTGGGAGGCGCGCGGGCAGTACTGCCGGCTCGGCATCGTCGTCAACAACGTCGACACGGCGTTCCACGACCTCGACACCGGCGCCCAGCGCCTCGTCGACGCGGCCGGGAAGAGCTACAAGCCCAGCTTCGACGCGATGCGGATCAGACGCCAGCCCGACGTCATGACGATCGGCGCCCACGACGCCGTGGCGCTCGACATCTGGTTCGACGTGCCGAACGATGCCCAGGTCGTCGCGGCCCAGCTGAAGGGCGACGACGATCCGAGCGGCATCGACCCGGTGGCCAACACCCCCCGTCCGGCCGGCGGCGTCCGGGTGCCGCTGTCCTGGTAGTGAACTGTCCCGGTCTGGTAGTGATCCGTCCCGGTCTGGCCATGAACTGTCCGCATCGTCCGTGTTTACCGGGTCGCTCGGACGGCGAGAGTCGCTGTGGGCCGGGAATAGCCGGGGAAATCGGACAGAAAGGTGAGCCGGATGGGCGGGGAGGGCGAACCAGGGGTGTATTCGTGCCGCGTCGACCCGGACGCCGACCCCGCGAACCGGGTGGGCCGGCAGCCGCCGCGCACCCGGGTGTACCGCGGCGGCAAGGTGGAGGCCGAGGGGTTCCCGGTCGCCCGGATCAGCGAATACCTCGCCGAACCGGACACCGTCGTGTGGCTCGACCTGTGCGCGCCGCGCGGCGACGAGCTGCACGTCATCAGCGACGAGCTGAACCTTTCGGCGCTGGCCGTCGAGGACGCTGTCAGCCCGCGTGAGCGCCCCAAGCTGGACCGGTATCCCAGCCACCTGTTCCTGAACGCGTACGCGGTCACCCTCGACCAGGGCAGCGGCGAGCTGACCAGCCATGAGGTGGGCGCGTTCATCACCGAACGCGCGCTGGTCACCGTCCGCGCCGACGAGGGGTTCGACGTCGACGGCCTGATCGCGCACTGGGGCGAGGCCGACCCGGATCTCGCCCAGTTCGGCGTCAGCTACCTGGTGCACGGCTTCCTCGACTTCATCGTCGACCAGCACTTCAACGCCGTGCAGTCGCTCGACACCGAGATCGAGACCCTCGAGGACATGCTGTTCGACGAGCGCCCGCAGGACGGCGCGGTGCAGCGGCGTAGCTACCAGCTGCGCAAGAGCCTCGTGCTGCTGCGCAGGCTCGTCCTGCCGATGCGCGAGGTCGTCAACACGATCATGCGGCGTGACCTGCACGTGGTCGACGCCGAGATGGCGCCCTACTACCAGGACGTCTACGACCACGTCCTGCGGGCGACGGAGTGGACCGAGAGCCTGCGCGACCTCGTCACGACGATCCTGGAGACGAACCTGACGATCCAGGGCAACCGGCTGAACCTGATTATGAAAAGGCTGACCGCGTGGGYGGCGATCATCGCCGTACCGACGGCGATCACCGGCTTCTACGGCCAGAACGTGCCCTATCCGGGATTCGGCAAGGAATGGGGTTTCCTGGTCAGCGTCGCGATCCTCGTCGCCTGTGGCGTGACGCTGTACGCCATCTTCAAACGCCGCGACTGGCTGTAGCCCGGCTCGCTCAGCTCGTCCGCCGCGGTCCGGTCCGGGGAGTCATCAGGCACCCGGCGGCGGGGCCGATCCCACGACGAGAGCCTGGCGGCGGCGGTGGACGGTGAGATAGCGCAGGCCTTCGTGGCTGGCGGCCAGCCGGCGGCGGGAGCGCCGGGGAAGCCACAGCAGGGCGCCTGGCACGAGATCGAGACTGTCGCGTTCGGTGAAGAGCGTGCCCGAGCCGGCGAGGACGTGGACCAGCACGTCGACGTCCGGGCCGACGTGTTCCTCTATCGTCCCGCCCGGCGGCAGGGCGATGATGTTGGAATCCAGGTCGTGCTCGCTGACGGGCAGTTTCCAGACCGCGCCCGCCACGGCCGGCTCCCCGACGCCGGCCGAGAGATCGCCCGTGTTGACCAGGACGCGCGGGAGCGAGGTGGTGGGGTGCTGGGCCATGCTTGTCCTCCGTGCCCGTTTTTACAAGTTGGACTTGTGTAAATTAACCGCTGTGGCGAACGAAGGCGAACGGGACCGCCGTGACGGCTTGTCGTCGGACGGCCGGCGGCTCGAGGTGCTGCGGATCCTCAGGGCGGCGCGCACACCTCGCGGCATCGTCGAGATCGCCGACGAGCTGGGCGTCCATCCGAACACCATCCGGTTCCACCTGGAGACGCTGGTCGCGAACGGGCAGGCGGAACAGGCCCCACCCGACCGACGCCGCCCGGGCCGGCCGCGCGCGCTCTTCCGGGCGGTGCGGGGGATGGACCCGGGCGGGCCACGGCACTTCCGGGTCCTCGCCGAGATCCTCACCGAGAGCCTGGCCGCCGGCCCCGACCCGGGCGTCCGCGCGATCGAGGCCGGCCGGGCCTGGGGACGGCGGGCCGCCTCGGCAGTGCCCGCCTCGGCAGTGCCCGCCTCGGCAGTGCCCGCCCACGGCGACCGGGCCGGTGGCGTTCGTGCCGAAGCCGCGGCCAGCTGGGAGCGACCGGTCGCGCGGCTGGTCCGGCTGCTCGACGGCCTGGGCTTCGCCCCCGAGCCACCCGTTGCCGGCGCGGACGCCGACTCGGCCCCGCCGGTCCGGCTGCGACACTGCCCGTTTCTCGAGCTGACCAGGACGCGGGCAGAGGTGGTGTGCCCGATACATCTCGGCGTGATGCGTGGTGCCCTGGACGCCTGGGACGCGCCGCTCACGGTGGATCGGCTGGAGCCGTTCGCCGAGCCGGACCTGTGTGTCGCCCATCTGGCCCCCGTGGGAGGCAGGTCATGAGTGCTGGGCAGTCGGTAGCYGTCGCGGTCATCTTCGTGTGGCTGGGCATGGTACTGGCGATCTCGTTCCTCGAAGCGCCGCTGAAGTTCCGCGCTCCGGGGGTGACCGTGCCGATCGGGCTCGGTATCGGCCGGCTCGTGTTCCGGGCGCTCAACACGRCCGAGGCGGCCTTCGCCGGGGTGGTCGTCGTCCTCCTGGCGGTCGACTCCCCTCGCCTGGCCGCCCTCGTCGTTCTGGCGGTGGCCGTCGGTGTCCTCGCCGTTCAGCTGGCCGTTGTCCGGCCAAGGCTGACTCGGCGCTCCGACGCGGTTCTCGCCGGCCGGGACGCCCCCCGCTCGTCAGCCCACCATGCATACATCGTCCTCGAGGCGGCCAAGGTGGCGGCTCTCCTCGCGGGCGGCGTCCTCCTGCTCGCCGCCGCCTGACCGAACAGGCCCAACCATCCATGAAGTGGGGGACAGCGATGGAGACGACCTCGTTGACCGAGATCGCCGAGGAACAACTGACGCTGGCGCGCCAGGCCCACGCCGGCCGGGCCGCCCACACGCTGTACGGCGGGCAGGGGCACTCCCTGCGCCAGACCGTCCTCGCCCTGCTGGCGAACCAGGAGCTCGCCGAGCACGAAAGCCCCGGTGAGGCCACCCTCCAGGTGCTGCGCGGCCGCGTCCGGCTGACCGCGGGCCAGCGGGACTGGGACGGTACGGCCGGCGATCACGTCGCCATCCCGCCCGAGCGGCACGCGCTCGCCGCCGTCGAGGACTCGGTCGTCCTGCTGACCGTCGCCACCGATCGGTAGGGAATCGCCACCGATCGGTAGGGAACCAGCACGCTTAGTCGCGGGCGGCCGGGATCTCGTGGTTGGCGCGGATCAGACCGTTCGGGTCGACGCTCGCCCGGACCGCCCGCAGACGCTCGTAGACGTCCACCGGGAAGATCTCGGCCGGGTCCACCGCCTTCTCGGTGAAGTTGAGATACAGGCCGCCGGCCTGGTCGCGCAGCGACTCCTTCATCGTCGCGAGCCACTGCCGGACCGTCTGGACGCCCGCGGGGTCGGGAGCGATGCCGACGCCGAAGAGGATGTACGAGCCGGGCATCCGGGACAGGGCGCCACTGCCGCGCCGCACCCGGTCCAGCTCCCCGCCGAGGTGGCGGATCTCGACGCTGACCAGCGGCGAGCCGGAGCCCGGACCGATCGCGTCGACGAACCGGTCGATGTCGGCCTGGGTGACGTCGGTCAGCACCATGCTGTCGCTCTGGTAGGGCAGCGGCTGCGGCGGATCCATGTGCAACTCGGCGATTCCGGCGGGCGGAACCATCGCGAAGGTGTCGAGGAGCGGTCCGAGACGGCGAAGCGGCTCCATCAGCTGGGCGCCGGTCTCCTCGTCGCCGAGGTACACGCCCTCGACCAGCACGAACGCCTTGCCGCGCATCGGCTCGGGAATCTCGGGGAAGGGCGGGAACTGCATGATCCGGCCAACGGAGGTCATCTCGTCGGGCACGGTCCGGGTCCAGGCCTCCCAGGCGCGCAGCACCTCGGCTGAGCGCTCCCAGGGGAAGAACAGCACGCCGGCGTAGACCTCGGTGACCGGGTAGAGCCTGAACTCGATCGCGGTGACCACGCCGAAGGTGCCGCCACCCCCGCGCAGCGCCCAGAACAGCTCCGGCTCCACGTCCGGGTCGACCCACCGGAGCACCCCGTCCGCGGTCGCGACCTGGATGCCGGTGACGCTGTTGCAGGCCAGCCCGAGCGCGCGGGCATACCAGCCGAGGCCGCCGCCGAGCGTGTAGCCGACGACGCTCACGTCCGGGGTGGAGCCGTGCAGGGCGGCGAGACCGAGCTCGGAGGCCGAGGGGACGACGTCCTCCCACTTGGCGCCGGCGCCCACCAGCGCGCGGCGGCGCTCGGCGTCGATCCGGACCTCCCGCATCGCGTCGGTCCGCAGCAGGACCGCGCCCGCCAGGTCGCCGAGCGGCTCGGCGTTGTGGCCGGTGCGCTGCGGGACGACCCGCATCGCGCGGTGACTCGCGTACCGGATGACGGTGACGACGTCCTGGGCGTCGGCGGGTACGACGATCAGCGCCGGACGCTGGTCCACCACGAGGTTGTAGGTGCCACGCGCCTCGTCGAAGCCCTCGTCGCCCGGCTCGAGGACGGCCCCACGGACCGTGGCGCGCAGCGTCGCGACGTCCGGCTCGGCGCCCAGGGCGAGAGCGGGGTACAGCTCGATTTCCGAATCGGAGATGGTGCTCGACATCGTGACACATCCTTGGTTCTGTTCGGCTCTCAACCTCGACGAGGTTATTCGTATGCGAGCCTCGGGCAATGCATCCAGGAATGACGTCGAGCGGACATCGAACACCCCCTGAGTTGACGTGTAAACGACACTATCCCCTGGTCAAGAGCCTGCCGGAGGTGGTTTGGAGACATTGTCGCCGCGACGGACACCCTTCGTCGAACGCGCTTCCGCGTGTTTTCTTGAATGCCTTTACTCGTATTTACCTGTGCCGTCGGGTGGTGCTACCACCAATGCCGCCGTGGTAGTGGCGTGGCGGCATGGCGAGAGCCGGATGCCACACTGGTGGGCATGAAGGAGCTCGACGGCCGCGCGGTCGGCGTCGACCAGCTCGAGGCGCTCGCGCTGGTCAACTACGGGCACTTCACCTCGATGGAGGTGGCGGACGGGCGGGTGCGGGGGCTGTCGCTGCACCTGGAGCGCCTGGTGCGCGACTGCCGCCAGCTGTTCGACGCCGAGCTGGACCCGGACCGGGTCCGGTACCTGGCCCGCCGCGCCGTGACCGGGGCCGCGGCGCCCGTCGTGGTCCGCGTCACCGTGTTCGACCCGGACCTGCGGCTCGCCCGCCCCGGCGCCGATGCCGTGCCGCGCGTCCTCGTCACCACCCGGCCCGCGCCCGCGCCCCAGACAGGAGCCACCGCGGTGACGCCGACGCCCGGGCTGCGGCTGCGGTCGGCGTGCTACCGGCGAGACCTGCCCGAGGTCAAGCACGTCGGGCTGTTCGGCGCGCTGCGCCTGCGGCGGGCCGCCCAGCGCGCCGGCTTCGACGACGCGGTGTTCACCGACGCCGCCGGCGTCCTGTCCGAGGCCGCGACGTCCAACCTCGGGTTCGTCACCGGGGGCCGCGTGCTGTGGCCCAGCGCCGAATGCCTGCCGGGCGTCACCATGCGGCTCGTCGACCAGGCGCTCGGAGCGGACGCGACGACGGCCGCCGTCACCCTCGCCGACCTGCCCCGGCTGGACGCGGCGTTCGCCACCAACGCCGCGACCGGCGTGCGTCCGGTCGCGGCGATCGACGACGTCCGCTGGCCTCAGGACCACCCCGTCGTGCGCGAGCTGGCCCGGCGGTACGAGGCCATCCCCCCCGAGCCGCTGTAGCAACGGCCGTCACAGCCCGGCCGTCACAGCCCGGGCGTCAGAGCTGGGGCGTCAGAGCTGGGGCGTCACAGGCGGGGTGTGAGAGGCGGGGCGTCGCAGGCTGGGCGGTAGGGCGGGTGCGTCAGAGCCGTGGGTCCACGGGCTCGGACTCGAGGGCGAGGACCGCGAAGACGCATTCGTGGACGCGCCAGAGGGGCTCGCCGGCGGCGGCGCGTTCCAGCGCCTCCAGGCCCAGGGCGTACTCACGGAACGCCAGCGAGCGCTTGCGGCCGAGGCCGCGGGAGCGCAGGCGATCGAGATGCTCGGGGCGCAGGTAGTCCGGGCCGTAGATGATCCGCAGGTACTCCCGGCCGCGGACCTTGACGCCCGGCTGGACGAGGCCGCGCCGGCCGCGAGCCAGCCCGGCCGCGGGCTTCACGACCATCCCCTCGCCGCCAGCCTGTTCGGCCGTCAGCTCCTCCCACCAGGCGGTGGCGAGAGCGACCGACGCCGGGTCGCTCACCCGCACCGGGATCCGCCGGGTGGTCGCGACGAGGCCGCCGTCGGCCGCGGCCAGGCGGTCGGCGACCGCCAGATGCCAGTCGTGCGGCCGGTCGGCGTACGTCGTCCCGGCCGCCGCCCGGGCCGCCGGGCCGCTGGCGAGCAGCATGAACGGCGCGATCCGCACGCCGGCCAGGCCGTCGGTCGGCCAGCAGTAGCGCTGGTAGGCGCGCGTGAACGCCGCCGCGTTGTCGAGCCGGTCCTGGGTCTTGGCCAGCAGGCCGGCTACGTCGATCCCGCGGGCGGCGGTCGCCGCGAGGGTCGAGACCGCGGCCGGCAGGGCGCCGCGGGCAGCGGCCCCCGCCGCGGCGTACTGCCGGGACAGCAGCTCGCTGGCCTTGGCGCTCCACGGCATGATCTCCGCGTCGAGCACCAGCCAGTCGGCGCCCAGCTCGTCCCACAGCCCGGCCGCCGCCACGGCGGCCCGCAGCCGGCCGAGTAGTTCCTCGGCCAGCACGGGGGAGAAGAACGGCCGACCGGTGCGGGTGACCACCGCGCCGGTGGTCCCGTCGGTCGCGCCGAACCGGGCCGCCGCGACGCCCGCGTCCCGGCAGACGACCGCGACCGCGCGCGAGCCCATGTGCTTCTCCTCGCACAGCAGCTCGTCGACGCCGTCGGATCGGTAGGTCTCGAACGCCTCGACCGGGTGCTCCAGGTAGTCGGGCAGCGTGGACGTGGGCGGCGGGCTCATCGTCGGAGGCAGGTAGACCAGCCAGCGCGGGTCGACCGCGAACCGGCTCATCACCTCCAGCGCCGCCAGCGCGTTCTCCGCCTGGATCTGCACGCGCCCGCCGTGCCGCGTCTCGACCGCCCGCCGGCCGAGCACGTCGGCGACGTCCAGCAGGTCACCTTGCCGATGCGGGTCGTTCGTGACCGGGTCGACGTCGGTGGCGACGGTGGTGGCGGTGGTGACGGGTGACAGCGCGGCCAGCAGCGCCTCGGCCGACGCCGGGTCCGCGACCGTCGGGGTGGCTGTGTCCGGCCCGTCCGGGCTCGTCGCCGGCGTGGACTCTGCGAGGGGGCGGGCGGGCTCGAAGTAGACGCGGGCGGCCGGGACCGAGACCAGCTCTCGCTCCGGGTAACGCAGCGCGGTCAGCCGGCCGCCGAAGACGCAGCCGGTGTCCAGACAGAGGGTGTTGTTCGCCCATTCCGGCTCGGGCACGGGAGTGTGGCCGTAGAGGACCGTCGCCGTGCCGCGGTAGTCGTTCGCCCACGGGTAGCGCACTGGCAGGCCGTACGCGTCGGTCTCGCCGGTGGTGTCCCCGTACAGCGCGAACGAACGGACCCGGGCCGACGCGCGGCCGTGGTAGGCCTCCTTGAGCCCGGCGTGCGCGACGACCAGCCGCCCGCCGTCAAGGACGTAGTGCGCGACGAGCCCGTCGCAGAACGCCGTGGCCTGGTCGCGGAACTCGGCGCCCTCGGCGTCGAGCTGCGCGAGCGACTCGGCGAGCCCGTGCGAGACCGTCACCTTCTTCCCGCGCAGCGCGCGGACCAGCTTGTTCTCGTGGTTGCCGCACACGACGAGGGCGGTGCCGTCGGCGACCATGCCCATCGCGAGGCGCAGCACGCCGGGCGTGTCCGGCCCGCGGTCGACCAGGTCGCCGACGAACACCGCGCGCCGCCCCGCCGGGTGGCGCGCGCCGGCCGGGCGCCCCGCCTCGTCGTGGCGCAGCTTGTACCCGAGGTCGACGAGCAGTGTCTCGAGCTCGGCGCGGCAGCCATGGACGTCGCCGATCACGTCGAACGGGCCGGTCTCGTGCCGCAGGTCGCTGAACAGCTTCGTGTAGGTGATGGTCGCCGCCGCGACCTCGGCCTCCGAGCGCAGCACCCGGACGTGGCGGAAGCCCTCCCGGGCAAGGCCGCGCAGCGACTGGCGCAGGTCGGCGCGCTGGCGCCGGATCACGTGCGGGCCGAAGTCGCGGTCGGGGCGGGCGGCGTTGCGCTCCAGGCAGACCCGCTCGGGCGGGTCGAGCACGATCGCCACCGGCAGCACGTCGTGCGCGCGTGCCAGCTCGACGAGGGACTGGCGGGCGTGCCGCTGGACGTTCGTCGCGTCGACGACGGTGAGCCGGCCCGCGGCGAGCCGCTTCCCGGCGATGTAGTGCAGCACCTCGAAGGCGTCGCCGGTCGCGGACTGGTCGTTCTCGTCGTCCGCGACCAGCCCGCGGCAGAAGTCCGACGAGAGCACCTGCGTCGGCAGGAAGTGGGTGCGGGCGAACGTCGACTTTCCCGAGCCGGACGCGCCGACGAGCACGACGAGGCAGACCTCGGGAATCGCGATCACAGCTGGTGCCTCAGCCGGTGCGTCGGTCATCGCGCGTCACCGATCCTCTCCAGGACGGCCAGCTGGGTGGGCGCGCCGAGTTCCGGGTCCGCGGCGCCGACCCCACCGAGGCGGGCGGTGTAGGGGTAGTGGGCGGCGAGGTCCTTGACCCAGGCGGCGAACTCGTCCCTCGTCCACTCGAACCGATGGTCGCGGTGGCGCGGCGCGCCGGGTGCCAGCCCCTCGTAACGGACGTTGTACTCGACGTTCGGCGTGGTGATCACGACGAGCCGCGGGCGGGCCTCACCGAGGACGGCGGCGGCGAGCGCCGGCAGCCGTGGCGGGTCGACGTGCTCGACGACCTCGCTGAGCACGGCGGCGTCGAGGCCCGCGATCCGGGCGTCCCGGTATGTCAGCGACGACGCGACGAACCGCAGCCGCGCCCGCGCCCGGTCGGGCAGCCGGTCGGCCCGCAGCCGGCGGGCGGCCAGCTCGAGCGCGCGGTGCGAGACGTCGACCGCCACGATCTCGGCGAAGCGCGGGTCGGCGAGCAGGTCCCCGACGAGCTTCCCGTCGCCGCAGCCGAGGTCGGCGACGCTGCGCGCGCCGGCGGCCCGCAGCACGTCGAGGATCGCGCGGCGCCGCAGCGTCGCCAGCGACGGCGGGCGCTGGGCCGTCGCCTCGTCGGGTGACTCCGGCGGCTCGTCCCGCGCGGATCCTTCCCGCGCCGACTCGTCCCGCGCCTCAGCCGGCGGCTCGGGGCCGGTCGCCCCGGCGTTCGCGGCCCCCACCTCGTTCTCGGCATCCGGCTGGGCCTGCGCCTGCGCCTGCGCCTCCGGCTGCGCCTCCGCCTCCGCCTCGGTCTCGGAGGCGAGCAGGTCCGGTTCGAAGCCGGTGGAGACGCTCTCGTCGGGGATGTCCTCGACGCCGCCGAGGCGGGACAGCGCGGCCGAGGCGAGGCCGGCCCGGTGGGCGAGGTAGCGGCGGGCGATGAGGTGGCGCTCCGGATGGCCCGGCAGCCAGGCGGCGCCCTCGCGCACCAGCTTGTCGATCTCGTCGCGGCCGACGTAGTAGTGCTTGCCGTCGTCGAGGACCGGCAGCAGGACGTAGAGCTGGGTGAGCGCGTCGGCCAGCCTGACCGTCCCGGTGAGCGTCACGTCGTGGTGCGCGGCGGTGCCCCACTCCGGGAACAGCGGGTCGAGCGGGGCGGGAACGGCGTCCACCCGCCAGCCGAGYGGCGTGAACAGGCGCTCGGCCAGGGGCGCCCCGCCACGCCGGCAGGGGAGCGCCGGGACGTGGATCTCCAGGGGGATCGGCGTCGCGGCCAGCTCCGGCCGGGCCTTGCAGATCCCGGCCATCGCCGTGGAGAAGACGGCCGCCATCGCGACCGCGAGCAGGCTGGAGGCCGCGTACGGCCGGTCGTCGACGTAGTGGGCCTCAGGGCCGCCGCCACCGCCGCCACCGCCGCCGCGCCCGCCTCCGTCCTTGCCCCGGACCAGGCCGACGGGGTCTATGTCGAGCAGCAGCGCCGCCGTGCAACGCTCCTCGGTCGCCTCGGGGTAGAAGACATGGGCCCCGCCAGCCGCCGTGTCGAACCGCTGAGCCCGGTCGGGGTGCTTGTGCAGCAGGAACCCGAGATCGGTCGCGGGACGCGCGGTCGTGGTCAGGGTCAGCAGCATGCGGGGCATTCTTCCTGACGAGGGTGGTCCTGTCATGCGGTTTCCTGGTTGTCAAAAGGCGCGCCCAAGGGCGGGCGGAAGCATTTGTCGGGAAATCATCCCGCCGTTCCCGGGTTCTCCGGCGCGCGGCGCGCGCCGGTTAGTCGGACACTGGGCAGCGGGACTTTCTGGTGTGTTCTTCGATGGTCGCGATATCTGGAAAGTGGGGGCGGTCGGCCATTTACGAGAGACAACCGGCCACGCGTCGCGGCGGAATCGAGCTGCCGCGGCCGTCAGGCCCGGACCACCTGACCTCGCGCGGCGGCTCGTCAGATCAGGACCCGGAGGCTGTGCCGCCCATGGCCGTGCCGCCGGGCACCGGGAAGATGACGCCGCACCTGGGTCTGCTCGGGCTGACGTTCGTCTCGCTTGGGTCGATCATCGGCTCCGGCTGGCTGCTGGGCGCGCTGACGGCCGCCCGGGTCGCGGGCCCAGCGTCGCTGGTCGCCTGGGTGCTGGCCGGCGTTCTGATCATCGGCCTGGCGCTGGTACACGCCGAGCTGGGCGCCGCCTATCCGGTCGCCGGCGGCAGCGCGCGCTACAGCCAGCTGGCGCTCGGCCCGCTCGCCGGGTTCGTCGCGGGGTGGCTCGCCTGGATCCAGGCCGTGGCGCTGGCTCCGATCGAGGCCGAGGCGGCGCTGTCCTACCTGAACAACGTCTGGCCGGGGCTTGTCAGTCCGGACGGCACCCTCACCGRCACGGGCCTGGTGCTCGGGGCCGCCGCGCTCGGGGTGTGCACGGTCATCAACGTCCTGGGCGTGCGGCGGCTCGCGGACACGAACGCCGTCACGGTCGTCTGGAAGTTCCTGGTACCGGTGCTGGCCGTCGCCACGCTGCTGGCCGTCGCCTTCACACCGGGGARCTTCCACGCGGGTGGCGGATTCGCCCCGTACGGCGTGCACGGGATCTTCGCGGCGCTGCCGGCCGGCGTCGTGTTCGCGCTGCAGGGCTTCGAGCAGGCCGTCCAGATGGGCGGCGAGGCGCGTAACCCGGGCCGGGACATCCCGCGTGCCGTGATCCTGGCGACGCTGCTCGGCACGGCGGTCTACCTCGCGCTCGCGGTCGCCTTCCTGGGAGCGCTCGACCCGGCGTGGATCGCGGGCGGCTGGGGGCATCCGGTCGGCGAGGGTGACTACGGGCCCTACGCGACGATCGCGACCGGGCTTGGGCTCACCTGGCTGGCCGTGCTGCTCTACATCGACGCGGTGGTCTCTCCTGGGGGCACGGCGCTGATCTACGTGGGTACGTCGGCCCGGCTCGCGTACTCGCTTGGCCGGGGTGGCTATCTTCCGGGCGGCCTGACCCGGCTGGACCRCCGCGGCACCCCCGTGGGCGCCATCCTGCTCGCGTACGGCCTCGGACTGGTGATGTTCCTGCCGTTCCCGGGCTGGCAGCAGCTGGTGACGCTGATCAGTTCGGCGACGTTCCTGACCTATGCTTTCGCCCCGGTCGCCCTGATGGTGCTGCGTCGCACCGACGCCGAACGGCCACGCCCCTATCGGCTGCCGATGGCCGCCGTGCTGTCCCGGGTCGCGTTCGCCACGTCGAACCTGATCGTCTACTGGGCCGGGTGGGAGAACGACCAGAAGCTGGCCATCGGCATCGTCGCCGGGTTCGTGGTCTTCGCCGGCTACCGGGCTACCCAGCCGGCGGGACGCTGGCCCGCGCTGGAATGGCGCTCGGCGCTGTGGCTGGTGCCGTGGCTGGGTGGCCTGACCGTCATCTCCTGGCTCGGCCAGTTCGGCGGCGGTCTCGCCGTCATCCCCTTCTGGGTCGACCTCGCCGTCGTCGTGGTCTTCAGCACCGCGATCTTCGAGCTCGCCGTCCGCACCGCCCCGCCCGCCGCGCGCTCCCGCCGCCTGATCGAGACGGAGCTGGCCCGCCCCTGACCGTCCCTGAGCCGCCGGCTCGGGCGGAGTCGTCAGCTGGGTGTTCGCGGCAGTTCAGGATGACGTCATCATCCGGTCGCGGCGCGGGCGAATGCTGGGGCGATGAGCTTGGCGGGGCCGGTCAGCGTACTCACGATCGATGATCTGGTGTTGCCGGCGCTGTGGCTGCGCGACGCGTGCGGATGCGCCGAGTGCCGGCACCCGGGAACCGGGCAGCGTCTGGTGGGGTCGGCGCGGGTGGCACGGCTGTTCGCGGACACAGCCRTCGAGCACCACGAGCTGGCGGAGGGCAGGTTGACCGTCGTGTTCGCGCCCGACGGCCATCGGGCGACGTTCGAGCTGGACTGGCTGGCGCGCAGCGCCCCTGGGCGAGCGGCCCGGGTCGGGGACCAGTCCGAGCGCGGCCGGGTGCCGTGGACCGCCGCCGACCTGCCGGCCGGGCCGCCGCGGGTGGCCTGGGACGCCTACCTACGCTCACCGGTCGCCATGATGACGACGCTCGGCGCGGTCTCGGCGCTGGGCGCGGCGATCCTCACCGAGGTGCCCGTGCGGTCCGGGATGGTGCTCACTGTCGCCCGCACCTTCGGGTTCGTCCGGGAGACGAACTACGGCAAGCTTTTCGACGTTCGCATCGAGGCCGACCCGGAGCACCTCGCCTACACGGGTGCCGCCCTCGCGCCGCACACCGACAATCCCTACCGTGACCCCGCGCCGACCGTGCAGCTTCTGCACTGCCTGCGGGCCGCGGGCGAGGGCGGAGACACCACGCTCATCGACGGCTTCGCCGCCGCGAGCCGGCTGCGCGACGTCGACCCGGCCGCGTTCRACACACTCACCCGAG
The DNA here is from genome assembly GCF_001983105.1 of Pseudofrankia asymbiotica. GTDB lineage: Bacteria > Actinomycetota > Actinomycetes > Frankiales > Frankiaceae > Pseudofrankia > Pseudofrankia asymbiotica. The sequence goes on along the minus strand of NZ_MOMC01000004.1, from coordinate 37,867 downwards.
TCTGGCTTCCGTTCCGCTACGACGGGCCGACGACCATCCTCACCGCCCGCGCGCCCGTCATCGCGATCGACGACGAGGGCGCCGTGACGCACGTCCGCTGGAACGACCGGGCCCTGCAGCCACCCGAGGTCGAGCCCGACCAGGTCGCCGAGGTCTACCGGGCGCTCGCCGCGTTCGCCGCCGTGGTCGAGGCGCCCGAACTGGCTGTCACCCTGCGGCTGACGCCCGGCGACTGCCTGATCTTCGACAACACCCGGGTGCTGCACGGGCGGACCGCCTTCCGGCCGGACCCGGCGGGCGGCGGCCGCCACCTGCAGGGCGGCTACGTGGACATGGACGGGCTGCGCGGCACGCTCGACGTGCTGCGCCGCGACGGCGGTGGCGCCCGGCGCCCGGCGACGGCCGCGTCCGTCGCACCCCTGACGCCTGTGCCGGCGGCACGGACCGCGGCGGRACGGACCGCGAGGGCGACCGCGCCGGCGGTGGCCCGATGAGCGCGGCCGAGGCGCTCGCCGCCATCCACACGCTGTTCGACGCGGCGAGCTCGTCCGAGTACCTGGGCGAGTCGGTCTCGGTGGCCGGGCACTCGCTGCGGACCGGGGCCCGCGCCGTCGCCGCCGGCGCGGCGCCCGCGCTCGTCGCGGCCGCCCTGCTCCACGACGTCGGCCACATGCTGGACCGCGACTCGGCCGCCGCGCTGGCCCGCGGTGACGACATCCGGCACGAGGACACCGGGGCCGCGTGGCTGGCCCGCTGGTTCGGACCGGAGGTGACCGAACCGGTGCGCCTGCATGTCGACGCGAAGCGCTATCTCTGCGCCGTCGACCCCGGCTACTACGACATCCTGTCGCCGATCTCCCGCAGGACGCTGGCGATGCAGGGCGGCCCGCTCGACGGCGACGAGCTGGCCGCCTTCCAGGCGGGCGGACACGCCGAGGACGCCGCGGCGGTGCGGCGCTGGGATGACGCGGGCAAGGACCCGTCCGCCGTCATCCCGCCGCTGTCCGCCTACGACGATCTTCTAGCCAGCCTGGTCCGCGCGTAGGCGCTGGTCGGCGCGACCGCCCGCCTGGAAGGCGCCTGGCCGGTGCCCCGGCAGGCGCGGCCAGACCGGGGCGCCGTCACAGACGGCGTCCGCAGGCCGTCTGGAGGAAGCCGGGCAGGCGGCTGGGTGACGAGCCGGCCGGACAGGACTGGCCGGCGGGGACCAGAGCGGTGATCTGGGTGGCCAGGTCCTGGTCGGTGCAGGGGCGTCGCCGCGGCTGCGCGGACGGAATGGCGAAATAGAAGCTGCTCGTGTCGACGCAGTCCCCGACACCCGGCAGCCAGCCACCGTCCTTCGCCACGCAGAGGACCCCCTGGCCTGAGGACTGGATCTCCACGGAGTAGGTCGCCTCCGGCGGGCACTGGATCTTCGCGTCCACCCGGCCGTCGATCCTGCCGAACCACACCTTGCCGAAGCTCACGCCACCCGCGGTCCACTCCTCGTTGGTGCAGGGCACCTCGGAGAGGTCGTCCGAGTAGCTGTCGAACACCTGCAGGCAGTCACCGGCGCGGATCAGCCCTCCGCCTCCACCCGCGTCACCCGGGTGCGGCGCGGCGAGGTTGCGCAGGCAGCCCGTGCTCTTCTGGCCGCTGAAGCCGTTCGTCAGCGCGACGATCTCGTCGGTGTCCGGTGGGCAGCCGACGTCGGCCACCGAGGAGGTGCCGCCGAGCGGGTTCACGGTGCTGCCGTCGGCCACATCCAGCGCAGTGATCTTGGCGTAGGCGGTCCTGTCGGCGCACTTCACCGATCCGTACTCGGGCTGCGACTTCAACTCGCCGTTACGCGGGTTGCTCGCCAGCACCCGAGGCTGCACGGTGATCTTCACGCAGCCGCCCACGGCGAAGGAGGCCGCCGCGGAGGAGTCCGACGAGGACGGGATGACGTCGTCATGATCGTTGTGGTGGAACGCCCGCGAGATGCCGTAGCGCACCCCGCCCGCGATGGCGAGGGCGACGACTACGCCGAGCACCCGGCGGGCCACGACACCCGCGCGCCGTGGCGGCCTGCTCGGGGCCGGCGGCGAGGGAGACGAGCCGGGCACGCCCTGACCGCCGGGCGGCGGCCAGGGCGGCACGGTTCCGGCGGCGGGTAGTCCGGTAGGCGGTGCCGCCACCGGTTGTCCGGTCGGGGGTGCCCAGCTCGCGGCCGTGGGGGGTGGCGCGTCCGCTGGCCATCCGCCGGCGGCCGGCGGCCGTGGCGTCTCGTTGTCCATGGGTGCCTTCGCGGGGTCGGACCGACGGAATGCCCGCTTTGCGCGCCCGTTTCTGCCTGAAAAGCAGACGCTTCGCGCAAATAGGTGCATTGTCGGCCCTGACCGTAGACCTCCCCGCGAGTTGCCCCCTGTCGGGGGACACTGACCGGCTCCACGCGGGCAAGGCCCGTGAGATCCGGAGCATGCCCAGTTGCGCAGCGGTATGCGTCCCGGCCGCACCGCCCGACCGTTCGGGCCTCGTCCGCCAGGGCACCCTGGTGGACCTGGTCCAGATGGGCGACGAGATCTTGACCAGGATGTTCTGACCGTGGGGCCGTCTCACCCGATCGCCCGGCGGCGGCTGGCCGGACTTCCTCGCCCTGATCGACCACGACGACGCCTGCCTGCCGCGTTTGTGCCAGGCGGCCCATGCCTCGGACGGGGGCCGGTCTTAGGTGCGCCCCTCGGCCGMACGCTCGCTACGCAGCAGGCGTTCGGCCAACCGATCCACCTCGGCCATGGTGTCCGCGTCGCGGCGAGCGGATCGCCGCCGGTAGCGTAGGTCGATGTCATCCTTGTCGGCCTGAGTGCGCTGCTCGGCCTCGTGGTCATCGACACTCAGTCGCCGTTGGAAGTTGCGTTCGACGCTCGCGAGCTTCTCGTCGACGAGGCGTTCGTACCGGGTGGTTCCGCTGAGCAATTTTACCAGCACAGGCAGGCAGTCGATGATGACGAGGAACGCACGCAGGAGCCACGAGACGACCCCGACAGTGCCGTGATGGGCGGCAAGTGCACTCAGGGCCTCCACCCGCTCGAGAAACCCGATATTCCGCTGGTGCCCCTGCCGCTCGGCGACCATCGCCTCGATCTGCCGGTCCCGCTCCTTCGTGTATTCCGTGGTCGCCTGGCTGACCGTTCCCTGGAGAGTCGTTATCTGTGTGCCCAGCGACGACTGCAGGATGATCCGGTCGGCCAGCTTGCTCGTCGTGAGAAACTCGTCCGCCTTCTGCCGGTCGCGCTCGCAGTTCGGCCCCACCCCGGCCCGCCCGGTGAGCCCGGGGCCTGAAGATCCAGTGCATTCGAGGCGCGCGGTGTCGTTCAGCTGGTTCAGCTGGTTCGCGGCGGTGGTGACGGCGGGGTCGAGGGTGCTTTTCTGTGCCTGCAGAGAGGCGAGCTGGCTGAGGATGCCAGGCAGGTCACCCTTGATCGTGATCTTGAAGGTGTCGCAGGGGGCCGCGAGCGTCGCCCCCGCGGGCGTTCCGGGCACTGGATTGCAGGTGACCAGTTGGCTCCGGTAGGACTTCACGTCGTCGCTTCGCGCGTCTCGGATCTCCTGGAGAATGGCGGAGCTGAACACATGCAGGATCACCGGCTCCGCGACGACAACGCCGAAGAAGAAGGCGAGCAGCAGCCGGGGAACCAACACTGTGGCCTTGCTGCGCCATCGGGTGCCCATGGAGCTCGTGACCAGCCAGCGATCCAGATTGCAGACGAAGGCCCCCCAGACGAGCGCCGGTAGGAARCACCACCAGCGCAGGCCCCCGGCGGCCTCACCCACCGCCAGCGACATGGAGAAAGCCGCGAGCGTTGCCGTTCCCAGCACGACGCCACCGAGTGACGTGTAGCGTGCCCTCTCCTGCGGGACCTCGTCGAGAATGTCCTCGTCGACGCCGGCGAGTATCCGTAGCCGCCTGCCGGGACTCCAGCCGATCGCCGACCGTTCGAGGTGCGGGTCTGTCCGGCGTCCCGGCGAGTGACGGTCGCGTGGGGTCTGCGCCTCAGCGAGCCTCGAAAGCTCGTCGTCCGTGATCGTCATCGGCTACCGGCCGGCGCTGGAGTCATGGTCGTCGTCATCGTCGAAGTACGAGCTCACCGCGGGGCGTGAGGAGCGCCCGTCGACGTTGCCGCCGCCGTCCGCGGCGCCGTGGTCCGGACCGGGCCGCACCGCGCCGTCCGCGCCTCGGGACAACTCGGGCGTGTGGGTTGGCGCGAGCGGAGTCCGGGATCCGGCGAGCCGCTCGCTGAGCTCCTCCGCGATCCGGCGCGGGTCGAAGTTCATCCGGTCCAGCTGGCCGTTCTTGCCGAGGGTGTCCAGGACCTCCGCCATGAGGCGGATCTCGTCGTGCCGTCGGGCGCGCTCGCGGACAGCAAGATCGTGGGCGCCCACCTCGCCCTTGACGAGCGCGATCGCCTCGATGCTCTGTGGTCCGCGGGCGACAACCTCCTCGTACTTCTCGGCGCGAACGATCAGATGACCGTCCCGGGCGCTGTCCAGCTCGTACCGCTGCAGTTCGGTCCGCAACTCGCCCTTGTGGCGACGCAGGTCCTCGGGTGTCGGCACCTCGACATTGATCAGCCGCACTGCGATGCCGGCTATCTGCGGCGGCCGCACCGAGCACCACGCGGTCACCCGAGCCTGTGCCTGCTGCCGGACCTCGACGATGTCCTCGGCGTTGTCGACGTCATAGTCGTAACCGATCTCGTGGAGCTTCGGGTCCTCGCTGATGTGGTCGTGCAACTGGCCCGCCACATCCTCGACGTTGTCACGTGCCACGGCGACCGGATCCTGGACCGTGCAGGAGAAGACGACCCGAAGGTTGAAGTCGCCGGTCGCGCCGAACGAGGGTATTTCGAGGTATACGGACACCCGCCGGTTGCGCGTCACGTCGACCAGGTAGACGGCGACGGCGTCCAGCACGGCCTCCTCGCGGCCGTTGAGGTGCCGAGCGGGGACTATCTCGAACCGCCGGTCCGTCTGCAGGACGAGGACGGTCCCGGCGCCCGGCTTCGGCAGGTCCGCGGCGTTACGACGGCCGCGGCGCATCATTCGCCTCTGGACTGGGTCGAGCGTCCGGTGCTCGACGATGGGGTACGGCGGTGCGTTCATCGAAGGCTTCTCCGTTGCGTCGTGCCGCACCTGACGGCGCCGATCAGGATGTCGAGAAGGGAGATGACGTCTGTACGCGGTCCGGTGTGCTGTGCGGTGAGGTCCTCGACCAGCTCGTCGTGGAACTCGGCGGGCAGCCACGTCCCGATCGCGTCACCGAGTCGCTTGGTGAGGCCGTCGGGGTCCCCGTGGTCGGMGAGGTCCTGCAGCATGCGTGCCAGAAGCGTGATCGCCTCGCCGCGGTGCGGCCGGCTCTGGAGCACCTCCGCCCACAGCCGGCCGGCCACCTCACACCGGTTCGGCCGTCGGCGCAGGAGGGTGAGCAGTGCGGGCTCCGCGTCGCCCTGCTCCCCAGTGGAGCGCCCACCGGCCCGGAGGAGGGAGAGGATTACCTCGCAGGCGCGGTGCAGGGCCCACCAGCCATCCTTGGCGACGTCGTGCCCGTCGACCTCGCGGGCCAGGAGGGTTAGCAACTTCGCCGCGCCGGATCCGTTTTCCACGGTGTTCGCGAACAGGACGCCGAACGAGGCGGTGGCGACGTCGCCGACGGCTCCTCGCTGGGTGGCCAGGTGCCACAACCAATCACGGGCATCGGCCGGGTAGCGCAGGCCGAGTTCCCCGGCGAGCGCCAAAGCCGCGGTCATCCGGCGGCGGATGTTGGGAGCCTCGGCCCAGCGCAGGGTGAGCCGCAGTGCCTGCGCACGTAGCGTCGGGTCGTTGCACATCCACGACAGCGTGAAGACGAGGGACATCCGCTGCGTTGCTGACCCGGTCGACCATGGGACGAGAAGCTCGTTCTCGACGTCCGCGCCACTGTGCCGGTAGAGCTCCGCGAGGCCGCGTGCGACCTGGGCGCGCAGCTCCATGTCGGGYGCGCGGACGAGGAAGCGAAGCCATTCGAACACCCGATCCCAGAACCCCTGGTCATAGCGGGTCCACAGCTCGTCAAGGACAAGGCTGYGGTAGCCGTCGCGGCCGAACACGATGGTTCGCTCGGCGGGGCTGTCGACCGTGTAGCCAGGCCGCATCATGGTCGCGATGAGGCCGCCAGGGCGGACCCGTTGCGCGCGTTTCTGCTCGTAGGGCCGTGGCTCATGGGGGTTGCCGACCTGAGCCGTGGCATCCGCCGTCGCTGGCCGCGTCGTCGCCGTGGCCGCCGCCTTCTCGTGGCCCAGTTCGTCGCTGAAGTGCTCCTCGAGCTGGGCGAGGGCGTCCTCGAAGATCCGGATAGGCATGCCGTACGCGAAGGCCAGCGTCGTGACCGTCAGCAGATCAGGCAGCTGGGGGACGTTCTCGAACCAGTCGTGGACAGCGGACCGTTGCTCGGAGTCCAGCGCCGCGAGTGCCGCGTCCACTCCACCTTCGTGGAGATCGGAAGCGAATCTGGCGGCCTGGCCAGGAGAGCGACACAGCCTGACTCCCTCCGCGGCGCGGAGGCTGTCCTCGTTCGACATGGCCGGCGTGCCCAGGTATCCGAGGTAGGCGGTCAGCAGCGCGGATCCTGACGGCATGACCCAGGGGACGGTCAGGGACTCCAGTGGGCGCGAGAGCGCGGCGAAGGTCGTGGTGATCATTAGGAAGGCGCCGCGTTCGGTGAGCTCCCGGCRCAGCTCCGCGGCCTCGAAGTTGACCACCTCGGCCGCCCCGCGCTCTGGCATCCCGTCCTGGACCAGGTAGCCGTGGCCCTGCTCGGCTCGAGTGCTCGCGAACTCCCTCAGCTGGGTAAGCGTGAGCGCTGGTGAAAGGCGTATGACCTTCCTGACCCGGCAGGCACGCAGCAGGGCGAGCGCGCCGGCATGCTTGCCGACCTGAGGATCTCCCCGCAGGATCAGGACGTTGCTGCTTCGCAGCCGATCCAGGGCGTCTGTGAAGGAGCCCGGTCGGACATAGCACCTCAGCGTCTCGGTGATCTGCATCTCCGGAATGGGCCCCACGCTGGCTCGGCTGGCGCCCGCCTCGTCCGCTATTCCAAAGTTGGCACCCCCCGAAACTCCGCCGTGGATGATGTTCAGGATGTACTGCTGGCCGCGGCGCAGCTCGGCGAGATCCTCCTGGGGGAGATCCRTCGAGTCGTCGCCCGCCCGCGGTTCCTTGATTGCCTCGTCCTTGGCCCTGCCCGGGTCGCGGGGTTGGCCCGCCTTCGGCTCAGGCGCGGGTTCCGCTTTTTCGTCCGTCATCGGCGTCAGTTGGTGATGCCGAAGTTCACGCGCTCGGCGTGGATGTCCCCATAGACCGAGCTGATCGCGAGGTTGCTCACCGTCCCGGCCGGAGCCGCCGATCCGGGGGCGGCCAGGTTGGGTTGATGGGACTGCTGGGCCGTGGGCACCCGCGTCGGGTCGTCCCGGTGCGACCCCTGCGCCCGGAGCCAGGCCGTGCCCTGGAACTTTGCCGTGCGGATCTCGACCTGGACGAAGTCGACCGTGTCGAGGCCTCGGAAACCCTGCGCAACGGTGTCTTGGTACAGGCTGTCGGACAGGATGAGCGCCAGGTCCTGACCGCCATCGGCCTCGAGTGCCGCGCGGGTCGGTGGCGCGTTGACGAGGCGGGTTGTGATGATCGGAGCGTCGCCTGCGTATCCGGTACCGTCAATGATCACATCGCCGTGGTGCAGCGCGGCCCGCAGCCGCAGCCGGCCAGCGGCGTTCCGGGTCCGGTTGTAGATCGATACGGCCACACCCAGTTCACGGATCAGGTCGGCGACGACGATCGCCTTGGGTACCTCCGCCGGGATGATCGCGAGCACGCCGTCGCCGGTGTCCTGGCTGGCAGTGGCCAGGGGGTCGATGTTCGATCGTCGGAATCCTTCCGCGACTACGTCGCGTAGGCCCTGGCGGATGGCGAGGTGTGTCGGCGCGGATCGCTCGCTGTAGCCCTTGACGTCGAGGGCCAGCACGGTCGCGGGTAGGGGGTTGCGAAAGTCGACGGTCATCTCAGCGCTCCGATCGCCATAGGAGGGGGCGACCCGAGTCAACCAAAGCGTGCGTTAGCCGATCCCGTATGAATCCGGTTTCCAGCCGTAGGGATCCGAGTGTGGAAGTCGCCAGGCGCGCGCCGGCGACCGGCATTTCTTTACCATGGCCGGCCGCGCGGCGAGGTCCCCAGAATTCTGCGGCGTCGTGCCCCGTGCCGCATGGCGGCAGGTGCCGTCGCCGGTGTATCCCCCGTAGCTTCATGAGCGCGAGCGTAGCGACGACCGAAATTGTTTGCGATTCCGCAAGTGACGGTCTGGTGCATGCGCTCCGAGGCATTCCGAGGGCGTGACGAGATGACCGAAATGGGTTATATGTCCAATTCAGGGCTGGTCTCGGCCGCTCGCGGGCCGACACGGCGGCCCCGTGCCGGTGGCCGTGAGGCGGCGGCTTGGCGCGCGGTGCCGTCACCCCACGGCCCAGTCACTCGGCGGGCGGCCCACCGCTGGGAAGGCGGCGTGGCGCGGCTGGGGAAGGAGACGATGGAGCCGGTCCTCGGCGCGCGGGTCAGAGCCGCTCGACGATGGTCGCGTTCGCCATGCCGCCACCCTCACACATGGTCTGCAGGCCGTAGCGCCCGCCGGTCTGCTCCAGCACCGACAGCAGCGTGGTCATCAGCCGGGCGCCGCTGGCGCCGAGCGGGTGCCCGATCGCGGTGGCGCCGCCGTTCACGTTGACCTTGGCGAGGTCCGCGCCGGTCTCGGCCTGCCACGCCAGTACCACGCTCGCGAACGCCTCGTTGACCTCGAAGGCGTCGATGTCCTCGATGCGCAGGCCGGCGCGGCGCAGGACCTTCTCGGTCGCCGGGATCACGCCGGTGAGCATGAGCAGCGGGTCGTCGCCGACGACGGAGAAACTGTGCAGCCGGGCACGCGGGCGCAGGCCGAGCCGGCGGGCGGTGTCGCCGTCGGTGATCAGAACGGCGGCGGCCCCGTCGTTGACCGGCGAGGAGTTGCCCGCGGTGATGCGCCAGTCGAGGTCCGGGAAGCGCGCGGCCCACGCGTCGGTGCGGAACGCGGGTCGCAGGCGGGCGAGCACCTCCGCCGTCGTCGCCGGCCGGATCGACTGGTCCTGGGTGACCTGGACCGGCGAGCCCGAGCCGTCGGGCGCGGGGGCCTTGAGCGGAACGACCTCCGCGTCGAAACGGCCCTCGGTCCAGGCCGCGGCCGCGCGCCGGTGGCTCTCGGCGGCGAACTCGTCGAGCGTGGCGCGGGAGAGGCCCCATCGCTGTGCGATCAGCTCGGCGGAGATGCCCTGCGGTACCAGCCCGTCGGGATAACGGGCGGCGACGCCCGGCCCGGAGGCGTCGCGGCCGGCGGACGAGCTGCCGATGGGCACCGTGCTCATCGACTCGACGCCGGAGGCGATGGCGACGTCGTACGCGCCGCTGATGACGCCCTGCGCCGCGAAGTGGATCGCCTGCTGGCTGCTGCCGCACTGACGGTCGATCGTCACCGCTGGCACGGACTCGGGTAGGCCGGCGGCGAGCGCGGCCCATCGGGCGTTGTTGGAGCTCTGCTCGCCGATCTGCCCGACTGTTCCGCCAATCACGTCGTCGATGAGCGCGGGGTCGATTCCCGTCCGCTCCACCAGCGCGCGGATCGCGTGGGCGTGCAGGTCGACGGGATGCACGCCGGCGAGCACCCCACCCGGCTTGCCCTTGCCGACCGGGGTCCGGACGGCGTCGACGATCACTGYGTCCCGCATGGCGGCCTCCTCGTTGAGGGTTGGAGAACCCAACTCGCTGGTATTGGTGTACCGCCAGTGGGTTGGAAATCGCAACCGAGGAAGTTGTGACCTTGGATACGGGGTACGGGGTACGGGGTATGGGTCGAAGGCCGACGGTGACGTCTATGAGGTCTGGTCTGCTCTGCTCGGGTCAGGAGGGTCCGGGCGCCGGCCCGCGCGCCACGGTCAGTGGACGGTGCCGAGCCGGACGAAGTGGGTGTTCTCGCCCCAGGTGACCGGACCGCCGCAGTGCGAGCAGGCGGCCTGTGTGTGCAGCTCGGCGCCGCAGTCGTGCGCCAGGACCGTCGGCGRCTCGCCCTCGGTCGCGTAGCGGTCGCCCCACTCCCTCAGCGCGTGCAGCACCGGTCCCAGGGCCTTGCCGGCCTCGGTCGCGACGTACTCGTGGCGGGGCGGATGCTCCTGGTACGGGCGGCGCTCGATGACGCCCGCCGCGACGAGCGTGCGCAGGCGGGCGGCGAGGATGTCGCGGCTCGCGCCGGTGTTGCGGGCGATCTGGTCGAACCTGGTCGCCCCGAGGCTGATCTCGCGGAGCGCGAGCAGGCTCCACCGCTCGCCCACGATCGCGAGCGCGTTCGCGATCGAGCACTCTCGCCCGGTCTGGGCCAAGGGGACCGCCTCCCTCCACGAAAGCGGGCGACCCTGACGGCCGAAGCCGCGGGAAGGCGCGCCCAGTGAGTTCGAAAATCAAACCTACCAGTCGGGCCGGGACCGGTGAGATGCTGCTGAACATGTCCGCGTTCGCCCTTCCAAGGCGGCGCGTGACCGCTGTCGCGGCCGCGCTGCGCGGGGGCGTGCCGGCGACCGCGGTCACCATGGCCGCCGTTCTCGCGTCCTTCGGTACCGCCCTGGAGATCGAGCGCGCGGCGGACCTGAGCCTCGGCGTCGTCATCCAGGCCGTCGTGCTGGCGCTGACGCTCGCCCGGGTCGAGCGGACCCGCGCGAGCCGGGCCGTCGCGCTCGGCCGCGCGCGGGCGCCGATGGTGCTCCGGCTCGCCCTGCTGCCCGTCGTCGCGGTGGTCGCGAGCGAGGTCGGCCGGTTGATGATCGAGCACCCCGACCTCGGTGACGCCCTGTTCGTGCTGGGGATCAGCGCCGGCATCTGGGTGCGCCGCTTCGGCCCGACGGCATCCCGCCTCGGCACGCTCGCGACGCTGCCGTTCATCGCGCTGCTCATCACGCCGGCCGTCGCCGCCCCGGACGGCTCGACGCGCTGGTGGTCCGCACTGATGGCAGTGATCGCGTCCTTCTGGGTGCTCACCCTGCACGCCCTGGCCGAGCGCCTCAGACTCCTGCCCTCGCCCGCCGGCGCCGCGCCCCCGTCCATCACCACCGGCGACGACGGCGCGGCCGCCGCGACCGCGGCCACTGCCGCCACTGCCGCCACTGCCGCCGCTCCGGCGCCCGACGCCCGAAAGGCGGGGCCTCGAACGCCCGCCAGCACGAAGATGGCCGCGCAGATGGCCGTGGGGCTCGGCGCGGCGTTCCTGGTCGGGCGGCTCGTCTTCCCCGACCACTGGCCGTGGCTGGTGGTCACCGCCTACATCGTCGCCGCCGGTAACCGTGGTCGCGGCGACGTCGCGGTGAAGAGCGTCGCCCGCCTCGCGGGCGGGGCGGTCGGGACCGCGGTGGCGACCGCGGCGCTGGTCGCGGCGCCCTCGCACAGCGTCTGGACGGTCGTCGCGATCTTCGCCGTGCTCGCCGCCGCGCTGGTCCTGCGCACCGTTCACTACGCGTTCTGGGCCGCCGGCGTGACGTCGGTACTCGCGTTGCTCTACGGCTACTTCGGCCTCACCGCCGGGCACATGCTGGCCGAGCGGCTCGCGGCGATGGCCGTCGGGTCGGTGCTCGCGGTCGCCGCGAGCTGGCTGGTGCTGCCGGTCCGCTCCCGCGACTTCGCCCGATCGCGCCTGGCCAGGGCGCTCGCCGCGCTCACCGACCTGCTGCTGGCCGTCGCCAGGGCGGAGACGGGGTCCATCGCGGCTCACCGGGCGGCGTTCCTGGAGGCGCTCGGTGAGCTGGAGCTGATCGCGGGCACCCTCGCCGCGCGCCGGCTGGTGTGGCGGGCGGCGCGCCGGCCGGCGCCGTACCTGGCGGATGCCGTCGGCGCGGTGTGGGGATGCCGGGAGTCCGTGGACGCGCTCGCGCTGGCCGTGGCCGATGCTCCGGCCGCCCTCGCGGCCGGCGCGGCGCGGCGGCGGGCCGGCGGGCTCGCGCGCCAGATCGGTTCGGTCCGCCGCTCCATCGCCGGCCGGCCCGAGCCGGCGAACGCCGTTCCCGTCCAGCGCACGCGGCCCGCGGCCGGCGAGCCGGGGCCGCTCGACGCCACGTTCGACGAGCTGGCGGCGGCCGTCGCCGTCCTGTCGGCTGTGTTCCCGCCGTTGGCAGCCCCGTCCGAGCCGGATGACTCGGTCGAGCTGGCCGGCCAGGGCCCGGCCGGTTCCTCGGCGCGGGCGCCAGCGTCCCCGCCGGCGCCGGCGGTTCCGGCTGTTCCGGCGGCGCCGGCGGAGAACGGCGCGCCGAGCGGCTCCGGGGCAGGCTCCTCGGCCGGCTGAATGTCGGATCCGCGCCGTACTGTGCGTCCATGACGCTGGGCGAGACGCCCGCTGGCGGGCCCATGGAGCGGTCGACGGCAGAGCGGTCGACGGCAGAGCGGTCGACGGCAGAGCGGTCGACGGTGGAACGGCTGACGGCAGAGCGGTCGACGGTGGAACGGCTGACGGCGGCGCAGGCGCGGCGGCTGGCGCTCGCGGTGCAGGGCTTCACGCGGGCCCCGGCGTCCGYGGTGCCGGGACCGCGGGCGGACCAGCGGCGGCTGCGGTGGCTGTTCGAACGCGTCGGTGTGCTGCAGATCGACTCGGTGAACGTGCTGAGCCGGTCGCACTACCTGCCGGGCTGGTCACGGCTCGGCCCCTACGCGCGGCCGGCGCTGGATGACTATGTGCACCGGGATCGCCTGGCCTACGAGTACTGGGCCCATGAGGCGTCGTTCGTCCCGATCGAGTGGGAGCCGCTGCTGCGCTGGCGGGCCGCGGCCGCCCTGGCGGGCGACGGCATGTGGCGCGGGGTCGCGCGGTTCGGCCAGGAGCGGGCGGACTACGTCGCCAGGGCGCTCGCGGAGGTCGCCGAGGGCGGCCCGGTCACCGCGTCCCAGCTGTCCGAGCCGGGGCGCGGCCGGGGCTCGTGGTGGGGCTGGACGGACGGGAAGCGGGCGCTGGAGTACCTGTTCTGGACCGGCCAGGTCTGCGCCGCCGGCCGGCGGACGACCTTCGAGCGCACCTACGACCTGCCCGAGCGGGTGATCCCGGCGGCGGTACGCGCCGTCCCGACACCCGACCCGGCGCAGGCGCACCGCGCGCTGCTGCTGCACGCCGCGGACCGGCTCGGGGTGGCGCTCGCCGCGGACCTGCGTGACTACTTCCGGCTGCCCGCGGCGGCCGTCCGCCCCCGGCTGGCCGAGCTGGTGGAGGCGGGGGAGCTGCTGGAGGTCGCGGTGGACGGCTGGCCGTCGCCCGCCTACCTGCGCCCGGGCCTCGTGATCCCGCGCCGCGTCGAGGCGGCGGCGCTGCTCTCCCCGTTCGACTCCCTGATATGGGAGCGGGCGCGGACGCGGCGGATGTTCGGCATGGAAGTGAAGCTGGAGGTCTACACGCCCGCGGACCAGCGCCGCCACGGCTACTACGTGCTGCCGTTCCTGCTCGGCGACCGGCTCGTCGCCCGGGTCGACCTGAAGGCCGACCGGGCGGCCGGGGTGCTGCGAGTGCCGGCCGCCTGGCTGGAGCCGCCGGAGAACCAGCCCGACGCGGGGACGCGCGCCGCCGCGAGGTCCGTCCCCGCGCCCGGAGCGGTCGCGGCGGCGCTCGCGGCCCAGCTTGTGGCCATGTCGGCCTGGCTGGGCCTCGGCGAGGTCGAGGTGGCGCCCCGCGGCACCCTCGCCGCCGCGCTCAGCCGAGCGCTGGCGGCCGGGATGGAGGCCGACCCGGTCATCGTGCCCGCTCCGCCGGCCCCCGTGGCGGTCCCGGGTACCGAGGCTGGGACGGCCCCCGCTCACCGGCGGCTGGTGGGCGCGTCCCAGTCAGATGACGGCAACGGGTCGATCGGGGCCACCGCTGAGCCGGCCCAGACGAACCGGACTGTGGCGGCGCCGGCGGTCGGGCAGCACATCGGGTCGTCCGGGCGGTAGAGCTGGTACTGGAGGGCGACGGTGTCGTCGGTGGACCAGATCCAGCCGACGGTCGCGCTCGGCAGTGCCGCGTCCGTCGCGACGTAGCGCCCGTCATGGAAGAGAAACGCCCGCTGTGGGTGGCCGTCGGCCGAGGTGGCGAGCATGCCGAGGATGACGCTCAGCGTCCGGTCCGGGTCGTAGCCGGAGGTGTCGGTCGGGGTGTATCCGCTCGCCCGCACGACCGCGGCCGCGTCGGCGGCGGACAGTCTGCCGCCGGGCGCCGCGGTGGCGGCTGGGCCCGGAGCGGTGGCGGCCGGGCTCGCGGCGGTGGGGACCCGGCCGGGCGTGGTTGAGGTGGCGGGTGCCGCCGCCGCCGAGCCACCGCCGGTCAACAGCGCCGCGAGAGCCGCGAGCGGGAGCGCGAGCATGAGCCGCCGCCCGCCAGCACCCCGCCCAATGCGCCGGGCGCCCTGAGGGGTGTCGCGGCCAGCACGGCTGTCGGCAGGCTTACAGGCCGCGGCGCTCTCGGCGACGCCTGACGGCTGTGACGGTGGGCTCGTCGACCTTCCAGCGGTCATGTCCGCCCAGCTACCCGCCCACGGGCCGGCTTACCCCTTCGGGCCGGCGTGAGGTGAGGTTCGTCCCGACCGACCGGACGGTGGCCCGCGTCACCAGTGCTTCCGCGCGCGCGCAACGAGGGGGGTGGGGTAAGGTTAGGTGCACCTAAGAAGGTTAGGTACACCTAAGTGGCGCGATTTGACGGACTTCGGAGGTTCCTGGTGGCAAAGGCTGACAAGGCCCAGCACTTCCCGGGGCCGGAAGCCGCGCCCGGGGACGTGAGCGCGGCACTGAGCGATCATACCTTCGCCCGGTGTGGCGCGCAGTCGCGCCTGGTTGACGAAGAGCTGMGCGGAACCATCCCGAACTTCGACGCCTTTCACTTCCTCCCGGTCGCGGGGCCGTGGCCGCAGGCGGTGCGCCCGGCGGAACCGGACGGTTTCCGRCTGCCGCCGTCTACCCGCCTCAAGACGCTCTACTACCGCCCGTACCCGGGCCGTCCGACAACCGAGAGCCCGATCGTCTGGGACACGTACAGCAGGCAGATCAGCACGCGCTCGGCGGACGGTTCCTGGCACGCCGCCGCACCCACCACGGTGCCGCAGTTCATCGGCGTCTGCATCCACGGCAGGCACGACACCTGCTGCGGTGTGCGGGGCGGCGGCTTCATCCGCCGGGTCCAGCAACTCGTCGCCGACGTGCCCATCTACGGCGTCAGCCATCTCGGCGGGGATCGTTTCGCGCCGACGGCCGTCCTGCTGCCGAGCGGCTACCTGCTGGGCCGGCTCGACGAGATGGCCGACGAGGACCTGCGCGAGCTCGTCGAGGAGGGGCTCCTTCCGCTCGCCCACCTGCGGGGACGCCTCGGCGTCACGCCCGCCGAGGCGGTGGCGGAGATCTGGTACCGGGAGAGGTTCCACCGGCGCGACCCGGCGGACCTGCCGGCCATCAGCGTCGTCGGCCCGATCGTCGGCCCGGTCGTCGGCCACCACCTCACGGCCGGAGCGCTCCCCGCGCTCTCCACGGGCGCGGAGACCCTGCTCTCCGGGCCGGCGGCCGGGCTGGCATCGACGATCCGGAAGGGATTCCAGGGGGTCGCGGCGGCGTCGATGGCGACGCCCGCGCGGCCGGAGCCTGCCCCTCGGTACGACGTACTGGTGGATGACGGCATCCGGCGCTGGCGCCTCGAGCTCCGCCGCGAGCAGCGGGACGACGCCGCCATCCAGTACACCTGCACGGCGGCGCTGTCCAAGCCGGTCTACCACTGGGAAGTCGACGTGACCGAGGAGACGGAAAGTCTCCTGGTCGCCGGCCCCGTCCACTGACGGGCCGGTTCACTGACGGCCCGGTTCACTGAGGCCGGCGCCGCGCGCCCGAACGGCGAAGAAGTCCTTACGACGCGTCGACGAGGCGTTGGCGGCTCTCCAGGAGAGTCCGGTATCGCTGGACCCGTGCGTGGTCGACGTCCAGGCACGCGGCGTCGGCGAGCTGCGCCAGATGGGTGGGGTCGCTCGTGCCGACGGCCACCCGGGTGACCGGCGGCAGCTCGTAGGCGAGCCGGAACGCGGCCTGCGCCGTGCCGACGCCGGCCGGTGGCGGTTCGCCGAGCAGGGCGGTGACCCGCAGATCCGCCCAGAAGGACTGGCGGGTATCGCCGTTGAACGGGCTCATCGCCCAGCGCCCGCCGACGTCCACGCCCAGCAGCCGCGCGAGGATCTCCGCCGCCGTCAGCGCGTCGGGCCCGACGAGCACGCCGGCACGGTGCATCAGATGCTCCGGCCGGGGTGGCGTCGCGGTGCCGCCGGCGCGCAGCGCGTCGATGAGTGGCTGGGCGTCCCAGGTCGAGACTCCCCAGGCGCCGCAGAGCCCGGACCGGGCCGCGTCGGCGAGCATCTCCGAGGCCGCCAGGAAGAGGTCATGGCCCTGCTCGGGCCCGGCCGCCCGCAGGGTCCGTTCCGGGTTGTGCAGGAAGACGACATCGGGCGCTCTGCCCAGCTCGTCGGCGCTCGTCTCGAGCGCGGTCCGCAGCCGGGCCGGGTCCAGGGAGTGCTCGCGCCGACGCGCCGTGTCGGGCGGCTCCTGCCCGGGGCCCGCGCCGGCCGGCGCGGGGAAGAACCCGACCTTTGTCGAGAGGTGGAACTCGGGCAGCAGGTCGGCGGCCGCGGCCGCGAGTCGGGCGTGGGAGGTGAAGCCGGCGTAGTTGAAAGCGGTGTCCAGGTCCCGGACGCCGTGCGCTAGGGCAGCTTCCAGGAGGTCCCGCCGGTGACGAGTCCGGTATAGGCCGAGGACGACTCGTCGGTCAGGCCTGTGCATATCCCCTCCTGGATGAGGATCTGAGCGAGCGGCCTGACGTTGATCCCGCACTCCACGCCCGCCTGCTCCAGGTCGATCGGGCGGCCGCTGAGCAGCAGCGTCAGCGCCTGCTCGGCCCGCTCCCGCACGGTGATCTTTCGACCTCCGGCGTAGATCACGAGGTCACCGCCAGCGCGCTCGACGTGGGGGGCGAACTCGGTGACGCAGACGACGACGTCCGGCTCGTGCGTGGCCGGCAGCGCCGGCGCGTGCCGCGCGGGGGGCCGCGACCGTTCTCGGTCGATCAGGAAGGCGGCCGGTGGCCGGGAGCGCAGCAGCTCCACGGCCGCCGCCTCGAGCCGCGCGCGCTCGGCGTCCAGCTCCTCATCGGAACCGGAACGGACCAGGTCGCGCCGGAAGATCTCCAGCTCACGCGCCTGATCGGCGATCCAGGCCAGCCAGTCGATGCCGGTGCGTTTGACGAAGCCGAAGGTCAGATGCAGGCTCAGCGGCTCATCGTGGGCCGCGTGCGTCGCCTGGTGCCAGTGCCCGCGCGGGATGTGCAGGACGTCGCCTGGCGTGAGGGTGCCCCGCCAGACCACGTCCTCGCTCGGGACCGAGTTCGGCGCGGCGTCCCGGTACATCGGGACCAGCCGAGAATGGCTTCGGACATCCCAGGTCTTGTTTCCCGCGAGCTGGACGACGACCACATCGTGGTCATCCCAGTGAAGGGGAAAGCCACCGGTTGAGCGGGTGGTGAGGTAGGCGTTGACCTGCACCACCTCATGGGACCACCAGCGCAACGCGCGGGTGGCGACCTCCAGCGCGGAGTCAAAGATTTCAACCGCGTCGAGAACCAGCGTCACGCCGGCGTCGAGGAGGTTTTCCACCGCCGGGGTGTCCACCATGCGCAGCGTCTGGCCCCGCCGGTTCACCTGGGGACGAAGAAAAGCATTTGGATGGAGTTCGCGACCGTCTTGGAAGAGGCGCAGCTGGGGTGGCTCGAGACGGCGTCTCGTCACAATGTCGAGAAGCCGCGACGGGGTCATCAACCGGTCACAAAGCGATGGGTCCTCGAGCCGTCCCCGCCCGAACTGGCGCCCAAGCGGGGCGGCGTCGGACCAGCCGAGCGCGCCCTCGAGACCGCGTACCAGAAGATGCTCCGTCGCGAGTGTTCCCTTTTCCGCGGCAGAAGATCCCGAGGTCGGTTCGGGGCGCGTCGACCAGCCGTCCTCGATCGGAATTTCGCTGAGGTCAGCCGTCGCTTCCGTCWCTGTCGGAGTGCTCGGCGTCGTGGCGGTCCTGGACCTCGGAGAGCCTTTCGACGGCTACCACGAGATCGTCATCGTCAGTGTGCATGTCGAGCGGGGGCATGTCGGATCCTCCCTGTGGCGACGTTCCTGTCGCGACGTTCCTGTCAAGCAGTTCCGTCACTCAGTTCCGTCGCTCAGTTCCGCCACGAAGGTGGCTCGGCGCCTGGCTGGAAAATAATAGGTTCCCGGCGTCCGTTGGCGCAACCATGTGATGACGGAAAGCACCAGCGGCGGGCCGGAAGTGACCCGTTCTACGTGATCGCCGTCGCGCGCAGCATGCCCAGGCATTCGAAGACGGCGCAGAGCCGACCGTCCGCGGTGTGGACCCGACCGTGGCCGAGATACCGCCCGCGGCCCGCGTGCGGGGACTCCACGCGCAGCAGGTGCCACTCCCGGACGTCCAGGTCCTCGACGAAGGTCACCGTCTCGGCGAGCACGGCGGCGGCCAGCCGCTCACCTGGCGCCAGGGTGGCCGTACCCCGCTGGACGTGGCTGTTCGCCACGTGGTGTCCGGTCCACGGCTCGCTCGCGAAGGCGAGCAGCCCACGGGCCAGGGCAGGGTCCGCCGAGACGCCGGGAATCCGTTGCCACACATCCAGGCTGTAGGGCCGAGGGCCGGGCGCGAGCCGCACCTCCCACGGGAGCAGCGGGTAGTCGACCGGTCGGGCGGCGGCCGGGCCGTCGATGGGCGCGGGCGGCGTTGCCTCGTGCCGCACGAAGTCGGGCTCGTCGGCTCCGAGTAGTACGTCGCCACGGCTGATCGCCCGGCCGGCCTGGCGGAACGTCAATGCCAGGTTCGCGAACGTGCGGCCCGACTGGAGCCACTCGACATCGACGTCGAGCGGCGCGTCCCAGCGGCTGGGGTTGGGAAAAACGGTGTGCAGCGTCTGGGTCGACTTGCTCGGCGCGAGCCGCTCGGCGAGCACGATCTGCTGGGCGAGCTGCTGGGCGGCGAGGACTCCGCCATGGAGACTGCGCAGGGTGCGCACCGGAAGCGGTGGCGTCGCGTCGCCCGCGAGGTCGAGCACCGCCAGCACGTCGTCGAGGCCGAACGGCTCGAACTCGGCTCCGGGGAAGGCGTCGGGCGGGAGTCCTGTCTGAGCGGGCGGGCCCGCGAGGCCGCCGTCCGGTCCGGCGATCGCCGTGTCCCGCGCGCCGGCCGTGCTCGCGCCCACCGCACCCCCAAGGCGTGCTCGCTGCTCTGGATGCCCTGGCCCGCGGCGTGCCGCGTGGCCGGGGAGGC
This sequence comes from Pseudofrankia asymbiotica, assembly GCF_001983105.1. Classification (GTDB taxonomy): domain Bacteria; phylum Actinomycetota; class Actinomycetes; order Frankiales; family Frankiaceae; genus Pseudofrankia; species Pseudofrankia asymbiotica. Next base: position 18,457 of record NZ_MOMC01000004.1, on the reverse strand, counting down.
CATGCCTGGTCTCGGGCGCGACCAGCGGATCTTTCATGTGCCGACCGATGCCGAGACCGCTTTGCCGAGACCGCTTCCACTATCGGTGCCGGAGGCCGCGTGAGACGCGTCCAGTGACCCACCCCACGGGTCGGCTCGGCTCGCGGCGGTACCGGCGGGGAACCACGACCGGGTCGTTCGGGCTAGGAGTTGGCGGCCTTCTCGTTCTTCAGGCCGCGCAGGAGGACCGCGCTGGTGTGGCTGACGCCGGTGATCTCGGCTGTCTGGCCCCGGGCCGCGTAGCGGTGCAGGATGTCGTCGATCGCCGCGGCCGCCGCGGAGTCCAGCACGTCGGCATCGGAAAGGTCGATCACGACCCGCTGCGGGTCGTGGGCGTAGTCGAACGCCGTCACCAGTTCGCCCGTCGACGCGAAGAACAACGGCCCCTGTACCGCGTAGATCCGCACGCCACCCTCCGGGTCGAGCACGCTGGTCACGTTCGCCAGGTGCGCGGCCTTGCGGGTGAACATCAGCGCGGCGAGGATCACGCCGACGACCACGCCGTACGCGAGGTTGTGGGTCGGCACGACGACGGCGACCGTCGCGATCATCACGAGCGTCTCGCCGACCGGCATCCGGCGCAGCGTCTTCGGGCGCACGCTGTTCCAGTCGAACGTCATCGCCGCCACGACGACCATCACGGCCGCCAGCGCGGCCATCGGGATCACCCCGACGATCGCGTGCAGCGGCAGCACCAGCAGCAGGAGGAAGCCGCCCGCGGCGAAGGTGGACAGCCGGCCGCGCCCGCCGGACGACACGTTGAGGATCGTCTGGCCGATCATCGCGCAGCCACCCATCCCGCCGAACACCCCGGCGACGAAGTTGGCGATGCCCAGCCCCCATGCCTCCCGGTTCGGGTCATGGCGGGTGTCGGTCATCCGGTCGACGATCTGCGCGGTGAGCAGGGTCTCCAGCAGGCCGACCGCGGTCAGCGCCAGCACGTACGGCAGCAGGATCCGGACGGTCTCCCAGGTCATCGGGACGTCCGGCAGGCCGGGCAGGGGCAGGCCGGTGAGCAGCGCGCCCTCGTCGCCGACCGTCGGCGCGTCCAGGTCGAACGTCGTCGTCACGAGGGTCAGCAGGGCGATGGCCGCGAGCGGCGCGGGCACGGCCTTCGTCACCCGGGGAAGGATCAGCAGGATCGCCAGTCCCGCCGCTACCAGCGGGTACACCCGCCAGCCGTTGCCGAAGACGTGTGGCATCTGAGCCAGGAAGATCAGGATCGCGAGCGCGTTGACGAAACCGATCATGACGGTCCGCGGCACGAAACGGATCAGGCGGGCGACGCCGGCGAGACCGAGCAGGAACATCAGGATGCCGACGGCGATCGTCGCGGCCATCAGGTACTGGAAGCCATGCGCGCGTACCAGCGGAGCGGCGACGAGAGCCATCGAGCCGGCCGCCGCGGAGACCATCGCCGGCCGGCCGCCGGTGAAGGCGATCACCGCGGAGATGACGAACGAGGTGGACAGCCCGACGGCCGGATCCACACCGGCGACGACGGAGAACGAGATGGTCTCCGGGATCAGGGCCAGCGCCGTGACCAGCCCGGCGACCAGCTCGATGCTTGCCTGCCGTGGCCCCGGCAGGACTCCGCGTAGCCCTGGCAGGGCGCGGCGTAGCCCTGGCACCGTGATTGCCAGACGGGTGGCGCCGCCGCGCGTCCGAGGGGACGGCACTGGGACAGGGCCGGGCAGTGCGGACATGACGAACCTCACACGAGCAGGGACACCGGTAGCCCGGGTGCCCCCGGCGACTGTCCGGTGCCTGGCGAGCCAGCGCGATGGTGCCGGCGGGCAAAGGCGGTCCCGGCGGGCGTATCCGGCCGACCTCCCCGGAGCACCTGGCGGCTCGGGCTGCCCGCCGAAACGGAGGAAGCCTACCGAATCCGCATAATATGATCTTCCGGCGGCATGGTGGGACTCGAGATGCGGTGGACTTTCCGCGATGGTCGCGGCGAGGGCGGCCCTCGGCGGGCGCGCGTCAGGCCGGCGGAGCTCCTAGTCGTTGTAGATCGAACTGCATCTGCGAGATGTCCTTGGACTGCACGGTGACCATCGCCTTGGCCAGCGTGCGCACCTTGTTGTCACCCGCGTGCTGGGAGGCGTACTGCGCCATCATGATCCCGCCGCGGTGATGGTGGATCATCAGCGTGAGGAACCGGACGTCGCTGTCCCGCCCCCGGGAGGAGGCCAGCTGGGTCAGCTCCGTGTCGCTGGCCATGCCCGGCATCCGGACGCCGTCCGTGCCGACCGGTGTGCCCAGCGAGCCGGATCCGTCATGCATGCCCGCCATGTCATGCCCGTCCGTGCCGGCGCCGGTGCCGCCCATCCAGCGCATCGGCTCGCCGATGGTCGACTGACCGAGTCCCCAGTCGGCGAGCCAGGCTCCCATCACCCCGGCCTCGCGCTGCTGGCTGAGCGCGATGTCCTGGCTGATCGCGATGGTGTCCTTGTCCGCGCCGTGGCTGAACTCGAGCATGCTCATCTGCACGGCCTGCGCGTGGTGGTCGGACATGTCGCGCAGGAAGCCCGCGTCGACCGAGCCGTCGCCCGGGGCACCGCCGGCCAGCCCGCGCAGGCCGAAGCCCGCCGCGACCAGCGCGGCCGCGGCCAGAACGACCAGAGGGGCCCACAGCAGCCGTGGCCGCGGTCGCCGCGCCGGGGCGGCCTCAGGCTCGAGCTCGGCCTGATCGGGCGCTGGCGGCTCCGGTACGGCTGACGCCGAGGCGGCGTCGCCGGGCTTCACCGCCCCGGAGGCGGCGGACGTCCGCGTGGCGGCTCGCGCTTCCTCGGTCACGGTCGGCGGGGTAGCGGTGGGCTCCGGCAAAGCGGCTCCTAGTGGTCCGGTTTGTTGACCGGGATCGCCCCAGGCTAACCCCGGCCCCGCGGCGCCGGCCTAGGAGACTGCTGAATAACTCGAGACCGCGTCGGGATCGTCCCGGTTTGCCCAGATCGACATATGAGCCTAAAACCGGATGAGTCGGGCCGCCGGCGCCACTTGTTCAGCAGTCTCCTAGACGTTCACCTGGCTGTTGAAGACGAACGTGCGCTTGCCGACCTGGACCCGGGTGCCTGAGGTCAGCGGCGCTGGCTGGTGCGGGTCCAACGCGGTCCACACGGTCGCCTCGGGCGGCGCGATGTAGGTGCCGTTGGCCGAGCCGCGGTCGGTGATCACCGCGTCCCAGCCGTTCAGGGTGATGACGGCGTGCACCCGGGAGACAGCGCTCTCGCCGTCCTCCACCGGCAGCGGCCGGGCGGTGCCCGCGCGCACCGCGTCGTCACGGTCGGGCTGGCGGCCGATCACGAGGTCGATGTCGACGGGCACCGTCTGCCCGTCGTCGAAGACCAGCACGCCGATGGGCGGCCTGGGCCGCCATACCGACTGGCTCTCGGTCGAGGACAGCGACGCGCCGCACTGCGCGCAGTAGGGCGCCTGCGGGTGGTTGAAGTGGCCGTTCGGGCAGAGCACGCCCTCGACCTGCTGCTCCTGGTCGCCGCCCGGCAGCATCGTCGGGGCGTCGTCATCGGGGTCGATGAGGTCCGAGACGGTGAACGTCTGGCCAGGCAGCTGGGTCAGCGCCTCGCTGTCGTCCTCCTCGGTGAGCTCGCCGTGCGCCCGGCCGTCCGTCTGCCCGTTCGCGCTCGGCACCGGCCGGGCGAGCTCGGTGGGCGGGTCCTCGTCGAAGTAGTCCAGCTCGTTGAGCTCGTCGAAGTCGGCCGCCTGGGTCGGCTCGGCGCCGGACTGCGCCCGGTGCGCCTGCTCCTCCTTGGTCAGCAGCGGGGCAAGGACCGGCGGGGCGATGGACTGCTGCTCCGGGATGCGCTCGGCCGGCGCGGGGATGCGCTCGGCGGCGGTCGCCGGCTCGCGCGGCGGGCCGTAGCCGGCCAGCAGGTCGTCGGTCGCGGACCTCGGGATCGGCGGTGGCGCGTCCCGGGACGGCAGCAGGCTGGCGCCGATGCCGGGAACCGCGCCGATGCGCAGGTCGAGCGGGAAGCCGAGGCCGGTCCCCGTCATTTCCGCCTCGTCGTCCGGGGCTCCATGAAGGCCGAGAGAGCCGGACGGGGCGATGTGCAGATGGGTGATGCCGTCGGGGAGCAGCCGGTCTACCCAGGTCGCCGAATCGATGCCGGAGAGGGTGAGCGGGGTCGGACCGGCGGCGACGACGTCCATTCCGCCGTGGACCAGCGCGGCGATACGGTCCCCGACCGCCGTGAGCAGCGAGAAGTCGGGTACCTCCTCCGGATCCGCGGCGGCGAGCAGCCCAGCCACGCGGCGCACCAGCCGGCGGCCGGTGCTGGCCGAGTCACCCGGCTCGGCCACGACCTCGGCGCACAGGTCCAGCAGCCGTCGCGCGGTGTCGGCCGTCTGCGGCCGGCCGGCCCTGGCGACGATGAGGACGCCGGGCAGCCGGACCACCACACCGGTCTCGTGGCCACGGCCCGCCTCCACGACCACCCGGAAACGGTCCAGTCCCGCCATTGCCTCGCCCTCCGCGCCCGTCGGCTCGGTTGTGTAGCCCCGGTCCGTGTGGCCCGGGCCAGGGGCGGCCGCGGGCCATGCTGTGGTCCGATCGGCTGTGGTCCGATCGGCGCTCGCCCGCTCGGCTCCCGCGCCGACGACCCACCCCGGGCCACGGCGCGCGGCGCTGGCCGCGTGCGATCTTCGGGGTTAGGTTATCGGGCCGACGAGCGGATTTCCGTATCTTCCACTGTCGACGGCCCGGTCGGGAGCTGTCGGCTACCCGGCAGCCGCGCCTCGTGGCCGTCCCAGCGCACCACGTGCCCGCGCCACCTCACGGAGACCCGCCCCACGAGCGAAGCGTGGTGCCCGCGGTGCGGGCCTCAAACCGGGTCCCGTAGCGGTCCAGCGGCGGGCAACCACGCTGGGCGCGGAGGCGCGCCTCGCGGAGGCCTGCCTACGAGCGAAGCGATGTAGGCGGGCCGCAGCGAGGTCGCCGGAGCGCCCGTGAGCGCAGGAGGACACGGCGCGGAGGTCCCTTGGGAGCGAAGCGAGTAAGGGGCCGGAGCGCCGTGCCCGGACGGAGCGAACCAGAGAACAGAGATCAAGCGCCGCCGTAGGGGCCGGGCCGGACGCCGGGCGGGTAGGCGCCGGTGCCGTTCAGACCGCCGTTCAGCCCGCCGGTCATGCCCGCGGGCATCGAGCCGGTCATCGGGCCGCCCATCTGGCGAGGCTGCTCGGTCATGGCCTGGCTCACCTTGGACGCGATCGCCTCCGTCAGCCGGATCGCCTGGGTCAGCGAGAGGTTCAGCACGATCTCGCTGTCGTCGGTCATCGCGAAGCGCACCGACACATCCGCCATGGTGGTTCCTCTCGATCGCCGTCCCCGCACCGGAGCGGCCGGACTGGCCCTCCGAATGCCCGATGCCCCGGAGGCGCGGCAGGACTCGCCGCGCGTTCCCTGGCCATGCCGCCGGCGCCCGCAGACACGCGGAACCTGACCGCGGCTGCCGCGCCCGCCGCGGGACGTGGTTACTCCACGATCCCTGACCGGGCCGCTCCGCTTCCAGTCACCCCCCTGCACCTCGCGATCATGTGATGTGACGTGATCTACCGTTGTCCACTCATCGTCATCAGGCGACTCCGTTGTCTCCTTCCGACCCTGGTCACCGCCCAGAAATGGTGACACTTAGTGCCAGGTCAGGCGCTGTGCGTTCTCCGTCTCGGAGGGGGTAGACGAATCTGCGTGACCGAGCACACCTCGAGGCCGGAGCGACGCCCGGCCGCCAGACGTAGCCAGCAGGCCGGCCGAGTGGCACCGACCGCGACCAGGACCGCGCTCCCGCCGGTTCGGGTGGCGCCGCCCACGCGCGCGGCGGCCGGCGCCGCCTCTCCCGCCCCGAGCCCGCCGGCGGGCCGTACGCCCGCGGCGGCGCGCCGTACGCGCCTGGCCACGCGGCACGCTCAGCCCGACCCCTGGCGCCTGACCGGCCAGTCACCGCCGGCGGTCATCTCGCCGGCGCGCGGCCGGCCCATGGTCTCCGTCGTGATGCCATGCCTGAACGAGCAGGAGTCCGTGGGCCGCTGCGTGCGCGCGGCCCTGGCGGGCATCGCCGCGACCGGCCTGCCGGGGGAGGTCATCGTGGCCGACAACGGTTCGGAGGACGACTCACGCCGGGTCGCCGCCGAAGCCGGAGCATGGGTGGTGCGTGAGCCCCGCCGCGGATACGGGAACGCCTACCTCGCCGGGTTCGCCGCGACGCGCGGCAGATACCTCGTCATGGGCGACTCGGACTGTTCGTATGACTTCGGCCAACTTCCCGGCCTGCTGGCGCCGCTGCGCACCGGTGACGCCGACTACGTCCTGGGCTCCCGGTTCGCCGGTGAGATCCTGCCGGGAGCGATGCCGTGGACGCACCAGTACATCGGCAACCCGGTGCTCACCCGGATGCTCAACCGGCTGTTCGGGCTGCGGACCTCCGACGCGCATTCGGGAATGCGGGCCTTCACCCGGGCCGCCTACGAGCGGATGGCGCCGCGTCACGGCGGGATGGAGCTGGCGTCGGAGCTGATTGTGGCGGCGGCGACGAGYCAGCTGCGGGTCGAGGAGGTACCCATCACCTACCACCCGCGGTCCGGTGTCTCGAAACTGCATTCACTGCGGGACGCTGGCCGGCACGTCCGCTTCATGCTGGCCTATGCCGCCCGCCACCGCCGCACCGCGGCTGTTTCTTCTTCCTCGCCTGACCAGCCGGTCTTCGGGCCCTGACGGACCCGTGGGGCGGCCCGCCGCGTCCGTAGACTGAGGCGCATGGCACCCGAGGGCCAGAAGGTCTCGCTCACCGGCATCAAACCGACCGGTGACGCGCATCTGGGCAACTACATCGGGGCGATCCGGCCGGCGCTGGAGATGGCGTCGAGGTTCGAGTCGCTCTACTTCATCGCCGACTATCACGCGTTGACGTCGGTGCGTGACCGCGCCCAGATGACGAGCTGGACCCGCTCGGTGGCGGCCACCTGGATCACGCTGGGTCTCGACCCGAAGCAGACGATCTTCTACCGACAGTCCGACGTGCCCGAGGTCTTCGAGCTGCAGTGGGTGCTGTCGTGCGTCACCGGCAAGGGCCTGATGAACCGGGCGCACGCCTACAAGGCCGCCCGCGACCGCAACGCCGAGGCGGGCCTGGCCGACCTCGACGCGGGCATCAACATGGGGTTGTTCAGCTATCCCGTCCTGATGGCGGTGGATATCCTGATCATGAGTGCGGACGTGGTGCCGGTCGGCAAGGACCAGGTCCAGCACGTGGAGTACGCGGCCGACATCGCCGGCTCGTTCAACCACCTGTTCGGCGACGTCTTCTCGCTGAAGATCCCCGAGGCGGTCACGCCGCCCGGCGAGTCGGGGCGGGTGCTGCCCGGCCTCGACGGGCGCAAGATGAGCAAGTCGTACCAGAACACGATCCCGCTGTTCGCCCCGGAGGCCCGGCTGCGCAAGCTCGTGCGGTCGATCAAGAGCGACAGCACCCCGGTGGAGGCGCCGAAGGACCCGGACAGCTCGGCGGCGTTCCACCTGTACGAGAACTTCGCCGCGCCCGAGGATGTCGCCGAGATGCGCCGGCGGCTGGAGGCGGGCGGCACCGGCTGGGGTGAGCTGAAGAACGCCCTGTTCGAGGAGCTCAACACCCAGCTGGCCCCGTTGCGGAAGCGCTACGACGACCTGATGGCGCCGGACAGCGAGATCGACGCGATCCTGGCCGAGGGCGCCCAGCGGGCCCGCGAGCGCGCGCGCCCGGTCCTCGCCGGCGTCCGCCGCGCCGTCGGCGTCGACGGGCTCTGACCAGCAGGCGACCCGCCGCGGGCAGCGCGCCGCGGGCAGCGGCGGGTGGAAGGGCGCGCCGCGGCGGTCAGCAGCCGCGCTGGAGGACGAGGGCCTTGACCATCGCGGCCCATTCGTAGGTGATCATGTAGGCCCAGGTGGCCCGGTTCGGCGGGTCGACAGGGATGATCCTGACGTGGCCGTCATAGCAGCGGCCCAGCCGCAGCCGCGCCCGGCTGTCCTGCGTCGTCGACGTGATCACGATGATGGACCGCCAGCCGCGGGCCGCCGCCGCCGCGCCCACCCAGCGCGACTCACCCTGGGTGGTCAGCGGCTGGGGGTGGAAGCAGATGACCTCGACCGCCGGGATCGTGTCCGGCGGGCAGATGCTGTCCGGGTTCGGCTGGGAGACCGCGAGCACCGGGGCATACCCATAGCGGGCGAGCGACACGGCGAGCTCCAGGCGCCCGGGGCCGCCGGCGAACATCACGATCGCGTCGACGGGGGCCGGCACGTCCCGTTTCGGGAACACGAACAGCTTCGCCGTGGTCAGGATGAACGCGACCGCGAGCAGCCCGGCGGCGCTGCGCAGCAGCCGACGCCGGCGCAGCCCGCCGGGGCCGGCCTGCCCCAGAGGTCCGCGTTCCGCGGGGGCGCGACCCGTGGCGGGCGGAGCCGGCGACGCGGCGGACTCTGTCGCCATCGAAACCTCCCGCCGCGCGGCCCTCGGCCGATCTTCGCTCCCGGCGGCGCCGTACGCGGGGCGCCTCGCCGGCTCAGCCTGTCACCCGCCCGGTATTCCAGCCACAAGGCCTCCGCGCGGCCTCAGCGGTATGGGCGCGGGGTGAGGCCGGGGTTCGCCGTGCGGGCCTGCCAGCGGGGATGCGCGAACCGCGCCCGTGCGCCATCCCGGGGCCACACCGTCCAGGACGTGCCCGACTGCCACTGCACGATCGGGATCTGGTGGCCCACCTGCAGGCCGGTCGTCTCGTCGAGACGGAACCGGCCGAGCAGCGTCGTGGTGTCCAGGCCGCGGGCCGCGGCGAGCACCGCGGTGTCGTCGGCGCTGCCGGAGCGGCGGATGCACGCGCCGAGAATCAGCCCGGCCACGAACGTCCAGGCGGCGGTCGCCGTGGGCGGTGTGCCGTGCAGGGCGCTGAAGTCGGCGGTGAACGCCCAGGCGTTCGGGCCTGTGGTCGTCTCGGCCATGCTGTCCGGCAGCCAGCTGCCGGGCGCGAGGAGGCCGTCGCTGGAGTCGCCGAAGGTGGCGGCGCCCTGGACGCTGACCGCGGTGGAGAAGGCGGCTGCCTTCCACGGGCGGCGCAGCAGGGCGTTGGCCGCCGTCAGCTCGTCGTCCGGGTCGCCATGCACGATCAGCACATCGGCGGTGGGCAGCCGGCTGGCCGCGATCGCGGCCTGGCCCGGGCCGAACGTGCTGGTGGTGACCTCGAACCCGAGCGAGCGGGCGGCAGCCTTCGTACTGGCCGTCGCCTCGATCGCGAAGTCGCCGACCGCCAGCAGCAGGACGGCCTTGCGAGCGGTCCGGTCCACGGACCGGACCAGGGTCAGCACCTGTCGCGGCCAGGTCGACGACGGGGCGGCGATGTTGATGACCTTGGGGTAGGTCTGGCGCATGAAGCGAGTGGTCGGGGCACCGGCGTTGAAGACCACCCGGTCGGTCGCCGAGGCCGCGGCGAGCGCCGCGCGCCGGCCGTACGGGCCGATGATCGCCGCGGGCCTGGCGGCCACCGCGGACCGCATCGCCGCCGCCGGGTCGGGGTAGGCGTCATAGGCCGTCACGCTGATCTCGGTCCACGGCGGGGGCAGATACTCATCCCGAGCCCACAGGGTCAGCCCGCGCACGCTCGCCAGACCCTGCGTCGCGTCGGGACCGGCGAGTGGAGTGACAAGGGCGACGTTCAGAGCGGTCATCGGCATCCGTGTAGCAAGCGACCCATGGAGTGGCATCCCCGATGCTGGCAGGGCGGCCAGACCCCCAGATCTGGCCACACGAGGACCGCCATCCGCGAGCCATAGGATCTGGAACTACGCGAACAGCGTCCTGCCGCAGCGTATCCGGGTGCCAACAAGCCCGTGAAGGTAGGTGTGAGGTCTTTGGTAGGGGTGGACCGGTGACGGCCGAAAACGCGCGCGCTAAGGACACGGGACGCAAGGGCGGGCCGCCGCCCGCGCCGGACCCGCTTGACGTCGAGATCATCGACAGTCATTGCCACCTCGACCTGATGGATGGCTCCCCGGCGGAGGCGGTGGCGGCGGCGCGAGCCGTCGGTATCCGCCGGATGGTCACCGTCGGGGTGGACCTGCCGACCAGTCGCTGGCAGGCCGACGTCGCGGGCCAGTTCCCGGACGTCTACGCGGCCGTCGCGATCCATCCCAACGAGGCCGCGCGCGGCGTCGACGAACGGACGTTCGCCGAGCTCACGGCGCTCGCCCGGCTGCCCAAGGTGCGGGCCGTGGGCGAGACCGGCCTGGACTACTACCGGACCGCACCCGAGCAGCACGCCGCCCAGCAGGCGAGCTTCCGCCGCCACATCGCGATCGCGAAGGAGACCGGGCGGCCGCTGATGATCCACGACCGCGAGGCGCACGCCGACACGCTGCGGATCCTGGCGCAGGAGGGCGCACCGGAGACGGTCGTCTTCCACGCGTTCTCGGGCGACGCCGAGATGGCGAAGACGTGCGCCGACGCCGGCTACGTGATGTCCTTCGCCGGAAACGTGACCTTCAAGAACGCCGACGGGCTGCGTGCCGCCGCGGCCGTCGCGCCCGCGGACCTGCTGCTCGTCGAGACCGACTCGCCGTTCCTGACCCCGATGCCCTACCGCGGCCGGCCCAACGGGCCATACCTGGTGCCGCTGACCCTGCGCGCGATCGCCGAGGTCCGCGGCACGCCGGTCGACGAGCTCGCCGCCACCGTCGCCACGACCGCCGAGCGAGTGTTCGGGCCTTGGTAGGCGATGCGATCGGCGAACGGGTGGGCGGGCTGCTGTCTGGTGCTGACATCCGGGCGATCGCGGCGGCACTCGACCTGCGGCCGACCAAGAAGCGCGGGCAGAACTTCCTGGTAGACCCGAACACGGTCCGCCGGCTGGTACGGCTGGCCGGCGTCGGGCCGGACGACGTGGTGCTCGAGGTGGGGCCAGGGCTCGGGTCGCTGACCCTCGGCCTGCTCACCGCCGCGCGCCGGGTGGTCGCCGTCGAGGTCGACCCGCCGCTCGCGGCGGCGCTGCCGGCGACCGCCGCCGCCCGGCTGGGCACCGCCACGGCCGGGCGGCTCACTGTTCTCACCCAGGACGCGCTGCGGCTCGGCCCCGCCGACCTGTCGTCCCCATCCGGAGGGGCGACCGCGTTGGAGGGGGCGGAACCGGCCGCCGAGGACGCACCGGGCGTGCTCGCGGCGAACCTGCCGTACAACATCGCCGTGCCGTTGCTGCTCGGGCTGCTGGCTCGGGTCCCCTCGATCCAGCGCGGCCTGGTGATGGTCCAGGCGGAGGTGGCTGACCGGCTGACCTCCCCGCCGGGCAGCCGGGTGTACGGCGTGCCGAGCGTGAAGCTCGCCTGGTACGCGGAGGCACGTTCCGCCGGCCCGGTGCCGCGGTCGGTGTTCTGGCCGGTGCCGAACGTCGACTCCGGGCTGGTGGCGTTCGCCCGCCGGCCGGCGCCGGCGCCCGACGCGCTGCGCCCCGACGTGTTCGCCGCGGTCGACGCGGCGTTCGCCCAGCGCCGCAAGACGCTGCGCACGGCGCTGGCCGGCTGGGCCGGCTCACCCGCCGCCGTCGACCGGATCGCCGCCGCGGCCGGCGTCGACTCCGGCGCCCGCGGCGAGACCCTCGACGTGGCCGCCTACTGCCGCCTGGCCGCCGCCCGCGCCGCGCGGCCCTGACCGTCGCCCTGACCGTGCCCGAGCTTGTCCGTGCCCGAGCTTGTCAGGAGCGGGCTTGTCAGGACCGGGCTTGTCGGGACCCGGGCTTGTCGAAACCCGGGCTTGTCAGGCTGAGCCGCCGGTGGAGTTCCTCGGGCGGGCGGCGAGAAGGGCCGCGTAGACGTCGGCACGGGAGACGTTGTAGGCGGCCATGACGGCCCGGCGGGCATCGGCACGGGAGAGGCCGGCGGCCTCATGGCCGGCCACCGCGTCGGCGAGCTCGGCCGGTGTCAGGGGAGCGGGCGGCCCCAGCGGCTCGTCGTCGTCCACGGCATCCTCGTCATCCACGGCGGCCCCGCCGACCACGGAGCGGCCGCGGGTCCCATCCGCGCCCTGGCCGTTCGCGGCCGTCGCGACGGCCCCGCCGGCCGCGTCCGCGGGCGTCGACGGGGTGGCGGCGCCGGTGAGGACCGTCGTGGTGGGGCGGCGCGGGCCGGCGGGGGCGCCGCCGATGACCAGGGTGAGCTCGCCGCGGATCTCGCGGCCGTCGGTGGCCCAGCCCACCAGCCGCCCGAGGTCGCCGCGCACGATCTCCTCCCAGGTCTTGGTCAGCTCCCGGCACAGCACCGCGGGGCGGTCGGCGCCGAAGACGGCGGCGAGGTCGGCCAGGCCCGAGGCCAGCCGGTGCGGAGCCTCCAGAAAGACCATCGTGCGCCGCTCGGCCCCGAGCTCGCGCAGCCGGGAGCGGCGCTCGCCGCCGCGGCGCGGCAGGAAGCCCTCGAACGTGAACCGGTCACTCGGCAGCCCGCTCACGGCCAGCGCCGCGGTCACCGCGGACGGCCCGGGTACGACGGTGACCGCCACGCCGGCGGCGGCCGCCGCCGCGACCACCCGGAAGCCGGGGTCGGAGACCGCGGGCATCCCGGCGTCGGTGATGAGCGCGACCGTCCGGCCCGCGAGCAGCTGCTCCGTCAGGGCGGCGGCCCTGGCGCCCTCGACCGCGTCGTAGCACGAGATGACCCGCCCGGTGATGGTCACGTCGAGCGCGTGCGCGAGCCGGCGGACTCGCCGGGTGTCCTCGGCGGCCACGACGTCCGCCGTCGTCAGCACCTCGGCCAGTCGGGGACTGGCGTCCCGCGGGTCACCGATGGGCGCCCCGCACACGATCAGCACCCCGGTCATCGTCGTCGCCCCTGTCTCGTCTCGCCTGGTCCTACCCCGTCTGGACGGGCATCCCAGCCGGCCGGCTGACCATCTGTCCGGAGGTCTCCGGATTCACACGGGAAGATCATGATCGTGCATCGTTCGGCCACTGCGCAGTCTTTCAGCCCGGACGACCTACGCTGATGGCGTGACCGTGACGACGACGGCCGATCCGACCCTGGCCGATTCCGGCCCGGCCGTGCCCTCGGCCGCGGGGCGCGCGCGCGAGGCCGACCATGCCGGTGTGCGGCGCGGGCGGGGACCGCTGCACGACCGGCTCTGCCCACCGATGCCATCCGACCGGGTGGCCGGCTGGCTGGCCGCGTTCGCCGTCACGCTGGTCGCCGGCATCCTGCGGTTCTGGCGGCTGACGGAGCCGAAGGGCATCTACTTCGACGAGGTCTACTACACCAAGGACGCCTGGGGCCTGATGACCCACGGCTACGAGGTGGACAGCAAGAACTGCGTCGGCCCTGGCTACGTCGTGCACCCGCCGCTGGGCAAGTGGTTCATGGCGGCGTCGGAGAAGCTCTTCGGCTACACGGACTGCTCGGGCGCGGTACACGGCAGTMCCGAGCTGGGGTGGCGGTTCGCGTCGGCGCTGTTCGGGACGATCGCGGTGCTCGTGCTGACCCGCACGGCGCGGCGGATGTTCCGGTCGACGATCCTGGGCTGCTTCGCCGGGCTCCTGCTGGCGTTCGACGGGCTGGAGTTCGTCCAGAGCCGGATCGGCATCCTCGACATCTTCCTGATGACGCTGCTGCTCGCGGCCCTGGCCTGCCTGGTTCTCGACCGCGACCACGGGCGCTCGAAGCTCGCGGACCGGATGGCCGCGCTCGCGGCCGCGCCGGTGGACGAGGACGCGTCCTCGCCCTCCGCCGCCGGCGACGGCATGGCCACGGCCGTCGAGGAGACTCCTGACGACCGCGACCGCGACCGCGCCAGGGCCGCACGCGAGCGCGACGTCCGCTACGGGCCGAAGCTGGGCCTGCGGCCCTGGCGGCTCGCAGCCGGGTTCTTCCTGGGCGCGTCGATGGGCGTGAAATGGAGCGGCCTGTACACGCTGCTCGGTTTCGCGGTGCTGGCGATCGCCTGGGACGCGGGTGCCCGGCGGACCGCGGGGGCGCGGCAGCCGATCCTGGGCGCGTTGCGCCGGGACGTGCCGGCCTGGTTCGGCTGCTATGTGCCCCTGCCGGTCGCGACCTTCCTGGCGACGTGGACGGGCTGGTTCGTCACCGACGGGGGCTATGACCGACACGCCTACGGCAACGGGTTCGTGGCGATGTGGCGGGGCTGGTGGGCTTACCAGGACGCCATCTTCAACTTCCACGAGCATCTGACCACCAAGACCTCGCCGCACCCGGCGCAGTCCGCGCCGTTCAGCTGGCTGGTGCTCGGACGGCCCGTGCCGTACTACTACGACGGCCCGGCCTACGGCCAGAAGGGATGCACCGCGACCGGCGGCTGCTCCCGCGAGGTGCTGGCGATCGGCAACCCGGCTGTCTGGTGGGTCGGCACGGCCTGCCTGGTGGTGATGCTGGCGCTGTGGGTGGTCCGGCGGGACTGGCGGGCCGCGCTGGTGCTGGTCGGCTTCGCCTCGTCGTTCCTGCCCTGGGAGCTCGTCCCGAGCCGGACGATGTTCTTCTTCTACGCGCTGCCGCTGCTGCCGTTCCTGATCCTCGGCATCACCGCGACCGCCGGCCTGGCCCTGGGACCACGAGAGGCATCCGACACCAGACGACTAGTGGGCGCACTGTCAGTAGGCGTCTACCTGATAGCCGTCGTCCTGCTGTTCGCCTACTTCTACCCGATCCTCGCCGCCCAGCAGATCCCCCTCTCCGGCTGGCGCGCCCGCATGTGGTTCCCGGGTTGGATTTGATCTTGCTGGTTCGCTCCGTGCGGGCACAGTGCTGCGGGTCCGTAGTTACAAGCCCCGAGCCAGCGTGAAGGTTGTTGTTGGTTCGCTCCGTGCGGGCACGGCGCTTCGGCGCCGTCCTCGCCTGGCGGCTCGGACGACACCTCCGCGCCGTGTCCTCCTGCGCTCACGGGCGCTGCGGCGACCTCGCTGCGGCCCGGCCCACGTCGCTTCGCTCGTGGGTCGGGCCTCCGCGAGGTGCACCTCCGCGCCCAGCTCGGTTGCGTGCCGCTGAACGTCGCCATCCAGGACCGGGGCCCGGTTCGGACAGCTCCTTGCAGGAGCCACCGGTCAGGCGTGAACGCTGCCGAACGAGCGCAGCGAAGTGGTCCCCGCGTCAGGGCTGGCCTGCTCTTGCGCGGTCGAGCGAGAGGTGACCGTGCTGGCGCGGAGGCGCGCCTCCGCGGAGGCCCGGCCACGAGCGAAGCGATGTGGTTGGGCCGCAGCGGAGGTCGCCGGAGCGCCCGTGAGCGGAGGAGGACACCGCGCGGAGGTCCCTCGGGAGCGAAGCGAGTGAGGGGCTGGAGCGCGGTGCCCGGACGGAGCGAACCAGAGATTAGGCGTCTCCGCCGAAGAGGCTTGTGACGGAGCCGTCCTCGAAGACCTCCTTGATCGCGGCGCCGAGCAGCGGCGCGATCGACAGCTCGGTGATCTTGTCGATGCGCGCGTCGGCGGGCAGCGGCAGGGTGTTGGTCAGCACGACCTCGCTGATGTCGGAGTTCTTCAGCCGGTCGATCGCCGGGCCTGACAGGACTCCGTGGGTCGCGGCGGCGATGACCGCGCTGGCGCCGTTGGCCTTCAGCGCCTCGGCCGCCTTGGTGATCGTGCCGGCTGTGTCGATCATGTCGTCGACGATGACGCAGGTGCGCCCGGCCACCTGGCCGACGACCTCGAACATCTTGACCTGGTTCGGGACGTCCTTGTCGCGGCGCTTGTGGATGATCGCGAGCGGGCAGTTGAGCCGGTCCGTCCAGCGCTCGGCGACGCGGACCCGGCCGGAGTCGGGCGCGACCACGGTCACCTCGGAGGCGTCGACCTTGCTCTCGATGTAGTCGGCCAACAGCGGCAGGGCGAACAGGTGGTCGACCGGGCCGTCGAAGAATCCCTGGATCTGCGCGGTGTGCAGGTCGACCGACATCAGCCGGTGCGCGCCCGCGGTCTTGAACAGGTCGGCGACCAGCCGGGCGGAGATCGGCTCGCGGCCGCGGTGCTTCTTGTCCTGCCGGGCGTACGGGTAGAACGGGGCGACGACGGTGATCCGCTTGGCGCTGGCACGCTTCAGCGCGTCCACCATGATCAGCTGTTCCATCAGCCAGGTGTTGACCGGCGCGGAGTGYGCCTGCAGGACGAAGGCGTCGCAGCCGCGGACGGATTCCTCGAACCGCACGAAGATCTCTCCGTTGGAGAAGTCGTACGCGCTGGTCGGCACCGTCCGCACGCCCAGCTGCTGGGCCACCTCGGCCGCGAGGTCGGGGTGGGACCTGCCCGCGAAGAGCATCAGGCTGCGCCGGTTCTCGGTCTGGTAGCCCACCGTGTCTCCTTGACGTCTCCTGGCGCCCATGCCGGCCCCAACCAGCCCCCTAGGTTCCGTGGCCCCGGTCGCGAATGCCAGCGATGCGGGGCGGTGAGGGAGTGATGTGGCCTAGTTCACGGCTAGACGCTCAGATGTCGGCTGTGCGTCATCTGTCGGGGAGGTCTCACTCGCCCGATGGGCGGCGGCGGCCGCGGCCGTTCCCGGCCGGGACCGCTCGACCCACCCTTCAATGGTGCKCTGCCGGCCCTCGGTAATGGCCAAAGCACCCGGCGGGACATCGGACCGGACCACGGCACCGGCACCGGTGTACGCGCCGTCGCCGATCACGACCGGCGCGATGAGCACCGTGTCGCTGCCGATCTTCACGTCCGAGCCGATCACGGTCCGGTGCTTGTGGACGCCGTCGTAGTTGGCGAACACCGTGGAGCAGCCGATGTTGGACCGTTCGCCGATGGTCGCGTCGCCGACGTAGGCGAGATGCGGCACCTTGGTCCCGGCGCCGATGTCGGCGGCCTTGGTCTCGACGTATGCGCCGATCCGGCCGTTCGGGCCGAGACGGGTCCCCTGCCGCAGGTGCGCGTACGGGCCCACACCGGCGCCCGGGCCGATCCACGACTCGGTGACCGTGCTGCGCTCGACGGACGCCCCGGACTCCACGACGGTGTCGGTCAGGGTGCTGTCCGGCCCGACCACGCTGCCAGCGGCCAGGTGGGTGGCGCCGCGTAGGTGGGTGTTCGGCAGCACCGTGCTGTCCGGCTCGAACGTCACGCCCGCGTCGATCCAGGTGGTCGCCGGGTCGACGATCGTGGTGCCGCCGAGCATGGCCGCCCGCGTGAGCCGGTCACGCAGTACCGCGCCGGCCGCGGCGAGCTGCACCCGGTCGTTGACGCCGGCCGTCTCACCCGCGTCGGGGGCGATGTGCGCCGTGACGGGCTCGCCGTCGGCCACCAGCAGCCCGATCGCGTCGGTGATGTACTCCTCGCCCTGCGCGTTGTCCGTCGTCAGCCGGGCCAGTGCCGAATGCAGCATCCCGACGGTGAAGACGTAGACCCCGGCGTTGACCTCCGGGATCGCCGCGGTCGCCGCGTCGGCGTCCCGCTGCTCGACGATCGCCCGTACGGACCCGCCGGCCGGTTCGCGCACGATGCGCCCGTAGCCGGTCGGGTCGGGCACCACCGCCGTCAGCACGCTCGCCGCGGCGCCGCGTTCGGCGTGCAGCGCGAGCAGCGCCGTGAGCGTCTCGGAGGTCAGCAGCGGAGTGTCGCCAGGCAGCACGACGACCCAGTCGTCGGGACGCAGGCCATCCAGCGCGCCGAGCGCGACCCGCACCGCGTGCCCGGTGCCACCCTGCTGGTCCTGCACGACGGTGCGGACCCCGTCACGGTTCCGCAGCGACGCGGCGACTTCCTCACGTCCGTGCCCGATGACGACCACCGTGTGCCGCGCGCCCAGCGGGYCCGCGGCGGCGAGGACGTGATCGAGCAGAGACCGCCCGGCGACGCGATGCAGCACCTTCGGCGTGGCGGACCGCATTCGGGTCCCCGCGCCCGCAGCCAAGACGATGGTGGCCGCCAGACGTGTCTGGGTCACGACCGCTCCCCTTGTGATCCGCGCTGGGCCTGGACCGCGTCCAACCCGCGCTCCCCGCCGACGCCCACACCCTACCCGGCCACCTTCCTCCGTCGTCCCATCGCCATCGTCATTTCCGCGCGGCATGCGGAGAGACCCGCGGCGGAAACCACTCCACGGAAAACCGCGACGAGAAGAACGAGGGGCGGGTGACCACGGGCGCGGCCCGGCCCGTGCACCCAGTGGCAGGTTGACCGTGGTGAGTTCGCGCTGACCGTCCCGTCCGGCTCGGGACCGGGGCGAGGAATTCGACGGCGAGCAAGCTGGCGATGGTAGACTTCTGCTGCTTTCGCGGTCCGCCGTGGTGTAATAGGCAGCACAGGAGATTTTGGTTCTTCTAGTCCACGTTCGAGTCGTGGCGGCGGAGCGGACGCGATCGGGCGACTCCTGTTCGCAAGCCTGCGGCTTGCTCCCGGGCTCCCACGTGATGTTGCCCCGGGGCCGAGCCCCGGACCCCACGCGATCGGGTGACTCCTG
>NZ_MOMC01000038.1 GCF_001983105.1 Pseudofrankia asymbiotica | reverse complement strand
CCCAGGACCCAGGGACGGATGGGTGTGCCGTGGGTCCGTCGGCGCCAGAATCCCGGAGTTTCATCGGGCCATGATCTGGTGGGATCTTCGGCGCCAGGACTCCGAAGATCCCACCAGATCATGGATTCGGCCACGGTCCGGTCGGTTCTCAGAGCCGCCTTCCGCATCGGTCACCGGGCTTCGCTCTGTCCCCTGGTGACCGTCCTGGCTGCGGCATGCGTCGTCCGCTCGGAGGGGGATGCCCGCGCGCTGTTCGTCGGGGAGCACCAGGTCGCAGGCTGTGGGCCATCGGTCCTGCCGCCGTGTTACGGCATCGGGACAGCGGGACAGCGGCCGCGTAAGGCGATCGAGCAGGCGCCAGTCGAGTCAGAGGGAGCTCGCGTAGCCGGCGGTGACGCGCATCGTCTCGCCAGTGACGAAGCGCGCCTTGTCGGAGCAGAAGTAGAGCATCGCGTCGACGATGTCCTGCTCGTTGCCCTCGAGATCGAGGAACTGGTGATGCCGGTGGCCCTCGATCATCTCCGGGGTGAACTCGTTCCGGATCGTGTCGGTGACGTGGAGGCCCGGCGCCAGCGCGTTCACGCGTATTCCGCTGGGCCCKAGCTCGCGCGCCCAGGCGAGGGTGAGCGCGCGTACGGCGGCCTTCGTCGCCCCGTAGGCGCCCATGCCGTTGAACGCGGCCGACGAGGAGATGTTGAGGATGTTGGCGCCCGGCCGGCCCTGCATGTGCGGCCGCACGGCGAGGGTTCCGATCATCACGCCCATCACGTTCACGTCGAAGAGGCGGCGCAGCTTGGACACGGGTAGCTGCGCCCAGTTGACGCCGTACTCGAGCGAGTGCAGGCCGGCGTTGTTGATGAGGATGTCGACGCCACCGTGCGCGGCGGCGACGTCGGTGAGCACCAAGTCCCAGGCCGCGTCGTCCGCGACGTCGAGGCGGTAGGCGGATGCCTGGCCACCGGCCTCGGTGATCTCGTGAGCGGCCTTGTCGACCTCGGCCTCATCGACATCGGTCAGGACCGCGTGCGCGCCGAGCGCCGCGAGCGCCCGACCGAACGCGCGACCGAGGCCGCGCGCGCCGCCGGTGATGAGCGCGGCGCGTCCCTCGAACTGGTTGACCCGATCAACCACGACCGCCTCCATGAGTCAGCATATTTAAACTCAGTCAAGATATTGGTCGGACGGTGATCGCACAATCCCGCCTGGGCGGGCGGACCAGGCTGAAGCCCGCGCCTCGATCGGGGACGGTTCCGGCTCGGAGCGCCGGCCCGCACTCCGGTGGGCTCGACGCCGCCAGCCGCGGGACGTCGCGCCGCCGCATCACCCCGCCACCCCGCCACCCCGCCACCCCGCCACCCCGCCACCCCGCCACCCCGCCACCCCGCCACCCCGCCACCCCGCCACCGGAGAGCATCCATTCAGGCGCGACGATCATTCCCGATCGTTACCTAAACTTCCCTTAACGAGACCGTGTTAAGGTGCGTTTGTGGAACGTCTCTACTCAGTGGATCAGGTCGCCGACCTGCTGGGTCTCCATGTGCGGACCGTCCGCGGCTACGTACGGGACGGGAAGCTGAAGGCGGTGCGGATCGGCAAGCAGTACCGGATCGCACACGAGGACCTCGAGGCCCTCACCGGTCGTCCGCTGTCCACACCCACCCCCGAGACGGCCACGCGCCAGCGGCACGTCGAGGTGTCGAGCATCGTCGAGGTCGAGGCGATCAGCGTCGGCACAGCGAGTCGGGTGAGCACCCTGCTCACGGGCGTCGCGGTCCAGCGGGGAGACGCGCCCGTACGGATCGAAACGGTCTATGACGAGGAGCGGGCTCGCATGAAGATCATCATTCTTGCCGACATCGGCGACACCGTGCGGCTGCTCGAGTACRTCAACGCGGTTCTCGAGCCATAAGCGCCATCCACCATGCCTGCGGTGTCGGTCGGCTTTCGTTGTCGACTCGCACGCGTACCGAGTAGGCGCTCACTGGGCCGGCCACCTGTGGACGCGTCTTCTCCGGAGAATTCGGTACCTCGCGAAGGAGAGATATGCCCGCGCACGACGGATGGCTGATGAGAGCGGCACTCCGTGAGGATCTCGTCACCGCGATGAAGGCACGGAACCGCGATGCCGTCACCGCGCTTCGCACCGCCATAGCCGCCATCGACAACGCGGAGGCGGTGGACGCGCCCGGTCACGGCCAGTCGTCCGCCGGCGAGCATGTCGCGGGCGCGCGGGCGGGAGTCGGCGCGACCGAGGCGGTACGTCGTGACCTGGACGCGAACACCGTAGGCGCCATTCTGCGCGCGCAGGTCGGCGAGCGTATTGCCGTGGCCGAGCGTTACGACGCGCACGGACAAACAGATGCGGCCGGCCGGCTCCGCCGGGAGGCCGAAGCGCTCATGAAGTACGTGCGGGAGTAGCGGAGGCGTCGGCTCACTCGCGTACTACAACGCCGACGACCTGGCGATCCCTTGACCAGGTGTCCGGGTGGGGCCGACGGCCAGCGCCGCCTCGCGGACCGGCCGACCGACGACACCGACGAAGACACCGGCGACGCCGCCGAGGACACCGACGACACCGGCGACGCCGAGCACCCGGCCCGGCCGCCGGGCGCGGGCGCTCACCCCACCCTGACGACGCTCTTGCCGCGGGTGGTGCCCCCCTCCAGGTTCGCGATCGCGGTCTCGACGTCGCCCAGGTCGTATTCCGCGGTGATGTCGATGCGCACCGACCCGTCGGCGACCAGGCTCATGGCACGGGTGGCGCTGTCGGCCAGCTTCCTCGGGCTGGTCTGGCTGGCCAGGTTGCTGTTGTACGTCATCAGCGACTGCCCTCGAGCCAGCAGGTCGTTGGTCGACACGGTGACCGGTTCGAAGGTGGCGATGTTGCCATAGGCCACGATTCGGCCGTGCGGGGCCAGCCGCTCCAGGTTCGCGAGGCGGGTGGGGCCGCCGATCGGGTCCAGGATGGCGTCGAACGTCTCCCCGGCCAGGGCGTCGGGGAACTCCTCGCGTACCAGCACCTGGTGGTAGCCGAACCCGTGGGCGTATTCGACCTGGTCGGCGTTGCCCACCACCCCGACGATGCGGGCCGCGCCCGCCGCGGCGGCGAACTGCGCGGCCTGCGACCCGACTCCGCCGGCGGCGGCGTGGATCAGCACGCTGTCCCCGGGCGTGACGGCGGCGACCGAGTTGATCAGGTCGTAGGCGGTCGGGGTGACCCACCCGAACCCGGCCGCCTCACGTGGGTCGACTCTGTCGGCGTTGATCGCCAGCGCCGCGGGCGCGGTCACGACCTCGGCGTAGGCACCGCCGCCGACCAGCGCGGCGACCTGCTCGCCCAGCCGGGTCTCCGCCACGCCCTCCCCCACTGCGACGATCTCTCCCGCCGCCTCGAAACCCGGCACGAACGGGCGCGAGACGGGGAAATGACCYGCGCGCACGAGCACATCGCCGTACTGCACACCCGCATAGGCGACCCGGATCGCGACCTCGCCCGCGCCGGGGACAGGCTCGGCCATCTCGACGACCCAGAAACGATCATCGACGGCCAGTACGACGGCCTTCATCACAATCAAACTCCTGTCTCAACTCAGTATTCTGACACTGATAACTCAATTTGTATCAGGTACCTGAGTCAACTGAGGGGTCTGTGACGTGACCGACGTGCCGGTCGAGGAATATCTGTGCAGCCGCATCCGCCGCGCCGAGCAGGCCCTGATCGGCCACCACGAAGCGGTGCTCCGCGGCTACGGGSTGACCATGCCCCAGTACATGGTGATGCTGACCCTCTCGCGCGAGCAGGCCATGTCCGGAGCACAGCTGGCACGCGCGGGCGGCGTGACACAGCAGAGCATGGCCAGCGTGCTGACCGGCCTCCAGAGCAAGGGCCTCATCGACCGGCGGCCGTCGCCCGTGCACGCGAAGGTCCTCATCGCGACCCTCACCGACGCCGGCCACGACGTCCTCGACCGCGCCTACCGAGAGGTGATCGTGCTGGAACGCGCCCTCACCGACCGGTTCACCGCGGCGGAACACCGGCAGTTCTGCGACCTTCTCGACCGCGCCACCGCCACCCTCGTCGAGCAGACCCCCGGGCGCACCGGGCGCGCCACGTCCTCCCACGTCGCGTTGGACCTGCCCGAGGGATAGCGTCGCGCGGGCACCAGCCCGACCCGCCTCTCGGCTCGACCGTGGTGCGGCCTACTCCAGCCGGGGCTCGATGGCCGGAGCGAGAAGCCTGATCAGCGCGTGTGGCCGCGAGGTCCTGAGGTACTCCGCACAGGCCTTGTCGTTCGCGCGTCGTTGCAGCGACTGCCAGGCGACCGTCCAGCCGGCGTGCGCGGCGAGCTGGCGCAGGAACGCGCGCTGGGTCCGCCCGTTGCCCTCCCGGAAAGGGTGGATGGCGTTCAGCTCGCCGTAGAGCGAGGCGAAGGACATGACGAACCCGTCCCACTCCAGCGGGACCAGGAACCTGCGCACGGCCAGCTTGGCGAACAGCTGGTCGAGCCGCTCGGGAACGGCCTGCGCGTCGCAGAACGACACGTCGCCCTTCGAGATGTTGCCCGTGCGTAGCTGACCCGCCCAGTCGTAGACGTCGCGGAACTGCAGGCGGTGGAACCTCAGCAGGTGCGCCGTGTCGTACGCGCCGGGAACGACCGACGCCGTGAGCTCGGCCGTGCGGATGCCGACCAGCTCGTGCTCGGCCTTGCTCAGCTCCGCCGGGTCCCGAAGGTCGAGCAGGTTGCGCAGGCACGCCGTGCCCGGCCAGCAGTACGGGTCCTCATCCACCTCGGCGTTCACGTCGACCATCACGACACCCTGTACTGGACGATCATCTCGGCGATGATGTCGTCCGCCGCGCGTGTCCCGGCGGCCGCCGCGCGCAGCCGGTCCACCATGTACGGGGCGAGCTCGTGGCCCTCGAGACGCGCGCTGCCCATGGCGACGGCCACCGCCACCTCCGGGGAGGTGCGAAGCCGGCCGTAGTAGTGGGTCATCACCGTCGGGTCGATCACCTTGGCGGAGCGCCGGGCGAGGAGACGCCCCGTGCGGGCGAGCCGCCACGGCGACTCGGTGCGCACGATCCGGGACAGCTCTGCCTCGGAGAGGGGGCCGTACGACCGCAGGGTCCGCTCGATCGCGGCACGTGCCCGCGAGCCGAGCCGTCCCGGGTCGCCGGCCGGCCACCTGGAGGACTCGTGCCGGCCGCGGCGCTGGTCGTGCAGCCGGCGAACGACCGGCCCGCTCATCCACGCCTCGATGTCGTCGTCGAAAAGGTGCTCGCGGTGGTCCGCGAGGTACCAGGCCTGCGCGTAGTAGACGAGCTTCTGGAGCCGCGCGGTCCGCGTCGCGCCCAGGCGCTCCACCAGGTAGGCGGCGACGTCGTCGACGTTCTCCGCCACCTCGCCCTCCCGCTCGGACCGTGACCATGCGGACGTGACCGCTCGAACCTGGCCCGGCCGGCCCGAGGCCGCCCACGTCCGACAACGCCCAGTTTAAGGCGGCCCTCCGCTGGTGACCGTCACGATTCTGGTGATCGCCGCGCGGAGATTCGCGTCTGGCGTGCCGGCTCGCACCTCCCTGTCTGGTCCTTGGCTTGGTCCTTGGCCCTGGTCCTTGGCCCTGGTCCTTGGTCTGGTCCGCCGTGAGGCCGTCTCGCCCAGCGGAGGCGATGGAGTGGCCACGTGCGTCAGGCCATCGTCCAGGGGCGGAGTTTCTCGGGGTTGCGTACCACCCAGATGTCCCTGATCCGGCCGTCCACGATGTGGAAGGCGTGCACCGTGAGGGTGATGCCGTCATGTTGGGAGACCAGGCCGGGCTGGCCGTTGACCGTACGCTCCAGGATCGTCAGGGTGGGTGCCACGCGGGCGATCTCGACGTAGGCGCGCGCGACCTGTTCGCCGCCTTCGATGGGGTGGAGCACGGCGCTGACCAGGCCGCCGCCGTCGGCGATCGCCGTGACGCCGGGGTCGAGGAGGCCGACGAGGGCGTCGATGTCCCTGGCCTCCCAGGCCTGCTTGAAGTCCCTGACGATGCCGGCCTGCTGGGCCGTCGGCGTCGCGGGAGCCCGCGACGCGTGGACGCGGCGGCGGGCCGAGGAGGCCAGCTGGCGGCAGGCCGCCGGCGTGCGGCCGGTGATCTCGGCGATCTCCGCGAAGGGGTAGCGGAAGACGTCGTGGAGGACGAACGCGACGCGCTCGGCTGGGGTCATCGATTCGAGCACGACAAGGAAGGCCATGTTGACCGACTCGTCGAGGGTGACCCGGTCGGCCGGGTCGACCGTGGTGTCGCCCGGCCGTCCGCTGATCCACTCGGTGGGTTCGGGCAGCGGCTCGGGGATCCATTCGCCGACGTAGCGTTCCCGCCGGGCCCGCGCCGAGCCGAGCAGGTCGAGGCAGACTCGGCTCGCGACCGTCGTCAGCCAGGCRCCAGGGGTCTCCACGGCTTCCCGCTGTGGCTGGGACATGGCGTACCAGCGGGCGTACGTCTCCTGGACCGCATCCTCAGCCTCTGCCAGGGAGCCCAGGAACCGGTACGCGAGATTGATCAGCCGAGGCCGCTCACTCATGATCGAAGGCAGGCCGGGATCGGGCCGGCCGTGTTCTGGCTCGGGTCGGCCGTGTTCTGGCTCGGGTCGGGTGGTCATGGTGTCGACGACTCCCTAGGTCGCGGCTGCTCTCACCGGTTCGACGAGACGCCGCGCCGAACTGTGAGGCGGGCGCGTCGCCTGACATCGCGCGCGCCTCCACCTGACATCGCCCGCGCGCCGCCTGACGCTGCCCGCGCCGCCTGACGCTGCCCGCGCCGCCTGACGTTGCCCGCGCGGCGCCTGACATTCCGGAGAGCTGCGTCGTCGTACCGGCGAGAGGGACCCGCCACACCACGACCAGTCCAGGAGACACCATGACCACCTCGATTCCGGCGACGCCGTTCGCCGACCCGGCGACCGCGGAGCGCCTGGAGCGGGCTGCCGCCGCGCTGACGGCGCACGGCTTCACCGTCGAGATCCTCGACGACGCCGCCGCCGCGCGCACCCGCGTCAGGGACCTGATACCCGAGGGCGCCAGCGTGTTCACGGCGGCCAGCGAGACGCTGCGCCTGTCCGGCATCGACGCGGACATCAACACCAGCGGGCGGTACCAGGCCGTCAAGCCACGGGTCCTGGTCATGGACCGCGCCGTCCGCGGTGACGACATCCGCCGGCTGCTCGCCAGTCCCGACGTCGTCTTGGGCAGCGTCGCCGCGGTCACCGAGACCGGCTCCCTCGTCGTCGCCTCGGGTAGCGGAAGCCAGCTACCGGCCTACGCCGGCGGCGCCGCCCGCGCGATCTGGGTCGTTGGGGCGCAGAAGGTCGTACCCGATCTGAGCACCGCGCTGCGCCGCGTCGAGGAGCACGCCCTCCCGCTGGAGAGCATCCGCGCCCAGGCGGTCTACGGGCAGCCCAGCGCCGTCAACCGCCTTCTCGTCCTCAACGCGGAACCCCACCCCGGGCGTGGCACCGTCCTGCTGCTTCGCGAAGCCGTCGGGTTCTGACGCCCCGGCCTCAACTTCAGGCGACGCCCTCGCTGATGATCTTCACCTCGGTGTACTCCTCGAAGCCGAGGGTGCCCATCTCGCGGCCGACGCCGCTCTGCTTGTAGCCGCCGAACGGCACCTCGCAGCTGAAGTACATCCCGCCGTTGACGTTCACGACGCCCGAGCGGATCTTCTCGGCGATCGCGCGGGCGCGCGTGGCGTCGGCGCTCTCGACCGTGCCGGCGAGCCCGAAGATGGTCGAGTTGGCGATCCGGACCGCCTCCTCGTCCGTGTCGAACGGGATGATGACCAGCACCGGGCCGAAGATCTCCTCCTGGGCGATCCGGGCGTTCGGGTCGACGTCCGCGAAGATCGTCGGCTCGACGTAGTAGCCGCGCTCCAGGTGCGCGGGCCTGCCGCCGCCGAGGACGAGGCGGGCGCCCTCGGCCTTGCCGATCTCGATGTAGTCGAGCACCCGGGCGCGCTGCCGGGCGTTGATCAGCGGGCCCATGTAGGTGTTCGGGTCGGCCGGGTCGCCGTAGGGGATGGAACGGAACGCGTCCGCGACCTTGGCGATCGTCTCCTCGTAGCGGGAGCGCTGGACCAGCAGCCGGGTGTTGATCGAGCATCCCTGCCCGGACTGTGCCAGCGACTGGTAGGCGATCATCAGTGCGTTCGTGTCGATGCCGGCGTCGTCGCACTGGATCCAGGCGGACTTGCCGCCGAGCTCCAGGAAGACCTTCTTGACCGTGCCGGCGGCGACGGCCATCAGGTGCCGCCCGACCGCCGTCGACCCGGTGAAGCTGATCAGGTCGACCCGCGGGTCCTCGGCCAGGATCTGGGCGACCGCGTTGTCCGACGTCGGCACGACGTTGAGGACACCCGGGGGCAGGTCCGTCTCCTCGACCGCCAGCCGGCCCAGCGCGGTGGCGCTCCACGGCGTGTCCGGCGCCGGCTTGAGGATGACGGTGCAGCCGGCGGCCAGCGCGAACGCCGCCTTCGCCAGGTTGACCTGCATCGGCGCGTTCCACGGCGTGATCGCCGCGACCACGCCGACCGGCTCGCGGTACTGGTACCGCCGGCTCATCCGGCCCATCGACTCACCGACGCCCAGGTCACGGACGAACTCGTAGCGCTCGGCGAGGTCCGCGGCATAGGTGATGTTGTCCAGGGCGCGGGCGAACAGCGGCACGTCCAGGCTGACGTTCGTCGCGCCGACCTCCGCGCGGATCGTCTCGCGCAGCTCGGGGGCGTGCCGCAGCAGCGCGGCGTGCAGCTGGCGCAGGCAGCGGACCCGCAGCTCGACGTCGCCCGCCCAGGTGCCCTCGTCGAAGGCGGCCCGGGCGGCGGCGACCGCGGCGCCCATGTCCTCGGCCGTCGCGTCGGCCGCGACCCCGACGACCTGTTCGGTCGCCGGGTTGACGTTCTCGTAGGTCCGCCCGCCGGACGCGGGGCGCAGCTCGCCGCCGATGAGCAGCCGTTCCTCGACGAACAGGCCGGACGGAGTGATCACGGGTGTCGACATACGCGCTCCTCGGCGGTGACGTGCCGGTCAGGTGAGGTGTCGATGGCGGTCACGCCGGCCGCGAGGTGGGCGGGGTGAAGCGCGCCACGGTGGGCTGGAAGCCGGTGGCTCCGCCGTCGACGGTGATCTGGGTACCGGTGACGTACTTCGACTCGTCCGAGGCCAGGTAGACGGCGGCGGCGGCGATGTCGGCCGGCTCGCCCAGCCGCGGGAGCACCAGCATGCCGCGGATGACCTGCATGTACTCCTCGTCGGCGAGCAGCCTGCGCATGCCCTCCTCGCCGGTGTAGATGAAGCCGACGATGATCGCGTTGGCGCGGATGTCGTCGGCGCCGTAGTCGGCGGCGAGCTGGCGGGTCAGCACGTTCACGCCGCCCTTCGCCGCCTGGTAGGCGGGCCGGGAACGCAGCGAGCGCAGGCTGGACGACGCCGAGATGTTGACGATCGAGCCGCCGCCCGCGGACCGCATGTGCGGGATGGCGTACTTGCAGGCCCACATCGTGCCGTTGAGCGCCGTGCGGACGATGTAGTCCCAGTCCTCGGTGCTGATCTCGTCGACGTGGTTGTCGCGGCCGCTCGCCGTGACGTCGGTGGCGGCGGCGCTGTTGACGAGAGCGGTGACGGGACCGTAGGTCTCGACGGTCGTCTCCACCGCGCGGGCGACGTCCTGTTCGACGGAGCTGTCGGCCTCGACGTAGGTGACCTGGAGGTCGTCGGCGCGCAGCGTCGCCTCGAGCTCCTTGCCCCGGGCCGGGTTTCGGCCGGTGAAGGCGACCGGCGCGCCCTGCTCGGCGAACATCCGCACGATGCCGGCGCCGATTCCGGCGGTACCGCCGGTGACCAGCGCGACCTTTCCTCGCAGCCTCATTCCGCGCCTTCCTTTGTGTCGTTCCCGGTCGAGACCGCGTCTGTGTCGTTCCCGGTCGAGACCGCGTCGCTCCCGGTCGGGGCTGTGCCGGCGGCGGCCGGGACCAGGGCGGGCTGTTCCGGGACGGTGACGCCGATGTTGTCGACCAGTGGGGTGTCACCGAACGTGGCCGAGACGAGCAGCCGGACGTCGCCCTCGAGGAGATCGAGCGGGTGCAGCGTGTCCGCCTCGACGGCGTGCACGTAGTCCACGGCCGCGGCTTCGCCGATCCGGTCGGCGACCAGACCGGTGACCGCCTTCGCGTCGCGCTCCCCCGCGCGGACCAGCCGGGCCGCCTCGGTCAGCGCGCGGTAGATCACCGGGGCGGCGGCGCGCTGGGACGGGGTGAGCCGCACGTTTCGGCTGGACCTCGCGACACCGTCCGGCTCGCGCACCGTCGGGCAGCCGACGACCGTGGACGCCAGCAGCAGGTCCTCGGCCGCCCGCCTGAACAGGACGAGCTGCTGCCAGTCCTTCTCGCCGGAGTAGTTCGTGCACGGCCCGGCGATGTTCAGCATCGTGAACACCATCGTCGCGAGAATGCTCGCGTGGTCGTGCCYGAGCAGCCCGGGAAGGTCCGGCACGAGGTCCGGCTGGGTGAGGAAGGTGACCGGCCGCCGCGCGTACAGGTCATCGCGCCGCATCACCAGGAAGAGGTCGACGCCGGCGGCGGCCAGCAGTTCCCGGTCCCGTTCGATGTCGCGCTCGTAGATCTGCGCCGACACCGGCGTCCAGTCGAGCTGGACCACGCCCGCGTAGAGGAGAGCGACGACGTCGTTCTCGCGCCGGGCCCGTTCGACGAGCGACAGGTGGCCCTCGTGGATGGCGCCGCTGGTACCGACCATGCCGACGGTGCGGCCCGCGGCCCGGTGGGCGTCCAGCAGCGCCCGGGTCTCCCGGAAGCCATCCAGCGTGAGCATCGACATGCCGGCCGTGCTGGTGACGCCGGCCGCGTTGGCCGTACTGGTCGCACTGGCGGTACCGGCCCTGCCGCTCACGATCGCTTCTCCGCCGGCCTCGCCACCGACGTGGCGCGGTGGGCGAGGGTGGCGGCCCGCGGTGCCGGGACGTCGAGCATGGTCTTCGTTCCCGGCTCGGCGGCGACGAGGATTGGGATGGCGTTGACGGCGCGGGCCGCGTTGAGCGCGGAGACCGGCTCCAGGCCCGGGTCGAAGGCCAGGTCGAACACGCAGGTGATGGTCGGGATCCCGCTGATCTCGACCTTCCAGTTGGGCTCGTCCTCCCGGACCCGCCACCCGGGCGCCAGGCCCAGCCCGACCGTCTGCTCGTTGACGACCTCGTAGAACGGCACGTCGCCGTCCGCGCCGCAGTACGCGGTGAACGTCCAGCGGGCACCGGCGATCGTCCCCTTCCTCACCACCAGCCCGCTGGGCTGGAGCACGGCGTCCTCGAACGCCGCGGCGTACTCCTTCCCGGTCACCCGCACGTCAGTCAGCTCGAAACCGAGACCGGCGGCGACGATCTCCGCCGACTGGCGGATCCCCCAGACCCAGCCCTGGTCGGCCTCGGTGGGCGAGGAGTCCTCGGGGACCGGCAGGCCCATGCCCAGTGCCCCCTGGAGCTGCTGGGCACCCGGGTAGTGCGGCACGTAGTCGCTCTGCCAGCAGCGGATCTTCTCGACCTGGCCGGCGTAGCCGGAGACGAACAGCGGCAGCACGTCGCTGACCAGCCCGGGGATGTTGCCGCCGGCGAGGAACGTCGAGCCGCCCTCGGCGCATGCCCGGTCGAGAATCTCGCGTTCGGCCGGGATGAAGGGCGGCCACCAGCCGCCCATGCTCGAGTAGACGTTGGTCCCCGCGGCCAGGAACCGGGCGATGACCTCCGGCTCCCAGGTCAGCCCGTGCCAGAGCACGCAGTCCGCGCGCAGCGCGACCAGCGCGTCGACGTCCCGGGTCGCCGCGAGCCCGACCGGCCCGATCCCGACCAGCTCGCCGACGTCGCGGCCTTCCTTCTCCGCGTGGTGGACGAGGACGCCGACGAGGTCCAGACCGGGCTCGCCGGTCAGCAGCCTGATCGCCTGCGACCCGACGCCTCCCGTGTAACAGACGACAACCCGAACGGCCATCTCGCTCCCCTCCTTGTCACGTCCGCCCGGTTGGCACGTCCGTCCGGCGGGGGCGCGGCGGGCTCATCGTCACCAGGCGTCTCCGGCAGGTCAATCGTCGTTCAGGAAGCTGAACGCCTGTACAGTCGAGGACGGGCAGTGGGCGAAAGGGCGGCGAAAGCGGAAGCGAGAGCGGAGAGGAGCGGCGACCCATGGGGCGTGCACCCGAGGAGGCGACCCCGGTACGGCCGGATGACCTCACGGCCAGGGCACGCATCCGCAACGCGGCCTTCGCGCTGATCGCGCAGGACGGCGTCGACGCGGCGACGGTGCGGGCCATCGCCCGCCGGGCGGGTGTCTCACCCAGCCTCGTCCTGCATCACTTCGGCTCGAAGCAGGGCGTCGTCGACGAGGTCGCGACCTGGGTGGCCGACGTCCTCGGCGACGTCACCCGGGACACCGACCCCAGGGCGGGTCCGGCCGAGGCGCACCGCCGCCGCCAGCTCCGGTTCGAGCGGATGACCACCGAGACGCCGCTGCTCGGCGCCTATCTGCGCCGGATGCTGCTCGACGGCACCGAGAACGGCCTGGAATGGTTCACCCGCGCGGTCGACGCCTCGGTGGCCGGGCTCAGGCAGCGGGAGGCGCTCGGCATCGCCCGGCCGTCGGCCGACGTCCACGTGACGGCCGCGATGCTGGCCCTGCTGGGGTTCGCGCCGGTGCTGCTCCGGCCGCACCTGGAGCACGCGCTGCGGCTGGACTTCGACGACGAGGACGACCGGCGGCGGTGGCGCGACGCCGAGACGGCGCTGCTCACCTCGGCGCTCTACCCCCGCGGCACCGCCCCGGACGGGGCGTCCCGCGCGGCCGGCGGGCGAGCGGCACCCGATGAGTGATACATATACATCTATTCCCGCTGCGCCAAGGTGAGGTCGGTCGATGGACTTTCAGTTACGCGACCCGGCGGAGACCGCCGGCCGCCTCCGCGCCTGGCTCACCGACGTCCGCGGGCTGGCCGACGTCGAGGTCGGGAACACCGCCATTCCGGCCGGCACCGGCGCGTCCAACGAGACGGTCCTCTTCGACGCGACGTGGTCCGGCCCCGCCGGGCCCGACCGGCACCACCTGGTCGCCCGCATCGCGCCGACCAGCTACGTGGTGTTCCCCGACGACACGTTCGCGCTGCAGTTCCACGTGATGCGCGCCCTGGCCAGCACCTCCGGCGTGCCGATGGCCCGCATGCACTGGTTCGAGCCGGACACGTCCTGGTTCGGCGCGCCTTTCTGGATCATGGAGAGGGTGGCGGGGCAGATCCCCAGCGACACCCCGCCGTACGCGTCGGCCGGCTGGCTCGCCGAGGCGACACCCGAGCAGCAGCACCGCGCCTGGGTCAGCGGGGTGCGCGCCCTCGCGGGCGTCCACACCACGCCGCTCGCCGACCTGCGCCTTCCCCCGGGCATGCTCACGACGCCCGACGACCCGCTGGCCGCCGAGATCGACCGCTACGAGCGGTTTCTCGCCTGGGCCGAGGAGGACAAGCCCTTCGCGCTGGCCAGGGACGCGCTCGCCTGGCTGAGGCGCAACCAGCCCTCGGCGCCCGCCGGCCCGCCGGCGCTGTGCTGGGGCGACGCCCGGCTCAGCAACCTCATCTTCCAGGACTTCGAGGTCGCCGCGGTTCTCGACTGGGAGATGGCGACCGTCGGCGACCCGCTCCTCGATCTCGGCTGGTGGGTCTTCGCCGACGAGACGCTGACCACGGGGGCGGGCCTCACCCGCCTGCCGGGCTTCCCGTCGCGCGAGGAGACCGCCGCGCTCTGGCGTTCGGCCACCGGGCGCTCCACCGACAGCCTCGACTACTTCGAGGTCTTCGCCGGGCTCCGGTTCACGGTGATCATGGTGCGGATGGGAAAGCTGATCGTCGACATGGGTTTCATGCCCGACACCTTTCCCTACGACAACCTGGTCAGCCAGGGCCTGCGCCGAGTCCTGTCACGGGTCTGAGCCGTCCGGGCCGGGTCTGAGCCAAGTCTGTCCCGGGTCTGAGCCGAGGCGGTGGCCCGACGGCCAGGCGCGGCGCGGCGGCCCGACGGCCGGGCGCGGCCGGTCCGAGTCGACGCGGCCGCGCCCGCCGGCCAGTTCGCGGCCGCGCCGACAGCGGGCTCAGAGAGCCGGCTCGCCCTTGAGCATTCCGCCGGCGTCGATGCGCAGGTTGAGGCCGGTGATGTACCTCGCGTCGTCGGAGACGAGGAACAGCACCAGCGAGCTGACGTCGTTCGGCTCGATGTAGGGGATAGGCATGGACTGCAGCACCGGGAAGGCCAGCTCCGCGTCCTCGCGGGTCGGGTTCTCCAGGTCCGGCCGGAACGTCTTGTAGATGCGGTCGTTCTGGAGCAGGTTGGTGTTGACGTTCGTCGGGTGGATGGCGTTGAGCCGCACGTTGTGCGGCGCGAGCTGCAGTGCCAGGACCTCGGTGTACTTCGCCACGGTCTGCTTCGCCCAGGAGTAGCCGACCCCGCCGGTGTTCCCCATGACCTCGGTGGTGCCCTTCATCATCCCGGCGGTGGAACCGGTCAGGACGATCGAGGCACCGGCCTTCAGGTGCGGCAGGCTGACCGCGACGGTGTTCATGACACCGATCAGGTCGACGTCCGTACCGTCGACGAACCCACCGGCCAGCGACAGGTCATCCCACGGGCAGATCCCGGCGTTCCCGAGGACGATGTCGAGCCGGCCGAACCGGGCCAGCCCCTCGTCCAGCGCCGCCCGCAGCTGGGAACGCTCCCGGACGTCAGCCTTCACCGCGACGATGCCCCGCCCCAGCGCCTCGACCTCCTTCACGGTCTGCGCGAGGTCCTCCGGCGTCCCCAGCGGATACGGGACGCTCGCGATCTGCTCACACAGGTCGACCGCGATGATGTCCGCGCCCTCCCCGGCCAGCCTTAACGCATGGCTACGCCCCTGACCGCGCGCGGCTCCGGTGATGAAGGCGACCCTGCCATCCAACTTGCCCATGCCAAGTCCTTCCAGGTGATTCGAGCTGTCAGTACGGTCCGCTCATCGACCGGCTGACCGGCCGGTCGGTCGTTCGTTCGGCCGACCGGGAGACGGGTGGTCAGGCGATCGACGCYAGCCAGGTGGTGACAAGGGAATTGAACTCGGCCGGGCGCTCCTGGTGCAGCCAATGGCCCGCACCCTCCCACGTCACGACGCGAGACCGGGGATCGGTGAAGACGGCCTGCTCGGCGTCGGACCGCGATGGGTCGGCGTAGAAGCTCAGCACCGGGCAGGTACGTCGCCGCAGGTAGGGCTCGCTGTGCGAGCGCAGCGCCATCCCGGTCACCTGGGCCGCCAGCGACTGACTCAGCACGTGGCCCTCCATGCCCGCGATCCTGCGCACCTGCCAGGTACGCAGGGCAGGGTGCCGCGCCGGCGAGTCCATGCCGCCCACCAGCCGCTGGACGAACGGCACCGGGTCCGTGTCGGCGAGCAGGTCCAGCATCGGCCGCATGCCACCGGCCATCTCGTCCGGGAGCAGGTAGGCGGGGTCGACGGCGACCACCGCGGCGACCCGGTCCGGGAAGTCGACGGCCAGGCCGCTGACGACGCTGCCGCCCATCGAGTGCCCGAACGCGACCACCCGGTCGATCCCGAGATGGTCGAGCAGCCCGGCCAGGTCGGCGGCGAACTGGGCCGTCGTGTAGCCCTTCGGGGGCGCGCTGGACCGGCCGTGGCCGCGCAGGTCGACGGCGATCACCCGGTGGCCCGCGACCAGGTGCGGGAGCTGCCAGCTCCAGTCATGGGAGTCGGAGGTGTAGCCGTGGACGAGCAGCAGCGGCAGGTCCCCGCTGCCCTCGTCGGTGAAGAACAACCGGACGTCACCCACGTCGGCGAACGGCACCAGATCCCCCTGTTCCGCGAAGACAAGAACCTCGAAGGCACGAGAGAAAACCTCTCGCGCCTTCTGTGGCCGGTCAGGAAAGCTTGAAGCCGGCGTAGCCGTCGGCGGCGATCTCGCCGCAACGACGCCGGTACTCGGGAAGGCCGAGGGGGTAGGTCGTGTACATCCGTTTCTTGCCCGGCACGTTCGCGCCGTTGTACCAGGAGTTGCAGTCCGGGTGCACGACCACGCTGCCGGCCACCAGGGAGGTGATGCCGTCGATCCACTCGGCCTGCGCCGAGGGAAGCGCCTCCATCGTCCGGTGGCCGCCGGCCCGCACCGCCGAGATGGCGTCGGCGATCCACTCGACGTGGTGCTCCATCGCGGCGACGAAGTTCGAGGCGGCCGACGGGCTGCCGGGCCCCTGGATGGTGAACAGGTTCGGGAAACCGGCGACCTGCAGGCCAAGGTAGGAGATCGCGCCCTCGGTGCTCCAGAAGTCGCGGAGCAGCGCGCCGCCCCGCCCGCGGACGTCGATGCGGGTGAGCGCGCCGGTGAGCGCGTCGAACCCGGTCGCGAACAGGATGACGTCGAGCTCGTAGAAGCCGCGCTCGGTCCGGATGCCCGTCGGGGTGATCTCCTGGATCGCGCCCTTGCGGAGGTCGACGAGCGTCACGTTCTCGCGGTTGAACGTCTCGTAGTAGCCCTGGTCGATGATCGGCCGCTTGCAGCCGAACGGATAGGTCGGCGTCAGGGACGCCGCGGTCTCGGGATCCCGGACGATGCGCGCGACCGCCTCGCCGTACAGCGCCGTCGCCAGCTTCCCCGCCTCGGGGTCGAACATGACGTCGCTCCAGTACAGCGCGCCGGTGACGCCGCGCTCCTCGATCGCCCGCAGCTGTTCCTCGCGCGACGCGGCCAGCAGCGACGGGAACTCGCGCATGTTGACGAGCACCGAGAAGGCGCTGAGCCGGGCCGCTCCGACGTGCGCGGTCAGCTGCGCCGCGCGGATCTCGTCGTATCTCGCCTTCAGCCCCGCCAGCTCGCCCGGCTCGTAGGAGCGCGCCGGCGAGGGCAGCGTGTAGGCGGCCGACCGCTGGAACACGTACAGGTGGTCGGCCTGCTCGGCGACCACCGGGACCGCCTGCACGCCGGTCGACCCGGTGCCGACGATCGCCACCCGTTTCCCGGTGAGGTCGAACCCCTCCCGCGGGTACCGGTTACTGAACAGCGTGGTGCCGGCGAAGGTGTCAAGCCCCGGGATGTCGGGGGCGAGCGGCGCGGACAGGATGCCGGTCGCGGCGACGACGAACGGGGCGACGAACCGCTCACCGGCCTCGGTCTCCACCAGCCACGACGCCTCGTCCTCGTCGAACGTCATCGCGACGACGCGGGTCTCGAACTGGATGTCGCGGCGCAGGTCGAGCCGGTCGGCCACGAAGTTCAGGTAGGCCTCGATCTCCCGCTGGCCCGGTAACAGCTCCGTCCAGTTCCACTCCTGCTCGAGCTCGGCGGAGAAGCTGTAGGAGTACTCGATGCTCTCGATGTCGCAGCGCGCGCCCGGGTAGCGGTTGAACAGCCACGTCCCGCCGACCTGGTCCGCCGCCTCGAGCACCCGCACCCGCAGGCCGAGCCCGCGCAGCTTGTGGAGCAGGTACAACCCMGAGAACCCGGCGCCCACCACGACGGCGTCGTACGGCTCGGCCCCGGCGCTTCCCCGCGGACGATCCCGGGCCGCCACCACGTCCGCGTCGCTCACAGCCACGTCGCTCACAGCCACGCCCCTGCCGGTCTCGTCATACGCCCCGATAAGTATAGATATTTTCGCTCGACGGCCAGGACGTCAAGCCACGGCCCCGGAGCCGCCCGCGGGTGACCGCGCCACCCCGGGCCGGAGCGGTCCCGCCGCCACCGCTCCCGCGGGGCACCGTCGTCGGCGTCGTGCCCGCACGCCAGACCAGCCGTGATACATCCATATGTAACCGCCAGGGGCCGGGGGGCGCRCACCGATCCGCCCGCCCCTGGCCACGCCGTCCCCGAGGAGCGAACATCGTGCGGCTTCTTCCGCGGCTGACGCCGGCGAACAAGGGGTTCTGGACGTCGGGCGCCGACGGCCGGCTACGGATCCAGGGCTGCGGCGACTGCGGCACGCTCGTGCACCCGCCCACCCCGATCTGCCCGAAGTGCCGAAGCCGGGCGCACGCGCCGACCGAGGTCTCCGGGCGGGGCACCGTCATCGGCTTCACCGTGAACGCCCAGCAGTGGCTGCCGGGCTTCGAGCCGCCGTACGTCGTCGCCGTCGTCGCGCTGGCCGAGCAGCCCGACGTCCGCCTCACCACGAACATCGTCGGCTGCCCGCCGGAGGACGTGCACGTGGGCCAGGAGGTCGCGGTCCGGTTCGAGCGGCACGAGGACGTGTGGCTGCCGCTGTTCGAGCCGACCGGCGGCACCGACCCGGTCGACCGCGTCCCCGCGCCCAGCCGGCCGGTCCCCCGCCCGCCGGTGAGCGACGAGCGGTTCGAGCACCGGGCGGTGCTCTCCGGCGTCGGCCGCTCCGCGCTCGGCCGCCGGCTCATGGTCGACCCGCTCTCGCTCACGGTCGACGCGTGCCTCGCCGCCGTCGCCGACGCCGGCCTGACCCTCGCCGACATCGACGGGCTGTCCACCTATCCCGGTGGGGACGGCGCCGCCGGCGGGATGAGCGAGGGCGGGGTCACCGCCGTCGAGGAGGCACTGCGCCTGCAGCCGACCTGGATCAACGGCGGCATGGACATACCCGGCCCAGGCGGCGCCGTGATCGCCGCGATGCTGGCGGTCGCGAACGGGCTGTGCCGGCACGTGCTCTGCTTCCGGACGGTCTGGGCCTCCACCTTCACCGCCCTGGAGCGCGGCGGAGGCGGCGGAGGCGGCGGAGGCGAGGGCGGCGGCCGGGTCTCCGGGATGTTCGAGTACCGGGCGCCGTTCGGAGCGATGTCGGCGGCGAACTGGATCGGCATGAACGCCAACCAGTACCTGCGCCGCTACGGCGCGAGCCGCGAGCTGTTCGGCGCGATCGCCCTCAACGGGCGGGCGAACGCGGCCCGCAACCCGGCGGCGATCTACCGGAGCCCGATGACGATGGACGACTACCTGTCCGCCCGGATGATCAGCTCACCGTTCGGCCTGTACGACTGCGACGTGCCCTGCGACGGGTCGATCGCGATCATCGTCTCGGCCGCCGAGACCGCACCCGACCGGCCCCGGCCGGCGATCCGCGTCGAGGCCGTCGGGACGCAGATCCTCGAGCGCGTCTCCTGGGACCAGGGGACGATCACCCACGAGCCGCAGGTCCTCGGCCAGGCCGCGCACCTGTGGACCAGGACCAGCCTGCGCCCCGCCGACGTCGACGTGGCCCTGCTCTACGACGGCTTCACCTTCAACGCGGTGTCCTGGCTGGAGGCCCTCGGCTTCTGCGGGCTCGGCGAGGCCCAGGACTGGATCGACAAGGGCCGCCGCATCGCCCTCGACGGCGAGCTCCCGCTCAACCCGCACGGCGGGCAGCTGTCCGAGGGCCGCACCCACGGCTTCGGCTTCCTCTACGAGGCGGTCACCCAGCTGCGCCACGAGGCGGGCGAGCGCCAGGTCGCCGACGCGCGGACCGCCGTCGTGTCCACCGGCGGCGGCACCCCGTCCGGCGTCCTGCTGCTCCAGCGCGACCAGGGCTGAATCTCCTCATGGCTGAGGTCTCCTCATGACAGAGCCTCGCGCGTTCGAGGACGTCCGCCTGGACATCGACGACCCGGTCGCGGTCGTCACGATCGACCGTCCCGAGAGCATGAACGCCTTCCGTGGCCGGACGCTGCGCGAGCTTCGGGAGGCCTTCTCCCTCGCGGAGCGTGATCGGCGGGTGGTCGGGATCGTGCTCACCGGCGCGGGGGACCGAGCCTTCTCGGCCGGACTCGACGTCGCCGTGCTGCACGCCCAGGTCGCCGGGGACGGCGCTGCCGCCGAGGCGGCGGACGACGGCTGGCGGGGGCCGTTCCCCGGCTCCCCCGCGATGGCCGACATGCGGCGGATGCTCACCTGGCCGCTGGCGATCCGCAAGCCGGTGATCGCGGCCGTGAACGGCGTGTGCGCCGGCGGGGCCTTCCTGCTCGCCGCGGCCTGCGACCTGCGGTTCGCCGCCGACACCGCGCGCTTCACGACGGTCTACTCCCGGCGCGGCCTGATCGCGGAGCAGGGCATCAGCTGGCTGCTCCCGCGCCTGGTGGGGCCGGCCCACGCCCTCGACCTCCTGTGGTCATCCCGGTCGGTCCCCGCGCGGGAGGCGCTGGCCATCGGACTCGCCCAGCGCGTCGTCGAGCCCGGCCGCCTGCTGGACGAGTGCCGCGAGTACGTCGCGGAGCTGGCCCGCGTCGCGTCACCGCACTCGATGATGGTGTCGAAACAGCTCGTCTACCAGCATCTTCAGCAGGCGCTCGGCGACGCCGTCGACCAGACGGACATCCTCATGCGGGCGTCGTTCGAGGGGACCGACCCCGCCGAGGGGGCCATGTCGTTCCTGGAACGCCGCGACCCCAGGTTCGAACGCCTCGACCTGCGGCCACCCACCTGAGCCCGGCGGCCAGCCGCCACCAGCCGGCTCGCGACTGGTAGATCGCCGCCACCGTGTCGCCGCGGTTGTGAATCGGGCCAGATCACGACCGCTACGACACGGTCGCGGCGGTCATGAGTCGTCGTGGGCGCGGGAAGACCGTGGGCGCCTTGGCGCTAGCTGGAGCGCGCGGCGCCGGGGGCGCGCACCGCTTCCAGCACCGCGCCGGCCGTCTCGGCGGGCGTGGCCGGGGGAAGGGTCAGCATGACCCGGTCGACGACGCCCTCGAAGCGGTCCCGGACCCGGTCCGCGAGCGTGTCCAGGGGCGCGACGACGACGAAGGCGTCGAGGATCTCGTCGTCGACCAGCCCGCCCATCGCCGCCCACTCGCCCCGCAGCGACAGCGCGCGCAGCTCGGGCTGCAGGTCGCCCCACCCGTGCAGGTCGAGCACCGCCCGGTAGGCGGGGGTCGAGCCGTAGAACGCGATCCGCTGGCGCATCGCGTCGGCGGCGGCCTCGACCTCGGCGTCGCCCCGGCCGGTGGCGACGAACGCCGGGCAGCAGACCTGGATGTCGCCGCGGTCACGGCCGGCGCGGGTGACACCGTCGAGCAGCGCCGGGAGGGTCGCCTCCTGGAGGTACCGGCGGGTCGTGAAGGCGTGGGTGTGCACACCGTCCGCGACCTCGCCGCACATCCGGGTCATCGCCGCGCCGACCGCCGCCCCGAAGATCCTCGGATCGCCGTGCGGATGTGGCTCGGGGACGAACATCGGCGTCATGAGCGTGTGCGTGTAGTACTCGCCCTCGAAGCGCAGCGGCGTCCCGTCCCGCCACGATTCCCAGATCGTCCGCAGCGCGAGGATGAACTCCCGCATCTGGCTGACGGGCTTCCCCCAGGGCATGCCGAACCGCTTCTCGATGTGCGGGCGCACCTGCGAGCCGAGCCCGAGGACGAACCGCCCCCCGGAGTAGGACTGCAGGTCCCACCCGAGCTGGGCGACCGACATCGGGTTGCGCGCGAACGCCACCGCGATACAGGTACCGATCTCGATCCGCGACGTGTGCTCGGCGGCGAGCACGAGCGGCAGGAACGGGTCGTGGTTCACCTCGCCACACCACGCGCCGTCATAGCCCTGCCGCTCCAGCGCGCCCGCCGCCGCGGGCACCTGGGCGAGCACGGACGGCAGTCCGCCATCGATCCTCATGGCACCGACACTAGCCAGGAGGCGTCAAAAAGTTTAGATATATATTCCTCGGCCGAACGGCGAGGGCGCGCTGGTCGCCCGCTGATCCTCGCGCCGACCCAATGATCGCCAACGAGGGGAGATCCATGGCCAGGCTTCAGGACAAGGTCGCCATCGTGACGGGAGCCGCCGGCGGGCTCGGCTCGGAGACATGCCGACGCCTGGTGGCCGAGGGAGCTCGGGTCGTCGCCGCCGACATCAACKGCCGGGGCGCCGAGCGGCTGGCCGGCGAACTTGGCGACGCCGCCGTCCCCTTCGAGTTCGACTTACGGGACGAGGCACAGGTCCGCGATCTCATCGACTCGACCGTCGAACGCTTCGGTCGCCTTGATCTACTGCACAACAACGCCGTGACGGCGGGGCGGAGCGACGGCATGGTCGAAGATGCCGACGCCAAGGTATGGGACCTCGCGTACGAGGTGAACCTGCGCGGCTACATGTTCGGCTGCAAGCACGCGATCCCGCACATGAAGAAGGCGGGCCGCGGAGTGATCGTCAACATGGCGTCGGACTCCGCTCTCGCGGGAGACATGATGCTCTCCGCGTACGGTTGCACCAAGGCTGCGGTGATCACCCTGACACAGTACGTCGCGACRCAGTACGGCAAGGATGGCATTCGCTGTGTCTCGGTCACCCCAGGGGCGATGCTGACGGACAGCATGCGCAACCACATGGGAGTCGAAGGTGTCGCCATGCTGGAGAACCATCATCTGACGCCCCGGCTCGGCAGGCCGAGCGATCTCGCGGGGCTCATGGTCTACCTCGCGAGCGACGAGGCCGAATTCCTGACCGGGATCAACATCCCGCTCGACGGCGGCTACTACTCGCACCTGCCCACGACCGCGGATCTGCGCCGCGTCCAGCGCTGAGTGGGCCGCACGAAGGACGATGCCGAGCGGCTGTTCGAGGCCAGGCACATTCGCCAGCCCGGTCGGGCGAGCAGCGCGGTCGGGCGAGCGGTGGCGCCGGCCGGGCCAACGGCGCGTTCGTCTCGTCGTCCACGAGACGAATGTGCCGCCGCCAGGCCGACGCCCTGGGGGCGCATCCGAAGGGGAGACGCCCGGGCCTATGTCTGGACC
Organism: Pseudofrankia asymbiotica; assembly: GCF_001983105.1. Lineage (GTDB taxonomy): Bacteria > Actinomycetota > Actinomycetes > Frankiales > Frankiaceae > Pseudofrankia > Pseudofrankia asymbiotica. Next base: position 115,432 of record NZ_MOMC01000038.1, on the reverse strand, counting down.
GTCAGTCCTCGACGGGTGTGTTGCCCGTCGGCCGGTAGGGCAGCGTGGGGTCGCCGTGCTCGTCCAGCGTCGTCAGCAGGGTGCCGCGGACGCAGACCGCCGGCGTCAGCGCGTACGCCTTGCCGTTGCACCGGTAGGTCAGGCCACCGCCGGCGGGCAGGGGCTGGTTGGGTGCCGACTTGATCTTCGCGACGATGGCCGCCGGTGTCAGGTCCCCGGTGATGCCGTCGAGGTCCGCGTACATGGACATCATGGTCAGGTACACGGTCGCGCCCACCGAGTTGCTGAGGTCGATGTCGTGRCCGTAGGTCTCGGCGATCGCCTTCCACAGGTTCAGGTCCTTGTTGGAGTCATCGCCGAGGGCCAGCGGCGAGCCCATCGACACGCCCTTGAGACGGCTTCCGATCGCCTTGCGCGAGCTGTCGGTGACGCACTGGTTGAGAACGCTGATGGGGCCGGTGAAGTTCACCGCGCGCAGGCCGTCGAAGGCCGCGATGCAGAAGGCGTCGTTGCCGAGGATGTGCACCTCGGTCGGGGTGCCCTTCGCGACGTCGGCCAGCTGGGGGGTCATGTCGGCCGTGCCCGGCGGCACCTTGATCAGGTTCAGTTCGATGCCGGCGTCGGCGAACGCCTGCTTGCCGACGGCCTCGTAGAAGCCGGTCGCCTGCGGGACGTCGATGACGACGGCCGTGACCTTCTTGAGGTTGTGCTCCTTCGCGACCCCGATGGGCAGGTCGGCGAGGCCGGCGATCTGGCTGGCGAGCGAGAAGGTCGAGGTGGGGTCGAGCAGGGCGGCCGTCTCGGTGGTGCCGTAGGTGAAGACAGGGATGTTGGCGTCGTGCAGCGGCTTCCACACCTGCGCCATGGTCGTGATCTCGCCGAACACGGCCATCGAGACGTCCGCCTGGACCAGCTGGTTGGCGCAGTCGGTGGCCTTGCCCGGGTCGGCCTGGGTCYCGCAGCTGACCAGCTCGATCGGATGCCCCGCGATACCCCCGCGATGCTCGTTCAGATACTTCGTGATGGCCTTCGCGGCCTCGAGCTGGATGGTGTTGTCGAACGCCGGCGTCTTGCCGTCGCTGAGCGTGCCGATCTTGATCGGCGTACCGGTCGCCACCTGCTTCGGGCCGAGCAGCGAGGCGTTCGCGCTGTCACTGGAACCGCCGGAGCCGGCGGAACCGCTGGAGCCGTTGGAGCCGCCCGAGTCGCTACCCCCACACGCCGCGCCGACGAGCGCCAGCACCGCCGCGGCCGCCACCACCGCCACGTGTCGCATCCCGGGCAGCCGGCCTAAGCCGGCGGGCCTGCTGGTGTGATCCATGATTCTCCCTGCTGGGTCGACCAACGCCGCGTCACCGGATCCGCCGGGGCCGCCAGGGTGGCCGCTCCGGGCTGCCGGGCGGTACAGTCCAGATCGGAAAGTAACGCTTTTCGAAAATTAAAGTACTGCTTTCCACCGCCTCGGGGAAGGCGCTGACGGACCCGCGGCGGCCGCCGACCTCGCCCGCGGCTCGACCGCCCGAGGTTCGACAGCGGGACTTACCTGGCCGGGTACCGTGAGGGCAATGGAGCTGGAAGCCGTGACCGAGCACGCCAGGAACGACGACGCCGCGACGGACTGGCATCGGCGTGTCGTGACGCGGTCGTTGCAGGGTGCGCAGCAGCGTTCGATCGATCGCGGAAACCGGTTCATCCGGGCGGCGGCGAAGGTTCTGGAGCGCTCGAACGGGGAGTCGCTGACGGYCCAGGACGTCGCGGACGAGGCCGGCCAGTCGCTGCGGACGCTCTACCAGTACTTCGCGAGCAAGGACGACCTGCTGCTGGCCGTGTTCGAGGAGGCGATGCGCACGTACGCGCGGATCATCCGCGCCGCGATCGCCGACCTGGACGACCCACTCGAGCGGCTGGCCGGCGCCATCCTCGCGGCGGCGCACCTGCCGGCGATGCACAACAAGGCAGGCGTCGACCGTGGGCTCGTCCAGCTGCGCCTCCAGCTCAGCCAGGCCGATCCCGACCTTCTCGCCCGCTCGCAGGCGCCGGTGACGTCGCTGTACCGCGAGCTGATCGAGGCCGCCATGGCGGACGCCGCGCTGACCGCGCTCGCCGTCGAGCCGGCGACCTACTTCCTGGTGTCGACGCGGACGTCATTCCTCACCTCGATGACCGCGGGCAACGAGTACGGGGTGCGACCGCCCGACCTGATCGACCTCTCCGTGTTCTGCCTCAACGGCCTCGGCGCCCACCGCCCGCGGGAATGGCACCAGCAGGTGGAGGAGCGCCTCGAGCTCTCCGGCGACGGGCATTCGATCCTGCGCCGCCTGGCGAGGGCGTCGAGCTCCGCGCGGAGCTGACGAGACCGGCTCCGCGCCGAGTCACCGACCGTCCGGGCGCCGGCCTCGGCGCCGGCGCCGCCCGCGCCCGCGTCCGCGTCCGCGAACCTGACGTTGATCACCGCGGCTCCGGCCGCTGGAGCCGCCGCCCGTCGTCAGCCGCTGGTACTGTCACTTTCGTATACAGAATGCGGTGCTTTATCTGAGGCGCCTGCCCCGCCCCGGCCGCCGAGTGGCTGGCCGAAGAGCCGGGAGAGTCGGGAGAGCCAAGACACCGCGCCGGACGCTCAGGAGGACGATGTTCACCCAGACAGCGGACCAGGACCTGCTCGAGGCCACCACGGAGCAGTATCTCGCCGCTACCTACCCCCCTGCGCGATTACGCGAGCTGTCGCGGCGGGACTCGACGTTCGACGCGGCGCTGTGGAAGCAGGGCGCCGAGCTCGGCTGGACGTCGCCGCTGGTGCCGGAGTCCGCCGGTGGCGGCTCGGTCAGCGACAACGGCCTCGCCGACCTCCTCGCGGTCGCGTTCCAGTTCGGGCGGCATGCCGCGCCCGGCCCGCTGATCGGGACGAACGTCGTCGTGGCCGCGCTCGGCCGGTGGGGCTCGGCGGAACAGCGCGGGGGTCCGCTGGCGGAGCTCCTCGGCGGCACCGCCACCGCGGCCTGGGCGCACGCGCCCCGGAGCGTCGGGCGCTCCCACGCGGCGGTGCGGGCGGCCCGGTCGGGTGACGACGTCGTCCTGAACGGCACGGCGTCCCGCGTCGAGCGCGGCGCGCCGAACGGCTACCTCCTGGTCGCCGCCGCCACCGGCGAGGACGACGCGAGGTCGCACTATCTGGTCCCGTTCGACGCGCCCGGGGTCCAGACCTCCCCGCTGGGCGGCATCGACCTCACCCGCCGCCACCTCGCCGTGGTGCTGCGGGACGTCACCGTGCCGGCGACGTCCCGGGTCGGCGAGCCCGGCACCGCCGACGATCATGACGAGCTGCTGCTCGACCTCACGGCCGTGCTCCAGGCCGGCGAGATCGTCGGCGCGATGGAGCGCGCGTTCGCCACGACCCTGCGGTGGACGCACGACCGCTACTCGTTCGGCCGCCCACTCGGGTCGTACCAGGAGATCAAGCACCGGATGGCCGACCTGCGCACCCAGCTCGAGGCGAGCGCCGCGGTCGCCGAGAAGGCCGCGCGCCGCGTCGGCGAGGGCGGTCACGACGCCCGCACCTGGGCCAGCGCGGCCAAGGCGCACGTGGGACGAGCCGGCCCGGAGGTGATCCAGGACTGCGTCCAGCTGCACGGCGGCATCGGGGTCACCTTCGAGCACGACCTGCACCTCTACCTGCGCCGGGCCACGGTCGACGCGCAGCTGTTCGGAACGCCGGCGTACTTCACCGAACGGCTCGTGCGGCTGCTAAACGCCGCCGTGGACGGTGGGAGATGAGCGAGACCGTGATCGACGTCGACGTGTTCGCGGCGCGCGCCCGGACCTGGCTGGCCGAGAACATGCCACCGGCCGATCCCGCCAAGGACACGTTCTTCCTGCACGCCGCCACCCACCCCACCGACGAACAGGTGCTGGCGCGCGCGGCGACGTGCCGTGAGCTGCAGCGCCGGCTCTTCGACGGCGGATTCGCCGGCATCTGCGTGCCGGCCGAGTACGGCGGCCAGGCGCTGACCCCGGCGCACCAGGCCGCGTTCAACCGGGAGATCAAGGGCTACGACTACCCGTCGGAGATCCAGGCGTCCACGTTCATCCCCTGCATGGCGGTGCTGCTGGAGTTCGGCACCGAGGAGCAGAAGCTGCGGCACATCCCGCGGATGCTGCGCGGCGAGGAGATCTGGGTCCAGCTGCTGTCGGAGCCGGGCGGCGGGTCCGACGCCGCCGGCGCCGTCACCAGCGCCACCCGCGACGGCGACCGCTGGGTCCTCAACGGGTCGAAGATCTGGACCACCTCCGGCTGGTGGGGCGACTGGGCGCTCTGCCTGGCCCGCACGAACTGGGACGTCGAGAAGCACCGCGGGCTGACCGTGTACAGCCTGCCGATGTCCGCCCCCGGCCTGCAGATCCGCCAGATCGAGCTCGTGAACGGCTCGAAGGACTTCTGCGAGGAGTTCCTCACCGACGTCGTCGTGCCCGACGCCGACCGGATCGGCGACGTCGACGCCGGGTGGAGCGTCATGACGCGCTGGCTCCACCACGAGCGGACGATCTCCGGCGGCTCCCCCTACGTCACCGGCGGCGGCAACCGGCCCAACGAGGGCCCGTACGACCTCGCGGCCCTGATCGGGGCCGCCCGCCGGCTCGGCACGATCGACGACAGCGCGACCCGGGCCCTCATCGGCGAGGCCCAGACAAGCTCGCTGGTCCTGCGGGCCCTGGTCGAGTCCGTCACCCACAAGATGGCCGCGGGCTCGCTCCCCCACCACGCCGCCGCGATGCCCAGACTGTTCGGCGGGACGGCGAACGCCCGCCGCGCCGCGATCGCGACCGAGCTGTACGGCGACGCCGGGGTGGTGTGGTCACCCGACGAGGAGACCTCCGCCCAGGTCGGGCTCGGCTACCTGATCCGCCAGGCCTCCTGCATCGGCGGCGGCACGACCGAGATGGCCCGCAACGTCATCGCCGAGCGGCTGCTCGGCATGCCGCGCGAACGCCGCGCCGACACCGACGCCTTCCGAGACGTCCCCCGCGGGCCACAGGCGAGCGGCGCCCACTGACGATCCCCAGGCCGGCGGGGGTTGGCGGCGTCCGGCTACCCAGGTAGAAACATCTATATCTCTTCGACGCTCGCAGGGAGGCCGCCATGGCGGTTGGACAAGGGCCCGGGCCGGCGGCGGCGCGGCCGGTCGACGCGGACAACCACTACTACGAGACGCTCGACGCCTTCACCCGCCACCTGGACCGGAAGTTCCGGCACCGCGGGGTGCGCGTCGTCCAGGACGGCCGGCACGTCGAGATGGTCATGGCCGGGAAGGTCAACAACTTCATCCCGAACCCGACGTTCGACCCGGTGATCGTCCCCGGCTGCCTCGACCTGCAGTTCCGCGGCCAGATCCCGGAGGGGGTCGACCCGCGCAGCCTCACCAGGGTCGAGCCCATCCGGCCCGAGTACCGCGACCGGGAGGCCCGCCTGGCGACGATGGACGCCCAGGGCCTCGACGCGGTGCTGCTCTTCCCGACGCTGGGCTGCGGCGTCGAGCAGGCGCTGCGCGACGACGTCCCGGCCACGATGGCGAGCCTGGCCGCGTTCAACCGCTGGCTCGAGGACGACTGGGGCTACTCGCACGAGGACAGGATCATCGCCGCCCCGATGATCTCACTGGCCGACCCGGGCGCGGCGCTGGCGGAGATCGACCGCGTGCTCGAACTCGGCGCGCGCGTCATCCACATGCGCCCGGCGCCGGTCCCGACGGGCGGCGCCAAGGGCCGCTCGCTGGGCGACAAGCTGCACGACCCGGTCTACGCCCGGCTCGCGGAGGCCGGTGTGCCCGTCGCGTTCCACCTCGGCGACAGCGGCTACAACGCGATGATCGGCGCCTCGTGGGGCGGCGCCGAGGAGTTCGCCCCGTTCCGCGCGCCGGACCTGCTCGGCGGGGTCCTCATCGGTGACCGGGCCATCCACGACACGATGGCCAGCCTGATCGTCGGCGGCGTGTTCAAGCGGCACCCGAACCTGAAGGTCGCCAGCATCGAGAACGGCTCCGACTGGGTCTACCCGCTACTCAAGGGCCTGCGCAAGCTCGCGAACCGCGCCCCAGCCCTGTTCGCCGAGGATCCTCTCGACACGATCCGGCGCCACGTCTGGGTCACGCCGTACTACGAGGAGGACCTGCGCAAGCTCGCCGACACGATCGGCGTCGAGCGGGTGCTGTTCGGCTCCGACTGGCCGCATGGCGAGGGCCTGGCCGAACCGGCGTCGTTCACCGACGAGCTCACCGCGTTCAGCCCCGACGAGGTGCACCGGATCATGCGCGCCAACTGCGCCGAACTGGTCGGGTTACCCACCTCCTGACGTCGCGAAGGACGGATGTCTCGATGACCCGACCCACCCTGGACCACGCCGGTGTCGCGCCGGTGTACCGCGACGATCCCCGCCTCGCGCCGCTCATCGGCCCGGGAGGCCCGTTCGAGGTCGAGGACCTCGTGCTTGACGGCGTCTCCCTGCGGGACTTCGTCCGCGCGCCGCGCACCATCGTCGACGTCTTCCGGGCCGGCGCCGCGCACGAGGCACTCGTCAACGTCGTCTACGAGGGCGAACGGCTCACCTTCGCCGACGTGCGCGGCCGGGCGCGCGGCCTGGCCCGCGAGCTGCGGTCGACCTTCGGGGTCCGCCCTGGCGACCGGGTCGGGATCGCGATGCGCAACCTGCCGGAGTTCGTCGTCGGGTTCTGGGGCGCGGCCCTGGCCGGCGCGGTCATCGTGCCGCTGAACTCCTGGTGGACGGGCGGGGAGCTGACATACGCCTTACGCGACGCCGGCGTCTCGGTGCTGTTCGCCGACGACGACCGGTGCGAGCGGATCCGCTCGGCGGGCCGGCCCGAGGGCCTGGCCCTGGTCGGGGTGCGCACGGACGCCGGCGACGTCGCCTTCGACAAGCTGACGGCCGCCGCCCCGCTCGYGGACGACGAGTTCGCCCAGCTGGACCGGGACGACCCGGTGACGCTCCTCTACACGTCCGGTACCACCGGACGCCCGAAGGGAGCGCTCAACACCAACCGGGGCACGATCACCAACCTCTGGAACATGGCCTTCGCCAGCGCGCGCGAGGCCATCATCGCCGGCCGCCAGCCGGGGCCGCCGCGCCAGTCGGTGACGATCTCCACAGGGCCGCTGTTCCACATCGGCGGGGTGTCGGCCGTCGTCGGCGGTCCGCTCGGCGGCGGCAAGATGGTGCTGATGCACCGCTGGGACGTCCAGGAGTGGGCGCGGCTCGCCGTCGACGAGCAGGTGACGGCGCTCGGCGGCGTACCGGCGGTCGCGCGCCAGATCCTCGAGTACCCGGGCGTCGGCGAGCTGGGGCTGGACGCGCGGCTGTTCTCCATCGGCGGCGCCGCCGTCCCACCCGACCTGGTGGCGCTCGCGATCCAGGTGTTCGGCACGGACGTCGCGCTGCTGAACGGCTACGGCCTCACCGAGACCACCTCCGCGGTGGTCACGAACGTCGGCGTCGAGTTCGCCGCGCATCCCGACAGCGTCGGGCGGCCCAACCTCACCGCCGACATCAAGGTCGTCGACATCGACGGCACGTCCCTCGATCCGGGCGACGTCGGCGAGATCTGCTTCCGTTCGCCGCAGGTCGCGCGCGGCTACTGGAACGACGCCGCCGCGACCAGCGCGTCGTTCCAGGATGGCTGGTTCCATTCGGGCGACCTCGGCTACGTCGACGCCGAGGGTTTCGTCCACGTCGTCGACCGCCTGAAGGACGTCGTCATCCGCGGCGGCGAGAACGTCTACTGCGCGGAGGTCGAGGCCGTCCTGCACGAGCATCCGGAGGTGGCGGAGGCGGCGGTCGTCGGTATCGACGACCGGGCGCTGGGCGAGCGGGTCTGCGCCGTGGTGATCCCCCGTCCCGGCACCACACCGACCCTGGCCAGCCTGCGGGAGTTCGCGGCCGGCCGTCTGGCCGCCTTCAAGTGCCCGGAGGCGCTGGTCGTCCTGGCCGAGCTTCCCACGACCGCCACCGGCAAGATCGCGAAGACCGCCCTACGCGCCCAGGTCGCCGCCTCCGCCGCCGAACGGACCTGGTAACCCGAGCGGTCCCGCTGCCGACGGCCCCAGCTACCGATCGGCATCCTCGTCCTCTTGGCCCAGGACGACTCCCTGCATGCGACGAAAGTCGGGCTTCACCGTCCCAACAGTCCGATGGCAACCCTGGCCAGGAACGAAGTGAGGTGCGGGCATGAGCGAGACAACGATCCAGACAGCCCAGGTGACGGAAGAGACCGAGGAGACGACGGAGACGACGGAGGCGGCGGAGGCGGCGGAGGCGGCCCACCGGCGCGAGACCTTCCGGTTCGCCGAGGCGCCGTCGCTACACGAGGCCGGGATGATGTCGATGCCGGTCATGACCCCCGAGGCGCCCGAGCAGTTCATGGAGTGGGTGTCGAGCGGCGGCCAGGTCGTCAAGGTGCTGTTCGGCGACCCGGAGACCGGCGGGGTCAGCCTCGTGTGGTCACGGTTCGAGCCGGGCTACGTGCTTCCGCGCCACTCCCACAGCGCCGACTGCCTCTACTACGTGACCCGCGGCGAGCTGCGCATGGGCAGGACCGTGCTGGGCGAGGGCGACGGGTTCTTCCAGCCGGCGGACCGTCCTTACACCTACACCGCGGGCCCCGACGGCGTCGAGATCCTCGAGTTCCGAACCACGAGTCCCTTCGACATGCAGATCACCGAGAGCCTGCCCGGCTGGGGACGCGTCCTGGAGGCGATGCGGGCCAACCGCGACCAGTGGGCGGCGGAGGCGAAGGCCTGAACGGCCCGGCGCCAGCCCTTCTCGCACGTTCCGCGACACCGAGATCACCGAGATCACCGAGCCTTCTCCCTCTCGCCCTCCCACGGCGCCAGCGCGACATGGGGCCGTGAAGACGATGGAAAAGGCTCGCCCGCCCATGAGAAGGAGACCGGCGATGACCCGCGCCATGGACTGCCTGGTGAACGTCGACTTCGGCGACGTGAAGACGCAGCCCGACTGGATGGTCCGTGTGAAGGAGGACTACTTCAAGGGCGGCGACGACTTCTTCAAGAGCCCCGAGCTGCCCGAACTTCTCGACGACATGGACGCGAACGGCGTCGAGCGGGCGATCCTGATCGCGAAGGTCGGGAAGACCGACGGCCGGGCGTTCAAGTTCGCCGAGGCCCGTCCTGACCGCTTCGCCCTCGCGATCGGCGGCTTCAACCTGCTGCGCCCGATGCCGGCGGTGCGGGCGTTGGAGTCCTACGTCCGCGACTACCCCGTCGTGTGCACGAACGTCGGCCCGAGCTTCTGGGGCGACGGCATGTACCCGCCCACCGACCCGGTCTACTACCCGATCTACACGAAGTGCTGCGAGCTCGAGCTGCCGCTGTGCGTCAACACCGGCATCCCCGGCCCGCCGCTGCCGGCCGAGCCGCAGAACCCGATCCACCTCGACCGGGTCTGCTACCGGTTCCCCGAGCTGAAGCTGTGCATGATCCACGGTGCCGACCCGTGGTGGGACACCGCGATCCGCCTCATGATCAAATACAAGAACCTGCGCATGATGACGTCCGCGTGGTCGCCGAAGCGGCTGCCGGCCTCGCTGCTGCACTTCATGTCGACCCGCGGCAAGGACCGGGTCATCTTCGCCTCCGACTACCCGGTCCTGTCCTTCAAGCGGACCCTGACCGAGGCCGCCGCCCTCGACCTGACCGACGAGGTCCGCGACAACTGGCTGTACGGCAACGCCGACGCCTTCTTCTTCAGCGGCAGGACCTCGTCCTGACGGACCGCCCGCCTGCCGGGCGCGGACACGGTGGTGCCCGGTCACAGAACCAGACCAGCCGGAGGCATTCATGACCGATCTCTATTGGGACCCGCTCGCTCCCGAGCTGCGCGACGACCCTTACCCGCTGTGGCGGCGGTTACGGGACGAGGCGCCGGTGTATCGCAACGACCGGTTCGACTTCTACGCCTTATCCCGCTTCGAGGACATCGAGGCGGCCCACCGGGACGCCGAGACGTTCAGCTCGAGCCACGGAACCACCCTCGAGACGATGGCGCCGGAGCCGCAGGACACGGCGATGATGATCTGGCTTGACCCGCCCAAGCACACGACGCTGCGCAAGCTGGTCTCACGCGCGTTCACCGTCCGCCGGGTGTCGGCGCTGGAGGAGCGCATCCACGAGATCTGCGCGGAGCTCCTCGACGCCCAGGTCGGCTCCGGCGGGTTCGACTACGTCCAGGACTTCTCCGCGATCCTCCCGCCGACGGTCATCTCGATCCTGCTCGGCGTTCCCGGCAGCGAGCGCGAGGAGCTGCGCCACGTCGTCGACAACGTCTTCCACATGGAAGAGGGCGTCGGCATGAACAACGAGACCTCGATAGGCGCGCTGACCGAGCTCGGGCTACGCCTCGGCGCGCACTTCGCCGACCGGCGCGGCAATCCCCGCGACGACGTGTTCACCGATCTCGTCAACGCCGAGGTGGCCGACGAGGTGACCGGCCAGGCGCGCCGGCTCACCGACGCGGAGCTCGCCAGCTTCGCGATCCTGCTGTTCAGCGCCGGCAGCGAGACGGTGGCCCGCCACGTCGGCTGGGCCGCCAGCGTGCTCGACGAGTACCCGGACCAGCGGGCCGAGCTGGCACGAGACCCCGGGCTGATCCCCGGCGCGATCGAGGAGATCCTGCGCTACGAGCCGCCGTCGCCGGTGAACGCCCGCTGGACGACCCGCGACGTCACCGTGCGGGACGCGACGATCCCGGCGGGCTCCCGCGTCATCCTCATCACCGGTTCGGCCGGCCACGACGAGCGCAAGTACCCGGACCCCGACGTGCTCGACATCCACCGCAAGGTCGACCTGCACATGACCTTCGGCTACGGCGTCCACTTCTGCCTCGGAGCGGCACTGGCCCGACGAGAAGGGCGCATCGGCCTGGAGGAGACCCTCAAGCGCTGGCCCGAATGGTCCGTTGACCGCGCCCGCACCGAGATGCTGTACACCAGCACCGTCCGCGGCCCGCTGCGCCTGCCCATTCTCGTGTAGCGCTCGGCCGCCCACCGGCCGGCGCCGGTGCCCGGGCCGGTTCCGACCGTGATCACGACTTTCCCCGTCCCGGGCTCCAACATCACATTGCATACATTATGAAAAATACTGGCGTCTTAGAGGGAGGACCGCGCGATGGCGGAAAACGAGTTCCAAGCCCGCTATGGGCCGTGGGTCGTGGTGGCGGGCGCGTCGATGGGTATCGGTGCCGCGCTCTCGCATGAGGCCGCCCGGCGGGGGCTGAACGTGGTGCTGCTGGCCCGGGGCAAGGACCAGCTCGAGGCGACCGCGGCCGAGGTCGCCGCCCAGCACGGCGTCGAGGTGCGCACGATCGCGGCCGACCTGGCGTCGCCCGACATCGGCGCCATCGTGGCCGACGCGACGAGGGACCTCGACGTCGGCCTGTTCGTCTACAACGCCGCGGTCGGGCCGAACAGCCGCTTCATCGACGGGGACCTCGACCTGCACCTGCTGAGCGTCGACGTCAACTGCCGCACGCCGGTGATCCTCTGCCACCACTTCGGCCGCCGGCTGGCCGAGCGCGGYCGCGGCGGGATCGTGATGATCAGCTCGATGGGCGGCACCCAGGGAGCGGTCAACTTCAGCACCTACAACGCCGGCAAGGGATTCCAGTGGATCCTCACCGAGTCGCTGTGGACCGAGCTGGCCGACCGCGGCGTGGACGCCGTCAACGTGTTCGTCGGTGCCACCTCCTCGCCGAACTACAACTCCTTCCAGGAGACGCTCGACCCCGAGCTGTGCAGCCGCGTCGACACCGACGACCCGCTCGACCGGGCCCGCTCGCGGCTCATGCGGCCGAGCTCCCCTGAAGAGGTGGCGACCGCGTCCTACGACGGCCTCGGCCGGGGTCCGGTGGCGTACACCCACCCCGACGACGCCTTCGTGTCGCAGCGGTGCTTCGCGCTGCCCCGGGACGAGGCGACGCTGGTGTGGCGGGCGCTGCAGGAGACCTCCACCCGCCGCCCCGACCGGGTCGCCCGGTGAGCCGCCGCCTGCGGGTCGTCCAGTGGACGACCGGCAAGACCGGCAGCGCCGCCGTGCGCGGCATGGTCGACCATCCGGTGCTCGACCTCGTCGGCTGCTACGCCCACTCCCCCGACAAGGTCGGCCGCGACGTCGGCGAGCTGTGCGGCCTGCCACCGATCGGCGTGACCGCCACCGACGACGTCGAGGCCCTGCTCGCGCTCGAGCCCGACTGTGTCTCCTACATGGCGTACCGGCCGAACTTCGACCACCTCGAGCGAATCCTCGAGTCGGGCGTCAACGTCGTGTCGACGATGTACATGATGGCCGGCTTCGGCTACGGCGAGCAGGCCACCCACCGGCTGCGCGACGCCTGCCTGCGGGGCGGCTCGTCGCTCTACGCCTCCGGCATCTACCCCGGCCACGCGCCGATGGTCGCCGTGGCCGCGAGCGCCATGTGCAGCCGCGTCGAACGGCTCTCGATCCTCGAGTCGCTCGACATCTCCGGCTACGCCAACGAGCAGATGTTCCGCGCCCAGGGCTTCGACCTCGACCCCGACGACCCGGCCGCCCACCAGGCCTGCGAGGCCTCCTGCGGCTCGTTCAAGGACCAGATCCCGGTACTCGCGAAGGCGCTCGGCGTGCGGATCGACGCCGTCGGCTTCCGGGTCGAGTTCGCCACCGCCAACCAGGACACCGACTTCGGCTTCATGACCGTGAAGAAGGGCCGCGTCGCCGGCTTCAAGGGCACCGTGTCGGGCGACAGGGACGGCCGCTCGCTGATCGAGTGCAGCTTCGTCTGGAAGCTCGGCGAGGACATGACCCCGAACTGGCCCGTCACCCACGGATATGTGATCGAGCTCGACGGCGTCCCCGGTGTCCGCGTCCGGCTGGAACCCCAGGGCGAACACCTCGACGGCACGGTCACCACGGCGATGCCCGCGGTCAACGCCATCCCACAGGTGTGCGCCGCCCAGCCGGGGATCGTGAACCTGATGGAGCTGCCCCTCGCCCGCGCGGCCGGACAGTTCCGGCCATGATCGGCGACCTGCTGCGACTCGACGGCCGGACCATCGTCGTCGCGGGCGCCGGCGGCGGTGGCATCGGCACCGCCGTGTGCACGGCGGCCGCCGAGCTCGGGGCCAACGTCGTCGGCCTCGACGCCGAGGCGGCCGCGCTCGCCGCGGCCGAGGCGGCCGTCCCCGGCCCGTTCCACGGCGTGATCGTGGACGTGCGCAGGAAGGACGAGGTCGACGCCGCGTTCGCCGACGCGATCGCGGCGTTCGGCTCGGTCGACGGACTGGTCCACGTCGTCGGCGGCCAGCGGCCCCACCACTGGCAGCCGGCCGACGACTTCCCGCTCGCCGATCTCGACGACGTCCTCGACCTCAACCTGCGCTCGGCGCTGCTCACCAGCCAGGCCGCCGCCCGGGCGATGACCACGGCGGGCCAGGGCGGCAGCATCGTGCACATCGCGTCGGTCGCCGCGTTCTTCGCGGCGCCGTACAGCCTCGCCTACAGCGCCGCCAAGGCCGCGCTGATCTCGCTCACGAGAACCACGGCCGCCGAGTGGGGCCCGCGCGACATCCGCGTCAACGCCGTCGCGACCGGGACGATCCGCACCCCGCACAGCCGAGGCAACGACACCGCCGACCAGGCCCGGGACGCCGTGCTCGCCCTCGGGCGCCGCGGCACGCCGCGGGAACTGGCCGGTGCCGTGATGTTCCTCCTCAGCGACCTCGCCGGCTTCGTCACCGGCCAGGCCCTCACGGTCGACGGCGGCTCCACCATCCGCCCCTCCTACCTCGGGCCGGACAACGTCCCGGTCTTCATGGAGGACGGCGACCTGCGCCGAAGGCTGCTCCAGGACCAGCCACGGAGGACCAGCTGATGGCCGACACCGACCTACGAGCCGCGCTGCTGGCGCCCGGGTCGTACTTCGAGGTCGCGGACGAGGACGTGCGCGGCGTCCGGATGCCGGTGTTCCGCCACCGGGCCCGGTCGCTGCGCGAGCTGCTCGACCGGACGGCCCGGTTCGGCGGGCGGACCTACCTGGTCGACGGCGACGTCCGGCTCAGCTTCGCCGCTCACCTCGAACAGGTCGACGCCCTGGCCGCCGGCCGACGCCGGGTCCCGCCAACGGCCGCCGACAAACAACTGGTCGCGCTCGATCACCGTGGTCATGCCGTCATCTCCGGGGAGGCTGTTGATCCATTGATCCATGGGCAGCGGATCCGTGGACAGCGGATCCGTGGGGCATCGCGCCGGTCGGTTCAGGAACCCACCGACGGGAGCAGCACCGGCTTGACGACCTTTCCGGACAGCGAGGCCTCCTCGGCGACGTTGATCGCCTCCAGCGGGAAGGTCTCGATCAGCCGGTCGAACGGGAAGCTCCCCGCCCGCCACAGCGCGACCAGCCGCGGAATCACCACCTGCGGGTCGGCGCCGCCCTCGAGGATGCCGGACACCCGCTTGCCCAGGAGCGCGACCGGATCGAACGTGATCGGCTCGGTCTGAATGCCCACCAGCCCGCAGTGCCCGCCCATCCGCAGCGCGCCGACCGCGTTCGCGATGACCCCGACGTTGCCGGTGGTGTCGAAGGTGAAGTCCGCGCCGCCGCCGGTCAGGCCCTGGATCTGGGCGACGAGGTCGGTGGCCGCCCCGTCCAGGACGTGGGTCGCGCCGAGCTCGGCGGCGAGCTCCAGCCGGTGCCGGTGCAGGTCCACCGCGATGACCGGCCCCGCGCCGACGACCTTCGCCGCCATCACCGCCGCGAGGCCCACCGCGCCGGCGCCGAACACGACGAGGCTGGCGCCCGCCCGGACGCTCAGGTCGACGAGCACCGAGCCCGCGCCGGTGAGGATCCCGCAGCCGAGCGGCCCGAGCTTCTCCAGCGGCAGGTCGCGGTCCACCACGACGACGCAGCGCTCGGCGGCGACGCAGTGCGTCGCGAACGACGACTGGCCGAACCAGCGTGACGCGACCTCGCCGCCGGCGGCGTCCCGGACCCCGGTGGTGCCGTCGAGGCGGCGCCCGAAGAAGTTGCGGAACAGGAACAGGTCGCAGTACGGCGGCGCGCCCCGCTGGCAGCTCGGGCACTCGCCRCACGAGTCGAACGAGAGAACGACGTGGTCGCCTACCGACACCCGGGTGACGCCCTCGCCGACGGCCTCGACCACGCCGGCACCCTCATGCCCGGTGATGATCGGCGGCGGCGACGGGGCGCCCTCCCGGCGCGGCACGACATCGGTGTGGCACATGCCCGCGCTCACGACGCGGACCAGCACCTCGCCGGCCCCCGGCGGATCGAGCTCGACCTCCTCGATCAGGTACGGCCCGTCCGCCTGCCGCAGCACCGCCGCAGTCGCCTTCATCCCGCGCTCTCCCAGCTCTCCGAGGTGAACGGATCTTTGGATGTCCTGGGCGTGGCGATGCCGTGGGCCCTCGGCCATCGATGCCACCGCCGCGCCCCCAGGCGATCAGCCGCGCCCGCCCGCCGGTCGGTCCAGGCCCGACGCCGCCCGCCTGGGCCCAGCGTCCACGGTGCCGGACGACAAAATCATCTCCTTATACATCTATATCTATCAAGATCGAAGGTAATCCATATTATATATATTCTCGTCACGGCCGCCGTGGACCACCTCGGCCAGCCCGCCCCGACGCCCGCGCTAACGGTGCAGGTTCGGGGGCTGGGTCAGGGGGAGGTCCAGGTGGGTGCGAAGGCCGGGGGGCGCGGCCACGACGGTGGGGATCGCGTTGACGGCCGCCATGGCGGTCCAGATCCGGCCCCAGTAGCCGATGTCGCCGTCCGGGCCGGGCTCCGTCGGCTCGTAGTTCACCCGGAACGAGGGCAGCCCGGTGAAGTACAGGGAGTACTTGGCGTTCTCGTAGCCCCAGTCCGGTTCGGTAACGTCGTCCATCCGCCAGTAGGACCGGAAGATCACCACCGGCCTGCCGCCGTTCCAGACGCGCCACTCGAGACGCATCCCGGCGACGTGGCCCTTCCTGATCGAGCCGGCCCGCACGGTGACGTCCCGGACCGCGACCGCCGTGTCCCAGACGAAGTCGTAGTCCTCGACCTCTATGCCCAGGCCGGCGGCCAGCAGGTGGATCGACTCCTTGAAGGTCCGGCCCATGGTGTCGAACATCCGCGGCGGGTCGGCCTTCAGGTCGTCGGGGTCCCGGCCGAAGCCGAGGCCGTCGAACATCATCGCGGCCGAGGGATGGTTGCGGAAGTCGCCCACCTCCTGGACGACGAGCTCGTCGATGCGCGACGCCAGCCGGGCGAACGTCAGGGGCAGCAGGTCGCCGGCGAACCCGGGGTGGATCCCGGAGCCGAACAGCGACACCCCGCCCTCCTGGCAGGCRGCCTCGAGCCGGTCCCGCGGGTCCGCGTCGAGCGCGGGCGGGTAGGTGAAGCCGGACGGGGTCACCAGGTTCTTGCCGCTGCGCAGGATGCGGACGATCTCGTCGACGTCGACGTAGAGGGGCGCGTAGTTCACGCAGTCGGCGTCCAGCGCCAGCAGCGCCTCGGCGTCCCGCGTCGCGAGCACACCCACCGGGTCGATCCCGGCGAGCTCGCCGACATCCCTGCCGTCCTTCTCGTCCGACGTGACGTAACAGCCGACCACCTCGAAGGCCGGGTTGTCGACCAGGTGCCGGACCGAGATCTGCCCGATGCTGCCCATCGCCCACTGGATGACCCGTAACGGAGGTGAGGTCTCCATGATCGATCCCCTCGTCTCTGGATGTTCCCCGCGCCGGGCACACCCCCGGTACCGGCGCCGTGACCCGCGGTCCGCGAGTCGAGGCCCGCCCGAACACGCCCTCTAAACATATATAGCTTTACGAAGTGGAGAGGTGATAGGAAGGGCCGGTGTTCGAGGACGACAAGGTCGCGGTCATCACTGGCATCGGCCCGGGCATGGGCCGCAGCATCGCGCTGGGCTTCGCCCGCCGCGGCGTCGACGTCGTCCTCGCCGCCCGGCAGCCGGGCCGCCTCGAGGCGGTGGCCGACGAGGTGCGCCAGGCCGGGCGCGAGCCGCTGGTGGTACCGACCGACATCACCGACCGGGCCTCCTGCGCCGCCCTCGTCGAGGCCGCGGTGGAACGCTTCGGCGGCGTCGACTTCCTGGTCCAGAACGCCCACCACGAGGGCGACTGGGCCCCTATCGTCGACGCCGACCCCGAGAGCTGGCGGGCGATCTTCGACGTCAACCTCTACGGAACCCTGTACCTCGTCCAGGCCGCGCTCCCGGCGATCCGCGCGCGCGGCGGCGGGGCGGTCGTCCTGGTGAACAGCGGCGCCGTGCTGTCGAACCCGCCCAACCTCGGGGCCTACACCGCCTCCAAGGCGGCACTCGCCGCCGTCGCCCGCACCCTGGCGGTCGAGGCCGGGCCATGGGGCATCCGCGTCAACGGAGTGTTCCTCGGCGGCGTGCTCGGCGACAACATCCTGCACGCCGCCGAGCACCAGTCGGCCGCCGAGGGCATCACCGTCGACGAGTGGCTCGACCGGCGCGGCGCCACGCTCCCGCTGCGGCACCTGCCGACCCCCGACGAGTGCGCCGGCGCCGTGCTGTTCCTGTGCTCGGACCTGGCCGCCGCCGTCACCGGACAGCACCTGAGCGTCAACGGCGGCCAGTGGACGACGTGACCGCCGGCGCGGACGCGTCCGCGCCGGCGGGGTCAGAGTGCCTCGATGACCATGGCGGCGCCCATGCCGCCGCCGGCGCACATGGACACGACGCCGAGTGACTTCCCGCGCCGGCGCAGCTCGTGGACCATGGTCACGACCATCCGGGCACCGGTGGCGGCGATCGGGTGGCCGAGGCTCGCGCCACTGCCGTTCACGTTGACGATCTCCGGTCGGACGCCGAGCTTGCGGATCGTCGCCACCGGGACCGAGCAGAACGCCTCGTTGACCTCGAACAGGTCGATGTCGGCGAGGGTCAGCCCGGCGCGGTCCAGCGCCTTCGGGATCGCCAGCGACGGCCCGAGCCCGGTCAGCGCGGGGGCGATCCCGACCGAGGCCCACGACCGGACCCGGGCCAGCGGGGCCAGCCCGTGCGCCGCCGCGTACTCGCCGCTGGCCAGCGTGACCGCGGCGGCGGCGTCGTTCAGGCCCGCGGCGTTGCCGGCGGTCACCGTCGCGTCCGGCAGCTCCGGGTGCAGCAGCCGCAGCTGGGCGAGGGTCTCGACGGTGGTGCCCCGGCGCGGGAACTCGTCGGTGTCGAACAGCCTGGTGGTGCCGTCCGGCGCCGTCACCTCGACCGGCACGATCTGGTCGACGAAGTAGCCGCCCTCGATCGAGGCGATCGCCTGGGCGTGGCTGTAGACGGCCCACTCGTCGACGTCGAGGCGGGTCAGGCCCAGCTCGCGGGCGGTGTTCTCGCCGACGGTGATCGACATGTCGAACGCCGGGGCGTCCGGTGTCTCGGGATGTGACGCGGACACCCACGTCACCGGCTGCCCGTCCGGCCCCCTCCTGGTGGTGGTCATCGCGCTGTTGGTCAGGCTCTCCGCGCCGCCGGCGATGACGACCTTGTCCATGCCGGCCCTGATGCTCCCGGCGGCGATCGCGACGGCGGCCAGACCGCCGGCGCAGTGCTGGTTGGTGGCGATCCCGGCCAGGTCGTCGAGGCCGAGCCGCACGGCGATGTTGCGGGCGAGGACCCCACCGCCCTGGTACGCCTCGGCGACCACCAGGCCGTCGACGTCCCGGGCCGGCACGCCGCTGCGCTCCAGCGCCGCGGGCACCGCGACCTCGGCGAGCTGGAACGCGTCCAGGCCGACCAGCGATCCCTTGCGGGCCCGCCCGATTGGCGTACGGGCGGTCGAGACGATGACTGCGTCGGTCACGGTGCGCTCCTCCAGGAGGCGACGGTGCGGTACGGGGGACGTGGGATAGGTCAGCGCTTCTCGTAGGTGACGCCGGAGGTCTCGACGTCCCAGGTGGCCGGGGTGACGCCCTCGGTGCGCAGCTCCCGCTTGAGGACCCGGCCGACCGGGCTGCGGGGCAGCTCGTCCCGGAACTCGATGTAACGCGGCAGGACGAAGTACGGCAGCGCTTCGACGCACCACCGGAACAGCTCCTCCTCGGTGAGCGTCGAGCCGGCGATCCGGGTCGCGGTCACCTTCACGTCGTCCTCGGTCAGCTCGCTCGGGACGGCGTGCACGGCGGCGTCGGCGAGCTGGCCGTGGCCCATCAGGATGCGCTCGACCTCGAAGCTCGCGATGTTCTCGCCGCGCCGGCGCAGGTAGTCGGCCTTGCGGTCGACGAAGTAGAGGTAGCCGTCCTCGTCGACCTTCCCGATGTCGCCGGTGTGGTACCACCAGTTCCGGCTCGTCTCGACCGTGACCTCGGGCCGCCCCCAGTACCCCTCGAACATCACATGCGGCAGCTTCGGCCGGATCACGATCTCGCCGTCGGTGCCGCGGGGCAGCTCGTTGTCCTCGTCGTCGAAGATCCGCACGTCGAAGTACTCCGTGTTGACCACGCCGGCGGCCCGCGGCCTGTTGCGCACGCCCGGCGGCTGCCAGGAGATCAGGCTCGCCTCCGTCACCCCGTACGCGCCGGAGAACGTGTCGATCCCGAACCGGGAACGGATCACGTCGTCGACCTCGGGCGGCAGYGGCGCCGCCCCCATCAGCCGCAACGAGCGGTTCGCCTCCGCCGCCCCCGAGCGTGGCATCTCCGGCCGGTCCACGTCGTGCGCCAGCAGGTAGGCCATCGTCCCGAGCGTCGAGGTCATCGTCGCCCCGGTGCGGTTCATCTCCGGCCAGAAGTTCGACACCGAGAACCGCCGGTAGATCGCCGCGCGCCCGCCGTACACCAGGGTGCCGATCACCGCCGTGACCAGCGCGTTGTAGTGGAACATCGGCAGCGGCGTCCAGATCACGTCGTCCGCCGTCCGGCCCCAGCTGTAGCCGATCTGGCGGGCCAGCGCCTCGTGGTAGTTGTGGCTGAGCATGCAGCCCTTCGACAGGCCCGTCGTCCCACCCGTGTAGATGAACGTCGCCAGGTCCGACGGGCGCCGGGCGACCGGCTCCGCCAGCGGCGTGCCGGTGAGCAGGTCGTCGAGCCGGTGACCGGTCGCTCCCGGGAACACCGGCGCGTCGGGGCCGGTCACCACCACGTGCGCCAGCTCGTCGAGATCACCGGACACCGCCGCGGCCCGGTCCGCGAGGTCGGCCGCGACGACCAGCACCGTCGCGCCCGAGTCGCGCAGCTGATGACGCAGGTACTCGCCCTTGTACGCGGTGTTGATCGGCACCGCCACCGCGCCCGCCCACTGCGCCGCCCACCACGCGACGAGCATCTCCGGCGAGTTCTCCAGCAGCATCGCCACCCGGTCACCCGGCGCGACCCCGAGCTCCCGCAGGCCGCCGCCCAGCCGCGCCGCCGCCGCGCCGACCTCGACGGCCGTCAGTCTCGTGCCGCAGACGTCCAGGTACTCGGTGTCCGRCTCCTTCTCGATCCGCCGCACCAGCAGCTCGGTGGTCGTGTGCCGCGGGGCACTCCCCCAGACGCCGTCACTCACCCGACTCGTCCCCTCCTCGCCGACACCGCCACAGTGATACATCTACATATAACAGCCTCCAGCGAGCACGCGCCCTGTTGTTCCATCGAGGCAGCCGACGAGGCAGGAGACGAACCGTGGCCGTGGGACACCAGGCGGAGCCGATCAGGCTCGGGGTGCTGCAGGACTTCACCATCCCGCCCGGGAGCTCGTACGACACCCGGCAGGACTTCCTCGACGCGCTGGCGCTCGTCTTCCGCGAGGCGCGGGAGTCCGGCCTGCTCGACCGGCCGGTGGAGCTCGTCGAGCGGAACGCCGCCGGGTTACCGACCGGCAGCGTGAAGTCCGTCATCGACGCGTACGGCGAGCTCGTCGACGAGGGCTGCCTCGCGGTCTTCGGCCCGCACATCTCCGAGAACACGATCGCCCTGCGGCCGGAGATCGAGCGGCGGTTCCGGGTGCCGTCGATCAGCGTCTGCGGCGCCGACCAGTGGCTGGGCAAATGGACCTTCGCGCTCCCGAACGGGTCGATGACCGACGAGCCGATCATCCTCGCCCACCTCGCCGCGAAGGCCGGCGCCCGCACGGTGGGGGTGCTCGCCGAGCGCTCGGTGATCGGTCAGCTGTACGCGCGCAGCTTCCGCGACGCCTGCCGGGAGCATGGGCCGCGGATCGTCGCGGAGGAGACCATCGCCCAGACCGGGCAGGACATCGCCGCCGCGGTGCGCTCCATCCACGGGTCCAGGCCCGACGCGCTCGTGCACCTCGGCTTCGGCTACGGCGTGATCCGGGTCAACGAGGCGCTGGCGGCCGTCGGGTGGGACCCGCCGCGGTACATGGGCACCGCGTTCGAGGACGCGTACTTCTCGGACGAGATCTGGGACGCGTACGTCGGCTGGGTCGGGCTGGAGCAGTACGACGAGGAGAACCTCGTCGGCCAGCGGTTCCTGGACCGCTTCGAGGCCGCGTACGGCCGCCGGCCCGAGTACTACGCGCCGGGGCTGTGCCACGACGCGGGCGTGGCGCTGGCGCGCGCGTTCGCGGGTGCCGAGCCGCTGTCGCCACGGGGCGTCCGGGACGCCCTCGAACGCGTGAAACTCGTGCCGGCCGCCTCCGGCGCCCCGGGAACATCGATCTCCTTCGGGCAGTGGACCCGCCGCGGTTGGATGGGCTCGAGCTACCTCGTCGCCCGCGCCTTCGAGCCCGACCGCAGGTCCCACCGCCTCGTCGCCAGGTTCGAGCCCAGCTGACCTCGTCGGCCGCCCGGCGCCCCCCTGAAGGAGGGGAACCACAGGGAACGACGTCGAGCAGCCACCGTTGGTGATCAAATCAGCCCGACCCGGCCCACGCGCGATGGCCAGTAGCCGCCGGCCACGGCGGCACAAGAGGCCGTCAAGATCGTCAAGATCGCCAGGGTCAGAACCGTCAACCGAAATTGCTCAACGATCCCTCGTCGGATCCGGTCATCGCTTGTGGGGCGGATCCCGGCCTCCCGCCCGCCACAACCCATGGATGGACGTACGGGCAGATCGGAGCGGCAGCCCGGGTGCTTCTCTCCCGCGTCGTGGCAGGCGCCCGGGGGATCTCGGACGTCTTGTCAGACGTCCGGGGCGTGAAACGGCGCTCGTTGTGACTCTGACGTCGGACAAGATGAGCACAAGGCCACACGGCCGCGGGCGCAGGCGGCGCCCCGGGTGGACCGGGCACCACCGGCACCGGGTCGTTCGCGCGAGCATGGCCGGACCCGCGCGGCGGCCGACATGGCGGAGTCGGTCCTTGGCTGTCGCCGGGAAACCAGTTCCGGCTGGCGGCGCGGCTGGTTCCCGTCTCTGTCAGGAGGAACTGTGGTCGAGCCGGACGAGACGATGAGCCGGATCGGCCGTGGCCTGGGGCTGGGCCAGCGCGGGGAACGTGAGGGCGCGCGGCGCGTCTTCGCGGAGGTCTGGAGCGAGATCGGCCGCGAGGGCGGGGACCCCTTGCATCGCTGCGCGGTCGCGCACGCCATGGCGGACGTCCAGGACGATGTGAACGACGAACTGCTCTGGGACCTGCGGGCACTGGCGGCAGCCGACCTGATCACCGACGAACGTGCCGCGCAGGCCGGCGTAGCGATTGSCGTGGCAGGCTTCTACCCCTCGCTACACCTGAACGCCGGCGACTGTTATCGCAGGCTGGGCGATCTCGATCGAGCTGGTGAACACCTCCGACGCGGCCAGACCGCCGCGACGGCACTCGGGAACGACGGTTACGGCCAGATGGTCAGGAACGGCCTTGAACGGCTGGCCGAACGCCTGGCCACCGCTGACCACCAGCCCTGACCCTCGCGCCCGACCGGCCGAGCCGTTCGCGACCCGATCTGCCGCGATCTTCCGCGGCTACGGTCGGGCGAACGTTCCCTAAGCCGACTCCTCGTACGGGGTCGCCGTGAAGACCCGCCTTGCCACCCGCCAGCCGTCCGGGCGCCTCACCACGACGTCGCGGTACCGGCCGGAGCTGATCCGGCCGTCGGGCCGCATGCCGACGAGGCGGAACCGGAGGATGACGCCGTCCGGCGTCTCGTCGACGTAGATGTTGGTCATGATGTGGGTCCGCGGGTGCCGGGCCTGGACCATGAACGCCCGGATCTCGGCCAGCCCGTCGAGGACCTGGCCGGGTATCTCGAACGTGGCGTCCGCCAGGAAGATCTGGTCAAGGTCCCGCCAGTTGCGGTCGTCGATGAGGTCGCCGTAGCGGGCCGGGAGCTCGCCGAGTGCCAGCCGGTCGGCCAGGTCCATCGCCGCGCCTCCTTGGTCGTGGTCGTGGGTGTCGACATGCGTATGGCCGGGCGGTCAGCCCCGGCGGCCGGGCGGTCAGGCGGCGGGGCGGTCAGGTGGCAGGGCGGTCAGGTGGCAGGGCGGTCAGGTGGCAGGGCGGTCAGGCCGGCGATAGGGCGTCCCGTACCGGTCCGAGCCACAGCTCGAGGTGCCGGGCGACCAGGTCCTCGGGCATCTGGGCGACCGTCGCCCAGGTGTAGACGTGCTCCACCGGCAGGCCCGCGACACGGCGGCGCACCTCGGCCACGGCCTCGTCGGGCGACAGCACGAGCAGGTTCAGCTGCACGCGGGCGCGGCCGTGCCCGAGCCGGTCGCCCAGCTCCGCGTCGGTGTGCGGCGGCTCCCACCCGGCGGCCTGTCGGTAGGAGTTCAGCTGGTACAGGTAGTGCGGCCTGATCCGCTCGTAGGCGGCTTCCGGGTCGTCCGCCACCACGATGTCGACGTCGCCGGCCAACCTGGCCGACGCGGGGTCGTGACCACCCTCGGCCAGGCCGTCGAGATAGGCGGCCGCCGCCCGCCGGCCGATGGTGAGCAGCGACGCGCCCATCCGCCCGGCCCGGCGCGCCCCCACCGGCCCGCCGTAGCCCAGCCACATCGGCACCGGGCGCTGCAGCGGCGCCGGGGTGACCCCGCCCCCGCCGTCGTTCAGCAGGGCGCGGACCCGGGTGAACACCGCGTCGAGGGCCGCGAACCGCTTCGTGATGCCGACGCCGAACAGCTCGAACTCAGCTGGCACGTACCCCGCCCCAAGGCCGAGCTCCAGCCGCCCACCCGACACGAGGTCGACGAGTGCGGCCTCCTCCGCCAGGTGGACCRGGTCGCGGATCGGCCCCAGCAGCACGGCCGTGCCGATCCTCGCCCGCGTCGTGCGGCTCGCCATGGCCGCGGCCAGCACCAGGGGCTGCGGAAGGTAGCCGTCGTCGAACCCGTGGTGTTCGGTGAGCCAGATACAGTCCGCGCCGAGCCGGTCGGCCTCGGCGGCCAGGTCCAGCAGCCTCGGGTAGTGCTCCCGCCAGGGGCGCCGCCACGGCTGGGGGTTCCGTGCGTCGACGAACAGCCCGACCTTCGGACCCCCCGCCAGGCCCTCCGCCGGACCCGCCGCCGCCGGCCGCTCGCCGGTCTCCCGTTCGTCAGCCACCACCGACACGCGACCACCTTTCCGAGACGGGCGTCGCCGCGCGGCGCGGACCTTCCGCGGGCCGCGGGCTGAGCGACATGCGCCAAGTAGTCCAGCGGCCACGGTCGCCGATTCGCGAGGCCTGACATTCGGAGCCCCTCGCTGTTCAGAAGCTCGACGCCGAGCCTGTCGCGCCCTGGATGACAGGCACGGCAGCGAGCCTGGCCGGTTCCGGATCACCGGACCTGACACGGCCGCTCGCCAGGCAGAGTCGGGCGGATGTCCGGATTCCGCCGCGGGCGGCGGCTACTCGCCGGGCGGGGTCTCGTAGAACTGGGTCGCCCAGCGGCGGTAGGCCATGTAGGGCTTGGCGTCCTGGATGGCGAGGGTGGGTTTTTCGATGTAGTCCTGGTAGCGCCAGATCTCGAGGTCGTCGTCGAGGGTGGAGAGGAATTCCTTCTCGAGGCGTTCGAGGACGTCGGGTGGGGGGGTGTCGGAGGTGTCGCCGGGGATCCGGGGCCACCAGATCGAGTAGAACATGTCCGAGCAGCCGTCCTCGACCGGTGTGGTCGCGAAGATGAGGCGGTAGTTGTCCGCGCCGGCGAAGGCGCTGATCGCGCCGCCGAGGCCGAACAGGTGGCTGTGGATCCGCAGCGCCATCGCGTCCGGGTCGTCGCTGYGCTTGGCGGGCCAGCCGGTCTCGAACAGCCATCCGTGGTCGTCGGACTCCCAGTTGAGCAGGACCGGGGTGACGGTGGCGTGGTGGACGTACTGGAAGTGCATGCTGTCGGCCGCGTTCTCGCCGGGGATCTGTGGGTGGACCGGTTCGCGTTCCATCTTGCGGGAGAGGGCCGGGTAGGGCGGGTAGTAGGCGGCGGGGTCGGTCTCGTACTGGGGGAAGATCGTGAAGATGTCGGGCATCTCCCAGCGGGGCGCCTGACCGTGGGGCTGGTGCCAGATGAAGACGCAGCCGTACTGCTCACGTACCGGGTAGACCCGTAGCTGGGCGGCCCGGTTGGGCCGGTCCTGGTAGGGGATGTAGCGGTTGCGGCCGTCCGGCCCCCAGCCCCAGCCGTGGAACGGGCACTCGACGCAGTCGCCGTTGACCTTGCCGCCGTGGCCGAGGTGCGCGCCGAGGTGGCGGCAGTGGGCCGCCAGGACGTGCAGCTCGCCGTTGTCGTCCCGGTAGGCCACGAGGTCCTCGCCGAGGTACCGCAGCGGGCGGACCTGGCCGGTGGGGAACTCGGCCGACCAGCCGACCATGAACCAGCCGGTGGGCTTCCAGGTGAACGGAAACTTCATCTGACGTCCCCTCGCTAAAGCTCGAGATTTATCCGGCGTCAGGTCGAAGCGGCGGCAGGGGTGGCGCGTGACCGCGGCCGCTGGCCGGGGCGGGCGGCCTGGATGGGCCCCACACGCCGGGTCAGTGCGCGGGCGGCCTGGATGGGTCTCAGTGGACGGGACGCCGGCTCGAATAATATATACATATCGATGGGCGGTGTCGGGCCAGACGCCCCAGCCGCATGGCGGCCGACCCTCGGGAGACGCGGATGGACCTGTCACTGGACGAAGCGTCGCGGGCGTCGCGGGAGCTGGCCCTGACGGTGCTCGCCCGGCGGCCGGGGCTGGCGGCGGCGCGGGCGGCCGAGCCGCTCGGGCACGACCCGGTGCTGTGGGCCGAGCTGTGCGCCGCCGGGCTGCCGGGGCTCGCGGTCGCCGAGGAGCACGACGGCGGCGGGGCCGGCCTGCACGCACCGGTCGTCGCGGCCGTGGAGCTGGGCCGGGTGCTCGCGCCCGTGCCGTTCGCGGAGCACGTCGCGGCCGCGCGGCTGCTCGCGACGGCCGCGCCGGAGCATCCCGACCTGCCCGCCGTCGTCGCCGGCGAGCTGGTCGCGACGCTGGCGACGCGGGTGCGCGCGGGTGTCGGCGTGGCGGTGCCGGCGGGGGCGGTCGCCGGCCTGGTCCTGGCGGTCGTCGACGGTCAACTCGTCGCGGCACGGTCCACTCCGCCCGGTGCCGCCGCCGCGAATCAGGGCGACCTGCCGATCGCCGACCGTGACCTGCGCGGCGCGGCGGTGCTCGGCGGCGGGCCGGCGGTGGCCGCGTTCGAACGGGCGCGCTCGGAGTGGCTGGTCCTGATGGCCGGGTGGCTGGCCGGGCTCGCCGACGGCGCGCTGGAGCTCGCGACCCGGTGGGTGAAGGAGCGCGTCCAGTTCGGCGTGCCGATCGGCTCGTTCCAGGGGGTGCAGCATGGCCTGGCGGACCTGCCGGGGCTGGTCGACGCCGCCACGCTGCTGGCCCGGGAGGCGGCCTGGAGCCTGGACACCTGGCGGCGGTCGGAGACGGGCGCCGACGGCGGCCAGCTCGCCGGGATGGCCGCCCTGGTGGCGACCGGCGCCGCCCGTCACGCCGCCGACCGCGCCGTTCAGTACCACGGCGGCCTCGGGGTCGCCGTCGAGCACGACGCGCAGCTGTTCTTCCGCCGTGCCCGCGCCTACCCCGCGCTCGCCGGCGCCCCACACGCCCTGGCCCGCGAGCTGGGCCGCACCCTCGTCGAGGACCCCGTCGCCGCCGCCGACCCCGAGCACCCGACGTCGACCGGCACGCCGGCCCGGCCCGGCGCCGAGGGTACCCACGCGGACGGTGCCGGCGGCGGCGACGGTGGCGACGGTGGCGACGGCGGCGACGGCGGGACGGACTTCGCCCACAGCCCGTCGGTCGCCGCGTTCGCCGCCGAGGTCCGGGCCTTCGTCCGGTCCTGGCTGACCGACGAGGTCCGCCGCGAGGCACGCAGGACCGGCACCGTGCACGTCCCCGCGCTGCACCAGGCGCTGGCCGAGCGCGGCTGGCTCGCCGCCTCGGCACCAGGCGCGCGCGCCGCCAGGGATCCCTACGAGCTGGGCGCGCTCTTCCGCGAGCTGGAGCTCGCCGACGCTCCGTACCACGGCATCGGCACCACGATGATCGTCGCCGGGGTGCTCGACCAGATCGGCAGCCCGGCGCTGCGGGCCGAGGTGCTGCCCCGGCTCCTGACCGGCGAGGCGACGGCCGTCCTCGGGTACTCCGAGCCGGGATCGGGCTCCGACGTCGCGGCCGCGCGGACCCGGGCCGTCCCCGTCGACGACGCGCGCACCGCCTGGCGGATCAACGGCCAGAAGATGTGGACCACCCTCGCGCACACCGCCGCGCACTGCCTGCTGCTGACCCGCACGAACCCCGACGTCCCCAAGCACCGCGGCCTGACGATGTTCCTCGTCCCGATGGGCACCCCGGGTATCACGATCCAGCCGATCCACACGATCGCCGACGAGCGCACCAACGTCGTCTTCTACGACGACGTGATCGTCCCGGACTCCTGCCGGGTCGGCGAGGTGGACGAGGGCTGGCGGGTCATGGCCATCGGGCTGAGCCTGGAGCGCGGCGTCATGGGCAGTACCGCGATGCTCGAGCCCCTGCTCGCCGACGTGACGGCCTGGGCCCGCGTTCCCGGGCCCGTCGGCGAATGGCCAGGCGAGGGACGGCCGGCCGACGACCCGACCGTCCTGGCCGCGATCGCGCGCGCCCGCACCGACGCGGAGGCCGCCTTCCTGCTCACCCAGTACACCGCGTGGCTGAACGTCTCCGGGCAGTCTCCCGCGGTCGCGGGCACGATCGCGAAGCTGTTCGCGTCCACCGCCTACCAGCGCGCCAGCCGTGAGCTCCAGGACGCCGTGGGCCTGGGCGGCGTCCTGCGCGCGTCCTCCGGCGAGGGCGTCGTCCCAGCGGCCGCCGGCGGCGAGGTCGAGCGCGCCGCCCGCCACTCCTGCGTCGTGACCATCCAGGGCGGCACCACCGAGATCGCCCGCAACCTCGTCGCCGAACAGCGCCTCGGCCTCCCGAAGACCCGCCAGGGCACCCGTTCGTCAGGCTGACCGGATGGTGGGGTCGCCGCCCGATCGGCTCGACCTGGTGCTTCCGTTTCTCGAATAAATCATCTATATATATAGCTCTATAGGCCGCAGAGACGCCCCCGCCGGTCGGTGGGTCCGGACGGATCTGGGCCGATGTGGCCACCACCGCCGGCGGGCCTGAGCCGTCTCCGCCGAGCGGTCTGGCGATTCATCCAGCCGCGGCGGGCCTCGTGGCCCGCCGCGTTTATCGCGAAGGACTGCTATGAGACTGCCGGCACGATTAACGACCCGCCTCGTCGCGGTACTGGCCGCGTCGGCCGCGGTCATGGCCGGGATGGCCGCCTGCTCGGACGACAAGACCGACACGACGGCGACCAGCGCTCCGACCGTCGGCGTCGCCGACGTGAAGGCCGGGCCGGCCTCCGGGTGGAGCGACGGCGGCTTCAAGCCGGACCTGTCCACACTGAAGTGCTCCCAGACGGCCGCCGACCCCACCCGGGGAATCACCGACACGGAGATCACCGTCGGCGGTCTGGCCTACCTGACGAGCGCGTCCGGTGCGTCGATGGCGGGCACGGAGGCGGGCGCCCAGGCGCGGTTCGCCCGTGTCAACGCCGAGGGCGGCATCAACGGACGGAAGATCAACTACGTCGGCACCCTCGACGACGGCAACGACCCGGCCCGCAACAGCTCCCAGGCCAAGGCGCTCGTCGAGCAGAAGAAGATCTTCGCCGCCGTGCCGGTGATGACCAGCGGCGCCAGCTACCTGGACACGTTCTGCGCCCAGACCGTCCCGTTCTTCGGCTGGGGATTCAACTCCGGCTTCTGCAACACCTCGATCGGGTTCGGCATCACCGGATGCCTGCTGCCCGGCAAGGACCTCAAGGCCACCGCGACCACCTACGGCGTGATGCTCAACGCCCTGTTCGGCGGTAACGCGACCGGGAAGACGGTCGCCCTGGTGGGCAACGACGACGACACCGCGCGCACGGGGCTGGCGTCCATCGCCCGGCAGATCAGGTCGGTCGGCCTCGACGTCGTCTACCAGGAGACGCCCATCCCCGACTCCGGCCTCAGCGACGCGACCCCGATCGTCAGCGGCATCATGTCGGCGAACAAGGGCGCACCCCCCGACGTCGTGCTCTACGGCACGGACTTCACCGCCACCACCAAGCTGACCGAGGCGCTCGACGCCGCCGGGTTCAAGGGCAAGCACCTCAACACCGTCGGCTACGACCCCCGGCTGGCCGCCGCCAAGCTGCCCGGCCTCGAAGGCGCCTACACGTCGCTGCAGTGGCAGCCGGGCTCGGATGTCGCCACTCCGGCGATCAAGCAGATGGTCGACGACATCAACAAGTACGCCCCCGGCACCGCGATCAGCCTGCCGACGATGGCCGGCTACTGGTCCGCCGACATGTTCGTCGCCGCGGCGACGAAGGCCGGCAAGGACCTGAACCTCAACACCCTGCTGAAGCTCATGAACGGCAACTTCTCGTACTACGTCGACAACGCGGTGGCCGAGTCCCGCTGGCCGCTCAACCACTTCCTCTCGACGCCGTGCACCTCGGTCGTGCAGCTGAACGGTGACAAGTACGACGTCACCAGCAAGCTGTCCTGCGGGGCCTACACGACCGGCTGACAGCCTCTGATCCGCGCGTCGGCACCGGCACCTGCGTACACGCGCGTGACGGCCGCGGGGCCGGTGCACGGATCACCGAGGTGAGCATGTCTCAGGGGCGCCGCCTGGCGGTGCGGCGCCCCTGAGAACGGCGGCGCCGGATCGGTCCTGGGCAGGGGAACCGTCCGCTCGCGAACACCCGAGACGCTCCGCCTGGCGACACGGTCCGGTTCGATGTCTCCGAATACCCGTCCAGTTGACGTTGGAGGCGGCGCGTGCGGCGATCACCGCGGACCTCTCGCTGCTGATCCCGCTGCTCGACGACGCCGACGCGGAGGTGCGCTCGGCCGCGGCCTACGCGCTGGCCACCGCGCCAGCGGCGCCACCGGTGGTGTCGCAGTCGCTGCCAGCGCGGGTAGCGCCCGCAGGGGTCCGTCATGGACTGGCAGGGCCGTTTTCGGGCCATGACGGCCACGGCCGCTACCCGCTATGTCACAGCAACGGCGACGGCACGGTCACGCACCACGACGCGCATAAAGGTGCGCTTCTGGCTAGGGACGGCGGCACGGGCGTCACACCGCCGAAGGAATCGGCGGGGTGGGGGCTCGCGGGACGAGGGTGAGCGACGGGATCGCGCTGCTCGCTCCGCAGCGCAGCGCGGCGATCGTGACGTCGACGAGGTGGTCGACGTCGATGAAGTGCCCGGTGAAGTAGCCGAGCCGCCGCCATTCGGTGACCGCCCGGCTGATGTGCTCGGGGTCGTTGCCGACCAGCGACCCGGTCGCGGAGTCGCCCTCGCCGCCCAGGCAGTCCCCGATCGTGAGGCGGGTGAAGCCGACGGAGGGGTGCTCGACGTGCCAGGCCTCGACGAGCTTGTCGAGTGCCGCCTTGCTCGCCGCGTAGCCGCCGACGAAGGGCCAGGGCGGGCCCCCCGACGCGCTGACCGACGACAGGTAGACCGCCGAACCGCCCGCGCGGGCCAGATGCGGCAGCGCGGCCGCCGTCACCAGCGCGGCGCCGGTGACGTTGGTCGCGAACAGCTTCGCCCACGCGGCCGCGTTCATCTCCTCGAGCGGCATGATCGTGATGACGCCGGTGGAGTACACGAGGGCGTCGATGCCGCCGAGCACGCCGGCCGCCTCGGCCACCGCGTCACGGCACGACGTCTCGTCGGTGACGTCGCAGGCGATCGCCACCGCCCCTTCGCCGGCCTCCCGCGCCGCCGCCTCGAGACGGTCGCGCCGGCGGGCGAGCATGGCCACCCGCGTTCCCTGCCTGGCGAGGCCGAGCGCGATGCAGCGCCCCAGGCCGCTCGAGGCTCCCACCACGACGGCGCGCCTCATGCGATGACCCGTGCCGGCGCACCGACGCGGCCCTCGGGCCGTCGTTCGCGACCGGCGCACGGCGCCAGCGGTTGATGGCCGCCGGGCACCTGTGTGGTGCCGGCACCAGCCGGCCTCGGTCGCGTCATCTCGAGCCGCCGCCCTTCGTGGATAAGGCGGTCATGGGCCGGGCTTGTTCGGYCTGGTCTCCGCGCCTGCTACGGAAGGTCATCGCCACACCTCCAACTCGGGAGCCGTCGGACCGTGCTCGGCCCCCACCACCTGCTGTTCTATCGCATCCCATCAAAGACATCTATATGTATTGACGGCTCGTGGCGCCGCGGCCGGCGCACCGCCCAGGCGGGGACACCAAGGTGGATCAACAACTCCCGGCCGCGACCGACCCACGAGCACCCCGACCAGGGATCAAGGGGCGCGCTGGAGCCAGGGTCGTACCGGTTCGAATGGCGTTTCCGTGGACCGTTAGGGTGGAGCGGGATGACTGTGACAACGGCTGACGCAGCCCTCCCTCTCACCCTTCATCGGCCCCACGTGCCRACCTCGGCCGCACCACTGATGGTCACCGACTGGCGGCGCATCGCCTCGCTCGCCGGTGTCGTGGCCGCGCTGGCGGTCACCGTCCACTGGGCCGACTCGACCATGGTCCGTGCCTTCGACCACCCGGTCGAACAATGGGTGATCGACCACCGCTCCCCCGCCCTGAACTGGCTCTTCCGCCGGGCGTCCTTCATCGGCTCGTCGAAGGTCGTGTACACACTGGGCCCGCTGCTCGGCCTGGCCGCCTGGGCGCGGTGCCGAACCGTCGGCTACACGATCTGGACCGTGACCGCCGCCCGCCCCCTCGTCGAGCACGCCATGAAGCTCCTGGTCGACCGGCCCCGGCCGAACATCGACCGGATGGTCGCCGGCAACGGGCCCTCGTTCCCCTGCGGGCATGTGATGRCCGCCGCCGCCCTGTGGGCGATGGTGCCCATCGTGATCTCGCTGTACGTCTCCAACCGCTGGGTCTGGCGGGCCAGCGTCGCGGTGTCCTGCGCACTGGTGGTGACCATCGGTGCCAGCCGGGTCTATCTCGGCGTGCACTGGCCGTCGGACGTGCTCGCCGGGTTGCTGCTCGACGCGCTGCTGCTCGTCGCCGTGGACCGGCTGTTCAACCGCGCCCACGCCGGGTCACCCTGCCGGAGCCGCCGAAGCCGCCGAGCGGCCCGGGCCATGTCCGCCTGACGGCTGACGCTGGACGGCCGCGGCCTGTCCGGCCCACTGGCCCGGTCCCGTCCGGCTGACCGGGCCGGGACCCACTGCTGAACGAGTGGTGAACGCCTCACCACCGCACCGTGCCGCCCGCGGTCGGTATGGTCGTTTTCATCGAATTCACAGAATTCGCGGAGGCGGTCATGGCGGACGGCGGCGAGGCACGCCTCGTCTGGCTGGACGACCCGGCGGCGACCGGCGTCGAGCTGGTCGGGGCCAAGGCGGCCAACCTCGCGGTCTCGGCGAACGCCGGGCTGCCAGTGATCCCCGGGTTCGTCGTCACGACCCGGGCCAGCGCCGGTCTCGACGGGCCCGCGATCGCGGCCGCCCTGGCCGACGACGACGAGGCACGCCGGCACTGGGACCGGCTCACCGACGGCGGCGACCGGCCGCTGGCGGTCCGCTCGTCCTCGGTCGCCGAGGACTCCGAGACCTCGTCGATGGCCGGGCAGTTCCTCTCGGTGCTGCACGTGACCGGGTGGGACGCCTTCGTCAAGGCGGTCGGCGACGTGGTGGACTCGGCCAGGATCGGGCCGGAGGCGGCGGCCATGGCCGTCCTCGTCCAGCCGATGGCTCAGGCCCGGCTCGGCGGGGTGATGTTCGGCCTGGACCCGCTGACCGGTGACCGGTCCCGGCTGCTGGTGTCCATGACCGACGGCCTGCCCGAGCTGATCGTCAGCGGCGAGGTCAGCGGCACGAGCGTCGTGCTGTCCCGGCTCGGCCGGCTGCGGTCCGTGGACGGGCCGGTCCCGGCCTCGCTGCACGCCGACGACCGGTTCCGGCTGGCCCGGCTCGCCCGGCGCACCCGCAGGCTGTTCGGCGGGCCGCAGGACATGGAATGGCTGATCGAGCCGGACGGCACGCTTCGGCTGCTGCAGAGCCGGCCGGTGACGGCGAGCGCGGTGCCGGCGCGGCGCAGCCACCTGTTCGGCCCGGGTCCCGTCGCCGAGACGTTCCCGGAGCCGCTGTCCCGCCTGGAGCTGGACCTGTGGGTCCCGCCGCTGGAGGAGGGGCTGGAGGAGGCGCTGCGGCTGTCCGGCACCCTCGGGCGCCGCCCGCCGAAGCAGCCCTATGTGCTCGACATCCAGGGCCGGGTCGCGGTCGACCTGGAGGCGCTCGGCGTGCTGCGGGGCCGGAAGCGCTGGTGGACGCCGTTCGACCCGCGGCCCGGCTACCGGCGGCTGCGCGCGGCGTGGCGGATCGGGCGGCTGCGGGTGGCGATGCCGGCGATCGTGGCGGACCTGGCGACCGAGGTCGACGAGAGCCTGCGCGCGGTGCCGCCGCTCGAACAGCTCGCGGACCATCAGCTACCGGTGCTGCTGCGCAACGCCCGCTCGACGCTGATGGGCGTGCACGCCCACGAGATCCTCGCCGGCCTGTTCCTGAACGCCCGGGCGAGCGCCACCACCGGCGCGGCGGTCGCGGTGGCGACCGTGTCGCTGGGCCGCGAGGACGGCCTCGACGACGAGCAGATCATCACCCGTTTCCCGGAGGCGCTGGC
The DNA here is from genome assembly GCF_001983105.1 of Pseudofrankia asymbiotica. Classification (GTDB taxonomy): domain Bacteria; phylum Actinomycetota; class Actinomycetes; order Frankiales; family Frankiaceae; genus Pseudofrankia; species Pseudofrankia asymbiotica. The sequence goes on along the minus strand of NZ_MOMC01000038.1, from coordinate 81,341 downwards.
GCTGGTCCCGCCCCGGGTCGGCGGCGAGCGGCGGCTGCCGCCGACCCCGGCCTACGTCGCGACGCCGACCGGCGAGGGCGACGACCCGATGGCGCTCGCCCGCGAGACGCTGCGGCTGCGGGCCCGCTGGCTGCAGGAACTGACCGCGCTCGCCGCCGTGGAGCTCGGCCGGCGGATGGCACGGCGTGGTCAGCTGCACCACGCCGCCGACGTCCGCCACCTCACGCTGGACGCGCTGATGACCCTCACCGTCGCGCACAACGTCGCCGTCGCGGTGCCGGTCCGGTCGGACGAGCCGCTCGTGCCGTCGCTGCCCGCGGCGTTCCGGCTGGCTCCGGACGGCAGCCTGGTGGCCGACGGCCGCGCCGGCGGCGGTCCGCGGGGCGTGAGCTCCGGGCGGGCGCAGGCACCGCTGACCCGCGACACCGAGCAGGCCGCCGGCAAGATCCTGCTGGTCGAGAGCCTGGACCCGACGCTCGCGGCCCTGCTGCCCGACCTGGCCGGGCTCGTCGCGCGTTCCGGCAGCCCGCTGAGCCACCTGGCGATCCTCGCCCGCGAGTACCGGGTGCCGACCGTCGTCGGCTTCCCCGACGGGTTGGACGACCTGGCCGAGGGCGACGAGCTGATCGTCGACGGCGGCGACGGGACCGTGAGCCGGCCGGATGACGCCGCGGATGACAGCGGTCTCGCCGACGCCGCCGGCGACGCCCCAGCCGGCGCGCCGGCCGCGAACGGGACCGCCGGTCCCGCGGCCGGCTTCTCCAGCGGGGCCGCGGCGGGCCAGGCCGGAGCGAAGCGGGCCGGCGGGACCCCGGCCGGCCGAGCCGGGGGAGGATCATGAGACGGCTGTTCGTCATCGGGGTCGGCGGGCTGACCCTGCTCGGCTCCGGCCTGTACTTCTTCGTCTACCTGTACCGCTGGGAGTGGAACCGCGCGGTCGTCAGCGGTCTGATCTTCCTCGCGGTGGAGGTGGCGCTCGTCGGGCTGGTCATCTCGGCCCGGCTGACGAAGCTCGCCCGGGCCGTCGAGACCGGCGCCGAGCACCCGGCGCGCCGATCCCGGATCGCCACCCGGCTGCACGAGGCGCCGGCCGAGCCATCGGCCGCGTTCTCCTGGCTGCGATCCAGCGGATCCGGCTCGTCGGCGCCGGTGTTCATCCCGATCCTGATGGGGACGGGCCTGGCGCTGTCCGGCGCCGCCTGGCTGGTCGAGCGGATCGGCCGGGCGACCGCCCGCAACAGCTCCGACCCGCACATCGCCGCGCGGATGTCCCGGCTCGGCCCGCCGCCCGGCGGCCTGCTCGACGACAGCACCGACCCGCTGCGGCTGCTGCGCCACCCGGCGTCCCCCCGATGACGACAGCCGGGGCCGCCCGCCGAACGGACGGGACGGGACACCGAACGGACGGGACGGGACACCGAACAGCCAGCACCGTCGCGGCGGCCCGGCTGGCTCRCAGGGCCGCCTGGCGATGAGGACCGCGCGCAACGTCGTCATCCTGCTGGTCGTGATCGGCGCCGTGCTGTTCGGCGTGCACGCGCTGGAGGAGGCGACCGAGTACCACGGCGGCTCCGGTGCCGCCGCCACGACGACGGTGGTGTTCACCGTCCAGGAGAAGCAGTTCTCTCACGGTGCCGACCTGGCCGCGACGACGCTGTGGGAGACATGCGTCGGCACACTCGGATGGTCGGACACGTCGGACCCGGTCCGCCAGGCCGACGGCTCCTACCAGGCGGAGGTCCACCCGTCGCTGCCCGCCGACACCCGCCGCCGGCTGCGCGGCTGTCTGGAGGACCTGACCCTGGACCGGATCAGGGGCTCGGTCACCCGCATCGCCAGCTCCTGACCGTCACGCGGCGGCGCGGCCTATGGGTGACGCGGGCAGCGCGGCCACTGGGCGCCGGCGCCGGTGCGGGCAATGGACGGGCGCGGGCGCGACGCCCGACGGATCAGGCTTCGGCCGCGTTCACCACAGGTTCGACCAGCACCCAGGACGGGTGTTTCGCGTCCCGCCCGTCGCCGGAGGAACGCCCGGTGAGCCGCCGCGCCATCCAGGGGCGGACGTGGCGCCAGTAGTAGCCGGCCTCGGCGAGACGGCCGGACCGTGCCAGCATCTCGTCGGCCGGCGGCGACGGGGGCGCCGCGACTCCGAGGGCGGTGAGGACGAGGCTCGCGGCCCGGTGATGACCGAGCGGGTTGAGATGGAGCCGGTCGTCGGACCAGTAGCGGGCCTCACGGATCTCGGCGTCGGCGAAGACGTTGACGAACGGCGTCCCCCTCTCCCGGGCCAGGTCGGCGGCCGCGTCGGTCAGCTCGGCCGCGCGCCGATGCAGCGTCCGGCCGAACGGAAGCCGGTCGGAGGGGTCGGCGCCGGCGAGCACGACCGGTGTGACTCCTGCCCGCAGGCACCGGTCGACGGCCTCGGCGGTCAGGGCGCGCAGCCGGGCGACATCGGCGCCGGGACGCATCATGTCGTTGCCGCCGCCGTTGAGCGTCAGGATCGTCGGCGCCGGGTCGAGGGCGAGGGCGGCGTCGAGCTGCTCGTGGACGATCGCCTCGAGCAGCCGGCCGCGGATGGCGAGGTTGGCGTACCAGACCTCGGCCGGGTGGTGGTGCGCGGCGAGCCCGGCCGCGACGAGATCCGCCCAGCCGCGGGTACGGCCGTCATCCCGCTCGTCGCCGACGCCCTCGGTGAAGCTGTCCCCGATCGCGACATAGCGCATCGCCGCCTCCTCCACGAGGTGCCCGGTGGCGCGGCCGGGCCTCGAAGCCACCTCGTCGCTGACTGGCGGTGGTTGTCGCCCGACACGCGCGGCGGCCGACGCACCTGAATGCCCAGCTCATCCGGTCTCGTATGTCATGATGCCTCGGTGGCACTTACAGGCCGCAACGGGGGTAAAAAGAATATGATCTTTGAACGATGTGTGGTCTGCGGAGATCGTCCGGAGCCCACCCGCCGGCTAGCCGTCTCCCTGCCCGAAGGGCGGCCGGGAGTGGTGTGCGGCGATCACGACCCGGCCGTGTCGGGTTTCCGCGAGGACCTCTTCTTCTGCCTGTTCCGCTTCCACGGCCTGGCGATCGGTGACGCCGGCGCCCTGGCGACCGCGGAGGCGATCGCCGATCATGTCGTCGAGGCGCTCACCGCGAACGGGTCCGCCGCCGGGCCCCGATCCCGCGCTGGCCGCGTGCCGCGGCTGGCGCCCCTGAAGGGGGCAGCGACGGCTGCCAGCACGGCCGCGCTCCGTCGGCATGCACGACCAGTCGACGCATCCTGCGGATGCTCGTGAACAACCCCGCAACCCGCGAGTAGCAGGAACGCCGGCCCGGGAGTCGCCTGGTCTTCAACCCGCCAGCCTGTATCGGCTGGTCAGATCGCCGAGGCTGCGCCCGACGTGCCGACGTGCCGAAACTCAACCTGATCAGGTCTGGGCAGACAACCAGGTCGAGCCGCCCGGCCGGGCCATGACGCCCGGTGGGCGGCCGGTCGGTACCTCATATCCGACGGCCCGTAGAAGTTGCGCGCGAAGCTGATAACGGTCTGCGACATTCGCCCGTAGGCCGGCCAAAAACCAATCACCGTACGTCACGCGGACAGCTATCGGCATTGTCCGCCGAGAGCCTGCTCCAGCGTCAGGCAGGGCCCGCGTACAGCGGCGATAGCAGTCACCCGACGTCGGCCAAAGATTCTCGCGGCCTTTGTTGAGGGATATGCGTCACGGAACGCCACTCCCGGCTGTCACCTTGGGTAATCCGACCCCGGACATCTCCAGGTCAACACGGGGATTGCCGTCGATCCGCCCGCCGACAGCTTCTTTGCTTCTCGCGGCTTCTGTCCGCTACTGCTAACCTGGCGCACGCTAGGACTCAGCACGCGGATCGGTTCAATTCCTCCACCTGGAGCCGCACATGGGCCTTACAAGGCCTTACGTTTCCGCACTAGCACATTCGCTTCCACTCGTCATCGCGGCCAGCTTTGTGGCAGTCGCGATCCCGGAAGTATCCGAGAAGGCCGCACCGGACGATCTCGGTCCCCACGACCTCGCGGCCTGGACTTTCAACCGGTCCACGGCGCAGGCGTACGCGCGGCAATGGACACAGAACACCGGGGAGACCCACGGGTACCGGAACTCCGCTTACTACAATTTCGACCCGAACGACTGCACAAACTTCCTGAGCCAGGTATGGCATCAGGCGGGAATACCAGAGCAGTTCGGCGGCCTCGGGCCGCCGGACCTGGACTGGTACGGGACCAAGTCGACCGGCAACTCCTCGCCCAACTGGAGACTGGTCAACAATTTCAAGCACTTCTGGGTGGAGGAGTTCTACGCCGCGGTCACTTACGTCGAGACGCCGTCCGCGGACTACAACTCGGCAAGCCCCGGTGACGGGATCATGTGGGACTGGAACGACGACAACAACCCCAACACCCACAACTACACCCATTTCGTGATCGAGGACAGCTATGGCACCAACATCACATACACCGACCCTCCCAGCGGGCACGTCGACTACTTCAGCGGCGACGTCGTCCAGCAGCACGACAAGGACCGATACAAGGCGCCGTGGAACTACGGATATCGGAACGGCAATCTGATTACTCGGGGCGGCATGCACGCCGTGACGGTCCAGTACGTCGGGAGGTGAGGTAGGTGGGAGCCACGCGACGCGCGATCGTGACCGCCTCCGCCGCGCTGATGGCGGGCGGCATCATAGCGATTGCGCTCAACATGCCCTCGTCATCTCATTCCAACCTGGCGGCTTCGGAGAGACCCGTCCAAGGACCCTCCACTGAAGGAGTGACCGACCCAGCGAAGCTGGCGGCCATCGCCCGTGCGGCGCCGGTCACCGCATTCCCGACTCAGAGCAGCTACAAGCTCGACTGTCCGTCGACGCAAGACGCCAAGGCACTGYCCTCCATAGCTTCAACGGCTATCCTGGACTACGAATCTTTCATCAAGCTGACGGCCGTTCCCGCCGAGAGCCTGTCAACGTCAAAGCTTGCCGGGGCGATCGACAGTGGGAAGGCGGCACGCAGCGCGGCGATGCGGCCACTGTTCGCGCCCAGGGTGCTGGCCGCTCAGACGTCCGTCCTTGAGCAGGCGCTGGAAGCGGCCAAGGGTGAGGATCCCAGCCTGCTATACAGCGATTATCGGCTCGTCGTAGACAAGGGCGAAGTGAGCGGCACGGCGGCAGCCCTGTCGGCGTGCGTCTCAGTACCAGTGCATGAGGAGTTCCTCTATCTCAAGGGCTGGCAGGCGGCGCCGGGTAACAGACTGAAGATCCAGGTCGAACGATCCAGCGCGACCTCACCGTGGCAACTGGTCTGGGGCGTCTGGGAGGAAGGCCGCTAGTCTCACCTCGCTGAACGGCCCGGACTCGCCGCACTCTGGCACCCGGTTATCTGGCGTCTGACTGCGGGTGCGCGCCACCCGCAGTCAGACGCGTTCTTCACACCTTTTCAGTGGAGTGTTGACTTGGATCTGGCCAACGAGACGGTCAGCGCGAGGTTGTCTTCCTTCATACGTGGTCTCCTCCGTGACGCCTYCCTTGACCTGCGCCCGTCGCTCTCGGTCGACTCGGACCTGTCGCTGGACTCCATCCAACGGCTGGAAATGCTGGTCTGGCTCTCGGCGAACGGCTTGGAAACAGACTCCCTCGAACTGTCCGACCTGGAGACTCTCGGTTCCATCGACCGGGTCCTGGCCGCCGGAGCGCGGGCACCGGCCGCCAGGCCTCGCCCGCCGGCCGGTCTCGACGGCCTCTCCCCAAGACTTCAGAACTCAAGATTTTCACTTGTGCCGGTCACGCCACAGTCGGTGCCGTTTCTCTACGATCTCGCCACAATGCCCGAGGTCGGTTTCCGCTGGCGCTTCCACGGGGTCATCCCGACCATGGAGGCCTTCCAGGCGAGCCTCTGGCAGACGGTGCTCGCCCAGTTCGTCGTCATCGACGTCGTCAGTCGCGAGCCGGCAGGTCACGTGGTCGCCTATAACGCCGACATGGCTCGCGGATACCTTTACCTCGGCGCGGCCTTCACGCCTGCCTACATCCGGACGGGCCTTCCGGTGGACGCGGTCGACCTGTTCGTCCGATATATCTTCCATGTCTGGAACATCCGGAAAATATACATGGAAGTGCCGGAGTACAACTACCAGCTGATCGCGAGCGGCGCAGGGCACCGCTTTGACGTGGAAGGATGCTTCCGGGGCCACAGCTTTCTCGGAGGACGGTTCTGGGACGAGTATGTCGTCGCGATCCACCGGTCCCACCTGGACAAGTCAAAGTCACGGGACCCGTTCGAGCAGGTCTGATGTCGCGCGACATCCAGCCCGGCCTGCGGCGACCGGAAGCTGGTCGCTCGCGAGCATGGCTCCCCGCGGCCGCAGGCGCCGCCAGGGCGCCCGTAGATCTCCCGTTCTGTGAAGCGGCGCGCCCGAGTGGCCGGCCGTCGTCGAGGCCGACGCGCTGTCCCGAGCGGCGGAYGGAGCACCTCGCCCGGGGAGCGCGGCGGAGCGCGTCCGATGGTGGGATCCGGTTGCCAGGCAACCTTTCCGGGCCTGTCGGCCTCTGTAGAGGTAGGAGGTCGCGGTGCACAGTGATGACAGTGGCGATGGCGGATTCGCGGCGTATTTCGGACCGCGGGTGGCCGAGCTGCTGCGGTTCGCCTACCTGCTGACAGGGGATCCCGGCGAGGCCGAGGACCTGACCCAGACGACGCTGGCCCACACGTTCGTCGTCTGGCGCCGGGTCCGCGGCCACGACCGGCCGGACGCGTATGCCCGGCGCGTCATGGTGAACGCCAACGCCGGAAGGTTCCGCCGCCGCCGAGTCGGCCAGGTCCTCGTCGACGTCCCGCCAGAACGAGCCGAGGTGTCGGCGCAGCTGGCCGCCGTCGAGGACCGCGCCGGGCTCGCGCCGGCGCTCGCGACCCTGCCGCCGCGGCAACGCGCCGTCGTCATCCTGCGGTACTGCGAGGATCTCTCCGAAGCCGACGTCGCCGCGCTGCTGCGCTGCTCCACCGGCACCGTGAAGAGCCAGGCCGCCAAGGGGCTCGCGAAGCTACGAACTCACCCGGCCCTGGCCATCACGGAGATCACGACAGCGCCGCGCCGTCCCGCCCGCCCGGGTGCCGCGTCGAGTCGGGAGGAGACATCGTGAGCGACACCCACCTCCGCGTCGACGGCGCGGATCCGGCGAACGAGGCAGTCACGACGTGGCTGTCCACGGCCACGTCTCGGCTACGTGTCGACCCACCACCCGAGCTCCTGCCGGCCGCACTCGCCACGGTGCCCGCCGTGCGGCGCCGCAGGCGGCTCACCTTCGCCGTACCAGCCGGCGTGGCGACGATCACCTGCGTTGTCATCGCCCTCGCCGTCGTACTCACCAACGGGCCTAACGGAGGCACGGCGTCTCTTCCGCTCAGCCGGCTGGGCCCGGCCGGAATCCCTCTCGATGTTCCCACTGGCGACGGGCAGCCCAAGGTTCCTGTTCGGATCGTCAACACCAGCCGGATTCTCACGCTGTCCGCCGCGGACCAGGCAGCGGTCACCCGGGGCTGCGGTCCGGAGCCGCGGATGACCGACGTGCCCGGCATAGGTGACGTGCCGTCCGGCCCGAGCAGGATTCTCACCGCGGTCCAGGATCGGTATGGCACCTCCGTGCTGGTCGCCGCCGGGGACCACTGGACCGAGGAATGCCCGGTCCCAACGGCCAAGGACGGCTCCCTGGACTTCAACCGCATGCCGACCAAACAGTATGCATGGGCAGTTAACCAGCCGCACGACCTCGCACGCGCGCCGGACGCTCCGATCGAGCTGTTTCATGCAGCTACTTCTTTCGGCGGYGACACCGGCGGCCTGGTGACCTGGCTGGCGGGAGGACGCATCTCCTCCCGGGTGGCGGTGCTGTTCGCGGCGCTGCCCACCGGCGAGGCGACCGTCGTCCCTGTCGACCCGAACACCGGCGCGTTCATCACCCGGATCGAACTCGCTCTTCCCGTTCCACTCGACGAGAAGACCATCGCTGGCTCACCACTCGGGCTCTACGCCTACGACGCCACCGGAACTCTGATCTTCCAGGTCCACGAATCCTGACCCGGAAAGAGCGACCGGGAAGACCGATGAAGACTGACCGATGAAAACCGACCGACCGGTGACTCGACTCGTCGGCGGCACGGTCAGTCCCGCTCCCCAACAGTCCGTCTATCTCGGCTGGATTAGACCAACGCTCTGACTCGTCGGCGAAACCCAGCAGCGCGCTTGCCTGTTACCCGGACATGCTAGTCATGGACCCTTGTCCTGATGTGACGGCGGGAAGCGGGACCGGGATGGCGCGTTGGCGCGAACGGCGGGGGCCGCGTGAGCACACCGCGGGCTCGCCATCCTCGGGGACACCCGCGTCCGGAACGGCGACGCCACGGGAGTCGGGCTCGAACACGCGGGCGGACCCGCGCGCCTCCGGCCGGCCGGCCGCCAGCCGCGCCGGAAGGCATGCCACCGCGCGCAGGCAAACGACAGGTCGGCGGGCTGTTCGGCAGGCGGGGGACGACGCGGCGCCGGCCAAGCGGGCCGCCGCCCCGCCGCCCGGCCAGACGCCCGGCCGGTCGCGGCGCCGAGCGCGGATCCTCATCGGCGCCGGGGTGGCCGTCGTGCTGGTGGCCGCGGGGACGGTCACCCTCACCGTCACGCCCGCCGGTGACCGGGCGCGCGGCTGGGTCTGCCGCGACTTCGACTGGGGTTGCGCGACTCCATACACCCTCACCGTCCAGACCGACCCGGACCGGATGACGCTGGGCGCGGCGAGCACCCCGCGCGTCGCCAGCTATGTGACCGGCGAGAACGCGGGCGTGCCACCGGCGCCTCCGGGGGGCCGCGACGACTGCTACGGCCGTGCCGGCTGGGCCGCGTCGCTCGGCGCGGTGCCCGCGGACACCACCCCGGTCCAGCTCGACCTCACCGCCGGCCCGGACGAGACGGTCGAGGTCGTCGGGTTCACCCCGCGCCTCGACGGCCTGGCAAAGGAACCGAGGCGCGGGCTCCTGCTCACGTGCGCCGCGCCGCCCGGCCTCGCGGGCGAGGTGACGAGCGTCAATCTCGACATGGTGCTGTCGGCGGCCGGCGCTCGCGTCGTCGTTCCCGCGCCGGCCGGGCCCGAGAGCATGCTGCGCCCGGGCACGAGCGGCTCGTTCCTGCTCGCCGTGACGGCCACGACCTGCGACTGCCGCTGGCGGGTCGAGGTCGAGCTCGAGGTCGGCGGCGAGCGGCGGGTGCTCACCGTCGGTCCGGACGGCGCCCGCGACGGCACCATCACGGACAACCCGGGCCAGCCCTCCTTCGAGACCTCCGGCTCGTCACAGGCACGCCCTGCCCGCTACCTCCGGGGAACATGGCAGTGAGCGGAACCAGGGGAACATGGCAGTGAGCGGGCGGCGAGCTCGGCCAGGGCCGACCGCGCCGACATCGTTCGCATATCGCTGAGCGCGTCCCGCGCGAAGCCTGAGACCACCGGAGGCGGCGTGACGTCCAGGGACCACCGCGGCGAGGCACGGACGACCGGCGACGGGACCGGTCCCACGCCGGGCACCGCGCGGGGACTGCCCGGCGTCACCGCCGGGAGCGGCCCCGAAGGTACCGGGAGCCGCGACGCCGGGACGTTCGCCGGCGGGGTGGCCTCGGACGTGCGGCACGCCGGGGTACGCGCCGGGGTGCGCCGGCTCGGCCAGCTGCTCGGCGAGGCACTGACCCGGCACGAGGGCGCCGAGCTGCTGGAGCTCGTCGAGCGGGTGCGCGCGCTCGCCCGCGGCGACGGTCATGGTGACGGTGACGGCGACGACCTGCAGCGGGTGCTCGCCGCGGTCGACCACCCGACGGCGATCGTGCTGGCGCGGGCGTTCACCGCGTACTTCCAGCTCGCCAACATCACCGAGCAGCTGCACCGGGCGCGCGAGCTGGCCGACCGACCGCGCGGCGCGCTCGAGGAGACGGGCGCCCGGATCGCCGCCGCCGTGGCCGCGGGACAGCTCGACCCGGAGCTGCCCGCCCAGCTGGTGGACCGCCTCGAACTGCGCCCGGTGTTCACCGCGCACCCGACCGAGGCGAGCCGCAGGTCGGTCCTCGACGTGCTGCGCACGGTCGCCGAGCTGCTCGACGCCGCCGACGACCCTCGCGCGCACCCCTCGCGCCGGGCGGTCGTCGACCGCCGGCTCGCCGAGGCGGTCGACGTGCTCTGGCAGACCGACGAGATCCGGGTGGAGCGCCCGAAGCCGACCGACGAGGCCCGCTCCGCCGCCTACTACCTGACGTCGATCGCCACCGACGTGCTGCCAGGCCTGCTCGAGGAGCTCGACGGGGCGCTCTCCCAGGTCGGGGCCGGGCTGCCGGTCACCGCGCGACCGCTGCGGTTCGGCTCATGGGCCGGCGGCGACCGGGACGGCAACCCGAACGTCACCCCGGCCGTCACGCTCGACGTGCTCACGCTGCAGCACGAGTTCGGCATCCGGGTGCTGCTCGGCGCCGTCGACAGCCTGATCAAGGACCTGACGGCCTCGACGCTGGTCGTCGAGGTCAGCGACGAGCTGCTGGCCGGCCTCGACGCCGACCGGGCCGCCCATCCGGAGGTGTACGACCGGTTCATCCGGCTCAACGCCGCGGAGCCGTACCGGCTGAAGTGCAGCTACATCCTCGCCCGGCTGGCGGCGACCCGCGACCGGCTGGCCGCCGGCACCGCGCACGTCCCCGGCCGCGACTACCTGAGCGCCCGCGAGCTGCTCGCCGACCTGACCGTGATGCACCGGTCGCTGTCGGAGAACCGGGGCGAGCTGGTGGCCGACGGGCCGCTGCGGCGCGCGATCCGGGTGGCGGCGGCGGTCGGGATGTCGCTCGCGACGCTCGACATCCGCGAGCACGCCGAACGCCACCACGCCGCGCTGGGCGTGCTCTACGACCGGCTCGGCGAGCTGCCCCGCCCGTACGCCGACCTCGGCCGCGCCGAGCGGATCGCGCTGCTCTCGAGGGAGCTCGCGGGACGCCGGCCGCTGTCCGGCGCGGCGGCGCCCGTCCCGGCCGACCCGACCGCGGCGGCCGTGCTGGAGCTGTTCACCACCATCCGGGTCGCGCTCGACCGGTTCGGCGAGGACGTCATCGAGAGCTACATCGTCTCCATGACCCGCGACGTCGACGACATCCTCGCCGTCGTGGTGCTCGCCCGCGAGGCCGGCCTCGTCGACATCAATCCTGACCCGGTCCCCGACGCCGGCGCGGCGGGCGGCGCTGACGCGAGCGGCGGCGCCGACGCGAGCGCTCGCCGCGACGTGAGCGCGCGGGCGCGGATCGGGTTCGTGCCGCTGTTCGAGACGGTCGCCGAGCTGCGCGCCGCCGGGCGGCTGCTCGACGGGATGCTCGCCGACCCGTCCTACCGGGCGGTGGTCGCCGCGCGCGGCGACCTCCAGGAGATCATGCTCGGCTACTCCGACTCGTCCAAGGACGCCGGCATCACCGCGTCCCAGTGGGAGATCCACCGGGCGCAGCGGGAGCTGCGGGACGTCGCCCGCCACCACGGCGTGGTGCTGCGGCTGTTCCACGGCCGCGGCGGCTCGGTCGGCCGGGGCGGCGGGCCGACCGGTGAGGCGATCCTGGCCCAGCCGTTCGGCACCCTCGACGGCCCGATCAAGGTGACCGAGCAGGGCGAGGTGATCTCGGACAAGTACACGCTGCCGCAGCTGGCCCGCCACAACCTGGAGATCGCGCTCGCCGCCGTGCTGGAGGCGTCGATCCTGCACCGCGCGTCCCGGCTGCCGTCGGACGTGCTGGCCCAGTGGGACCAGACGATGGACGCGGTGGCCGAGTCCGCGCGCTCGGCCTACCGGGCGCTGACCGCCGACCCCGCGCTGGTGCCGTTCTTCCTGGCGGCGACGCCCGTCGACGAGCTCGGCCACCTCAACATCGGTTCCCGCCCGTCGCGCCGGCCGGGCGGCGTGGGCGGGCTGGCCGACCTGCGCGCGATCCCGTGGGTGTTCGGCTGGACCCAGTCCAGGATCATCCTGCCCGGCTGGTTCGGCGTCGGCACGGGGCTCGCCGCCGCGCGGGCGGCCGGCGCGGGCGACACGCTCGCCGAGATGTACCGGTCGTGGCACTTCTTCCGCACGTTCCTCTCCAACGTGTCGATGACGCTGGCGAAGACCGACCTGCGCATCGCCGCCGACTACGTCACCACGCTGGTACCCGCCGAGCACGCCGGCCTGTTCGACGTGATCCGCGCCGAGCACGAGCGCACGGTCGCCGAGGTACTGACCGTCACCGGGACGTCGACGCTGCTGGAGCACRCGCCGGTGCTCCGCCAGACGCTGGAGGTGCGCGACCTGTACCTAGCCCCGCTGCACGCGCTGCAGGTCTCCCTGCTCGCCCGCTCTCGCGCCGACGCCCAGGCCGACCCGGCCGGGGAGATCGACCCGCGCCTGCGCCGGGCACTGCTGCTGACCATCAACGGCATCGCCGCGGGCCTGCGCAACACGGGCTGATCTGGGCTCACGCCCGGGCAGGGCCTATGGCGCGGGACACAGGGTGCGGGTCGCTAGGGTGTGGGTACTTCCGGGGCGGGTACGGGGTCCTCCCCGGGAGATTCCCGACGGTGCTTGTTCTCGTAGCTTCGGAGCCAGCGTGATCGCGTCACGGCCGTACCGGGTGCTGCTCGTCGAGGATGACGAGGCAGACGCGCTTCTGATCGAGGAGGCGCTGGAGGATCGAGGGATTGTGCGGGAGGTCCGTCGAGCCTGCGACGGGGTGGACGCCCTCGACCAGCTGCACCAGTCCAACATCGGCGATCATCCCGATCTGATCGTGCTCGACCTGAACATGCCGCGGATGAACGGGCGGGAGTTCCTCGCGCAGGTCAAGGCGGATCCTCAGCTGCAGGCGATCCCTGTCGTGGTGCTCACGACCTCAGGCGCGCCCGGCGACGTCACCACCGCCTATCAGAACCACGCGAACGCCTATGTGAAGAAGCCGGTGGACCTCGACGAGTTCAGCGCCGCGGTGCAGCGGATCGACACGTTCTTCCTCGACACCGCGCAGCCGTACCGGCCCTGAGCCGGATCGCCGCCAAGGCCGTCGTGTCAGGCCGGCCTCGCCGTCCGGCCGGTCGCGTCGTCCGGCCGGTCGCGTCGTCCGGCCGGCCGCACTGTCCGACTGGCCGCACTGTCCGGCTGGCCGGACCCACGTCAGGACGACTGTCGCGGCAGCGTGAACCAGACGGTCTTGCCGTCGCCGGCTATCGGCGCCGCGTCCCAGGCGTGCGCGAGGGTGTCGACCAGGTGCAGGCCTCGCCCGCCGAGTGCGCCGGCGTCGGCGTGCTGCGTGCGCGGGATGCGGCTGTCGGGGTCCTTGACGCCGACCCAGACCTGAAGGTCCGAGGCCCGGATCTCGACGGTCGGATCGCCTCGGCCGTGTAGGACGGCGTTGGTGACGAGTTCGCTGGTCAGCAGCAGGGCGACATCGACGAGCTCTCCCTCGATGCCCAGGCGGTGCAGGAGCGGGGTGAGCCGGTGTCGCGCCTGCCGAGGTGAGTGCGGCGCCGCCGGCAGAGTGAAGCGTCCCACCAGGCGCCCTCGCGCGCCTTCCGGCCGTGTCGTCATGCATGCGACCTGCGCACGGCCGGCGCGATTCAAACCGGGCCGGGCCGGGTGAGAAACATGCCGGACCCATCGCGAGGTCGGCCGCCCATTCCAGGGTGTCGGCGCCGTCGCGGCGCRCACCCGCCGCGAGCCGCCGTGCCACCGGGCGGCGACCGCCACGACTCGTCCGCTCCGCGGGGCCGGATCGGAGCCGCCCGCGTCGAGGGCGAATGAAACGCGTTCGGGTGGATATGAGTCGACCAGTGACGGAACGCATCAGAGGGGTGGAAGGCCATGCGTCGGTTGAGGTTGCCGGGTCGGCGGGAGGTACTCGGCGACGCGGTCGTGGCCGCGAAGGCCGTCCGGTCCCCACTCGTGGGGTTCCGGCAGTTCATCACGCGGGGAAACATCGTCGACCTGGCCGTCGCCGTCGTGGTCGGAACCGCCTTCACAGCGTTGGTCAGTTCGCTGGTCAAGAACATCTTCACGCCGTTGATCGCGGCGATCTTCGGGAAACCCGACTTCTCCAACCTCACCTTCCGGATACATCGAAGCGTTTTTCACTACGGCACGTTCATCAACGACATGATCACCTTCCTGAGTGTGGCCGCGGTGATCTATTTCGTCGTCGTCTTCCCGCTGGCGAAGCTCAACGACATGCGCCGGCGGGGAGAGATCGACGAGGAAGAGGCACCCTCGATCAGCGACGAGGCGCGCCTGCTGACCGAGATCCGCGACCTGCTCACCGCCGGGGCCGGCGAGGACCAGCTGGCGGCCGCCCGGCCGGACACCGGCGAAGGAACCGTCAAGACCATCACGCCGTCGCCGACCCGCTGAACGTCGCTGGGTGGCCGCCCGCGGCGGAGCAACGCGGCCGGCCACCACGGCGGGATAGCGGAGTTATTGCAGGATGCTGACGCCGCGGGCGATGACGAGGATGGAGGTCAGCAGCGCGGCGATGGATTCGACGGCCATCAGGAGCTTGGCGCGGCTCGAGAGCGGCATCGTGTCGGTGGGGCTGAACGCGGTCGAGTTCGTGGTCGAGACGTACAGGTAGTCGATGAGGGTCGGCACCCATCCGGTGGCACGGCTGGAGCCGCGCGCCACCTCGTCGACGGTGTCATGATCCTCGTCCTGGGAGAAGCGGAAGTCCGCGGGCGGCAGCGCTGACCGGTCGGTCTGAGTCCGCGCCACCGGGCCGCCGCGATCAAGCTCCCAGAAGGCCAGCCCGAAAACGATGATGTTGGTCAGCCAGATCTGCAGGGCGCCGAGCAGCAGCGGACGGCCGTCGTGGACGTTCTCGTCCACCAGGTCGCGGATGAGCATGCCGAGGGCCGTGAGGTTGGCGAGCGCTATGAGGGCGACCAGGCTCAGGGAGACCGCCCGCGACCAGCGGGTCTGCTTCGTCATCCGGCGCGGGTTGATGGCGACGAGGCTGGCGAGCAGGGCGGTTTCCAGCGCCGGGATGATCAGTCGGGGCCCGAGGACGAGCCGGCCCGGGAGAAGCCCGTAGATGGCGATCGCGGCGGCGGTCGCGAGCGCCGCCGGCAGGCGTGCCTCGCCGCGGCGGAGTGGTTCTTTCCGCGTGGCTGCCATCGGTTCCCTCTCCCGTTCCCGCCCCGTTCCCGCCACCGGCGACGCTGGCCGCGGGACGTCCCGGGACGGCTGGCCGGCCCAGGGCCGTAGGTCTACCCGGGTTCGGGTTCTGACCAGCCCGGACTTCTTCGGCCCACGATGCCATCCGACGCGGACCCGCCGTCACCTGGCCCCGGCCAGCGGGTGGTCCCAACAGTTCGACGCACCACTCCGGTCGGCCCAGCGCCGTCCGGCCGGAGCCAACGTCACGGCCGCCAGCGGGGCGCCGTTGCCCTCCACCGAGCCCAGACGGTCGCTCGCCCGGACACGCTCCGTCACATGGCAGCATGAAGGAAGCCTCCACGATCAGAGATCGCAAGCCAGCCTGACTCTCGCAAGCCCAGCCTGACTATCCAGAGAAGACGGCAACGTCCATGAATCCAACCGTCGCGGTTGTGGGCCCAGGGGCGATCGGCACCACCGTCGCGGCGGCGCTGCACAAGGCCGGCCGCACCCCGGTGCTGTGTGGCCGCACGGCCCGCGAGCGCCTGGAGCTGCGGAATGCCGAAGGCCTCGTCKTCGTGCCGGGTCCTGTACGGATCGATCCGGCGCGGACCAAGGAGCCGGTCGACCTCGTCTTCCTCGCCGTCAAATCGACGCAGGTCGACGCGGCGGCGCCGTGGTTGGCGGCGCTGTGCCATGCGGGCACCGTCGTCTGTGTTCTGCAGAACGGCGTCGAGCAGGAATCGACCGTCGCGCCCCACGTCCCCGGCTGCCCGGTACTGCCCTCTGTCGTGTGGTTCCCGGCCCAGGCCCAGCCGGGCGGTTCGGTGTGGCTGCGCGGCGAAGCCCGCCTGACCGTGCCGGACGTACCGGCAGCCCGCGTGGTGCTTGAGGCACTGCGCGGAACGTGGTGCTCGGTCGACCTGGCCGTGGACTTCACGTCCGTGGCGTGGCGCAAGCTGCTTCAGAACGCGGTCGCCGGGTTGATGGCTCTCAGTGGCCGCCGGTCCGGCATGTTTGGCCGCGCCGACATCGCCCAGTTGTCCCTGCACTACCTACGGGAATGTCTCGAGGTCGCCCGGGCCGAAGGCGCGGTCCTGGGTGACGAGGTGCCGCAGGAGATCGTCGACGGTTTCCGGGCTAACCCGGCCGACATGGGAACCTCCATCCTCGCCGACCGTGAAGCCAACCGGCCGCTCRAATGGGACATCCGCAACGGTGTCGTACTGCGGCGTGGTCGGGCTCACGGCATCCCGATGCCTGTCAGCAATGTGGTGGTGCCGTTGTTGGCGGCCGTGAGCGACGGGCCCGGCTGACACTCCTCGAGCGGGACCACCGGGTGACGCGGCAGTGGTTGAGTCCGCCCGCGTTATCGCGGCGACACCGGGGTAGAGCGCCGGCATGGTGTCGATCAGGCGGAGGCGCGGCCAGCCCACGGAGCTCGCGGTGGGCACCGGGCCGGACGAGGCCGTCCAGGAGGCCGAGCCGGACCGGCTGCGCGACCTGCGGCCGGCGTCGTGGTGGGCGGTGCTGCGCAGGACGATCGCGGAGTTCAACGACGACGCGTTGTCCGACCGGGCGGCGGCTCTGACGTACTACTCCATTCAGGCGATCTTCCCCGCCCTGCTGGTGCTGGTGTCGCTGCTGGGCGTGGTCGGAAAGTCCGCGACCGCGACGATCCTCGAGAACCTGCAGGACCTGACGCCGGGTTCCGCGCGGGACGTGGTGAGCAACGCGGTGAACGGCATCCGCGACAGCTCCGGCACGGGCAGCGTGCTCGCGATCGTCGGCCTGGCCGGGGCGCTGTGGTCCGCGTCCGGGTATGTGGCCGCGTTCATCCGGGCCGCCAACGCCGTGTACGACATCCCCGAGGGCCGTCCGGTCTGGAAGATCGCTCCGCTGCGGATCGGGGTGACCGTCGCGCTGATGGTGCTGCTCGCGCTCAGCGCCGTGATCGTGGTGTTCAGCGGCGCCGTGGCCCGTCAGACCGGGGCGGCGCTCGGGATCGGCCGAACCGCGGTCGACGTCTGGTCGTACGCCAAGTGGCCCGTGCTCGTCGTCCTCGTCATCCTGATGATCGCGATCCTGTACTGGGCTGCGCCGAACGTCCGGCACCAGGGCTTCTGCTGGCTGACGCCCGGCAGCGTGCTCGCCATGGTGATCTGGATGATCGCCTCGGGCGCCTTCGCGTTCTACGTGGCCAACTTCGGCTCGTACAACAAGACCTACGGCACCCTCGCCGGGATCATCATCTTCCTGGTCTGGCTGTGGCTGACCAACCTCGCGATCCTGCTGGGACTGGAGTTCGACGCCGAGCTGGCCCGCCAGCGGGCGATCGCCGGCGGCCATCCGGCCGGCGCCGAGCCGTACACCCCGCCGCGCGACACCCGTGGCTTCCCCCGCCGCCCCCGCAGGACGAAGCGGCAGGATCCAGCGACGCCTGACGCGGCCGGCTGAGGTCGCCGGCCGAAGGTTCTTGGCCGACGACTTCCCTGAACGGCCGATGGACTGGAGACTTTCGTTCGTGAGCATCCTCGACGACGCCCGTGAGGGCATGGACCTCGACGTACGACCGCAGGACGACCTCTTCGGCCATGTGAACGGACGATGGCTCGCCGAGGCGGAGATCCCGGCCGACCGATCGAGCTGGGGCCCGTTCGTGCAGTTGGCCGACGCCGCCGAGCAGCAGGTCCGCGACATCATCACCGATCTTGCCGCGCGGGACCCGGCCGCCGAGGGCGAGGACGCGCGGAAGATAGCCGACCTCTACAACTCCTTCCTGGACGTCGAGACGATCCAGGAGCTCGGCCTGGGCCCGGTGCGGCCGCTGCTGGACGCCGCGGGCGGCCTGAACGACATCCGCGAGCTGGCCGCGTTCCTCGGTGGGCTCGAGCGGATCGGCGGTCGCGGGCTGTTCGGCTCCTACGTCGACACCGACGACCGCGACTCCGACCGCTACCTGTTCCACCTTGTCCAGGGGGGCCTCGGCCTGCCCGACGAGTCGTACTACCGCGACGAGAAGTTCGCCGGGATCCGGCAGAAGTACGTCGCCTACCTGACCCGCATGCTCGGGYTGGCCGAGCACCCCGATCCCGAGGGCGCCGCGGGGCGGATCCTCGCCCTGGACACCCTGCTCGCGAAGGGCCACTGGGAGCGGGCCGACACCCGCGACGTCCAGAAGACCTACAACCTGATGACGGCGGAGCAGCTGACGGCGCTCTGCCCGGCCTTCCCCTGGGACGTCTACGTCACCGGCCTGGGCGGCCAGCTGACCGGTCCGCACGCGACGCTGGCCGAGGTGTGCGTGCGGCAGCCGTCGTACCTCCAGCACCTGGCGACCGTCCTGACCGAGACGCCGATCGAGGTGTGGCGGGAGTGGGCACTGAGCCACGTGCTGCGCGCGGCCGCCCCCTACCTGCCGGACGCCTTCGTCGAGGCCGACTTCGACTTCTACAGCCGCACGCTCTCCGGCACCCCCGAGCAGCGGGCCCGGTGGAAGCGGGCGGTGTCGTTCGTCGAGGGCGCGATCGGTGAGGCCGTCGGCAGGGAGTACGTCGCCCGCCACTTCCCGCCGCACGCCAAGGCGCAGATGGACGACCTGGTCGCGAACCTGCTCGCGGCCTACCGCGAGTCGATCTCCCGGCTGGACTGGATGACCGAGGGGACCAAGCGGCGGGCGTACGAGAAGCTCGAGACGTTCCGACCGAAGATCGGCTATCCCGACCGGTTCCGGGACTACTCGCGGCTGATCGTCCGCCATGGCGACCTGATGGGCAACGCCCAGGCCGCCGCCGCGTTTGAGACCGACCGGGATCTGGCCAAGATCGGCTCTCCGGTCGACCGCGACGAGTGGTTCATGCTCCCGCAGACCGTCAACGCCTACTACAACCCCGGCACCAACGAGATCTGCTTTCCGGCCGGCATCCTGCAGAAGCCGTTCTTCAGCCCCGAGGCGCACCCGGCCGAGAACTACGGCGGTATCGGCGCGGTCATCGGCCACGAGGTCGGCCACGGCTTCGACGACCAGGGAGCGCAGTACGACAGCGCCGGCAACCTCAACGACTGGTGGTCCCCGGACGACAAGGCCGCCTTCGAGGTGAAGTCGAAGACGCTGGTGGAGCAGTACAACGGGTTCGAGCCGCGCAACCTGCCGGGCGAGAAGGTGAACGGCGCGCTCACCGTCGGCGAGAACATCGGCGATCTCGGCGGCCTGACCATCGCGCACCAGGCCTACGTCATCTCCCAGGGCGGCGAGGCGTCGCGTGACGACCGGCGGCGGCTGTTCATGAACTGGGCCTTCGTGTGGCGCAGCAAGCGCCGCCTCGAGCTCGAGCGGCAGTACCTGACCACCGACCCGCACAGCCCGCCGGAGCTGCGCGCCAACATCGTGCGCAACCTCGACGAGTTCCACGAGGTCTTCGACACCGCACCGGGCGACGGACTATGGCTGGACCCGTCCGACCGCGTCCGCATCTGGTAGCCGGGCAGCCACCGGCGGCATCGGGGCGCCGGGCTCGCGAGTCCGGCGCCCCGGCCATCACGCGCAGGCTGGGGCTCTGTCAGGAGCAGCCGGCGGTTGTTCGGCGCTGGCCGACGCGGGCCGGGCGAACCTCTCGGCGAGGAGGTGCCGGTTTCCCTCGCGCTTCGAGGTGTGCGGGATCCGGTCGACCAGGTGGATGCGCTTCGGCACCGCGAACGCGCTCAGCCTCGACGTTCAGTAGTCGCGCAGCTCCTGCTCGGTGGTGTGGCGGCCGGGCCTGAGCAGGACCGCCGAGAAGGACGCACCGCTGAGAAGACGGTCGCCCGTTCAGGGATGATCTGACCGGGCCACCCCGCGCCTGAAGCGGTATCGACGATTGAGGTGTGCGCATGGCCGGCGAGAACACGACCAGGCTCGCGGTGCTGATCGACGCGGACAACGCGTCGCCCGCGAGCATCGAGGGGCTGCTGGCCGAGGTCGCCAAGTACGGCACCGCGCATGTCAAACGTGCCTTCGGGGACTGGACCGGAACCAGTCTGCGGGGATGGAAGGACCAGCTGCTGGCCCAGTCGATCCAGCCCATCCAGCAGTTCGCCTACACCAGCGGCAAGAACGCCACCGACGCGGCGATGGTCATCGACGCGATGGACCTGCTGTACTCCGGCCGCTTCGACGGGTTCTGCATCGTCTCCAGCGACAGTGACTTCACCCGGCTCGCCCAGCGCGTGCGGGAGTCCGGCCTGACCGTGTACGGCTTCGGCGAGCRCAAGACCCCGAAGGCCTWCGTCRCCGCCTGTGACAAGTTCATCTACGTCGAGAACCTCACTACCGAAGCCGAGYCCATCGCCGCGGCCGGCACGGCACCCAGACTGGCCACCATCCGCACACCCACGCCGCAGCTCAACGGCGATGCCGACCTGATCGGCCTGCTGCGCAATTCGATCGACGCGGCCTCCGACGACGACGGCTGGGCGGCGCTGGGGTCGGTAGGCAACATCATCACCAAGCGAAAGCCGGACTTCGACTCCAGAAGCTACGGCTATACCAAGCTCAGCGACCTGCTGGCCGCTATCAGCCTCTTCGAAGTGAGCCGTCGCAGCCCGGGCGACGGAAAGCCCGGGATCATCTACGTACGCGACAAACGAAACGCTCAGGGCGACAGACCCAGAATCGGCGCTCTGGGTGGGTAGGACGGCAACGAATCGCCCCTGATCCCTTTCGTCGTATCTTCAGGCCTTTCCGGATCGAGAGGCGCATGGTGTCGTCCCATCCGACCTTGGTTCCGCGTCCCGATCGAGCGGCGGGCCTACCCCGACGGACTGRCTCCCACCCGCCGGACCGACCCGTTGCTGTCGCGAACGCGGCTCCGAGCGTTCACGCCCGCTCGCCTGGAACCGCGGATAATCACGTCATGAGCGAGACCTACACGGACCGCTGGGGCGTCCCGGTGCGGGCGGCCGACCGGGCCGCTGTCACGTTGCTGGACCAGGCGATCGAGGATCTCGTCTCGCTCGCCGGGGACCCGGTCGGCGGTGCCGAGGCCGCGATCGCCGCGGACGGCGAGCTGGCGCTCGCCCGGGTCTTCCGCGCCTACCTGTCCCTCTACGCGACGACCGCCGAGGGCGGCGCCGAAGCCGGCGAGCTCCTCAAGCCGCTGGAGGTCGCCGCCACCGGCCTCGCCGACGCACCCGCCGAGCCCGCGGCCCCGCGCGAGGCCCATCATCTGGCCGCCGCTCGGGCGTGGGCGGACGGCGACTGGCGGGCGGCCACCCGCGCACTGGAGCGTGCCCTGCTCGTCAACCCCCGTGACCTGCTGGCGCTGAAGGTGGCGCAGGATCTCTACTTCTTCCTCGGCAACCGCCACGCGCTGCGCGACGTGGTGGCGCKGGTGCTCCCCGCCTGGCCGGAGGGCGACCCGGCCTGGGGGTTCGTCCAGGGCATGTACGCGTTCGGCCTGGAGGAGAACGCGGACTACCGAGGAGCGGAGGAGGCGGCCCGCCGCGCGCTTGCCCGCGACCCGAAGGACGTGTGGGCCGTGCACGCGCTGGCCCACGTGTTCGAGATGGAAGGCAGCCTCGAGCCAGGAGCGTCGTTCCTGAACTCCTCGGCCCCCGACTGGCGGGACAGCTATTTCGCGGTGCACAACTGGTGGCACCTCGGGCTGTACCTGCTGGAGCTGGGACGGGCCGACGAGGCGCTCGCGCTGTACGACGAGCGGATCCGCGCGGTCAGGTCGCCCGAGTGGCTGAACGTCGTCGACGCGGCGGCCCTGCTGTGGCGGCTCGCGCTGTACGGAACGGACGTGGGCGCCCGCGCGGCCGCGCTCGCGGCGGACGTCTCCGACCTGATGGGCGCGCCCGCGTACATCTTCAACGACTGGCACGCGGTCATGACCTTCGGGCTGGCCGGCGATCGCGCCCGCGCGGACCAGGTCATCGCCGCCAACAGGAGCCTGACCGCCCCCACCAACAGAAGGGCGGCCGAACGGGCCGGGCTCGCGCTGCTCACCGCCTTCTCGACGTTCTCCGCCGACGAGCCGGCGGCAACGGTGGACCTGCTGATCGACATCCGCCCCGAGGCCAACGCGGTCGGCGGGAGCCACGCGCAGCGCGACATCATCGATCTGACCCTGATAGCCGCGGCGGCGAGGTCCGGGCAGGCCAACCTCACCCGCGCCCTGGTCACCGAACGGGTGGCGCGGAAGCCGCCGGCCGAGCCCTCGTCCCGCGCCCTGCTCCTCGCCAACGACGGCGACGAGGCCTGGCTCGCCTGGTAGCGGGCAAGGAGAGCCGACCAGCCGGCCAGGAAGACGCCGCGGCCGCGGCTGCTCCGGGGCCGCCGCGGTCCGCGGCAGCCGCGGTTCGCATGGCGCTCCGCGGCCCGCGCCGACGAACGCCGAGTGATCAGCGCCACAATACTGGCGCCCTCGCCATAACTGCTGGTCCCAGGGCCGGAGCCCGGAGGGGCCGCGACCCCGGACCGCCTGGGCCGCGGCTCCTCTGGCTAAGCTGCGGATGTTGCTGGTCCTTCCGTGGTCCGGGGCGCGGCCGACGCCCGCCCATGTGTACGGAGGCCGTATCCATACCTACGGGTGCGTATGTCGGGAGGTCTTCCGTGACCGAGAAGCCCACGCTCAGCTGGGACGGCGCGGTGGCCAGGGTCGACCCGGTCGAGCTGCGCACGGACGTTCCTCATTCGGCGCGCGTCTATGACTACTTCCTGGGCGGTAAGAACAACTACCCCGCCGACCGGGAGGCCGCCGAGCTCGTGCTGAAGTCAGGCCCCAACACGCGGATCTCCGCGCAGGCGAACCGGGCTTTCCTGCACCGCGTCGCCCGCCACCTCGCCGGGGCGGTCGGCGTCCGGCAGTTCCTCGACATCGGCACCGGCATCCCGACCTCCCCCAACCTGCACGAGATCGCGCAGGGGGTAGCCCCCGAGGCCCGGGTGGTCTACGCCGACCACGACCCGATCGTCCTGGCCCATGCCCGTGCCCTGCTCAAGGGGAGGCCCGAGGGCAGGACCGCGTACATCGACGCGGACCTGCGTGAACCCGAGAAGATCCTCGGCTCGCCGACGTTGCTGGAGACCCTCGACCTCGACGAGCCGATCGCGCTCTCGATCATCGCGATCCTGCACTTCATCCCGGACTCCGACGACCCGTTCGGCCTGATGCGCCGCTATCTCGATGCCCTTCCGTCGGGGAGCTTCCTGGCGATCACCCACGTCACCCCGGACTTCGCCCCGGAGGAGGCCAGGCAGGTCACGGAGATCTACCGGGCACGGGGAATCCCCCTGCGGGCGCGCACCCGCGCCGAGGTCAGCCGTTTCTTCGACGGGCTGGACATGGTCGAGCCGGGCGTCCAGGTCGTCCACCGCTGGCGACCGGACGCCGGCACCGACCTCACCGTCACCGACGCGCAGGTCAACCTCTACGGCGGCCTCGCGCGCAAGCGCTGACACCATGCGTCACCGGGTCTCGACTCCGCCGGATCCGTCGAGGGCCGCCGCCAGCAGGACGGCCAGGTCCAGGAGATCTCCTTCGCGCTCGCGTCTTTCTTTCGGCCGCCCCTCGGCGGCCGATCATCCATGCGTCCGGTCCCGACGCGGGCAGGGCCGGCCGGCCTCAGCCGGCGGTGATCTCGGCAAGGTGCCGCTCAAGGTCGCGGGCCTCGGGGACGGACGCGTGCCGGCGCAGGCGGCGGCGGACCTCGTCGGCGCGCCGGGCGTTGCGCCGCGACCGGATGACCGTGAGCAACGGGGCGGCCTGCGCGGCCAGCGCGCAGCCGGCGTCGACGTCACCCAGGTCGATCCGCACACCCGCGCGGCGCAGCAGGTAGGTCGCCCGGTCGCGGGCCTTCTCCGCCGGGTGGGCCGCCTGTGCCCGGCTGAGCCATCCGTCGGCCGACAGCAGATGGCCGAGGTCGACGTAGCAGCAGCCGACCTGGGCCTGGAACTCGGCCTCGTCGAAGTAGTACGCCCAGGCCGGCTCCCGCGCCGTCGTCCGCTCGAACGCGGCCTCCGCGACGGCGAGCTCGCGCATGCACGCGACCTGGTCGCCCAGCGCCGCGTGCGCCCGGGCCTTGCGCATGTGCAGCATCGCGCCGACCCGGCCGGTGACGTCGCCGGCCGTGCGCACGGCCGCCTCCGCCAGCCTGATCGCCTCGACGGGCCGGGCGGTGTCGACGCACTGCAGCGACATGTTCTTCAGCACGTTCGCGCCGAGCAGGCGGTCACCGCCGACATGCGCGGCGTGCAGCGCGGCCACCCAGTAGCGCTGAGCGCTCGTCAGGTAACCGGCGTCGAAGGAGACCCAGCCGGCGAACCTGGCGAGCTCGGCGGCCACGATGTGCAGCTCGCGGCCGATCCGTTCGGTGTAGCGGCCGCGGGCGAGCAGTTCCGTCACCACGCCGAGCTCCGCGTCGACGAGCCGCCGTACGCTCGCGCCGCCGAGCCGGTCGTCCATCACCCGCAGGCTGGGAACGTTGTGCGCGATCTGGTGCACGATCTGTTCGTCGACGAGGCCACCGTCCAGCGCGGCCGCCAGGTGCGCCGGTTCCAGCCCCAGCCAGTCGTCCGCGAGCGCGGCGACGCCGGCGCCGCTGATGGTTAGGAAGCCGCGGCGGTCGGTCACCGCGTCCTGGACGACGTCGCTCAGCGCGGACAGACTGCCGGACTGGGTCCAGGGGTAATCAACGCGGACGTTGTCGCCGGTGGGCAGCCAGGACGGCCACGGATGGGACTCCAACCGTTCGGTGGGCACTCCCAGCTCCGTGGCCAGCGCCACCTGGGACACCCGGTCGGGCACGACGCCGCGGTGCTCCCAGCGCCACACCTTCTGCCGTTCGGCGGCCATGTTCGCCTCGCCGAGGTCCCGGGCTCTCTTCGCGACGACCCGCGCGAGCTTCTGATAGGTCCAGCCCCGCTGGGCACGAACGAACGTCAGCGGATGCGCGCATATCTGGACATTCTCCGTCATTATCGGCGATCCTCTCGATTGCGGGCACGAGCGCCCGGGAGACGACTGAGCCAGGGCGCTGGCAGGCGCCCCGCGACGATGGTCCGACGCTGCGACGGGCGGCTCGTCGGCCGCCCAGATCGGATGTACTCGGCCAGGTGCACGGATATGGGGACCAGATCTTTCTGGCCAATCGCCGAGCTGTTCGGCGACCGTGGGACGGGCGACTCGATCCGCTGGCCACATCCGCTGGCCACGGAGCCGCGGTTTCTCGTTGCCGCCACGCGTCGAGCCGACCGGGTCTCACCAGAGGTGGCAGCAACTGGTGAGACCCGGCGCTGGCCGGCAACAACCATCCGCCAACGCGAAACGACCATCGGGCTTGTTTCACGCAGGCGTTGGGCCAGATATAAATAAGGACTGTCACTGAAACCCGGACGGATTTTCACACGGGACTACGGCATGATATGTCCACAATATTCGAGACGGGAAATCCGTCGGCTACGGGAGAGGGGGTAAAACCTTCCTCAACCGGAAATCCGCATCTCCGGCCAAGGCGTGGGATCGCCATGGAGCGGCCGTCAGGCGAGGTCGGGGGGAAGCAGTAGGGACGCCACGGCTCGGTGCGTCGAGGCGCATGGACCGCGCTGGGCACGGCCGTCATCCCAGCCGTGACCGCAGTCGGGACAGCGTCGGGGAATGACGGCCAGAACGCGGGCCGTCTTGGCGGTCTGCCGGAGCCGGCGCGCGGTGGTCGCCGAGCCGGCGGCCGCCGCGGCCGCGAGGGCCAGGGCGGCCAGAGCGAGGATGACAGCAGCCAGCATGCATACCTCCAAGACAGGGAAGGCGGGGGACGATGTCCCCCCGCCTTCACCCGGACCCGTCGTGCGCGCCGAGAGCTTCGGCGGGCCTGATCACCACCCCGTTGTAGTGATCTGTCTGCGGACAGTACGCCCGTGCAGACGCCTTTGCATATGCCAGGACACACTTGGCCCACGATCAGCCCATTGGACTCCGGAACACTGGCTACAGTTGGCCGACCAGTGGATTTCAAACTGATACACAACGATGCAGGTGAGCCGTCCGCCGGCCGGTCCGATCCGGCGCTTCGGACATCCCCACTATTCGATCTGTGCCCGGCGTCACACACCTCTTGATGCGCGATCAACCGTCGTGCCCACATCGGCTTCCGCCAGAAAACCGGGCGCATCCACGACGCGGCCTGTGTCGGACGTCACAGCCGGCCGACGCCGTGATCAATATCTGCTAACGGGGTCGCGAGCGGCCATTTCCACGTGTGCGCGGCTTCGCTGGTCGGGCTTCAGCCCGCGATCTTGACTCCGGCCGCGCACGCCCGGCGTGTAACGTGCCAATTCTTCCGATGGCCCGGACCGGGCTTTCGCTACCGGTTGGCCCAGACACTTTCACACCTCGGCCGAGCGCGGTCGTGTGTTTCCGCCGCCCCTGTCGATGTCGAATTCGTCGCGTCGCGTCGCGTCGCGTCGCGTCGCGCTCCGTCGCGCTGCGCTGCCCCGCCGCCCGATGACACGCCACCCGATGACACGCCACGGGGCAGGCCCATCGAGACCTCCTGAGCGGCTCGGTAAGGACATCGACCCGCATCCGCGACACCGCACGGCGGGGACGGCGAGACAAGAAGTGTTATGAGCGGCAGGACGGGCATGTCGCCGTCAGGGCCGGCAACAGGACAACGAGGCCCTAACGAACGAGGCACGACGAAGCCAGAGGAGGAAGCTATGAGGTTGCTACCGAGGCTCCGCCATGAGGCCAAGCGTGACGTGAACACGGCTGACCGGTCGGCGGCACGGGGTCTGCGGCGGCTGCGCCGGCGGTCGCGGACCCGCTCGACGACGAGCGCCCGCTACTGACAGACCAGGGCGCCGGCCCGCGTTCGCTGCCCGTCCGCCCCGCGACACCGCGGGGCGGACGGGCAGCGGCCTTTCCGCGGTGGCGGCCAGTCGGAGCAGCTGGCCGAGACGGCCAGTCGGAGGACGCCGCGCTCAGTAGGTGCGCCAGGAACGGCCCTGGTCGGAGGTCCTGGCCGGGCCTCGCCAGCGCAGGTCGGGCAGGTTGACCACGATCGCTTCCTGGGTGGTGCGGGCGATGACGACGATCGCCTCCGCGTCGGGGTCGGGGTTCTCCTCCCGGTGGGGCACCCAGGGCGGTACGTAGATGTAGTCACCGGGTGAGGTCTCCAGCCGGATCTCCTCGTCGTCCCGAAGGAAGACGAACGCCGGATGGCCGCTGACGACGTAGATCCCGGTCTCGGACTCGCCGTGGTGATGGTTGGCCGAGAGGGTGGACGGCGCGACGTGGGTCTGGCCCATCCACAGCCGCTCCGTGCCGACGGTCGCGCCGGACAGCGCCTCCACCCGGCGCATCCCCGTGGTCTGCGCGGTGTGCGCGGACAGGCCCGCCGGGCGGACCCGATGAAGCCGGCGGTGGAAGGCGTCGAGCTCGTGCTGGGGCGACTCCCCCGGCTCGGACGGCGCCCCGTCGGCCGCG
Organism: Pseudofrankia asymbiotica; assembly: GCF_001983105.1. GTDB lineage: Bacteria > Actinomycetota > Actinomycetes > Frankiales > Frankiaceae > Pseudofrankia > Pseudofrankia asymbiotica. The sequence goes on along the minus strand of NZ_MOMC01000038.1, from coordinate 53,693 downwards.
GCCGACGTGTCGGGCGAGCCCGCTGTTGGGTCAGGCACAGTGCGCCTCCTGAGACGGTGGTGCGCGGCCCAGGGCCGCCGGCGGAGTTGGCGAGCCAGTGGCGGTCCCGTGGTGGAGCGCTCAGGGAATGTCGAGGGCCGTGCCGTAGAGCCGGCGTACGCCGAGCCTGATGACCAGCCGGCGGTCGGCCGCCATGTTGCGCAGGAAGGCGCGTTCGTCGGCCGGGTCGTCGAACGGGGGCGCCATCGCGAGCAGCTCCCGCCCGACGGCGTCCCCGGGTGTGGCGCTCACCTCCGACAGCTCGGCCTCTCCCTCGGCGACCACGAACGACAGGAAGTCGGCGGTGCTCACGTACAGCGCCGCCCTCGGGTCGCGACGCAGGTGACGGACCTTCAACCGGTCGATGGTGGTGCTGATCCTGATCGTGCGCGCCGCCTCGTCCCACCCGTACGCGACGGTCGACAGGTGCGGCCGCCCATCCTGCCTGGTCGTGGCCAGCGCACCCATCTGATGCGCGGCGAGCAGCGCCGCCAGCCGGTCCTGCTCCAGAACCGTCGGCCCCGGCCCGCGCCCGGGCTCATACACCGCTTGCTCGGTCTCCTTCATGCCCATCGCGCGCCTCCACGTCCGGCCGGCGGCACCTCATATCCGCCGGCGCATCGGGCTGTCACCGTCCAGACCAACCTTTTGATCTCGCCGGTGATGCCCCGAACGGCCTGGCACCACCCGTCGTACTACGGCGCCTTCGTCCGCGACCCGGACGGCAACAACGTGGAGGCCGTCTGCCGCACCCCCGAGCCGGACGCCCCGCCGTCCCAGCCTGCCTGACCCGCCACCGCGTCGACCCGCGTAGGCGGCGTTGCCGGCCAGGTACTCGTCCGTCGCGGACATCGAGCTCCAGTGGTCAGCGCAGGACCGGCACTCCTGGGCCGTGGCCCGCCACGCGGAGCGCCGGCACGGTCAGCGGTGGTCGATGGTGATGTTGCCGTCGGCGACGTCGACGTGGATCGTCACCGCCGGGCCCGTGGCGCCGTCCGGCGGCAGGATCGTCTGGCTGGTCCCGGCCCCGCGCCGCCGCTCGCCCCAGCCGCGGTCGCCCTCGCGCTCGTCGAAGGAGTCGGTGCCGTCGACCGTGACGTCGCCCAGATGCACGTCGGCCCTGACGGTCGCGTTCATCGCCTCAGGCAGGAGCAGCCGGACCTGTCCCGCGCCCAGGGTGACCTGGATGTCCTGGGCCGCCCTTGGCGTGACGTGGCGCAGGTCGAGCACGCTCTGACCGAAGGCGAGCCGGTAGTCGCCCCGCAGGTCGGCGGCGGTGACCGGCGTCCAGACCCGCTGCCCTATCCCGTCGTGCAGGCTCGCCCTGGTGCCGCCGAACGCGACCGTTCCGAGTGTCGCGACCACCAGCAGCGGGAGCAATGACCATGGGGTACGACGCAGTACCGCGCCGAGCAGCAACGTGACCAGGGCGATCCCGCCGAGGACCCAGAAGTAGACCGGCAGCCAGATTCCGACGAGCGCGTCGGTCACGCCGAGAACGGTCAGCGTCGCCACCAGTGTCGTGAGCGCCGCCACCCGCAGCGGCCAGGATCGCCGGCGTCGTGCGCGCGCCGCCTGCCGGGCCTCGCCCAGCCAGGCCCGCGTCTCGGCGGCCCAGGCGGGCGACGCGGCCGCCGGGCCCTTGTCCAGGCGCACGGTCGTCGTCCCGCCCGGCGCGCCTGCCGCGCCTGCCTCGCCTGCCTCGCCTGCCTCGCCTGAAGCTGACGGCCCGGACGGCGCGGTCGAGGTGGGGCCGCGCCAGCCGCCGTCCCTGGTCCCGAGCAGCAGCAGCGGCACGAGGATCAGCGCGAGCAGGGGCCACGGCGGGTGCGGCGACCACCAGCTGAAGGCGACGCCCCACAGCAGGAGGCCGCCGGCCACGGCCACCAGCCACGGCGGGATGTGGTGCCGKCGCAGCCCTTCGACCCAGCCGTCGATGAGCGCGTGCTCGGTGCCCTCGGCCGGGATGACCGCCCACGCGACCGCGTAGGCGAGCACGCCGGCGCCGCCGAAGAACGCGGACACGGCGAACAGGACTCGGAACAGCACCGGGTCGACGCCGACGTACTCGCCGAGCCCGCCGGCGATGCCGGCCCCGACGCGATCGGTGGCGCTGCGACGCAGCCGGCGCCGCGGCGCCGCGGGTCCCGTGGACGCCGCGGGTCCCGTGGACGCCGCGGGTCCCGTCGGTGCTGTGAACGGTGCCGCGGGGGGTTCTGGATCTGTGCTCATAGTGGCTATACGTTGCGGGCGACGGGGCGTCCGCGCATCAGGTGAACCCCTGATTTCGACCCTGAGCCCGCGTCTGGGGGCGACTCCTGATACCCGGCGGCGGCCCGAGCCGGAATCATGGCCGTGTGACCCGCAGCCTGCCCGCCACCCGCGTTCTCCACCGGCGTCCGGATATCGGCTGGGCCGGCGGCGTGGTCGCGGGGATCGCGCTGCACACGGGCCTGCGGCGCCGAGCGGTCGCGCTGGCCTTCCTCGTCCTGGCGGTCAGTGGCGGCCTTGGCATCGCGCTCTACGCGACCTACTGGATCGTGCTGCCCACACCCGAGGGCGCCCGGCGTTCGCGGCTGCCGCGTCCCGTCGAGTTCGCGCTGCTCGCCGTCGTCGTGCTCGCGGCCACCGGGCTGCTCGCCACCAGGGTCGCCGGCGGTTCGTTGTTCGTGCCGACCCTGCTGGCCTGCCTCGGCGGCGCGACGATCTGGCGCCAGGCGGCCAGCCCGGACCGCGAGCGCTGGCTGCGGGCCTCGCGCAGCACGTTCGGGGCGCCTCCCGCGGATCGGATGGGACGGCTGCGCCTGGCCGTCGGAGCCGCGCTGGTCGTCGCCGGCGGCGTCCTCGTGCTGCACCGGGCGAACGTGAACACCCTGCGGGACGGGCTGTGGGCGATGGGCGTGACCACCGTCGGCCTGGCGCTGCTCGGGGGCCCCTGGTGGATCCAGCTGACGTCCCAGCTCGGCGCGGAGCGGGCCGAGCGGATCCGCGGCCAGGAGCGCGCCGACATCGCGGCACATCTGCACGACTCGGTCCTGCAGACCCTCGCCCTCATCCAGCGCAACGCGGACTCGCCACGTGAGGTGACCCGCCTCGCGCGCGGGCAGGAGCGCGAGCTGCGCGGCCTGCTCTACGGCACACGCGCCGCGGGCGGCCAGCTCGGCGCGGAGCTGCGCACGGCCGCCGCCGAGGTCGAGGACGCGTACGCCGTCAAGGTGGACGTCGTCGTGGTCGGTGACCTCGCCCTGGACGACGCGCTCGCGGCCGCCTGCGCCGCGGCCCGCGAGGCGATGGTCAACGCGGCGCGGCATTCCGGGACCACGGACATCTCGCTCTACGCCGAGGTCGAGGCCGACGCGGTCAGCGTCTTCGTCAGGGACCGCGGGATCGGCTTCGAGCCGGACGCGGTCGCCGAGGACCGCCAGGGGGTGCGCGGCTCGATCATCAGCCGCGTCGAGCGCAACGGCGGGACGGTCTCGATCCGAAGCAGCCCTGGCGGCGGCACGGAAGTAGCGATAAGGATGCGGCGATGACGACGGTCTACCTGGTCGACGACCACGCCATGTTCCGGGCGGGCGTCCGCGCCGAGCTCGGCGGGCGGGTCGAGGTCGTCGGTGAGGCGGCGACGCCCGCCGACGCCGTCGCCGGCATCGTGGCGAGCAGGCCGCAGGTCGTGCTGCTCGACGTGCACATGCCGGACGGAGGCGGTCTCGCCGTCCTGCGGCAGGTGGGCGAACGCCTGCCGGCCACGCGCTTCCTGGCCCTGTCCGTCTCGGACGCGGCCGAGGACGTCATCGCGCTGATCCGCGCGGGCGCCCGTGGCTACGTCACCAAGACGATCTCGGCTGACGATCTCGCCGATGCCGTCGAGCGGGTGGCGGGCGGGGACGTCGTGTTCAGCCCGCTGCTGGCGGGCTTCGTCCTGGACGCCTTCCGGGACGCCCCGGCCGCGCCGTCCACAGCCGGCGACACCGCCGCGCCCACGTCCGCCACCGACGCCGACTTCGACCAGCTCACGCCGCGCGAGCGCGAGGTGCTGCGGCTGCTGGCCCGCGGGTACGCCTACAAGGAGATCGCGGCGGAGCTGTTCATCTCGGTCAAGACCGTCGAGACGCACGCGTCCAACGTGCTGCGCAAGCTGCGGCTGTCCAGCCGCCATCAGCTCACCCGCTGGGCGGCCGACCGCCGGATCACCTGAACCACCGGATCACCTGGTCCGGCCGACCGCGATCGGAACAGATCGGGGTCCTACGTCCCGATCCCGCGCTTCCGCGCCACAGAGCGGGTATGTCTCTTCACTGCGAGTATCAGATCTCTCACCGTAGGTGGCGTACCGGGATGGGAGCACCATGGACGTCGAGATCGTGGCTGACGCCGCGTCGTCGGGCGAGGAGCTGCGCAGCCTCCGGACGTGGCTGCTCAACGAGCCCGAGTTCCAGGGAAGGGTCGCGCTGCGCGAGGAGTCTCCTCGTCCAGGGGAGATGGGCGTGGACACGGCCTCGATGGTGGTCGGCCTGGCCAGCGGCGGCGGCATGGCGCTCGCGACGGCCTCGGTACGCACGCTCGGCAGCGTGGTGATCAGCTGGCTGAAGGTCCGGCGCAGTCCCGTCGACCTGACCTTCCGCCGGTCGGACGGCGCGCAGGTCACCATCAGCGCCAGCGAGGCCAAGGCGCTTCCCGTCGGCCATGTCACCGACGTCCTGGACGATCTCGCCACCCAGCTCGGTCCCGTCGCCGCCACGACCGGCGGGCCCGCGGAGACCGGCCGGCGCGGCGCGGGCCGACGGGACAACGATCGACCACTGACCGCCGACGGCTGAGCCCGAGGTGTTCGATGGGAGACCTCGCGGGCGCGGGCACCCGGGTCATGCTCGTCGCGACGGCCAGCCATGAGGCCGGCTCGGTCCTGCCCGACCTGCCCTCGGTCCGGACGACCCAGGAGGACCTGGCCGACGCGCTGGTGGAGCGCTGCGGCGTCACGCCGGGGCAGATCACCCGGGTCACGGACTCCGAGAACCCGATCGTCCTCGCCAGCGCGCTCAAGGCCAGCGCCAGCCAGGCCGGGGACGTGTTCCTGCTCTGGTACGCCGGGCATGGCCAGCTGGACGGTCAGAACAACCTGTATCTCGCGACCCGGGCGACGGTCGACGTCAGCCGCGGGCTCGCGGCGTACCAGGCACTGCCGTTCAGCCAGATCCACGAGCTGCTGCGGGAGCACTGCCCGGCGCGCACGATCGTCCTCATCGTCGACGCCTGCTACGCCGGCCGGATCGCCGATCGTGGCCTGAGCTCGCTCGACACCGGGTTCGAGGGCGGTGGCGGGCGGCGGTTCGTGCTCGCCTCCGCCTCCCGGGAGGAGCACGCGATCGCCCCGCCGGGGGCCCGCCACACCGCGTTCACGGGAGCGCTCCTGGCGCTGCTTCGCGACGGCGACGTGCACGGCGGCCCCGACCTGACACTCGACCTCATCGCGCGGACCCTGGCCCGCACGCTTCCCGAGCAGGGCTACCCGGTGCCGCGCTGGTGGAGCGCGCACGACGCCGGCGTCCTGAACCTCGCCGCCAACCCGGCGTACCGGCAGCCGACGATCGCCATCGGGCCGAACGCCGCGACCGATCGACGCGACGCGGCGCGGCGCGCGGCCACCGCCGCGACCGACGATCGTGACCTCGTCTGTCCCTACCCCGGGCTGACCGCCTTCGGCTCGGCGGACGCCCATCTGTTCCGTGGCCGCGGCGATCTCGTCGGCAGGCTGGTCAAGCTGGTGGCGCTGCGTTCCGGGTGCGGACCGCTGCTCGTCGTCGGCTCCTCCGGCTCGGGGAAGTCGTCGCTCGTCCGGGCGGGCCTGCTCCCGGCGCTCGCGCACGGCGACGTGGGCGATGGCGCGTCCGCCCGGTGGCCCCAGATCACGATGACGCCCGGCGCGGACCCCTTCGGGGCCCTCGCGGCTCGTCTCGCCGGCCCGGTCGGGGCCGACCCGGCGGACCTGCGCGAGCGCTGGCGCGCCGATCCGACCGAGCTCGCGAACACGTTGCGCGCCGTCGTCGCGTCCCGGTTCGCCGACGGCCATCCGCCCGGGGCGCCGTCCTCGGACGCACCGTCCACAGGCGCACCGTCCGAGGGCTCTCTGTCCCTCGGCGGCCCGTCCGACGCCGGGCTCGGTGTCTCGCCGTCCGGCCCCCGGCCATTTGGGCAGTGCGGGCCGGAGCCCGGCGACATGCCCGCCGAGCAGGGACGCGTCGTGCTGGTCGTCGACCAGTTCGAGGAGATCTTCACCAGCTGCGAACGAGCGGAGGACCGCGAGGCCTTCGTGGAGGCGCTCGCGTACGCGTCGACCGCCGACGGCGAGCTCCCCCCGGCGACGGTCATCGCGGTGCCGCGGGCCGACTTCCTTCCCGCCTGCACGGCCCATCCAGCCCTCGCCGACGCGATCCAGCGAGGCCCGCTCGTCGTGGGGCCGATGAGCCGGGACGAGCTGCGCCGGGCGATCGAGGATCCCGCCCGCGAGACGGGCTTCGCGTTGGAACCGGGCCTGGTCGAGGTCCTGCTCGCCGACCTCGGCGCGATCGGCGGCGGCGCCCAGGAGGCCGGAGCCCTCCCGATGCTGGCCCACGCGCTGCTGGAGACCTGGCTGCGCCGCGACGGCCCGTGGCTGACGATCGACGGCTACCGGGCGACCGGCGGCATCGACGGCGCGATCAGCCGCCGGGCCGAGACCGTGTACGGCGATCTGGACGAGACCGGCCAGCGGGAAGCCAGGGCGATGTTCGTGCGGCTCGCGCACGCGGAGGACTACACCCGTCGGCGGGTCGGGAAGGCGGTGCTGCTGGCCGGGGCGGAGGACCCGGCAGCCGCCTCGGCCGCCCTCGACCGCGCGGTCGACGCACGCCTGATCACCTTGAGCCACGAAGCGATCGGGCACCCGGGGGCGCCGTCCTGGATGGGCGCCGTGGTCGGCGAGCCGCGCTCCGACCGCCACGCGGACGAGCTCGCCGACGCCGGTCCCGGAGGCGTCGGCGAGACCGTCGAGATCGCCCACGAGGCGCTGCTGCGTGCCTGGCCGCGGCTGCGCGACTGGATCGACGCCGACCGCGACCTGAGTCTCATCAGCGAGGAGATCGAGGCCGACGCGCGCCGTTGGGAGGAGGTGCGGCGGCCCGAGGCCGCCGGCGGCCGCGCGGTTGCCCGTCCCTGGGCCCCCAGGTCCTGGCGGCGCCCGCGGCCGGGATGGCGCCCGCGGCCGGGATGGCGCCCGCGCCGGCACGCCTGGACAAGCCGTGACCTGCTCTACCGCGGCGGCCGCCTCGCGGCCGCCCGCACGCGCCTGGCGGGCCGCCCGCTCCCGGATCCCATCGCCGCGGCGTTCCTGCGGGCGTCCGTCGCCCAGCACCACCGGGCCGCCCGCCTGCGCCGAGGCGTCGTCGCCGCGCTGGCCGTGCTCCTCGTCGTCGCCGTGACGATGGTCGGTTTTGGGCTGGACCAGCGGCGGGAGGCCAACCGGCACCGGCTGGAGGCGATCGCCCGCGACCTGCTGAGCCAGGCCGACGCCCGGCGGGCGACCGACCCGCGAGGCGCGCTCCGGCGCGCCATCGCCGCCCACCAGATCAGCGAGGGCGAGGCCGAGGCCGCGTCCGCCAACCTCGCGAGCACCCTCGCCTCCACTCCCTACACGGCGACTCTCGCCGGCGCGCAGGGCCCCGTCCGCGGCGTGGCCTACGCGCCGGACGGGCGGACGCTGGCCACCGCCAGCTATGACGGGGGCACGATTCTCTGGGACGTGGCGGACCCGGCGTCGTCTCGCCGGCTCGCCCGGCTGGCCGCCGGCCACGACTCCCCTGTGAGCTCGGTGGCCTTCACCCCGGACGGCCGGACCCTCGCCACGGCCAGCTACGACGGCACCGTCAGCCTGTGGGACGTCACCCGCCCCGCGGCCGCGCGGCGGGTCAGCCAGCCCATGGACAGCGTCGCCGCGCGCGCCGGCCACGTCGGCATCGCCTACGCGTTGGCCATGTCACGGGACGGCCGCTCCCTCGCCGTCGGCGCCGGCGACGGCCAGGTGCTCCTGTGGGACATCGCCAGCCCCGCGGCCCCGCGGCGGCTCGGAGCCGGCCGCGGCGACGCCAACCAGCGGTCGGTGCACACCGTCGCGTTCTCCCCCGACGGCCGCACCCTCGCCAGCGGCGGCGAGGACCGGGCCGTGACCCTCTGGGACCTCACCGACCGGGCGGCCCCACGCCAGCTCGGCGCACCGCTGACCAGCCACACGGACATCGTGCAGACGGTGGCGTTCTCACCCGACGGCCACACCCTCGCCAGCGGCGGCGAGGACCGCACGGTGATCCTCTGGGACCTCACCGACCGGGCGGCCCCACGCCAGCTCGGCGTACCGCTGACCAGCCACAAGGACGTCGTCTACRCTCTCGCGTTCTCGCCCGACGGCCACACCCTCGCCAGCGGCGGCGACGACCGGACGGTGATCCTCTGGGACCTCGCGGACCCGGCGGCGCCGCGGTCACTCGCCCGGCCCCTGGCGGGCCACCTCGACGCGGTGCGCGCGCTGGCCTTCTCCCCCGACGGCCGGACGCTCGCGAGCGGCGGCGACGACGCCACGGCGGTCCTCTGGGCCGTCAGGGACAGCGAGGAGCCGCGTCGCGTCGGCGCCCCGCTGGCCGCTCAGCACGGCCAGGTACGCGCGCTCGAGTACGCGCCCAACGGGCGGATGCTGGCCGTCGGCGGCGACGACGGAAGCGTGGCCGTCTGGGTCATCGGCCCGCACGCGCCGCCCCGGCTGCTCGGCACGCCGGGCGCCGCGGCGCCGGGCTCCGGCGGGCGGCGGGCTGTCCAGCAGGACAAGCTGCGCGCGGTGGCGTTCTCGCCGGACAGCCGGACGCTCGCCACCGCCTCCTACAACGGTCACGTCGTCCTGTGGGATGTGGCCGGCGGCGGCGAGCCCCGCCGGCTCGGCGGCCCCCTCGACGGCCACAGGGGCATCGTCTACGCGGTGAAGTTCTCACCGGACGGGCGGACGCTGGCGAGCGGGAGCTCTGACAAGAAGGTCGTCATCTGGGACCTCACCGACCGCGCGGCGCCGCGCCAGCTCGGCCGGCCACTCGACACGCGCCATCAGGGCTCGATCCTGGCCCTGGCGTTCTCGCCTCGGGGCCACCTCCTCGCGACCGCGAGCTACGACGGCACCATCAGGCTCTGGGACATGTCGGACCGCGCCAGGCCACGCGGCGTGGGCCAGCCGCTGAAGGGCCATCAGGGCTCGGTGCACGCCCTCGCCTTCTCACCCGACGGCCGGACGCTCGCCACGGCCAGCGCGGACGGGACGGCGGTCCTGTGGGACGTCAGCCGGCAGGCGTCACCGAGCCGTCTGGGCCAGCTCATCGGGCACGAGTACCCGCTGCTCGCCGTCACCTTCTCCCCGGACGGGCGCAACCTCGCCACCAGCGGGGATGACGGGACGGTCATCCTGTGGGATGTGGCCAGGCTGTCGTCCGCGCAGCGGCTCGGCGGGGCGCTGACCAGTCACACGGGCCCGGTGCGCTCGGTGGCGTTCTCCCCCGATGGCCGGACGCTGGTGACTGGCGGCGGTGACGGGACCGCCAGCCTGTGGGACGTCAGCGGCCTGAACACGCTGCGCGGCAGCGTCCTGGAGCGCGCCTGCCGGACCGTCGGGTCTGGCCTGACCCGTGAGGACTGGGCGGCCTACGTGCGGGACGTCCCCTACCAGCCCACCTGCACATAGTGGCGGGGAACGCCAAAGGCGCCGCGGTTGGGAAGGCCATCACATGGCCTTCCCAACCGCGGCGCCCGTCGGTCGGATATCGCGCCCCGGATCCCTCACACGGATCGCCGGAGACACCGCCCTTACCGCAGGGCGCGGCGACGGCTGGTGTGGCTGCGACGACGGCTGGTGTGGCTACGGCGACGGCTGGTGGGCCGGTAGATCAGCAGAAGGATGATCGCGCCGACAATGGAGCCGATGACGCCGGACGGCTGCAGAGCGCCCTCGCTGAGGTCCTTGTCGAAAAGAACGTAACCCAGGAATCCGCCGATGAACGAGCCGACGACACCCAGGAGAATCGTCATCGGAACCGACATCGGGTCAGGTCCGGGCACGAGAAGACGCGCGACCGCACCGGCGATGAGACCGAGYACGATCCAGGAGACGATGGTGACGAGCACGGGATCCTCCAGGTGGAAACCATCTTCGGCGATCTTCCGTCGTGTTATTGGGAGCTTTACCCCACCTGTCACGCGGCTCAAACAAAGCATTTTGYGCATACCACCATCAGCACCTCGGCATGTGCCCCACGAGGCCCCCATGCCCACATTGACGTCAGACCGCTATCAACGTGTCACCTTATGCAGTCGCATCGATCCTGATAGAGACCACGACTACGTCACGTGTTCGACGCCGCCATCCCGCCCGCCGGYGATCCTGGGCGTCAGGACCGCGCGGCCTGGCCCGCGGCGGCGCGATCGGCGTCGCCCTGTCCGGTGACGAGGCTGTGGACGAGGCGCATCTTGTCCAGCGCGGGAGGCGGGAGGACGAACGGATAGAGGTCCGGATGCCCCATCGACCTGTTGATCATATTGAGCGACCAGGCCAGCGGCAGCCACAGCTCGATGATGCGCCGGAATCCCACGTCGCCGACGAGCGGGGTCGCCAGGGTGGCGCCGGCCGGCGCGAAGCCGAAGGCGGCGGCGGTGTCGAGGGTGTCGCGGACGTGGAGGTAGTGCGCGAAGGTCTCGGCCCAGTCCTCGGCCGGGTGCATGGTGGCGTAGGCGGAGACGTAGGTATCCTGCCAGCCGCCGGGCGGCCCCTTTTGATAATGCCGATCGAGGGCGGCCTGGTAGTCGGCGTCGGGGTCACCGAACAGCGTTGTGAACCGCTCTCTGTCGTCGTCGCTGTCGATGAGGACCGTGAAGTAATAATGACCGATCTCGTGCCGGAAGTGGCCAAGCAGGGTGCGGTAGGGCTCGGCCATCGACACACGCAACTGCTCACGGTGCACATCGTCGCCCTCGGCCAGGTCCAGGGTGATCACCCCATTGGCATGGCCCGTGACGACATGCTCATGGCTGCTGGAAAGCAGGTCGAAACACAGCCCGGTCTCGGGGTTGACGTCCCGTCCGCGAAGCGGCAGGCCCAGTTCGGTCAGTTCGAACACCAGCCGCCGCTTGGCCGCCTCGGCCTCGGCGAAGGCCGGCAGTGCGTCCAGATCGGCATCCGCGGGCCGGGTGCGGGTGAGCGCACACGACCTGCACAGCCCGGAGGGGTGCTCAGGCGGTGAGAGCCAGTTACACGCGGCAACGTCGACGTTCGCGCACCTGGACACGCCACCGCCCTCGGCGCGGGCCTCTTCGGCGGTCACGATGGCGAACGAACGCGCGTCGAGATCGAAGCCGATGCTGCTGTGGCAGCTCAGGCAGCGCGAGTTCTCGAACGTCAGCTGCTGCCCGCATTTCGGGCAGGCGAAGTCACGCATCGCCGATGTCCCCCGGCGACGAACGACGTCCAGCGGTCTGTGCCACGGCCTCGGGCCGCGGTGTCGCGCCATAGATCACCTGGTCAGTGTGTCCCATGATGCGGCGTGTCAACCCAACAACCCTTCACGCACGCGACCACGATGGCGCGGTCGCTCGCCCGCCCCGCGCTCCCGTCCCATCGTGACGGGACCAAGGCCCTGGCCCCGGGCGTGCGCTGTCCATGCGGGGAGACCCGGTCAGGTGGTGGCGGGCTCGTCGGTGAGGGCACGCAGGTAGTCGGCGAAGCCGCCGCGGACACGGGAGACGAGCCGGGCACTGGTGGTGACGCGGACGGCGGTGGTGCGCACCACCCGCAGGTCACCGACGGCGGTCAGCCGCCGGGCCAGTTCGTGATCCTCCCCGACGGCAAGGGCGGGCATTCCCCCGACCCGCAGGTAGGCGTCGGCCCGCACGCCCATCGTCGCCCCATGGACGTGAGGATGCGGTCCGGGCTGGTCGGGCGCGGTACCGGCGTAACCGGCGGCGAACCGGTCCGGCGTCATCGGAGGGCAGCCGCTCCAGTCCTCGACGTCGACGACCCCGAAGGTGGCGTCGGCGCCGCGGCGGGCCAGGCGGACCTGGGCGGCCAGCCAGTCCGGCGCCACCCGGCTGTCGGCGTCCGTGGTCGCGAGCCAGCACCCGGACGCGCCGCCGTTCGGGGCGCCGGCGAGCAGGGCCGCGAACCCAGCGGCCCGGGCCCGGCCGACGTTGCGTTCCGACACGGCCAGCGTGCGCACTCCGCGGGCCTGGCACCGGGCCGCGGTGGCGTCCGCGCAGGAGTCGGTCACGACGAGGACGTCGACCGGCACGCCGGCCAGGCCGGGGTGGGCGACGGCCACGGCCAGCGCGTCCAGGCAGCCGTCGATCAGGTCCTGCTCGTCGTGGGCGGGAACGACCACACTGACCCGTTCGACACCGGTTCGCTCGACACCGACCCGCTCGACGTCCGCCCGTTCGACACCGGTTCGCTCGGCGTGCGGGGTCACCGCAGGCCCGTCCTCGTCGCCACCGAGCGCGGGTCGGTGCACCAGACGTCGGCCACGAGGTCGTCGTCCCGGTGGTGGGCGAGGTGGGTCAGCCCGGCCGTCCGCGTGGCGGTGGCGAGCAGGTCATGGACGTCGTCGCCGCCCAGCGGGTAGTCGCCGACGTCGGGCCGCCAGTGGACGGCGAGCAGCGTGCCGGCGGTCCCGGCGGCGCGGTGGGCGAGGTCGGCCGCGGCGGGGCGGTCGAGGTAGTACCCCACCTCCGACAGGACGACCAGGTCGTGCCCGCCGGGTGGCCAGTCGGCGGGCAGCGCCGCGACCTGGACGTCGACGTGCGGCAGGTCCCGGGTCCGGTGGCGGGCAGCCTCGACGGCGGCCGGGGCGATGTCGGTGGCCAGGAGCCGGTCGCAGCGCCCGGCCAGCTCCGCGGTCAGCAGGCCGATGGAGCAGCCGGGCTCGTAGGCCGTCCCGTAGCGGGCGTCGGGCAGCAACGCCATCGTCAGTGCGCGTTTGCGCCGCTCGTACCAGCGGTCGCGGAAGCCCCAGGGGTCGTCCGACGCGGCGTAGAGCCGGTCGAAGTAGGAGCCGGGAACGGTCATCGGGGCCCTCTCAGCAGCACTTCGTCGGCGCGCAGCAACCGGGCCAGCGTGGCCGGCGGCAGGATCGGCGTGTCGCCCTCGAGCTGGGACGCGTAGGCCCGGGCCGCCGCGCGTTTGGCCGCTGTCGCCGCCGCGCCCAGTGGGACCCGTTCCGCGCGCTCCCACGGCAGCTCGGCCGGGGTGGCCCAGTGCCAGGCCCAGATCAGGTAGAACCACAGCCGGTCGGGCTGGACCAGGGCGGCCGCCGCCGCGCCGCAGGCGTCGTGGTCGGGGTGCCCGTCGTGCTGCCAGGGCGTGAGGACGAGGTCGTCGGCGCTGAGCAGCGGTCGGAGCCGGGCCGCCACCGCCGTGGCGCCCACGTCGCCGTCCGGGAGACCCAGCCGGTGCACCTCGGCGTCGGCGACGCCGAGTCGGCGCAGCGCCTCGGCGCGTTCGGCCAGCCGGATCCGTCGCAGCTCGTCGGCCCGGCCGGGATGGCTCGCCTCGCCGTCGGTCACCGCGACGACGACCACGGGCGCCGCGAGCGCGGCGAGCAGGACCATCGTTCCGCCGACGCCGAAGGTCTCGTCGTCCGGGTGCGGGGCGACGACCACGACCCGGCCCGGCGGCGCGGGTCGTAACGACGCCGGGTCGACGGTGGGGAGTCGGCCGGGCAGCTCGGCGGCGGCCCACGTGGCCTCGGGGGTGCCCGGCCCGTTCAGGTCACGGGTGACGCCGGTGTACGGCATGCCGGCGGTCACAGCGACCAGTCACCGTGAGTCGCGGCCACGTCGGCGCCGAGCGCGGCCAGGTCGCGTTCGGCGTGGTCCTGGCGGATGTAGACCTCCAGGTCCGCGACCCGGCGGGCGTGCTCGGCGTCGCCAGCCAGAGGAGCCGGGCCCAGCGCGCGGCCGACCCGGACGATCACGTCACTCGCCGCCTGCGCCACCGTCCCGCGGACCCGGCGGGCGAGCCGTGCATGGTCGGTGGCAGCGGCCGTGGTGGCGGCCGGCCGGTCGGTGGACCGGTCTGGCACGGACCGGTCGGTGTCGGACCAGTCCGTGCCAGACCGGTCGGCGTCGAGCTGGTCGGCGGCGGCCCGCAGCACGTCGGCGCAGGCGCCGAGCGCGACGTCGACCGCGCCGAGATGGGCGGCGGCGTGCGGGTCGTCCCGGCCGGCCGCGACGGCCGAACGCAACGGCCCGGCCACGGCGACCGCGCCGCCGTACCAGCAGGCGGCGACCCCGATCCCGCCGGCCCAGAAGCCTGGTCGGCTCAGGTAGTCGCCACTCTCCCCGACGGCGCGGGCGGGCGCGCCCGTGAACGCGACCGCGCGGGTGTCGGCGCCCTTCATCCCGGCCGCCGCCCACGCGTCCGGCCCGGCCGACACGCCGGGCGCCTCGAGAGCGACGGCGAACAGCCGCCGGTCCCCGTCGGTCGATCGGGCCGTGACCAGCGCGTGGGTGAGCAGCGTCGCGCCGGAGCACCACTGCTTCGTCCCGTCCAACAGCCACCCGCCGTCCTGGGCTGGCCGCGCGGCCAGCGGCCGGCCCGGTCCCTCCGCGGCCCACACCCCCCACCGCGAACCCACCCGGACCGGGCCGCCGCCGAGCTCGGCCAGGATGGCCACCGCGTCCGCGTGCGCCTCGACCAGTCGGGCCAGGACCAGGTCGCGCTCGGCCAGCTCGGCCAGCGCCGACCAGCGGACTCGGGTACGCCCGGCTCGGGGCAGCGGCCACAGGCTCGCCTCGGCACACGCGGCGGCGAGCTCAGAGGCGCGCTCAGACGGCGCGGATGCGGGCGCGGACACAGCTACGGGTACGGGCGGGGACGCGACCATGGCCGGTGTCTCAGGCCGCTTGGGCGGATGGGGTGAGGGCGCGCAGCGGCGCCGAGAGGGTGCCGGCGAAGAAGTCGAGGAAGCCGTCGGGGTCGGGGCCGGCGTTCATGAGGACCAGGTGGTCGAAGCCGGCGTCGACGAACGGCTGGGCGACCTCCAGGTGGCGGTCCGGGTCGGGGCCGCAGGCGAACCGGGCGGCGACGTCGTCCTCGGTGACCGTCGTGGTGGCGGCGGCGAAGTTGACCGGGTTGGGCAGCTCGCTCATGACCTTCCAGCCGGTGAGAGCCCAGCGGGTGGTGGACAGGACGGCCTTGGCGGCCTCGTGCCCGTCGGGGGCGTAGGCCACGGGTATCTCGGCGTAGCGGGGACCGTCACCGCCGGCCCGCCGGAACTCGCCGACGATCTCCGGCTCGGGTTCGGTGGCGAACAGCCCGTCGCCGCAGGCGGCCGCCAGCCGGGCCGACGGGCCGCCGCTGGCCGCGATCGCGATCGGCGGCGGGGAGTCGGGCAGGTCGAAGACCCGGGCGTCCTCGAGCTGGAGGTAGCGGCCGTCGTAGGAGCGGTAGCCGCCCTCCCACAGCAGCCGGATGATCTCGACGGCCTCGCGCAGCATCGCGTGGCGGACGGACACCGCCGGGAACCCGCGGCCGACGACGTGCTCGTTGAGCCGCTCCCCGGAGCCGAGGCCGAGGGTGAACCGGCCGTCGGACAGCAGCGCGACCGTGGCCGCGGCCTGCGCGATCACCGCCGGGTGGTAGCGGATCGTCGGGCAGGTGACGCCGGTCGCGAGCCCCACCCGGTCGGTGCGCTCGGCCATCGCCCCCAGCAGCGTCCATGTGAAGGCCGAATGACCCTGGTTGTCCAGCCAGGGGTGGAAGTGGTCGGACAGCTCGACGAAGTCGAACCCGGCCCGCTCGGCGGCGGCCGCCTGCCGGATGATCTCGGCTGGGCCGAAAGCCTCGGTCGCCAGCTTGTAGCCGATCTTCATGGCGGTCCTCCCTCGCCTGCAGGGGCTGCGTGGTTCCCGCCGATCGCCTTCCCCGCCTGCCGACCGGCGAATCCGGGAGGCCGCGTTTCCGCTCGCCTCCACACCGGCCGGGGGACGATGGCCGGCATGCGCGGGCCCGGGCGGGGGTACCGAGCCGGACGTGGGTGATGACGTGGGTGATTCGGTCGCCGTACTGCTGGACATCGACGGGACACTCGTCGACACGAACTACTTCCATGCCCTGGCCTGGTACCGGGCGTTCCGCCAGGAGGGGCATCCGGTCACGGTGACCGACCTGCATCGCCGGATCGGCATGGGTTCCGACCAGATGCTCGACGCGGTGCTGCCCGATCGCGACCGCGGCCGCGACGACGTGCTGCAGGCGGCTCACACCGAGCACTACGCCGCCTTCTTCGGCCTGATCCGCCCGCTGCCGGGCGCCCGCGACCTGCTCCGACATCTGCGGCGGTCCGGAGCCCAGGTCGTGCTGGCCACCTCGGCGCCTCCCGAGGAGCTGCGGGTACTGCGCCGGTCCCTTGCCGCGGAGGACGCCCTCACCGCCGTCACGTCCTCCGCGGACGCCGAGAACGCCAAGCCCGAGCCCGACATCCTCGCCGCGGCCCTGGACGCGGCGGGGGTCGGGGCGGAAGAGGCGGTGATGGTCGGCGACAGCCGGTGGGACGTCCTGGCCGCGAGCAAGGCGGGACTGGCGTGCGTCGGGGTGCTGACCGGCGGCATCAGCCGGGCCGAGCTCGACGACGCCGGCGCGGTCGCCGTCTACCGCGACCCGGCCGACCTGCTCGATCATCTCGACGACTCGCCGGTCGGCCGCCTGCTCCGCCGGATCCCGTGATCGCGTGCCGCCATGGCGAAACTGCGCATCGGGACATCGGGCTGGAGCTACGACCACTGGGACGGCGTGCTCTACCCGCCGGGGACGCCGGCCCGGGACCGGCTGGCGATCTACGCCAGCCGGTTCGACACGGTCGAGCTGAACGCCAGCTTCTACCGTTGGCCGACCGACGCCGCCTTCGCCTCGTGGCGACAGCGGCTGCCGGCCGGCTTCACGATGTCGGTGAAGGCGCCGCGCGGGCTGACCCACGCGAAGCGGCTGCATGCCCCCGAGGTCTGGACCGAGCGGATCACCCGTGGCTGGCACGAGCTGGGTGAACGGCGGGCGGTGGTCCTGGCCCAGCTCGACGTCCGGCAGACCCGCGACGACGCCCGGCTGGAGTACTTCCTCGCCGGTGTTCCGCCGTGGCTGCGGATGGCCGTGGAACTGCGCCACGAGAGCTGGCACGCCGAGCCCGTCTACGAGCTGCTCGAACGCCACCAGGCGGCGTACTGCGTCATGAGCGGCGCCCGGCTGCCCTGCGTTCTGCGAGCCACGGCCTCCTTCGCCTACGTCCGCCTCCACGGCCCCGACCACGACAATCTCTACGCCGGTTCCTACAGCGACGAGGACCTGCGTTGGTGGAGCGACCGGATCCTCGAATGGCACCAACGCGGCCTGGACGTCTACGCCTACTTCAACAACGACGGCCACGGYCACGCCGTCCGCAACGCCCTGACCCTCCGCGAGCTCTGCGCCAGCCGCCGCACTCCGTCCYGAGCCGGACGTGGCGCGGAGGATCGCGGGTGATCCGGTGTCATCTTCCCTGCCCTGGCTCTCGGTAGCGCCGCGGCCGGGTCGGCGCTCAGCGCAGCCAGCGCCGGTCGCGACGGCGGGACAGGGCCGGCCAGCGGGCGGTGAGGGAGCCGCGGGCGTGCCGGGCGCGGTCCCGCTCACCGCACAGGAGCAGGCCGTAGGTGAACGAGGACTCGCCGGCCGCGTTGGCGGCGATCGCGAACTCGCGCAGCGTGTCCTGCGCGACGACGCAGTCCTGGTGCTCGCCGAGGATGTTCTGGATCTTCTTGGTTCGGCTGGCGTGCTTCGTCGCGGCCGGTCCGTAGACGACCTCGACCGCCTCCGCGGCGTAGCGCAGTCGCTTCGCCGCCTTCCGCGCGCCGTGCAGTGCCGCGTCCCGCGCCGGGCCGGGCGGTATCGCGGTCGCCTGCTCGACCCGGCGCCGTAGCTTGCGGTCGGACCTGCGCACCGGCCGCCGCAGGACCTCGCGAGCCGGCCGCCGGCCCAGCGGGGTGTAGGCCGGCTCCCGGACGAACGTGATCAGGTCCTCGAGGAACGTCAGGTACTCGTCGCCCCGCAGCCACGTCAGTGCCTGCTCCCGGCCGCGCAGCTGCTGCGAGCGMAGGTGTCCCTGCACACGGGCGGCGACCGGTCCCAGGACGTCCCGCTCGGCGAGCTCGCCGATCTGCCCGCTGAACCGCTCCAGCTGCACCTCGCCGTCCCGGGCCCCGTTCAGCAACAGGTTCAGGTCCCGCAGCCGCGCCTCCAACCGGCGCGTGCGCTCGGGATCGAACAGTGCGCGGAACGTGCGCAGCGTGCTGCGCAGCCGGCGCGCGGCGACCCGCAGGTCATGAACGGACTCGGGCTCGTCCAGGCGCACGCGCGCGTCGGCGGCCAGCAGGGCGCCGGTGTGCGTCGACAGATAGCTCCGGATGACCTCTCCGGCGGTAGCCGGGCCCGCGTCGCCGTCGCCGCTGTCGCCGCCGAGTTCTGGGAGTTCCGGTCGGCTGACCCTCGTCCCGAGGGTGCGGGCGAGCTTCGACGGCCCGGTCGCCGGGCGCGCCCCGGCCCGTAGGAGAACGGTGGCGGTCGCGGGGAGGACGTCCAGGTCGTCGCCCAGAGCCTCGACCTCGAGCTCCCGCCACTGGGACAGCGTGGTCGCCGCGCCGAGGGTCTGCGCTCGGACGGTGTCGTCGGCGACCTCCGCCCGCGGCCGGCCCGCCGCGTCCCGCAGGGTCACCGCCCGTCGCACGGTCTGGATGCGGGCGACCGGGTTCAGCGGCCGGCCACGAGTGGTGGCCAGCACGATGTCGGCGAGGTCGCCGGGGACGGTGCTGTCGCTGTCGGACCCGTCTGGCGTGCCGGCTCCGAGTGGCCTGCTGATCTCGTCGCGGCCGGCGCCGCCAGCCGGCAGCTTGAGGTGCCAGCCGGCGTCGTGGCCGCCCTCGCGACGCCGTAGCGTGATCTTGTTCCTGGCGAGCCGTAGATCCTCGGTGTCGTAGTACACCGCGTCGAGGCGGTGTTCGGTCGGCGCGCCGGCCGGCGTGACCTCGTCGACCCGTTCCAGAGGAGGAAGGACGAAGGTCGAGTCGACGTCGAATTTGGTTTCTACCTCCCGATGCTGCCGGGTTGGCATGCCCATAGGACCCTCCGCGCGCGATGTCTGCTTTGTTAGCCCTGTTGGCCTACCCGTTCACCGCGTCGTAACCCGCCTCCCGCCCTGCCCCCGCCTGGCCGGCCAGGGCGCGGCGGGTACAACTCGCGCGTCGATGCCGTGCTCAGTCAACGCGCCACCGCTCCGCGCCCGCCGCGATGGTCAGGCCGTGTCCCATGACGACGGGGTCGAGACGCAGCGCGCCGGCGGTGACGGGCGGGACGCCATCCGCCAGCAGCGGCTCCAGGCGGGCGTGGTCGGCGAACCACTCGACGTGGCGCAGGTTCGGGACGGCGGCGGCGACCGGCGCGTGCAGCGCCGGCGCGCAGTGGGCGGAGACCTCCAGGTTGCGGGACTGGGCGAGGGCGGCGGCGCGCAGCCAGCCGGTGTAGCCGCCGCAGCGGGTCACGTCGAGCTGGAGGCAGTCGACGACGGGGAGCAGGGCGTCGACGCCGTACAGGTCGGCGGCGTACTCCCCCGCCGCCACGTCGCACCGGACGGCCGCCCGCACGGCCGCCAGGCCCGTGGTGTCGTCGCCGCTGACCGGTTCCTCGAACCAGGTGACGCCCAGGTCGTCGAGCGCGGCGCCGACCCGGCGGGCCTGCCCGACGGTGTAGCCGCCGTTCGCGTCGACCATCAGCTCGGCGTCGTCGCCGGCGAGCTCGCGCAGCCTGCGGACGCGCGCCAGGTCACGGTCGACCCGCGTACCGCCCGACTCACCGATCTTGATCTTCATGCCGGGGCAGCCGGCGGCGCGCCAGCCGGCCACCTGGTCGGCCAGCTGGGCGTCGTCGAACGTGGTGAAGCCACCCGAGCCGTAGACGGGAACGGTGTCACGGCACTGTCCGAACAGGGTGGTGAGCGGCTGGCCGAGCAGGCGCGCCTTCAGGTCCCACCAGGCGACGTCGACCGCGCTGATCGCCATCATCGCCACGCCGCGGGTGCCGATGTTGCGGCAGGCGCGGTGCATCGCCGCCCAGCCGGCGGCGACGTCCCAGGCGCGGTGGCCGCGCAGCGCACCGGCGAGCTGGTCGTTGACGACCGCCGCCGCGGCGGGAGCGCCATACGTCCAGCCCACGCCTGTCCGCCCGCCGGCGCGCAGCGTCACGGCGACCGCGGTGGTCGCGTCCCAGGTCAGCGTGCCGTCGGCCTCCGGCTGGTCGGTCGGGAAGCGGTAGACGGCGGTCGTCACCGTCTCCAGCTGAGGGTCGCGGCGGGTCATGCGCGGCTCAGCGCGCGCTCGGCGAGGCCGCGCCGGCGCAGCGCGTCCAGCCGGTCCGCCGCCCGTGCCGCCAACGCCATGATCGTCAGGGCGGGGTTGGCGGCGCCCTGGGTCGGCAGGACGCTGCCGTCGACGACGTACAGGTTGGGAAGGCCGAAGACCCGGTGGTCGGCGTCGACGACGCCGTCGGCCGCGCGGGCCGCCATCCGCGCCCCGCCGACCAGGTGCGCGTACCGGTCGATCGTCATCACCTCGGTCGCGCCGGCGGCCTTGAGGATGGCCTCCATCGACGCCGTCGCCGCGTCCTGCAGGCGCCGGTCGTTGTCGCAGCGCGTGTAGGAGAAGTGCGCGACCGGCAGCCCGTGCCGGTCGGTCTCGTCGGCGAGGGTCACCCGGTTGCCGGGCCGCGGCAGGTACTCACAGAGCGCGCCGAGGGTGGCCCAGTGGACGTAGTCGCGCATGTACTCGCGCAGCGGCGCGCCCCAGTGGCCCTGGGCGATCACATGCTCGGCCCAGGTGATGGGCAGCGGGCTGACGTTCTGGATCGACCAGCCACGCCGGTAGGGCTTCGCCGGGTCCGTCTCGTAGTAGTGCTCGCTGGACACCTCCGGCGGCGGCGTCTTGTACATCCGGACCTCGTCGTCGAACCTGCCGGCGGTCTGCGGGGCGCCCTGCACCATCAGGTAGCGGCCGACCTGGTCGTGGTCGTTGCCGATTCCCTCGGGCCAGCGCGGGCTGGTCGAGAGCAGCAGCAGCCGCGGCGTCTCGATCGAGTAGCCGGCGACCGCGACGGCACGGGCCCGCTGCGTGTGCTCCCGGCCGTCGCGCAGGTACGTGACACCGGTGACCCGTCCGGCCCGGTCGTCGACCAGGATCCGGCTGACGTGGCTGTCCGGGCGGATCTCGGCGCCGTGGGCCAGCGCGTCGGGAACATGGGTGATCAGCGGGCTGGCCTTGGCGTTGACCTTGCAGCCCTGCAGGCAGAACCCGCGGTAGACACAGTGCGGGCGGTTGCCGAACCGGCCGTTGGCGATGGCGACCGGGCCCACCCGCGCGTCGACGCCGAGCCGGCCGGCGCCGCGCAGGAAGACCTCGCCATTGCCGCCGACCGGGTGCGGCCGGTGCGGGTATCCGTGCGGGTCACCCCACGGCCAGGACTCGCCGGCGACCGGTAGCTCCCGTTCGATCGCCTCGTAGTACGGCCGCAGGTCCTGGTACCCGATCGGCCAGTCGGCGCCTACGTCGTCGGCGGTACGGGTCGTGAAGTCCGACGGGTGGAAGCGGGGCGTGTAGCCCGCGTAGTGGACCATCGACCCGCCGACACCCCGGCCCGAGTTGTTCGATCCCAGCGGTACCGGGTCGCCGCCGCCGATCTGGCGGGGCTCGGTCCAGTACAGGACGTGCGCGCCCCGCTCGTCGCTGACCCAGTCCTGGTCGGGGTCCCAGAACGGTCCGGCGTCCAGGCAGACGACCCGCCAGCCGGCCCGGGCCAGGCGCTGGGTCAGCACTCCGCCGCCCGCTCCGGCGCCGACGACGACCAGGTCGACCTCGTCGTCGCCGTCGAAGCGGCGCATGTCCGCGCGCAGGCGGTGGTCGGTGCGGCTGCCGTCGTTCGGCAGCAGCCAGGCCGAGGCGTTGCGGTCCCGGACGTTGTCACGCCGCCTCACCGGGACTCCYCGGACTGGGACTCGCCAGGCCGGGGCTCTTCTGGCCGGGCCTCCTCGGCGGCGAGAAGCCGCCGGAGCTGGTGGCGTTCCCGCTCGACCCGCTGCGCGAAGGGCACCGGGTCGAGCGCGGCGTGGTCGGCCACCTCCCAGCGTTCCCGGGCGTTGACGCCCGGGTTGAGGTAGCCGCGCGGATAGGCCGGCCCGGGGAACCCGATCTCGTTCCAGGCCCACGGGTGGGAGTAGAAGGCGGTGCAGGCGTAGCGGGTCCACAGGCTCCAGGTGCGGGTGGCGGCCCACCGATGCCAGTCCTCGCCGCCGTGGGCACGGTCCTGCACAGCCTGGATGATCACGGCCTGGTCTCGCTCGTCGAGCGCGGCGAAGCCGCGGCCATGAGCCGCCTGGGCGTCTCCGTCGAGGAAGCGCAGACTGTCACGCCAGGCCTGCGCGTCCTCCGGCATGTCGTCGTAGTGCCAGCCATCGGTCTCGTTCACGGCGAGCCGTTCGTCGACCAGCGCCAGGACGGGGACGCGAGGTTCGCCGTCCTGGGCCAGCAGCAGGTCGAGGAGCCGGCCGGCGATCGCCGCCTCGGGTGGGGTGAAGAACGCCAGGTCCGCCGGTGGCGCGAGCCGGCCCAGGACGACGCCGGCGGTCACGTCGTCCCAGGCGTCGACGCTGTCGAGGACGTCGAAGCCGGGGAAACGGCCCCGGTGCTGCGGGGTGACGGCCCGCTGGCCCGGCGGTCGGAACGGCATCTACCCGTCTCCCCGCGGCGGGTCTCCCTGCGGGGGGCGTCCCTCGCGGCGCAGGACGGTGGCGAGCAGCCCCATGCCGCCGACGACGGACGCCAGCAGCGGAGCGAACACCGGCGGGCCGGACTCCAGGTTGTACAGGGTGACGCCGCCGGGCCGCTGCCGCACACCGCGCCAGTGCAGGTAGGTGCCCTGCAGGCCGTTCGCGACGATCGCGGCCGACGCCAGCGGCAGCACGGTGCGCGCGGCCCGCCGGGAGAACACCGCCGCGACGCCGGCCGGCACCGCGGCGGGGAGGATCACGATCGGCCAGTACATCATCTTGTTGCCGAAGCTGGCGGCGTCGTGCGACAGGTAGATCTCGCCGGTCGTCACCGCGGCGCCGACAGCGGTGAGCGCCGCCAGACTCCGCTCGAACCGTCCCGAGCGGACGTCCGCCAGCACGGTCCGCGCGGCGTCGGGGAGCATGGTTCGCGCGGCGTCGGGRAGCCGCGTCCGCGCGGCGTCAGGGATAGCGGCCGTCACGGCCACGTCAGTTCTCCTTCGAGCCGGGCAGGTACTGCTGGACCTTGTCCTTGACCCCCTGGCGGACGAATCCCCACCGGTTCTCGTCGCCGTGCAGGACGGCCTTGACCGTGCTCATCGCCTGGTCGGCGGTCGTGCGCGGCGGGATGGGCGGGACGTCGGGGTCGCAGCGGATGTCGAGGACCGCCGGCCGGTCCGCGCTCAGCGCCTCCTCCCAGGCGGGGCCGATCGCCTCCGGCGTGGCCAGCGACAGCCCGAGCAGGCCCAGCGAGCGGGCGAAGGCGGCGTAGTCCACGTCCGGCAGGTTCTGGGACTCGGCGAACTTCGGCGAGCCCTCCATCGCCCGCATCTCCCACGTGACCTGGTTGAGGTCGTTGTTGTGCAGGACCGCGACGACCAGCCGGGGGTCTTCCCACTGCTCGTAGTAGTGGGCGATCGTGATCAGCTCGGCGAGGCCGTTCATCTGCATGGCGCCGTCGCCGACGAGCGCGATCCCCGGCCGGTCCGGATACGCCCATTTCGCGCCGATCACGTATGGCACTCCGGGGCCCATCGTCGCCAGCGTTCCCGAGAGCGACCCGCGGATGTCCCCGTGGAAACGGAGGTGACGCGCGTACCAGTTGGCGGCGCTGCCGGAATCGGCCGCGACGATCGCGTTGGCGGGCAGGCGCGGCGAAAGCTCGTGGAAGATGCGCATAGGGTTGACCGGATCGGCGCCGGTCATCGCCTGCCGCTCGCAGGTGTTCCACCACGCGGCGACGTTCTTCTCGATCGTCTCCCGCCAGCCGCGGTCGTCCTTGCGGGTGATCAGCGGAATGAGCGCCTGGAGGGTGGCCTTCGCGTCGCCGACCAGGTTCAGCTCGTACGGATAACGCATGCCGATCCACTTGGCCGAGCGGTCGATCTGGATGGCGCGCGCCTGGTCGAAGTCCGGCAGGAACTGCGTGTAGGGGAAGTTCGAGCCGACCGTGAGCAGCGTGTCGCACTCCCGCATCATCCGGTCGGAGGCGGTCGTGCCCAGCAGCCCGATCGAGCCCGTGACCCAGGGCAGCTCGTCGGACAGGACGTCCTTGCCCAGCAGCGCCTTCGCCGCTCCCGCCCCGAGCAGGTCCGCGAGCTCCGTCAGCTCCTCGGCGCAGCCGCGGGCACCCTGGCCGACCAGCAGCGCGACCTTCTCGCCCGCGTTGAGGATGTCCGCGGCCCGCTGGAGCCCCGCCGCGTCCGGGGTCACCGTCGCGGCGGTCACCCCCACGCTCGATGGCACCTGCTTGAACGCATGCTCGGGTGGTTCGTACGGGAGGTCGAGGACGTCCGAGGGAAAGATGAGCGCGGTGGGCGCACGCTCTTCCTGAGCGATCCTGATCGCCCGGTCGATGAGGTTGGGCAGCTGCTTCGGGACCGTGCACATCTGCACGTAGTCGCTGCAGACGTCCTTGTACAGGCTCAGCAGATCGACTTCCTGCTGGTAGGAGCCGCCGATCGCCGACCGCTCGGTCTGGCCGACCAGCGCGACGACCGGGACATGATCGAGCTTCGCGTCGTACAGACCGTTGAGGAGATGAATCGCGCCTGGGCCGCTGGTGGCCGCGCACACACCCACCTGGCCGCTGAACTTCGCGTATCCGACCGCCTCGAA
The DNA here is from genome assembly GCF_001983105.1 of Pseudofrankia asymbiotica. GTDB lineage: Bacteria > Actinomycetota > Actinomycetes > Frankiales > Frankiaceae > Pseudofrankia > Pseudofrankia asymbiotica. The sequence continues at coordinate 28,647 of NZ_MOMC01000038.1, read as the reverse complement.
CGCGGACATCTCCTCATGCCGCGCCTGCACGAACTGTGGGTCGTTGTCCGCGCGGCCCCAGGCCGCCAACAGCCCGTTGATGCCATCGCCCGGATAGCCGAACACCTGCCGGACGCCCCACTCCCGCAACCGGGCCAGCAGCACGTCCGCGACTGTCTGCGACACGAGGTGAATTCCTCTCCACGTCTGCACGTCGACCCGTCGGATCAGCGCGCCCCGCACGGCCGGGGCGCACGCATTCACGCCGTCGCGGCCGGCACCGTTCCCGCTGTGCGCGATCGCCCCAGCGCGGAGCGCCCGGTCTCTCCTACGTGCCTTCGGTTTCGCGAAAGAGGCCTGGACGACCGTCACGAAGGCGGAATGGCATGGCTTCCTCCGACTCGCTACCCCTCCGCCCGGCCGCCAAACAAGCCGCTCGGCGGCCGCCTGGCGCCTCCATCCTGGCTGGCGATTCTCCCTCTCAGGAGGCCGCGGTCCGGGCAGGGCGCTGTGGTCCGTCGGAGGCGGGCGATCAGCCTCACCGCGGAGCTATCCCAGGTAAGCCCCATGCCACGGGCGCTGTGCGGGCGCCCCGCGGTCAACGCTTCGCGGTCAGCCCTTGCCGCTCAGGACGCAGAACTCGTTGCCGGCCGGGTCCGCGAGCACCACCCACGACTCCTCGCCCGTCTGCCCGACGTCCGCGCGCGTGGCCCCGAGCGCCAGCAGCCGCTCGACCTCGGTCCGCTGTTCGTCGGGCGACGACGGGCTCAGGTCGAGATGCAGCCGGTTCTTGATGGTCTTGGCCTCGGGCACGCGCTCGAACAGCAGCTTCACCGAACTGTCCGGCGAGACGACGATCCAGTCGCCGTCCTGGTCGGGCTCGGCGCGGACGCCGAGGACGTCGGCCCAGAAACCGGCGACCGGGGCCGGGTCGGTGCAGTCGATCACGAGCCACTTCCAGCTAAGTGCCACGTTGAACCTCCTCGTTGCCGCCTGATCCGGCGGATTGACGGACGTTGGATACCCGGGTCCCACGCACGAATCACGTCGACCTCCGGCGGCTGGACCGCACGTCATCGGAGCGCCCCATGTCGATCACGCCGACCACACCGGACGGAAGCGCCGACCACACCGCACGGAAGCCGAGCTTCCTGACTGGGCGGAACGCGGGCCGATGACCGGATTTAGACGCCCGCGAGCGGGGCAGGCAGGGGATCATGACGACAGCACCACACGAAACCGGCCGGACGGTCGCTGACCGGGTCGCCGACGTCGCCCGGCAGGAAGAGGCCGAGTACTCGGGCGGCACGCCGCGCCCGCTGCGCGGCTATCTGGCGACGCTGGGAACGTACGGCGGCCTGTGCGCCGCCCTCGTCGGTGCGGCCCGGCTGACCGGTGCCACCCCGCCCGAGCGGGTCAACGCCGCCGACCTCGCGCTGATCACCGTCGCGACGCACAAGCTCAGCCGCATCCTGACCAAGGACCCCGTGACCAGCCCACTGCGCGCACCGTTCACCCGCTATCGAGGCGTGACCGGCCCCGCCGAACTCTCCGAGGAGGTACGCGAGACCGGCTCGGCCCGGCACAGCGTCGGCGAGCTGCTCACCTGCCCCTTCTGCGCGGCGCAGTGGGTCGCCACCGGGTTCGTCTTCGGCCTGGTGACGGCGCCCCGCTTCACCCGGCTCGCCGCCTCGGTGTTCACCGCGGTCGCCGGCTCCGACGCCCTCCAGTTCGCCTACGCCCGTCTCGAGCAGGCGGCAGAGTAGGCCTTTCACATGTGGTGCTGACCGGTCTGGTCCCCACCGGCCTCCTGGAACGTGAACACCTTGGCCGCCTCGATGCGGGCGCCGAGCGGATTCACGTCGTCCAGCCATTCCTCGAATGCCGTTCCCTGCGACGGCAGGTAGTGATCGAGCATCGCCCGCCGAAGTTCGGGACGTGCCGGGTCGAGGACGTCGAACAGCTCGGCCCGTCCATGGACGGTGACGGCCAGTTCCTCGCCCGGCAGGTGAGTGGCGCTGACGGCCGGCCGGGCGGCGAGGTGGCGCATCCGGACCAAGTCGCGTCCCGAGCTGAAGTACCACGATCCGCGGATGAGGTAGCCGTCCACCGGGCCCACCAGCGGACGCCCGTCGGCGGTCACGGTCGCGAGGGCCAGCAGGCGCATGCCCCGCATCCGGCGGCAGAGCTCGGCGGCGTCGATGCGGCGCTCGGGCGTGATGATGCTCCGGAGATGAGGACCGGCGGCATTCGCGCTCTCGTCGAGCAGACGTTGCAGTCCTTTGATTTCTTCGGCGGTCTCGTACACGCCGCGAGTATGGACCGACCGCCCCTCGATCAGGCAGGTGTCCGGCCGTCCATCATCGCGCGCAGAGCCGCACCTAAGATCCCACCAGATCATGGAGCCGTCCATGATCCGGTGGGATCCTCGGCGTCCCAGCTCCGAAAATCCCGCCAGATCACTGGCGGCCACCGCAGCCGACGGCCTCATCACCTTCGGTGTCGGCCGAGATCGGCGGTCGGCCGGTTGGCTTTCAAAGCCCAAGCGGGTGCCTGGTTAGCCAGGCTCGGTACGGCTGGCCGCAGGGCAAGGATCTCTACGACGCGGTGCTCCTCGCCGAGAACACGCCCGTGGCCCTGGACCGGCTGCGCGAGATGCTGCGCCCCGACATCGGGTCGCTCGCCGACGACCTCACCTCCAACACCCTGCTGGCGCTGGAGGTGGACTGGGACAACTTCCGTGATGACTACCCAGCCATCCGCGGCGACGTTCAGGCCTGGCTACGCAGACTCGCCGAGGCACTCGCCGACCAGGCCATCCCGGCAGTCCACTGACGACACCACGACGCACCGAGGGAGCCGAGGGAGCGGGTGATGACACCCGGCCCGCCGCGGCTAGCCCCGCGTCGGCTTCGCGCGACGGCGCGGTTCGCGTGGCCGGCATCCCACGACCCCAGAGGGGTAAGCGTTCACTACGATCGGTGTCACCGGGAACAGCCAGCCGCACCAGGACGTGTGCCGCCGCGACCAGGCGCGATGCACGACGACAGGAGTTGTGAGACGTGGTTGACGCCATCCCCACCAGGAGGCTCGGCGAGCTGGAGGTCGGCGCGCAAGGGCTTGGCTGCATGTCGCTGAGCCCCGCCTACGGCGCTGTGGGCAGTCCGGCGGAGCTGTTCGCGACCATCCACCGGGCACTCGAGCTCGGCGTCACCCTCCTCGACACGGCCGACATCTACGGCGAGAGCGAGGACCTGGTCGGGCAGGCCATCGCGGGCCGCCGCGACCAGGCCGTCATCGCCACCAAGTTCGGCATCGTCTTCGCCGGCGCGGACCGGGCGATGGGCGCGCGCGGCGACGCCGCCTACGTGAAGAAGAGCTGCGAGCGATCACTGCGCCGGCTCGGCGTGGATCACATCGACCTGTACTACCAGCACCGGGTCGACCCCGACGTGCCCGTGGAGGAGACCTGGGGCGCGATGTCCGACCTGGTCGCCGAGGGCAAGGTCCGCCACCTCGGCATCAGCGAGGCGTCCGCGGCGACGATCCGGCGTGCGCACGCGGTGCACCCGGTCAGCGCGCTGCAGAGCGAATGGTCGCTGTGGACACGCCGGATCGAGGACGAGATCGTGCCGACCTGCCGGGAGCTGGGCATCGGCATCGTGCCGTACTCCCCGCTCGGCAAGGGGATTCTCACCGGCAGCATCACCGACCGGGCGGAGCTCGGCGAGACCGACTCGCGGCGACGGTCCCCGTGGTTCACCGACGAGAACCTGCCGCACAACCTGCGGATGGTGGCCGAACTGCGGGCGCTGGCGGAGGAAAGGGGCGTGACGGCGGGACAGCTGGCGCTGRCCTGGCTGCAGCATCAGGGGCCGGACGTTGTCCCGATTCCTGGCACCAAGCGGATCACCCGCCTGGAGGAGAACGCCGCGGCCGTGGACGTCGAGCTGACCCGGGAGGACCTCGAAAGAATCGAGAACACCGTCCCCGCCGAGGCCGTGGCTGGCAGCAGCGTGCCACGGGAGTACCTCCGCACCACCGGAAAGTGACAGAGGTCAGGGCCGCTGGTCTATGACCGGGGCGGGGTGGCGCGGGCGCGCAGGCCGTTGAGGAAGAGGTCGACGGCGTGCTGGATGTGCGCCTCCTCAACCTCGGGCGTGCGGTGGATGCCGTAGGCGGCGAGCCAGGCCGGCATGGCGCCGACCATGGCGAAGAACTGCTCGGCGGCGATCTCGACGTCACGGACGACGATGGCGCCTCCACGCTCGTGCCTGCGCAACAGGTCCATGATCACCTGGATACGCGGAGTCCAGGTGATGGCTCGGGAGCTCGCCGCGAAGTCGGGGAACCGGGCGGACTCGGCGATCGCCATCCGGCTCAGCCGGACCAGGTCCGGGTCGACGGACCGGGCCAGGATGGCGCGCGCGATCATCTCCAGGCTGGCGCCGAGGTCGTCCGGCAGCGGTTCCAGTGCCTGTTCGTCGCGTTCCAGCCGCGTCAGCGCCCATGAGCTCACGGYGACGAACAGGGCGCGTTTGTCGGGGTAGCGGGCGTAGAGGGTGCCCTTGGTGACACCGGCGGCCTGGGCCACCGCCTCCATGGTGGTGCGGTCGTACCCGCTCTCCAGGAAGATGTCGACCGCCGCCCGCCGGATCCGGTCGGTCAGCTGGGCCGCCTGCGTCGACGTCGGCCGGCCCGAGCGGGAGCGCTCCCGCCCCACCCCGGATCCCACCTCAGACGCCACCCGACAACCCTATGGTTCCGTCCGTTTCAGACCACGGGCGTGCATCGCCCCGCCACGGACGCCGACCGACCGTGCGCGTCGGCCCAACCATGCACGCCGGTCCAGCCACGTGCGGCACCCAGCCACGAGCGGCACGCGGCCACGTGCGGCGATATGTGGCGGCGCACGGCGGTACGCGCTCGACCTGCGCCAGAGCCCCTGGCTCGGCCTCGGGCCGGTTGACCCAAATCGTACGGGACCGTATGGTTCTCAAACCGGACGGCACCGTACGATTTTTGGTCGCTGGCTCCGCCGCCGCGGCCGACTCGGGAGGCAGATCGATGGCGCACTTCCCCAAGCCGGGCGAGGGAAGCTGGACCGAGCACTTCCCGAGCCTCGGCACCGGCCCCGTCTCGTTCGAGGACTCGATCTCACCCGAGTACTACGAGCTGGAACGCAAGGCGATCTTCGGTAGGACCTGGCTGAACGTCGGCCGCGTCGAGCAGATCCCGAAGACCGGCAACTACTTCACCAAGGAGATCCACRCCGCCCGCACGTCGGTGATCGTCGTCAGGGACGGGGCCGGCGAGGTCCGCGCGTTCCACAACATCTGCCGCCACCGCGGCAACAAGCTGGTCTGGCAGGAGAACCCGGGCGAGGAGGTCAGCGGCACGGCCCGGCAGTTCATCTGCAAGTACCACGCCTGGCGCTACGGCCTCGACGGCGCGTGCACCTTCGTGCAGCAGGAGTCGGAGTTCTTCGACCTCGACAAGGCGACGCTGGGGCTCGTCCCGGTGCGCTGCGAGGTGTGGGAGGGCTTCGTCTTCGTCAACCTCGACGACAGCGGCTCCACGTCCGTGCGCGAGTACCTCGGCCGTTTCGGGAAGAGCCTTGAGGGCTATCCGTTCGGCGAGATGACGCAGACCTGGAAGTACCGCGCGGAGGTCGGGGCGAACTGGAAGCTCTACCTCGACGCGTTCGCCGAGTTCTACCACGCGCCGGTTCTGCACGGGAAGCAGTACGTGAGCGCCGAGTCACGCAAGATCCAGAGCTATGGCTACGAGGGCCTGCACTACGACATCGACGGCATCCACTCGATGCAGTCCGCCTGGGGCGGGATGTCGCCCCCGAAGGACCTCAGCATGGTCAAGCCGATCGACCGCGAGCTGCGCAGCGGCAACTTCGGCCCCTGGGACCGCCCCGACCTGCCCGCCCTCGGCGAGCTGCCGCCGGGGCTCAACCCGGGCCGCCACCGTCAGTGGGGCCTGGACTCCTACGTCTTCTTCCCGAACTTCATGATGGTCGTGTGGGCGCCGGGCTGGTACCTCACGTACCACTACTGGCCGACGGCCTACAACAAGCACGTCTTCGAGGGCACGCTCTACTTCGTCCCGCCGAAGAACGCCACCGAGCGCATGCGCCAGGAACTGGCCGCGGTCACCTTCAAGGAGTTCGCCCTCCAGGACTCCAACACCCTCGAGGCCACCCAGACGATGCTCGAGTCCCGCGTCGTCAAGCAGTTCCCGATCAACGACCAGGAGATCCTCATCCGGCATCTGCACAAGACCGCGGCGGAATACGTGGCCGCTCACCCGGCAAAGCGTTAGCCGATACGCCCCGCCCGAACGAGACACGCTGAACGGAAGAGGAAGCAGATGTCCGAGAACCAGGCCGGCAAAGTCGCGATCGTGACGGGCGGCGCCTCCGGAATCGGCCGGGCGTGCGCCCTGTGCCTGGCCGAGGACGGAGCCGCCGTCGCCGTGCTCGACCTCAACGAGGCCGACGCGAAGGCGGTCGCCGACGAGATCCAGGCCGCGGGCGGCGCCGCGCTCGCGGTCGCCGCCGACGTCGCGGACGTCGACAGCGTCGCCCGCGCCGTCGCCGCGGCCCAGGCCCGGTTCGGACCGGTCACGATCCTGGTGAACTCGGCGGGAAAGACCGGCTCGAAGCGGTTCATGGACATCACCCTCGAGCAGTGGACGTCGGTCCTGACGGTCAACCTGACCGGAACATTCCTCTGCTGCCAGGCGGTCGTCCCGGACATGACCGCGGCCGGCTGGGGCCGGATCGTGAACATCTCGTCGTCCAGCGCCCAGAGTGGCCAGCCGTTCATGACCCACTACGTCGCGTCCAAGGGCGGCGTCATCGCCTTCACGAAGGCACTCGCGCTCGAGCTCGGCCCGAGCGGCATCACGGTGAACACGATCCCGCCGGGATTCGTCGACACGCCGATGCTGCGCCGTGACGAGGCCCGCGGCCGGTGGGGCTCGAACACCGCCGACGACCTCGTCGCCGCCACGCCCGTCCGCCGCATGGGCAGGCCCGAGGACATCGCCGCGGCCTGTTCGTTCCTGGCCTCCGACGAGGCCGGCTACATCACCGGCCAGATCTTCGGTGTCAACGGCGGCCGCAACACCTGACAGGCCGGGTCTCGCCACAGGCCGGGTCTCGTCAGGGAGTCCGACCTCCGGGGGTCATGAGTCCGTKTTCGTAGGCGAACACGACGAGCTGGGCGCGGTCACGAGCGTGGACCTTGGCCATGGCACGGTTGACGTGCGTCTTGGCGGTGGCCGGGCTGATGACCAGACGCTCGCCGATCTCCTCGTTGGACAGGCCGCGGGCGACCAGGATGGTGATCTCGCGTTCGCGGGGCGTGAGCTCGTTCATCGCCGGGAGCGTGGCGTCGAGGTGCGCGGTGGGGCTGGCCAGGAACCGCCGGACGAGAGCTGTGGTCGCGGTGGGGGACAACAGCGACTCCCCCGCCGCCACGGTCCGGATGGCGTCCAGGAGAACCCTCGGCGCGACACCCTTGCCGAGGTAGCCGCTGGCGCCCGCGCGCAGGGCGGCGAGGACGAGCTCGTCGGTCTCGAACGTGGTCAGGACGAGGACGTGCACGCCGGCGAGGGCGGCGTCGGACGTGATCCTCGCGGTGGCGGCGACGCCGTCGAGCTCGGGCGTGCGGATGTCCATGAGCACGACGTCCGGCGTCGTCTCGCGAACCGTCGCGACGGCCTCGACGCCGGTACCGGCCTCGCCGACCACCTCGACGCCGGGAGCCGCGTCGAGCAGMAGCCTGAAGGTGGCGCGCAGCAGCTCCTGGTCGTCGGCCAGCACGACCCTGATCGGGGCGTTCGTGGGGGTCGGGGCTGACGGGGCGGTCACGGCGAGGGCTCCTCGGTGTCGGGCGCGGCGGCGGCTCCCCCACGGACGTTCCCACGGACGTCCGAGGCGCCGGTGGTGGACCGCGGCCGGGTGGGCAGCTCAGCCGTGGCACGGTAGCCGCCGTCGGGGGTCGGGCCGGCGTCGAACCTCCCGTGCGCGACGCGGGCCCGTTCGCGCAGGCCGATCAGCCCGTGCCCGGTGCCGGCGCTCCCGGGACGGCCGGGCGAGGGCGCGTGCGCGTTGCGGATCTCGAGCCCGAGGTAGCCCGGTACCCAGCGCAGGGTGACGTCCACTGGCGCGCCGGGAGCGTGCTTGGTGGCGTTGGTGAGCGCCTCCTGGATGATCCGGTACGCCGCCAGGTCGGCGTTGTGGCCGAGATCCTCCCGCTCGCCGACCACGTCGAGCGTCACGGGCGTGCCCCCGTCGCGGAACCGGCCCAGCAGGCCGGCGAGCCTGTCCAGTCCGACTGTCGGGGACAGCACACGGTCACGGGTCGGGTCGCCGTCGGGGGGCAGACCGCGGCTCGCCGGATCTTCACGGCCGGGGCGGTCGGTCTCGTCGTGGTCGCTGCGCAGGAGGACGAGCGCGGCCCGCAGATCGTCGATGGCGGCCGACGTGTGYTGGGTGATGTCGCGCAACGCCCGGCGCGCCGCCGCCGGGTCGACGTCGAGCGGGTAGTCGGCGACGCCGGCCTGCGCGTCGACGAGGGCGAGCTCATGGGCGAGCGTGTCGTGCAGCTCGCGCGCGATGCGCAGCCGCTCGTCCAGCACCGCCTGGCGGGACTGTTCGCGGGCCTCCCTGGCCCGCCGCGCCCGCGCGTCGTGGCGGGCCCGCGTCCCGACGCCGACGCCGGCGGCGATGAGGACGAGCTCGACCATCACCACGTCGGTACCGCCCAGCGAGATCCGCTGGAAGAGCAGGGCGACGGTCAGCAGGACGCCGCCCGCGACGCCGCCGGCGATCCACCCGTCGCGTTGCCGCCGGCAGGCCGCGACCGTGTAGACCGCGAGCATCGTGGCCACGGGACGGGCTGATAGGCGGCGACGGAGAGGTCACCGGGCAGGTCGGCGCCGAGATCGCGCATCACGATGAGCTGGCAGGCCTCGATGGCCACGACCGCGGCCAGGACCGGCTCCGGCCAGCGTGTCCTGACCAGGAGCGGCAGCCAGGCCAGGACGGTGAACAGCAGACGCGCCGTCCCGGGAAACGCGGGCGCGCTGGCGCGGAAGACGACCGCGAGCGTCATGGTCGCCAGCACGGCGACCGTGACGGCGGTGTCCCACCGGGTGGGGCGCCGGCTCGCGCTGAGCAGGCGCCGCCACGCGGTGCTGTCCCCGGTCCTCCGGGCGTGCGAGCGGTGGGTCGTCATCATTCCTCGGTCATCGCCGGCCCGGCTCCGATGCACCGACGCCGCCYGAGCGCGCGGCCCCGACCAGGACGTCCGCCGGGCGCGCCTCCACCTCGCGCGGCCTGTCGGACGGTCCCTCGACCGCCAGACGCGGGGTGACGCGGTCGGCCCAGCGAGGGTATGCCCACACCCGGTCGCCGATCATGCGCAAAAGCGCGGGCACGAGTACCAGGCGCACCACGAAGGCGTCCACGACGACCGCCAGCGCCGGGCCGACGCCGATACAGGAGACGATCCGCTGGCCGCTGAACCCGAACGAGGAGAACACACACAGCATGATCGTGGCCGCGGTCCCGATGACCTTGGCGGTCTCGGCGACACCCACACGGATCGACCACGCGTTGTCCCGGCCACGCGTCCATTCCTCCCGCATACGGCTGACCAGGAACACCTGGTAGTCCATCGACAGGCCGAACATCACGCCGACAATCATGACCGGGACGAGGCAGGAGATCGGCGCGCCCTCCCCGACGCCGAGCAGGCCGCTGGCCCAGCCCCATTGGAAGATCGCGGTCAGCGCGCCGAGACCCAGGACGATCGTCGCCAGGTTGCTGACCGCCCCGACCAGCGGCACCAGCAGACCGCGGAACGCGACCACCGGCAGGAGGAACCCGAGCACGGCCACCAGCCCGAGCCGGCTTGCGGGCCTCACATGGCCTGACGCCCGGGTCATCGCCCAGAGGAGCGACTCCAAGGCACCTGGTCGGGGTCGTTGAGGAACTGAACATCTCGGGTCGCCTGGGAACGACACGGCGGGAGTTGTGGGCAGAATGCCGGCGTGGATGGTGGGTTCCTGCCGGGAGTGGAGCTGGCCGGGCGGTTCTACTGGGAGGCTGTGGAGCCCCTGCTCCGCGCGGCAGCGCGTTCGCCCGCCTCCCCTGCTCCATCGACCTGATCCCGGCGCTGACCGCCGCCCTGGCCGCGACCAGCTGGCCCGACCGCGAACGCCACCTCACCCACGCCTACGAGACCATCGCCAACCTGCACAGCCAGGCAGGCCTCACCGAGCCTGTCGACCCCACGATTCGGCCCTTCCACGACCGGCCGTTCCAGGTCCTCGACGCCGACCGCTTCGCCACCGCCCTCACGAACACGATCCACGACCACGAACTTCGCACCCGCCCGCTGACCGGCGCGCTGGACCAGTTCGTCGACAGCACCGATGCCCTGGGCAACCGCGCCCAGGGCCGAGCACTCACCGCCGCCCTGGGCTACCGGCCCTGACAGGCTGGTGTGGTGACGTTTCGCCTGCTCGACGAGGATGCGCTGGCCGCGTCGTCGGTATCTTCCCCAACCTCGACGCGATCATCCGCCTTGGCGGCGCCGTCCTCGCCGAACAGAACGACGAATGGACCGAGAACCACCGCTAATTCGGCCTCGAAATCCTCGCCAGGGTCGACGCCACAACCAGCTCACAGAAAACCACCGAGATCACCGTGACACCAGAAGCGCTAACCGCATAACCTAAATCCAGAAAGACCGAATAGGAATCACGCGGAGGCAAGATCCTCCGCACACCTCCTTAGAGGACATGGCGATTTCAATCCCGACAACGTCCTCATCGCCGACCGGGCCTACCTCGTCGACTGGGAATAGGAAGCGCCTTGGGACCTTGGGAAACGGGAGTGGCGGTGACCAACGGCCACCGCCACGGGTTGCGTCAGGGCGACGCGGTGCGCGGGCGGGCTACCAGCCCCAGCCGCGTCCCCTGCCTCCACCCCAGCCCCAGCCCCAACCCCGGCCATGGCCCCAGCCCCAACCTGAGCCCCAGCCCCACCAGCCGATGCCAAACAGTCCCTGGGTGCGCTCACGGAAAGATCCTGCGTCCTGGAGAATTGGCGCCCTATATGTAGCCTTCATGACGATTCCTATGTCTGCGATGTTCAGTATGTCGGCCGGCCAGGTACACCTCTGCCGGCAGCACCATCGGCCTCTCAGCCAATCGCCACCCTCGACCGACCAGCTAACAGTCTGCCAGTCGCGGGTTCACTCCTGGTTCATTACGCCTGGCATGATTTTCACCGGTGAGGCTGCCCGCGTCCCCATAGGGGCGCCATGATTCGCGCGATCGGAACCGCAGTGGTCACGAACAGCAGTGGTCATCTAGTATTCCAGCCGGACTTCTGTGATCGTTTGAATCTGGCGGGCTGGGGTTGGGCGGCCGGGCTGTCCTAAGGGGCGCGTCGACCCCGGACGCGAAGGGGGCTCCGCCACGCTCGGCGGCACTGGCGGCGAGGCCCGGTTGACGTACAGCTATACCGTCGCCACCGGCGCGTCGCTCTGAAGGTGATCCGCGGCGACCTCGCGCGGGAGCCCCAGTTCCGCGCACGATTCCTGCGCGAGGCGCACGCGGCGCAGCGGGTCGCGAGGTTCTGCACCGCCGAGGTGCTCGACGTCAGCGTGGACGGCCGGCGCCCCTACCTGGTGACCGAGTTCATCGACGGCCCCGATCTGTCCTCCGCGGTCCGGCAACGGGGTCCCATGCCGGTCGCGGACCTGGAACGGCTCGCGGTGGCCGTCGCGTCGGCGCTGACGGCGATTCACGCCGCCGGCGTGGTACATCGCGACCTCAAACCGGGCAACATCATGCTGTCGTCGTCCGGCGCGGGTCATCGATTTCGGCATCGCCCGCGCGCTCGACGCCACCACGATGCTGACGCGGGYCGCCATCGGGACGCCGGCCTTCATGGCGCCCGAGCAGGCGCTCGGCCGGCCCACGACGGCCGCGGCGGACATCTACACCTGGGGCGGCGTGGTCCTGTTCGCCGGCACGGGACGCCCGCCCTATGGCGAGGCGCCCACGCCGGTGATCCTCTACCGAGCCGTCAACGAGGAACCGGACTTCACCGGTCTGGACGCCGGCCTGCGGCCTCTCGTCGAGCGCGCCATGCGCAAGGACCCGGCCGAGCGCCCCACCGCCCATGACCTCTTCCTCGAACTGGTCGGCGGTCGCCCCACCCCGACGCCGCCAATCCCTACCCCGCCAATCCCCGAATCGCCTCCACAGCCGCCGCCGACGCCAACTCCGACGCCACCATTCCCAGAATCACCGCCCCCGGCTACGGCAGCCTCCACGTCACCATTGCCAGAACCGCCGCTTTTGACGACGGCGGCCCCGACGCCGATGACCGAGGCGCACGGCGTCACCGTGGCCAGCGCGCCGACCATCACGCCGCTCCGACGGGACCTCGAGCCAGGCCGAGAGGCGGAAGGCGGTAAGGGCGGTCGCCGATGGACCCGCGGGCCGCTGCTCGGGGTACTCGTGTCCATCGCACTCGTCGTCACGCTCGTGGCCGTTCTCCTTGCCGTCAGACAGGACGACGACAAGGCCGGCGCGCGGCCTGACACCGCCAGCGGTCCCACCGTGACCTCCTCGTCAGCCGCCGGGATCCCCTGCGCCGCGGGGACGATCGACGCGTCGGGATCCACCGCCCAGCGGAACGCGATGGACCAGTGGATCAAGGACTATCAGGACGCCTGCCCAGACGCGGAGATCACGTATCAGGCGCCCGGCTCGTCGGCGGGACGCCAGCAGTTCACCTCCGGGCAGGTCGATTTCGCGGGCTCGGACTCGGCGCTGAAGGACCACCAGAAGATGGACGCCAACGCACGTTGCGCCGGTGGCGTCGCCGCGGACCTTCCGATGGTTGTCACGCCGATCGCGATCGCCTACAACCTCCCCGACGTGGACGGACTACAGCTGTCTTCCGCCACGCTCGCTAGGATCTTCTCGGGCGACATCATGCTGTGGAACGACCCGGCCATAGCGGCCGACAACCCCGGTGTGAGCCTGCCAGACGCGTCGGTCGACGCCGTTCACCGCTCGGACAGCAGCGGTATCACCGACAATCTGACGGGGTACTTGGACGCCGTGGCGACTGCCGACTGGACTTACGGCACCGGCCCGGATTGGGCGGCGCCAGGCTTCCTGGCGGCGAGAGGCAGCGACGGCGTCGCGACGACTGTCAAGACCACGCCGAACTCGATCGGCTACGTCGAGCTGGCCTAYGCCAAGAAGGCCGGCCTCAGGACCGCAAAGATCATGAACGCTGCTGGCGAGTTCGTCGACGTCTCAATTGGCAGCACGACGAAGGGCGTCGGCTCCACCACGCCCGGTGGCACTGACACCGATGTCCTGTTGACGTACAGCTATACCCTTGCCCTCGGCGCCTACCCCCTTTACCTCGTGACCTACGAGATCGTCTGCACCAGGGGCTTGGGCTCCGCCCAGACCGCTTTGGTCAAATCGTTCCTGAACTACATCTCCTCCGACGCCGGTCAGAAGGCGATCACCCCCCCTCGGCTACGCCCCCCTGCCCACCCTCCTCCGGACCGGAGTCCAGTCCGTGATCGGGAGCATCGCCTGAGGGTCGGCGGTCGACGCCGCCATGATCAGCAAGGCGGCGCCTGGGTTGTCGGCGGCGCCTGATAGGACGGTTCCCGCGAAGCCCGAAGGGAGCCAGATGACCATCAACGAGCACCTCACCGAGTTCGCCGGCAAGCCGGTGGCCAACTTCCGCCACGAGCACGACGGCGAGTCCTCGGACGACCACTACGGGTCGGGTTCTTCCGACGTCCCGCCCTCTGCGGGCGATGTCGCCTGGCGGCTCGGTACCTGGTTCGACGGTCCCGACTTCGGCGACGTCTTCCGGAAGTTCCTGGAGGAGGTCGAGACAGCCGAGGTGACCCATCTGATCATCGGCTACTGGGGCGCCTCCTACGACAAGGGGAGCGTCCCCGACCCGGTGGAGCTGCTGGTGGGAGCGGCCAACCGGCTGCCCGTCCTCCGCGCGGTGTTCCTGGGCGACATCGTGATGGAGGAGGCGGAGATCTCCTGGATCGAGCAGTCCGACGTCACGCGCCTCTTCGACGCCTATCCCGGCCTGGAGCACCTGGAGGTACGCGGGGGCCAGGGGCTGGTGCTGCGTCCCCTCCGGAGCCACACTCTGAGGACGCTGCGGCTCGAGTCGGGCGGGCTGCCCGCCGCGGTGGTGCGGGCCGTGGGCGACAGCGACCTCCCCGCCCTGGAGCACCTCGACCTGTGGCTGGGCACCGGCAACTACGGCGGCGACGCGACCACGGCCGACCTGGCCGGGATCCTGGGCGGTGAACGGCTGCCCGCGCTGCGGCACCTGGGGCTGGAGGACGCGGAGATCGAGGACGAGGTCGCCTCGGCGGTCGCGGGCGCGCCGATCGTCGCACGGCTCACGTCGCTCAGCCTGGCCATGGGGACACTCACCGACCGGGGTGCCGAGTCGCTGATCTCCGGCCAGCCTCTCACCCACCTCGCGCGCCTCGACCTGCACCACCACTTCCTGACCGACCCCACGATGGACCGGGTGCGCTCCGCGCTGCCCGGCGTCGAGGTCAACCTCGACGAGCGGGAAAGCTCCGACAGCGACTGGCTCTACGTCGCGGTTTCCGAATGACGCGGGGCACCACGACCATCGACGACCAGACCGTCGATCATCTACTGACGGAGTCCGGCGGCCTTCCGGCCGGCGCGCTCGACGACGCCGCGGCCGCCGTCCCGCCCATGGCCGACGCCGACGTCCCCATCGCCTCCACCGTCTTCACGGTCTCCGTCGCCTTCGCTGTCTCCGTCGCCTCCGTCTTCGCGTGATGTTCACCGTCGTCGGGACGCCGGGTGATCGGCGCACCGAGATGTTCGCGGCCGCGTGCCGCGCGGCGGGCCTGGACGGACCCCGCGTCGTCCCGTGGGCGCACGTGCTGCGCGGCGGCGAGCCGCCGATCGTGCCCAGCTCGCCGCTGCGGGTCGACTCGCCCGGGGACGACGCCGCGGCGGACGCGCTGCTGCGCGGGCCCGGCGATCCGGCCCGGGTGGGCGGGGGCGCGCGGTGGTACGCGACCTTCACCGCGGCGCTCGAACGCGTCGCCGCCGCGGCGGCGCGGGTGGGCGCCCGGCAGCTCGGCGACGCGGACGAGATCGCCGTGATGTGCGACAAGAGGCGCTGCCACGCCCGCCTCCGGTCGGCGGGCGTCCCCGTCCCGGAGGCACTGCCACCCGTCCGCGACTACGCCGGTCTGCGCGAGCGGATGGCGGACGCGGGCATGCGCCAGGTGTTCGTCAAACCGGCGCACGGCTCGTCCGCGTCCGGCGTCGTGGCGCTGCGGACCGCGCCGGGCGGACGGGTCAAGGCCGTCACCTCCGCCGCGTACGCCGGCACGGGTCATGTCAACTCGCTGCGTGTCCGGGCCTACGAGACCGAGCCGGAGGTCGCCCGCCTGATCGACGCGCTGGCGCCGGACGGCCTGCACGTGGAGCGATGGCTGCCCAAGGCCGCGCTGGACGGCCGCGTCCTCGACCTGCGGGTGGTGGTGATCGCGGGCGAGCCGACCCATGTGGTCGCGCGGACGAGCCGCTCCCCCATGACCAACCTGCACCTCGGCGGCGCGCGGGGCTCCCTGGACGCGGTGCGGGACGCGCTCGGCACCTCCGGCTGGGAGAGGGCTATGGACGTGTGCGCGCGGGCCGCGGCGTGCTTTCCCGGCAGCCTCATGGTCGGTGTCGACCTGCTCATCCAGATCGGCTGGCGACGGGTCGCCGTCGGCGAGGTCAACGCCTTCGGTGACCTGCTGCCCGGGATCACCGGGCTGCCGGGCACCCGGGCGGAGGGCCTGGACACGTACGCCGCCCAGGTCCGCGCGGCGCTGGCGGTACACGCGGCGTGAATCGCGACCTGGACCGCGCCCCGGATCGGGACATGAACGCGGTCATCGGCAGCCACGACCTGCTGCTGCTGACGCTCGACACCCTGCGCTACGACGTCGCGGCCGAACTCGCCGCCGCGGGAGAGACACCCACTCTGCGCGGCCTGCTGCCCGGCGGCCGCTGGGAACGCCGTCACACCCCCGGCAGTTTCACCTACGCGGCGCACACCGCCATGCTCGCGGGCTTCCTGCCGACACCGGCCCATCCAGGCCCGCACCCGCGGCTGTTCGCCGGACGGTTTCCCGGGAGCGAGACCACCGCCCCGGGTACCTGGACCTTCGACGCCGCGGACCTCCCGACCGGCCTGGCGAAAATCGGCTATCACACGGTCTGCGTGGGCGGAGTGGGCTTTTTCAACAAGCTCACACCGCTCGGGTCCGCGCTCCCGTCTCTCTTCGCCGAAAGCCACTGGGAGCCCGGATTCGGCGTGACCGATCCCGACTCACTCACCAACCAGATCGACCGGGTCCGCGAGGTGACGCGGCGAACTCCCGCCGACCGACGGGTGTTCCTGCTGCTCAACGTCGCCGCGCTGCACCAKCCCAACTGGTTCTACCTGGACGGCGCCACCCGTGACCACGGCGACTCGCGCGACTCGCACGCCGCGGCTCTCCGCCACGTCGACCGGCATCTCGGCCGCCTGTTCGCCSTGATGCGCCGCCCGTGTTTCGTGATCGTCTGCTCGGACCACGGGACCGCGTACGGCGAGGACGGCCACACCGGCCACCGCCTCGGCCACGAGGTCGTCTGGACCGTCCCGTACGGAGAGTTCGTGCTGCCATGACCGACCCTTACCAGCACTCCGGCCTCGGCCCTTACCAGCACTACGTCTATGCGTACCCGCACAAGACCGCCTACCGCCCGCTGTCGCCCCGCCCATCCCTGCGGGACGTGTGGGCCAAGGAGGACCGGTCCGCGCTCTTCCTGTACCTGCACGTCCCGTTCTGCGAGATGCGCTGCGGTTTCTGCAACCTGTTCACCCGCACGGGCGCGCCCGAGGAACTCACCGGCGCGTATCTGGACGCGCTGCAACGCCAGGCCACCCAGGTCGCGGACGCCCTGGGTGGCGCCACGTTCGCCACGGCGGCCTTCGGTGGCGGAACGCCCACCTACCTGAACGCGCGCGAACTGGAACGCCTCTGCGACATCAGCGCCCGCTTCGCGACGCCCGGCGTCATCCCGCTCGGCGTGGAGACCTCGCCGGCCACCGCGACCACCGACCGCCTCGCTGTCCTGCGCGGGCGCGGTACCACCCGCGTCTCGATCGGGGTGCAGAGCTTTCTGGACTCCGAGGCCCGCGCGGCCGGTCGTCCCCAGAAACGGGCCGAGGTCGAGGCCGCCCTGGGACGTATCCGCGCCGTCGGCTTCGAGACGCTGAACATCGACCTCATCTACGGCATCGGCGGCCAGACGCCGGCGACCTGGCTGCGTTCCCTGGACGCCGCCCTGGCCTGGCGCCCCGAGGAGCTGTATCTGTATCCCCTGTACGTCCGTCCCCTGACGGGTCTGGGCCGTCGCGACGTCGACTGGGACGACCAGCGCCTGGAGCTCTACCGCCTCGGCCGGGACTTCCTTCTCTCCCACGGCTACGAGCAGATATCCATGCGCATGTTCCGCCTCCCGCCCCGGGTCGGTGCGTCCGAAATGAAAGACTGTGCGACGGACGTTCGCGGGGCCGAAATTCCTGGAGYGGAGATTCCCGGTGCGGATATTCCCGGGACGGCGATTTCCGGAGAAGAGGCTCCTCGGGCGGAGCTCCGCGGGACGGAGTACTTCTGCCAGACCGACGGAATGGTCGGCCTCGGATGCGGCGCCCGCTCCTACACCTCGGCCCTGCACTACTCGTTCGAGTATGCGGTGGGTGCCCGGCACGTCCGCGCCATCATCGACGACTACGTTCGCGAGACGGACTTCCACGGCGCCCGGGTCGGCTTCGCCCTCACCGACGACGAGCGCCGGYGACGTCACCTGATCCAGTCGTTGCTGCAGGCCGAGGGCCTCGACCGTGCCGCCTACCGCGAGCGTTTCCACACCGACGCCGCCGCGGACTTCGACCTGACCGCCTTCTCCGAACGCGGCTGGCTGGAACAGAACCCAACCACCATCCGACTGGCGCCGGAGGGCCTCGCCCATTCCGACGCGATAGGCCCGGCCCTCTTCTCCCACCAGGTCCACGCCCTGATGACGGATCACGCTCCCCGCTGATGACACTCCTCCACCAGAACCAGGACGTGCCGGCCGCTCCACGCGAGGTGAGAGTGCTGGCCCCGCTGGAGACGCAGGCCTCGACGGGGACGCAGGCCTCGACGGGGACGCTGGTCCCGCCGCGGCACCTGACGATCCTCTACCGCGGGCCGCTGGCCAGTTGCGACTACGACTGCTCCTACTGTCCGTTCGCGAAGCGGAAGGATACTCCCGCGCAGCTGCGCGCGGACCGGGCGGCGCTGGAACGTTTCGTCGGCTGGGTCCGGGAGTGGCGCCAGGGTGTCTCGGTGCTGTTCACGCCCTGGGGTGAGGGCCTCGCCCGTTCCTGGTACCGGCGCGCGCTGGTGGAGCTCAGCCACCTGCCGCACGTCGAACGCGTCGCGATCCAGACCAACCTCAGCCACCGCGTCGACTGGACGGACGGTGCGGACCTGTCCCGGCTCGCGCTGTGGGGCACGTACCACCCGAGCCAGGTGCCGTACGAGCGTTTCCTCGGCAGGTGCCGCGACCTGGCCGAACGTGGGGCGCGCTTCAGCGTCGGCGTCGTGGGCCAGCCCGGTCATCTGGAGGCCGCGCGCCGCCTGCGCCGCGACCTCCCCGCCGGCGTGTACCTGTGGGTCAACGCGGCCGAGGGTCGCGCCTACACCGACGCCGAGGCCACCGACTGGGCGGAGATCGACCCGCTCTTCGCCTACAGCCGCGTGCCGCATCCGAGCCGTGGCCTGCCCTGCCGGACCGGCGAGACCGTCGTGTCCGTGGACGGCGAGGGCACGGTGCGGCGCTGCCATTTCGTCCCGACCGTCCTGGGAAACCTGTACGACGGCTCGTTCCGCGCGACGCTCGGCCCCCGCGCGTGCCCCCTGGACGTGTGTGACTGCCACATCGGCTACGTCCACCTGGAACCGCTCGGCCTCTACAGCACCTTCGCCGGCGGTGTCCTGGAACGCATCCCCGCCGCCTGGCCCCCGCCAAAGCGCGGGTGAGGGCGGGCGGGGGCCGGGCCGGGCCGGGCTTGGGGTGCGGGCGCCGGCGGGTGTGACGGCGCCCGGTGAGCCGGGGATGTGCGTTCGCCAGGGGACGCCGCGTCAGTCAGGTCTGCTTCGACGGGGAGTAGTCGGTCTCGGCGAGGCCGAACGTCCAGGCGACGCCCTCCCGGGCGGTGCGGGTGCCGGGCGGGACGCGCAGGTGGTAGGTCCGGTGGGTGCCGTCCGGTTCGGGGGTGGAGTTGACCACCTCGACCATGAGGATGGGCTCGTCGCCGCGGAGGTCAATGCGCCAGAGCACGCCCGTCTCGTCGCGGTGGACGGGCTTGGCGCCGGTCTCGGCGAGGTAGCGGTCGTAGCCGTAGATCTCCAGCATGACCCGCCGCTGCTCGGCGTTGGCCTCGGCGTCGATCCGGGCCGGGGACAGGTCGGTCAGCGACTCGATGAATCCCGCCGGCATCGGCATGCCGCGCCACGCGTGCAGGGCGAACCCGTCGGTGTAGGCCAGGGCGGGGCCGTCGGCCCGGTGCAGGCGGCCCGGCTCGTCGCGGTGCAGGTCGACCGGGCGCTCGGAGACGATCGCGACCCGCTCGTACGGCCACCACCAGCCCGCCGCCCGCGCGACCTGCGCCATCGCGGACAGGGCCGTGCCTGGCCGGCCTGCCCCTGCCGTGTCCAGGTGGCCGAGCGAGTCGAACAGCGCCAGCCAGGGGGCGTCGTGCTGGCCGAGGACCGCGTCGAGAGTGGAGCCGCGCAGCAGGGCGACGGTCCCGCGGTTCTCACCGGCGAGCTCACCAACGGCACCGCGGACC
Organism: Pseudofrankia asymbiotica; assembly: GCF_001983105.1. Classification (GTDB taxonomy): domain Bacteria; phylum Actinomycetota; class Actinomycetes; order Frankiales; family Frankiaceae; genus Pseudofrankia; species Pseudofrankia asymbiotica. The sequence continues at coordinate 8,639 of NZ_MOMC01000038.1, read as the reverse complement.
CGCGAGACCAGGTCGTCGACCTGGCTCCACAGCCGGCCACCGGTCTCGCCCCAGGCTCGCGCCCACTGCCGCGGCCCCAGCTCGGAGGACGCGAAGGCCCGCGCGGACTCCCAGGGGTGTGTCCGGACGGCGTCCCGCACGCTCATCCCCGCGGCGACCACGTCGAGCAGCGGCCTGACCGCTTCGACGGCCGCGTCCAGCCTCTCCGCCCGCTTCGGACGGGACTGGCGCAGGACATCCCCGTGACCCGCGATCAGCGCGGCGGCGATCGCCCCGCGAGCGGGAGAGGGCACCCAGACGACGTACTCGGGCGGGGCCAGACCCGCGGCGGTGTAGGCGGCGTCAATCCCCGACTCCGCCCGCTGGCGTTCGGCGGGACCGGTAGGGCCGGACGAGAACGCGACGGACTGCCACTCCAGGGCGACGTCCCCACGCCGTCGCGCCCGGACGGCATCGGACGTGGCGCCCTGGTGCGGCTCCAGGCTCGCGAGCTCCGGGGCAGGCATGGTCGACACGGAGACCCTCCGCTCAGTCGGCGACGACGCGGACGGCGCCCGGCACGTACTCGCGCTGCCGGATGATCCGGAACCAGCCCGTGGGCAGCGAGATCGGGGCGTGCTCCTCGTGCGTCAGCCACCCGCCGGACGGCAGGTGCAGGTGGTCGGGCGCCAGCGGGTCGGAGTCGCGCAGCAGGGTGCCAGGCGCGGCGATCGCGTGCGCGTGACCGGTGGCCTCGCCGAGGGCGAGCACCATGCGCCCGCGGTCATCGCGCGGTGCGGGCGGAAGGTCCAGCGCGCCGCGCGGAACATCCTCCTCGGCGATGGGCAGGATCAGGATGTCTCCCTGTCGGTACATGCGTCGCAAGCTAGCGGAGCCCACCGACAGTTCCGCGGGTAAGGAAGCGCGGATACACCGCATCACCTACATGATCACTTCCGGATCTGAGTTCGGGCCGGTGCCGAACCTGTCAGTGGGCCGGTGGCAGGGCAGACGCGGGATCGGGATCGCGGGTGACGGAGGCCTCGCCTGCCTGCGCGGGCAGGTGACTCGCGGTCGCGCTCGCGAACAGTCCCGCGGGCACCACGAGTCGCGAGGCCACGTACGCCGTCTCCGTGGTGGGTGCCGGCGTGCGGCCGCGAACCGTGCGTGCGCAGACCCGGGTCGCGTCGACGAGCACGGCGAGGACCAGCAGGGCGAACAGCGCCGCCAGGATCCCGTCCACCGTCGAGTTCTGCACGACCCTGTGCATGTCACCGAGGGACTTGGCCGGCGCGAGAATCTTGCCGTCGTCGAGCGCGGCGGCATAACGATCGCGCTGGGCGAAGAAGCCGAGCTTGGGATCGTCCGAGAAGATTTTCTGCCAGGCCGCGGTGAAGGTGACGGCGACATCCCAGGCGAGCGGAATGCCGGTCACCCACGCCCACCGCGCCCGCCCGCTCTTGATGAGCAGAGTGGTCGCCACCGTCAACGCGATGGCAGCCAGCAGCTGGTTGGCCATGCCGAACAGCGGGAAAAGCTGATTGATGCCGCCGAGCGGGTCGGTCGCCCCGGTCCAGAGGAAGTAGCCCCAGGCACCCACCACGACGGCGCTGCACAGCCAGACCCCGGGCCACCAGCTCACCCGGCCGATCGGCTTCCAGACGTTCCCGAGCATGTCCTGCAGCATGAACCGGCCGACCCGGGTACCGGCGTCGACGGTGGTGAGGATGAACAGCGCCTCGAACATGATCGCGAAGTGATACCAGAACGCGGCGAGCCCGCCGGTGCCGAAGGCGCCGGAGAGGATGTTGGACATGCCGACGGCGAGCGTCGGGGCGCCACCGGTACGGGCGACCAGCGTCGACTCGCCGACGGCCCGGGCCGCGGAGTCGAGCACGTCCGGGGTGACGGTGAATCCGAGGTGGGCGACCGCCGCCGAGGCCGAGGCAGCCGTCGTCCCGACCACCCCGGCGGGTGCGTTCATGGCGTAGTAGAGGCCCGGGCTGAGAACCGCCGCCGCGATCAGCGCCATCAGCGCGACGAAGGACTCGGCCAGCATCGCGCCGTAGCCGATCACCCGGACCTGGGACTCCTTCTGGATCATCTTCGGGGTCGTGCCGGACGCCACGAGTGAGTGAAATCCGGACAGGGCCCCGCAGGCTATGGTGATGAAGAGGAACGGGAACAGGCTGCCGGCGAAGACCGGCCCGTTTCCCTTGGCCGCGAACGGGCTGATCGCACCCGCGTGAAGCGCCGGAAGCTCGACGAGAACCCCCACGGCGAGCAGGCCGATGGTTCCGATCTTCATGAACGTGGAGAGGTAGTCGCGCGGCGCGAGCAGCAGCCACACCGGCAGCACCGAGGCCGCGAAACCGTAACCGATGATGCAGGCGACCAGAACCTTCGGGCTGAGCGTGAAGGCGGAGGCGAGCCCGGACTCCTGGACCCAACGGCCGCCGACGATGACCGCGACCAGCGCGGCGACGCCGAGGGCGGTGGCCTCGCCCACCCGCCCGGGCCTCAGCACCCGCACGTAGAGGCCCATGAACACCGCGATCGGGATCGTCATCGCGATCGAGAACGTGCCCCACGGGGAGTGCGCGAGGGCACTCACCACGATGAGCGCGAGCACCGCCAGTAGAATGATCATAATCGCGAAGACCGCGATCAGCGCCGCGGCTCCGCCGACCGGGCCGATCTCGTCGCGGGCCATCTGGCCGAGGCTTCTGCCGTCCCGCCTCATGGAGAAGAACAGCGTGACCATGTCCTGCACCGCACCGGCGAAAATCACGCCGCCGACGATCCAGATCGTGCCGGGCAGGTAACCCATCTGTACGGCCAGCACCGGGCCGACGAGAGGTCCGGCCCCGGCGATGGCCGCGAAGTGGTGGCCGAACAGAACCCGCCGGTCGGTCGGCTGGTAGTCGACGCCGTTGTCGAGGCGCTCGGCCGGCGTCGCCCGGCTGTCGTCCACTCTCAGCACCCTGTTCGCCAGGAACCGCGCGTAGAAGCGGAAGGCGATCGCGAACGATCCAAGGCCCGCGACCAGAATCCAGGCCGCGGATACCGATTCGTCCCGGGAAAGCGCGAGCACGGCCCAGCCGATCGCGCCGGCTACCGACACGGCGATCCAGATGACGATCGACCGGAGCCGATGGGCCGTACCACGGCCAGGTGCACGGCCGGTGTCGGTCACGCCGAGGTGAGCGGTCATGTCCTACCCCCTGTGACCCGAGTCCGAAGAAGTCCGGCCGAACAACTCGGTGAGCCCGACGCCTTGGGGTGGATCGCAACTGAAGCGCCGGAGCCCGAGGCGAGACCGGCAATCGACCGTTACATCCCTGTCCATCAGCCGGAGATAGGCGAGCGGATGGGCCATGACGCCGCCGGTCGGCTCCGCGTCGAGCGGGCGGAAGCCGCGGTATCTCAGCGCGACGGCCCGCGGCGCCGTGCGGAGCCACGGCTGGCCGGTACATCCACAGCACAGCCCCAGCACGGCCCAGTCGAACACGATCACCTCGCCGTCGCGCAGCGCCGCGCGCGCCCGTTCGGTGAGCCGAATCATCGAATGCTTCCTTTTCGACCGACCGTCGCCGAAACATCCGTGGCGCCCGAATCCGGCCTACCTTCGTCGCATGCGACGTGGACCATGCAATCTCCCGTAATCATGAGGTCGCCTGTTTATAGCGGGCGACCGCCTAATCGGTGACTTCCCGGTCACGAGGGTGACGCCGTCGGCAGAGTTGTCCCGCCCGGGAGAAAACGCGGCCCTATGCACGATTTCCGCCTGGTCCGCGTCACGGCCTTCCACAACAGGCTCGTCCGGACACCGGACACCGGACACTGGGCACCGGGCACCGGGCACCGGGCACCGAACGGCTGGCGGATCGCGCACCAGCGCCTGGAGATCCACTGGCTTGGCACCTTCACGACCCAGCCGAACTCCTTGGGAGACGGCGGCCAGAAAGCTCTGCGAGGAGCCGCGCCAGGCCGGGGCCGATGTCCGGTGCGGCGATCGCGCCGTAGCCGAAGACGAGCCCGGAGCGCGACAGCGGACTGTCGGCGACCTCGGCCAGGGTGTGCAGCGCCACGCCGGACGCGCGGGCCCGCGTCACCGCCTGGGCGAACACGGCTGGGTCGGCGAGGTCGCCGGTGGCGAAGGCCGTCAGGTGCAGACCGGCGGAGGACGGGACGAGGTCGAACCGATCCGCGGCATGGTCGCCCAGCGTGGTCCTGATGAGTTCGTGCCGGGCCTCGTAGACATGCCGCATCCGGCGGATGTGCCGGGCGAGCAGGCCGTCGTCGACGAACCGGGCGAGGGCGGCCTGCGTCGGCACGGACGTACTCCAGTCGGTGACGTACTTGGCCGTGCGCAACGCGTCGTGCAGCGCGGGAGGCGCCACGAGGAAGCCGATCCGCAGCGAGGGCAGCATGGTCTTCGAGAAGGAGCCGACGTAGAGCACGTGCCCGGCGCGGTCAAGGCTCTGCAGTGGTTCGATGGGCCGCCCGCCGAACCGGAACTCGCTGTCGTAGTCGTCCTCGATGACCATGCCGCCGTGGCGCTCCGCCCAGTCGAGCAGCGCCATCCGCCGTGGCAGGGACATCGGCATGCCCAGCGGGAACTGGTGCGACGGGGTCACGTAGACGGCGCGCGTCCCCGCCGGGATCGCGTCCGCGCGCAGCCCTTCGGAGTCCACGGGCACGCCGGCCACCCTGGCGCCCAGCGACCGGAACAGCAGGCGGGCGGGAGGGTATCCGGGCTCCTCGACCGCGATCAGGTCGCCCGGCTCGATCATCACGCGGCCGATCAGGTCGAGCGCCTGCTGAATGCCGCTGGTCACGATCACGTCGCCTGTCCCGGCTCGCACAGCCCGGGACAGGCCGATGTGCCGCGCGATCGCCGTCCGCAGGCCGGCGTGGCCGGCCGGATCGCCATAGCCGGCCGCGAGGGCCGCCGACGGGCGCGACTCCTGCGCGACCAGCCGCCGCCAGACCTCGTACGGGAACAGGCGAACGTCGGGAAGGCCCACACGGAAGTCGAACGCGACCGCCGCCGATCCGGCGCCGCTCGGGTCCAGCCAGGGTGTGATCGTGTCCCAGACGGGACGCGGCCGCAGCGGTCTGAGTGGGGGTCCCGTGGTGGCGGTGCGCTGTAGGTGGCCGCCCGCGCGGACGGACGTTCCCGCGCCGACCTTGCTGTCGAGGTATCCCTCGGCCGCCAGCCGGTCGTAGGCGACGCTGACCGTGTTGCGCGCCACCGAGAGGCGGCGGGCCAGCTCCCGGGTCGGCGGTAGCGGGTCGCCGGGACGCAGCCGGCCGTCGAGGATGGCGGCGCGCAGCTGCCGGTACACCTGGCCGGACAGGTCGCGATGCCCCTCGAGGCTCACGTGGACCTCCATATTGGCCCAATCATATTGGCCGACATTGGACCTGACCCTGGGCCACTGCCGATTTCTAGGCTCCGCGTCATGGACATCGGACACCTGGACATCCGAGAGCTCGACCGCCGCGCGCTGGCACTCACCGGCGAGATGGTCGGCCACGTCACTGCCGATCAGCTGACCCTCCCGACTCCATGCCCGGACTGGACCCTGTACGGCCTGCTGCGGCACCTGGTCAGCCAGAACGAGGGCTTCGCCGCCGCCGCGCGTGGCGAGGGTGAGGCCCTCCCCGTCTGGCGGAGCGGCGACCTCGGCGACAACCCGCACGCCGCTTACCAGGCTTCGGCGGAGCTGGTCAGCGACGCGTTCACCGCGGATGACGCGCTCGATCGACCCTTCGCCCTTCCGGAGGTGATCGAGGGAATCACCTTCCCCGGACGGGTCGCGATCAGCTTCCATCTGGTCGACTACGTCGTGCACGCCTGGGATGTCGCGGCGACGATCGGTGCTCCGTGGGAACCCGACGAGGACCTGACCGCCGCCGCGCTGCGCGTCGCCGAGATCGTCCCCGCCGACGGCCGCGGCCCGGGCGCCGCGTTCGAACGGGCGACGGTGGTGCCCGACGGCGTGCCCGCACGCCACCGGCTGCTCGGCCTGCTGGGCCGGGATCCGTCCTGGAAGGCGTGACACGTGCTCAGAAGCGGCTGGCGGCCGGGGCCGGCGTCAGGCATGAGCGGGCCGGTGCTCGTCAGCGTCACGGACTTCACCAGCGCGCGGTCGCGGAGCCTGCCCGGCATCGCTCGGGCCGGGTTCGGCCTGCGGCGGTCGTGGCCGCGCCTCGACGGCGCGGTCGGCCTCTGGCTGTGGGCCGAACCGCTGGCCAGACGCACCGGCGCGGTGTCCGTCTGGACGGACGAGGAGGCGTTGCGAGGGTTCGCGCGATGGCCACCCCACACGACGATCATGCGCAGGTACCGCGGGCGCGGCCAGGTCAGGGCCATGACCTGGGAGGCGCACCGGTTCGACGAGGCCGAGGTCTGGCGGCAGGCCTATCGCTGGCTCACGCGTTCGACCCACGTGCCCGAGGATATGTAGCCGATTTCCCCGCGACGATCCCCCGTCGATCGCGAGCGGGGCCTGGCAATCCTTCACAGCTACCCGGTGACTGGCGCCCCCGTGACACAGGGTCGCCAGAGCCGGTCGCGAACGGTCCGCCAAGCGGGACAGCGCGGTAGGGCGCCCACCGGGCACGGCGTCAGGCCTTGGGCACGAACTTCCTGTAGAAGATCTGCGCGATGCTGTCCCACGTGTCGAGGGTGGGCGGGCCGAGAGCCGTCACCTCCTGGTGGTCGGCGAAGGCCCGCAGCTCGAAGACAGCCAGCGGCTTCGGGCCGTCCTTCCGGTCCATCGGGAAGGCGCCCATGCCGTAGTACTCCCGCTTGTTCTCATCGTCGCCCGGAAAGTCGGCGATCTTTTCCGGGCGTCGGCCTCGCAATCCGGGCGGTGGCGAGGCGAGGTCCTTCCGGATCCTTGGCGCACCGGGTTGCTGCCCGGGCGTCGGCCGCCCGTTGAGGACGCTGTCCCACCACGCACTGATCATTGGACCATGCTCGATGAGCTGCCATTTTTCCTGCCGGGTCACCCCGTCCTTGGGCCARCCGCCGGCGGCGTATTCCGGGATCGCCATCTGGGGGTCGGGCGGGTCCGCCCGGTATGGGAACGGGAACAGGAACCTGTCGGACCAGTCCRCCGGCCACAGGGCGGGGGGAATATGGCCCGGCTGCGTCCGGAGGCGGGTCTTCTGGTCTTCCGGGAGAGCGTCGAACATGGCGTGGAAGTCAGTCCGATGCAGCAGCGTGAACGAAGACTTCGGCGAGTCGCGGTTGACGAGCACACGGCAGTGTCCGCCGTCAGCCTTGTAGAAGGAGAACTCCTCCACCTTAGACCCGGGGGGCATGTGCTTGAACGCCTTGAGATGTGCGCTGTCCTTGAACGTGAACACTCGGAAGAAGTCGCCATCCTTGGCGATCAGCGGTGTTCCGTCGGGGCCTACGGCGCGGTCGGGTGAGAAGTTCCAGACGGCGGCCAGCAGGAAGATGTGGCACGCGGTCAGGAATCCGGTCAGCTCCGGGTCGCCGTGGTCGAAGTCGAGCCCGCTCTTCGCGCGTATCTCGGCCAGACTCCTGAGGTAGTTCGCTCCGGTCGCGCCCTCGCTGCGGAGCACCGCTTCGACGAAATCCTTGAGCTCGGCCAGCGGGACGCCCACCGTCCCCTGTGGCTTTGCGGCGAACGTGCTGTCGTTGATCTGGAGCGTGCAGTCCCGCTCCCATATGCCCTCAATGCCATTGACAAACTTGTCACCCTTCCTGAACGTCAGCTCGCCCCCACTGGCTCGCGCCAGTCTGGCCAGCTCGGTCGCGACGTCCTTCGCGAAGCCGACCGCCGTCCGAGCCTTGGCGAGCGAGTTGACCGGGGCGGTGACGAACTCCAGCTCGGACAGCGCACCGGTGAGTGTCTCGTCGCCTTCCAGTGTGAGAAGTTCGCTGGCGTGACGGTATGCGACCTCGCGGTCCCGCACCCCCTTGACGAACACGTTCTTGGATGCCTGCAGCTCGAGACCGAACACGTACGTCCCCCCTTTGGACGATCAGATCCAGCCAGGAACCTTAGTCCGCTGTCATCTCGCCGCGCTCGGTAATGACTGAATCGAGGCGGCGCTGTGGCACGTGCCAGGGCCGCGGCTGTCAGGTGCGACGCAGCAGCCGGTGGATGAGGGCGTGGGCGAGCCAGGACTCGTACCGGTCAATGGTCCGGCGGCGTTCGAGCACAAGGGTGCGGTGGATCTCGGGCCCGACCAGGGCGACGTGGATTCAGAACCAGCATCGCGACCTGACTCCGGAGGCCCGCCGGGTAAACATTCACCTGGTTTAGGGATCTTGCTGTGGGTGGCGGTTCGGGGGCGTGGCTGTGGGCCGTGYCGGTGGGTCGGCGCGGCGGGGTCAGGCGGGTGGTTGGTCAGGTGGCAGTGATCGCTGGGGGCGGCATCCAGGGGGTGCCGCGGAACGCGAGCCGTAGGGCCTGCAGGGCGGACACGCCGTGCTTGCGGGCGGTAGAGAGGTAGCTGGCGACCTGGAGGCGGCAGGCGGTCGCGGCCGCGGAGGTGAGCCGCCCGCTGATCTTCTGCTGGGTCTTGAAAGGCCGAAGATCGCGCTCTGACAGGTTGTTCGTGGGCCACACGTCGAGGTCGAACACGAACCGCAGCACGTCGTCGTGCCGGTC